>JADJLG010000001.1:1284443-2021386 GCA_016710235.1 Saprospiraceae bacterium
TTTATTTGAGAATATAACTCCTTACAATTTTGTATTTAATAACCCAATTGTAGGAACAGATCCCAAAGGTGATTGCCCTCCATGTTGGGGTGCTGCTATTGGATTGGCAGGAGGATTGGCTGCAGAAGGTGTAAGTTGGGCTATAACAGGGAATGCACCCGATCCAGCTGGAGCATTTTTGCGAGTTGCTATTTCAACAGGTGCTGGAGCTTTAACTGGAGGTTTATCCACAATAGAAACATTCAGTGGAAGTGTTACAGTGACTGTAGGGCAAAGAGTTGCACTTGGTATTGCAATAGAAGTAGGATCTAATGCCTTACAACAAGAAGTTTCAGTAAATACTGGTGAACAAGATGAATATTCTGGCACCCAATTAGTTCTTTCTGCGGCATTTAGTGGAGCGGGAAGTGCAATTGAATCAAGATTAGCAACAAGATCACTAGCTAGAGCAGAAGCTAGAGCCGCAGAATATGCATCAACAGTAGTCCAACCTCCTAGTAGATTTATTAGACCATCTGGCCATATTAGGAATACAGGTCTCCGTATTCAAGCTCGTGATGCTCAAAGATTTGCAGATGACGTTTCTCGTTTGGTGTATCAACCAATGGAATCTTCTTGGGATGAGACAGCTGGGGCGGTTTACGACATAGCAGCAAATGCTGCTCAAGCTGCAATGACAGCGGACCCTCGATCCTCAAGTACAGCTCCAGAAAGCCCTCCGGCAAGAAGTACTGCACCTTCAGCACCTAGAGAAGACTCTTATATATTTCTGGGACTTGAGGGCTCAGGTGGTAGAATTTTGTCCAGAGAGCAATATCGAGCATATCAAAGCGCAAGACATGGTAGCTCAGGTGGTGGTGCGACTTTTTTTAATAGTGATGGTTCTGTTACAAGACAGTAAATTATTTATAAAATATTACTTAGAATTAAAATGAAAAAACCAAAATTCCTTTCCATTCTGTCATTGATCATTCTTTAACAGCCTTTTCTAAATCTGAACCAAATGCAACGATACTTTTCGAAAAACAAAAACCATACTTTGACAAATTGATAATATGGAATTTAATGATGGTCTAATGTCACGATTTTTTAAAAAAGATCAATTTTTATTGAGCTTTTTGATATTCTTTCATACACAAAAAATCTAACCGGTTGTAAATTGACATAGAATAAGTAGATCGATGTTTTATTTTCTTTTGGTCTTATTGTATCCATCAGTAAACCCAAAATCCCCGTCAACAAATCCAGCTTAAACTGGAAGCAATTTGGCAATAGATTTACGGCATTATAATTAAATTGAAAAAAAAGTAATCTATATGAAAAAAATATTCATTCTTTTTAGCTCACTCCTACTTTGGAGTGTTATCTCCTGTGAGAAATCATCTTCAGACAATTCACCAAATGAATCAGGTTTTGGTACCATCACTTTTAAGTATAATGGACAAACTTGGTCTAGCCCAACTAATAAGTCTTTTATTCAAGATGGTTTACTTGGACTCAGTGCTACTAGGAGTTCTGATAATAGCAGCGTCAATATTGCTTTAGATGGATTTACATCCAATAAAACATATAATTTCGCAGATGGGTTTTTCGCAACATGTAGTATTGCTAACAAAAATTTTGTAATAGAAGAGGGTGAAATTACAATTTCAAGTACCACAACAGTAGGTGGCAAACCTATTGCGCATGGATCTTTTAAGGGGAAATTTATAGATCCAATTGTAGGTGGAGAAATGCAAATAACAGAGGGAACTTTTTAATTTTTTAATACCATATCAATATGAAAAATATATTCTTTTTTATTCTCGGAATAGTTATCATTTTGTCATCTGCTTGCTCAAAAGATGATAATAATATCAATAATAATAATAACAATAATAATGGCAATACCAAGAAAGATACCGGTTACATTACATTTAAGTTGGATGGGCGAGAAGTCAAACTTGATCTGGCAGCAACAGCTTGGTCGGACTCTACTTATGGAACAGCATCCATCGCAGGAACCCAAATAAATGGACCTGAATTATTTCAAATAGTAATTGAAGGCGTTGAATGTAATGTTGGACAAAGTTATAATTTAGGTGACGAGAAGACTGTAAAAATAGCGTATTATTTACCAGATAAGAGTATGCCGTTTACAAATATCATAGTATTTAGACCTGATAAGTTAAGCACAAGCTCAATGAAAGTGACAAAAAGAAAAATAGTTCCAATCAAAGGATATTATGCAATATCTGCTACATTTTCCGGTGTTGGACTTGATCAAAATAATAATACCCATCAGATTACCGACGGCATCATTTATGATTCAAGATCAGAATAAAAAATTTCTAAATAAATAAAAATTATCATCATGATAAATTTAAATAAAATTGCAATTACATGTTTGGTATTAAGTTATGTGATTTTTACTTCATGCGAGAAAAGTGAAGACACAAAAATTCTAAATACCGAAGTGATCTCTAAAGATATAACTTCCAATCTTACATTAAAAAACAATGTAAATGGTGTGGATTATATTATTCAAGGCTGTATTGAATTAAGAGCTTCAGCAATTCTAACTATAGAAGCAGGGACAACTATAGCATTTTCTCAGAATAGTTGTTTGGATGTAAATGAATTTGCTGCTATAAAAGCTATTGGAACAGGAGCCAATCCAATTACTTTTACTGGCGAGCAACAAACCAAAGGTTTTTGGGATGGCATTAGTTTTTACAATAGCAATAATCTAGAAAATGTACTATCACATTGCATTATTGAATATGCAGGAAATGCAAAAATAAGTACAGCAAGTAATGCAAGAAAAGCTGCGCTTATCCTTGGCAAGGAATTCAAAGAACCGGTGCGTATAAGCATTGATCATGTTACGATTCGTCATAATTTAAATACCGGTCTTTCAATTTATAATAATGCAATATTGAATAAATTTGAATATTGTCAATTGCTAGATAATCAAAATTCAGTTGTTGTGTACGATCAATCGATCCAATATATGGATCCATTTATCATAGCAAAAGACAATCAGATAAATAATGTGCAATGGATTTTTAACACCTCAAGTTCAGTAGTAAATTCTGTATTTTCAGTAAAAGCAATACCACTAAGTTACCAATTGATCAGTAACTTTTATAAGATGGATGCAGGAGGAAAACTGACTATTGAAGCAGGTGTAAATTTGATTATGTCCCCTTCTTCTGTAATATATGCTACCAAGGGAGGAATAATTGATATTAAAGGAACTAGTGCACAAAAAGTAAAACTCTCTGGAGAGTTCAACAATGTAAATTATTGGCGTGGAATTTATGCTGATAATGGAGGTAGACTCAACATTGATCATGCAGTAATTTCTGATGGTGGAGAAGCGAGTACGAATTTTGGTGGCATGGTAGCTCAGTCCCCAGATGGAGTATTGTATATTACAAATTCGACATTGAGTAATTTTTTAAAATATGGAATTGCATATTATGCTTCAAAGCCGCATAATGCAGATATAGAGACAAGTAATAGTTGTTCTGGAAATACAGGGATATCGTGTTTTTGGAAAAGATAGTGATATGCGTAATTTGAATTTTTAAATCTCCATAATAGATAAAATGAAAAATTATTTTCTGCTTATAGTTTTCATCAACATATTTCTGTTCAGCATTTGTAGTAAAGGGTTTACACAAATTATTGCACCTGAAACATTGGCGCCCACTGATGTCTGGAATCAAACAATTAATAATGCAAAAGCAGTGAAAGTTTATATGATCGGAACCATTAAAAATGATGGAGGTAAAGTTTTGGTGGAATTAAAATCAGAATCATTTTATTTGAAGCAAGGGATTATTCAACTGTCAAATACGTTTATCAAAACATCTAAGACGGATTGGCAAGATCAGGATGCTAAACAAGCTGTCGTCGCTACTGGTAATTTTCCTAAGGGGAATTATACACTTTGCACCCGATTGATCGAACATGCCAATGATCGCGAACTAGCTAATCCATGTCGCAATGCTACAGTTGGGGATTTGATAAAGAGTCAAGGAGATAAGTCAAAATACAAAAATATCTCTGCATATGGATCCGCATCTGTAGATTTTATGTACAATAACCCTAAACCAGTGTTTACTGAATTGCCCAATTCTTATCTTCGCATTGAGGCAGAACAAGGCTTAAGTGTATACTCATTTCCTATAGCCGGACAATTCCGATATACGACTGAAAAAACAAATTATAAGAAAGATGTTGATATGTTCACGTTGGCGTTTGATCGATCAAGATTTGAGCGAAATGTGAAAGAATTGATTTTAAGGAAAGTTATAGAAGCACAACTAAAAAAAGTGAAACTCAATGAAGATGATTTGCGCACTTTGACAGAATATGAAGATTTGGAATCGAAAATAAAATCCGTTGCACTTCAAAAAGTAGATCAGGAATTACAAAAGATATCAAGTGAACTGAAATCACTAGCACAGGAAAAAGTAACGGATGCTACATCCAAACAAAAAGCCGCTTTGCAAAAAAAATATAATCAATTGCTCGAGCAAAAACGAAAAACCGATAAATTGAAAAATCGATATATGCAATTAAAAGCAACCTATGATAAATGGATTACATCAGGACGTCTGGAAGAATTAAAGAAAATGGCCTATGAGCCACCACAATTTGATGATCCAAAGCAAATGTTATCCTTATTAAAACAATATGGAGCCTATACAGGAATGAATAAATTTTTGTTCAATATAAAAGAGTTAAGCATTGGTACAGCTTTTCCTTCCTACTCTCCATTGACCCTCAATGGAACACAGATATTTGGCGCCAATTTTGAGTGGAATCCAGGACTTTTTTACATTGCGGCTTCAGCTGGTAAAATTCACTCTCCTATAACTTTTGCCACAGATTCATTGGCTGCCCAGTTCACTCAAAAAATGATTGGTATGAGATTGGGATTTGGGAAAATAGACGGTACTCATGTTTCCTTCAATGCCTTGAGATTTTTTGATGTGGATAGCAGTATTACTACTTCACAATTCCAAGAGTTTTACCCTCAAAATTCATGGGTAGGCTCTATTGATTTTAATATTGGATTTTCTAAAAATAGAGTCGTTGAAGTGGGTGGTGAAGTGGCCGGCTTAATGCAAAATCATAATACGTACGATACGTTACAAGCTTATTATTTGAACAACACCCAATCAAAGCTGACGAATCAATTGGAACCGAATTTGTCATCAAGTGCAGATTATGCCTACACGGGATTTGTCAAACTGAATTTGTTTAACAACAGATCACGGTTTATTATAGAAAATCAATATACCGGACCTGGTTATAAGCATCCGGGGGTGTTTGGCTTGTCAAATGATTTGATTCGATATTCTACTCGTTGGGACCAGCGGTTGGGTAAAACTCAGAGTAAAGTCTCTGCTTTTTATAATCGAGATTTTGATAATATATCTGATTCGAAATCATATCAAACTGACAGAAATGAGTTTGGTGTTGAAGCGCAGATCAATTCAAAATCTATTCCAAATATTCAAATACGCTTGAGTTTAGACCGTCTCAAAAGCAATTTCAATTATTTCAACTCTGGTATTATAAATTTGGGGTTGAATAAAAGTTTTAAATTAGCTAAACATAGCATGTCGAGCACACAACTGCAATGCATGTATCTGCATACTACCACAGATAGTGTTGCCCACAATATTAATACAATTTATGCTTTCATTCAACAAAATGTAAGTTTTAAATATGGTATATCCATCCACTTGACTGCACAACTTTCTAACAATGCAGTGGCAAACCTCACGAGTCGAAATACAGGTTATCAACTGCTATTGGGAAAAACTCTCGCAAAGAAAATTAGACTCCTTGTGGGTTCCGGATTTAATACACAGAATACGAATCATAAATTGGCGTACACTATTTCATTGGATGGAGTTGTTTTTAAAAATTTTCAACTGAATGTAAGAGCATTTAAAAATAAATACTCCGAGTACCCTGGCGTAAATGGAAAGTATAATGAGACCTACGCCCAGGCTGGTATCCGATATTCCTGGTAATTGATATCAATTTACTCCATTAGATTGGTGTAAATTCACTTATAAATGTTGAATTCTGCAGATTGCGCTTCTTTTATTCTTTTATTTTTATTCTTGCTTTTTTCCTTCGTTTCGGATTTTAGAGCATTTGATTCTGCACTTTGTACTCCTGGATTCTCGTTTTGCGATTTTACTTTTTTTACTTTTGAATTGGTTTTTGACTGTTTTTTATTTACAGGTTGAATGATTGTTTTTGTGATCCCATTATCCAATATTGTGGGTTGTTTCCTTTTCGTGTGAAAGGCCGTTTTGCAAGCTTCATTGGCGAATACTGTCAATTGCTTACCATCCGAGTGAAAAATCGTCTTAATTAGACCAGTTTCAAAGATGGTGGAAATTGCGCCGTTCTGGTCAATACATGTTTGTTGTAAGTGAGCTAAAGGCATCGTGGCGATCACAGAAATGAAGAAGAAGCCACACATCTTGCACGATTGTCTAAATAGAATTTCAATTGAGCCAGAAGTATTATTTTTCATTTTCTAATCGATTTTGTTTATAATGCTTGATTGTATGTGGAACAATGTAATTTCATATAAATATATCAAGCAAATGTAGATTGAATAGGCCCCTCTTTTACTTAGCTAATTTTAATAATGTGTTAAAATCTTTTAGAATTCCAGAAGTGTTTCCTGTGAATTTAATTAATATACCTCATCGGACTAGAAATTGCTGCATTGTTTTTTGAGCGGAACAGATTTCAATTTTTAAAATGAGGAGGATAAAGTTTCAGACGATCATCTATGCTCAGAATAGCAGCACTCATTTCATTGAAAATTCACAGCAAGGCTGCTCCAATGACTCCTGCGCTGTCTCCCAATTTGGGCTTAAGAAAAAGTGTTTCAAGAGATTTGTTGAACAAGTGTTTTTTGACTTCATCTTTTCCCTCATTGTAGAGTACGTCTAAATTGCCCAATCCACCACCCAATACAATTGCATCGGGGTCGATAAGATTGATCACTATGGCAACTGCTTTTCCAAAATATTTTACCAATCGCTGTACAGTTTGTGTCGCCTCAGGTTCGCCCAACAGATACCGACTATAAATTTCTGCCATGGGAATAGTTTGGCCTGTCAGATTCTTGTAATGTGATTGGCAGGCAGGTCCTGAGATGAATGTCTCAACGCAACCGTTATGGCCACAATAACACATGGGACCTTCTTCAGCTAAACGGTTATGACCCCATTCACCGGCAATTCCATGACGTCCATTGATGACTTTTCCATTGACTACGACTCCACTTCCAACACCGGTTCCCATGATGACCCCAAAGACTACCTCAGGATTTTGCAAATAATCCGGTACGATTCCAAGACTGGCTTCTGCCATCGCAAAGCAGTTTGCATCATTGGCCATGGTAATGCGGCAATCCAGAAGTTCCTGCAGATCGCCCACCATAGGTTTTCCAACTATACACTGCGTGTTACTGTTTTTGATGACTTTGGACACACTATCTATAGTGCCTGGTGTTCCTACACCGATGTGGCTTGTCTGGAGTCCGCTTTTTTCTCGCAGAAGTGTGACGAGTTTTTTGAACTGTCCGAGAACGTGATCATATCCAAACTCTTGTTCAGTGTCGACCCTTATACGCTGTAAGATCTCCAGTTTGGGCTCCTTTCGGATGATCACGCCTTCAATCTTGGTGCCTCCCATATCAATTCCCCAATGGTACATATTCTTTGATTTTAATCTCTACCGGCAAAGATCATGACAAGGAAACTTATTTTGCGATAAAAACCAGATCATTTTGTATTGTGTGATGTTATTATCAGGTCGAAACTTTCTGGGGAGGGAGATTTAATGACGGATATTGAACTTTATCGTCCGAAGCAAACAAACGAAGATGTATTGGAAGAGATCATTTCAATGTGTTGCCGCCTTCAATTCCTCCGTTTCTCCATTGCGAGACATTCTTGATGAAAATTGAATATTCAGTCTGTGAAAAAAAACTTGTATATTATTCTGGCTTTGATTTTCCTGGCGGTATTGGTGAGGTATTTTTATTTCAAGCCAATGCTTGTTCTGGGCCAGCCCTGCCCTCAGTTTAGTGCTATGACAACTACCGGAAAATCGATTGATCTCAGTACATACCGAGGGAAGTATCTGCTTCTTGATTTTTGGGGTAGTTGGTGTGCCCCTTGCAGACATGAAAATCCTGCACTTGTGATGATGTACGAGCGCTATAAAGGAAAAGCATACAAGAATGCCACTGACATAGAATTCGTTTCCATCGCTCTGGAGCGCGATAGTTTCCAGGCTGTTGAGGCGATTCGTAAAGATGGACTGATCTGGCCGGACCAAATCATACAGGACCAATCGTTGTCTGCTCCTCTGGCCAAACTCTTTAATATCCGCCAGATCCCAACAAAATATCTGATTAGACCCGACGGGTTGATCGTACTCTCTGACCCCTCTATTGAAGACTTGGATGATTATTTGGCATTTCAGACGATCAAAAACTGACAAAATGGCCTGAAATTCACTGTGGCAAGACTATTGATGTGTTCTGAGGATTAAATCACTGAAGATGATGAATGAAGAAAAAGATAAAATAGAAAACGAAATCCTCGAGAATACAGAAGATCAGACTTTGGGGTCAGAAGAGGCGGACGCCAATTCCATGGGGACTAAAGATCAAAATTTAGCCTTGCAGTTGGCAGATCAGAAGGACAAGTACCTACGCCTTTTTGCTGAATTTGACAATTTTAGGAAGAGGAGCTACAAAGAGAAAAATGACTATATCAAAAATGCCTCTCAGGACCTTGTGGCTGACTTACTGGTCATATTAGATGACTTTGAACGCGCCCAAAAACTTGCCGAGGATCAAAAGAACACTGAGATTTTTCCGGAAGGTATGAGATTAATTTATCACAAACTTTTGCTCTTGCTCAAGCAAAGAGGATTAGAAGCTATGGATAGCACAAACGTAGTATTTGATCCTTCGCTTCACGAGGCTGTAACGGAATTCCCTGCTCCGTCTGAGGAGATGAAGGGTAAGGTGTTTGATACCCTGGAGAAAGGGTATCTACTGAATGACAAAATCATCCGCTATGCAAAAGTGGTGGTAGCCAAATAAGAACCGATGACAAAAAGAGATTATTACGAGATATTAGGCGTGACAAAATCAGCCGATGCGGATGCTATAAAAAAAGCATACAGGAAGGTTGCTATGCAGTATCATCCCGACAGAAATCCCGGTGACAAAGCAGCTGAAGATAAGTTTAAAGAGGCAGCGGAGGCATATGAGGTGCTAAGTGATGCAGACAAGAAAGCTCGCTATGATAGATACGGACATGCTGGTGTGGATCCCAATCAGGGATTTGGGGGCGGTGGCAGTATGAATATGGACGATATCTTCTCCCATTTTGGAGACATCTTTGGAGACGCCGGCAATCCATTTGAATCCTTTTTTGGAGGAAGGTCCGGTAGATCAGGCTCAAGCGGACAAAGAGGGACCAATCTGCGTATCAAAGTGACAATGAGCCTCGAAGAAATGGCTACCGGCATTAACAAAAAGATAAAAGTAAAAAAACAGCTGTCCTGCAAAGTCTGTGGAGGATCTGGCGCAAAAGACGCTAAGTCTGTTCGGACTTGTAGTACTTGTCATGGTTCCGGATATGTGAGACAGGTCAAAAATACTTTCCTGGGTCAAATGCAGACTACAGCTCCTTGTCCCACTTGTCATGGCTCGGGTCAGCAGATCGCCAATGTGTGTAATGTCTGCAGAGGAAGTGGAGTGGAGACCGGAGAAGAAACTATCGAAATCCAAATCCCTGCTGGTGTAGAAGACAATATGCAACTATCCATGAGGGGTAAGGGAAATTCTGGGAGCAAAGGAGGTCCCGCAGGAGATCTTCTCGTCATCATCGAACAAAAACCGCATGAGACTTTTTCTCGGGATGGCTCCAACATTCACAGCGATTTATTCATCAATTTCGCAGATGCAGCGCTCGGAATACAATCCGAAGTTCCCACATTATCATCGACAGTAAAAATCAAAATTCCCCCCGGGACGCAAAGCGGTAAAATTTTCCGTCTCAAAGGAATGGGTATGCCTTCTGTACATGGCTATGAAAAAGGAGACCACCTCATCCATGTCAATATCTGGACACCTAAAAATCTTACACACGAGGAGAAGATTATTCTTGAGAAGATGAGAGGAATGAACAATTTTCAGCCACATCCGGGTAAGGAAGAGAAAGGCTTTTTTGAACGAATGAAGGAGTTTTTTCATTAGATAAAGATGAAAATCGGAATTGTTTACCTGTCGATCAGCCTTATGCTGGTAATATTCAGTTTGCAGAGCTGCCAATCAGACAGAGTTTATTCAAATTCTATTGATATTCAAGATGAAAAATGGACTTATAACCAAGTTCTGGAATTTGAATGGAATATTGAGGATACAGCATCACTCTATCGACTCCTTCTTGTTGTAGATCATGACTTGAGTATTCCTTTTCAAAATATTTATGTCAGATGTAAGACAGTTTATCCTGACCAAACACTCATTTCAGCGACAGATGTTTCATTGGAGCTGCTTCAGGAAAATGGTAAACCTTACGGGGAATGTACGACAGGAGCTAATTGTAAATTAGAACTGCTCTTGCAGGAAAAAGCCAGATTTCCTCAATTGGGAAAATACAAATTAAGTATTCAACAAAATTCTCGTGTAGATCCTTACATTGGCCTAAAGAAAATTGGACTTCAGGTATTTAAATTAGGACAGAAAGATCAAAAGTAAAACCAACAAGGAGTCATTTTTCTGATAAATGGCTCAGTATTTTGAATAAATGGTTTGCACAATTCGTTTTGAAAAAAAGTGACCATAAAACTGAAAGGTATGAAGCACAATCTTGAAGGGTTGCATTCACCAGAAAAGAATGTATCAGCACAGCCATTGTTTAAGACCATTGAAGGAAAAATCACAGCACTTCATCTTCAGAAAGACAGTGTTCTTAAAGAGCATAGCACTCCAATAGATGCAATATTACTTTGTGTGTCAGGAGTGGTAATATATGAAGACGAAAACAAAGGTCAGTATAAGTTGTGTAGCGGGGATTTTATAAAGATAGCTCCCGGAGTCAAACATTGGGTAAATGCGACAGAGGATAGTCAACTCATTTTGATGAAGTAAATGTTAAGCTACGTTCATCTGTAAAATCTGGGTTTAACTTTCAGGATAAGTTGAATCTTTTGCAAAAGGAGAAATTTTCTTTAAAATTAATGTTTGCAGGTTCCATCCGGATTTTTGTTTGAAGGACCTGTCTCGTGCACAGCATTTTGCATGGAACTGCATTCTGTACTCAGAATTGTGAAAGTCTTCAGTGACAGCATTCAGGCAACTAGTACAGGCTTTGTCGGACAAGTAAAGCAGTGGAAATGCTGGCAAGGACTAATTTGAGATCTTCTTCAATATCATCTTTCAACCAGATCCGCCCGTTATTAATTGTCGAAACGGCACAAACTGTCCATCCGTTCATGATGAATTCAAAACCAAAATTGTCAAGCAAAACCCAGTTGGATTGTCCTTTTAATTTTTTTACCCTATTGATCATTATTATATTGTCAGAATTATCTTTAATCATACCGCATTTCAGATCATTGGACGATCCGGATTCTGGATCATGAATGACAAAATTCCAATTTTTTGATTCATCGTTCGTAGGTATGACAGTGCCGATGAAAGTGTTTTGATGCAGCAGCGAATATGAAAATAAATCCTTGAAAATTTTTATTTCCCTATTGCTCAAATGATTTATAGCCATCACTGCGGCAGTTTTTCCGAATGGAGTATATTGTGTAAAACTCAATTTTTGTTCTGCTTTTTTTTGAAATTTCAAAGCAAATTCCGAACTATGCTTTGGCCAGCTTCGTTTTACTTTTGAGCTGTAGTAGTCACCAAATCTAATCACCTGGTTAAAGCGAAAATGCTGTTTTTTTGTGGCTTTAAGATCTGACCTATTTTCCTTGGCATTGCCTGAAACAGCCAAATCCGGTGACTTACATGAAGAAATCACTAGGGTTGAAGTAAAGACGAATATAATAGTTAGTATATTCATAATAAGTCCTGATCGTTCTGTATTTGATTATTTATTTAAAGCCTAGAAAATCTGAATTTCGAATTAAGTCAGCAATTGCAAATTTAGTTCCAAATCCAACTAGATAAGGATAAGAATTGTAACGAAGGAATTAAGTATATATTTTTATTATGGAGATTATGAGTTTAGTTTCAAGATCATGACTTGATAACTCTTTTACCAGGATGGTATCATTTGGCATTTTTCATTGCATTACTTTTAGTGTGCAGCATATTTTTGCCTCCAATATCCTTAGCCGAAAACCTACTCGTATCTATGAATTGGAAAACGTTCTTATACAATAAATTAAAAGTCTATAAATGAACTCAATCAAATACACCTTAAATCTTGTATTAGGAAAAAATTAGTGTACCCAACTGTCCACTGCAATGCCACATTGAATATCAAATGCACAAAACGGGCTTATGCAAAAACAAAATATACTTCCATAATCTGATTCATGATAGAATGATACCTCATTACAGTTTATATAAACCATGACTACTTGTGTATTATTTATTAGAGGATTAAATTGAGTTTAATCTGGAACAAGTCGTTTAAATTTCGTAACTTCACATCATTTGAAGGTTCGGAATTTGTTACTCAGAAAAAGTGGAATGATTCCTTTAAGCAGAACATTCGATTAATGGAAATAATAATTCAAAGATAATGGACAAATTTGTAATTCATAATGCCGAAACAAGAGGTCATACACAGCATGGCTGGCTAGACAGTTATCATACTTTTAGTTTTGCAAATTATTACAATCCTGAGCGAATGCATTTTGGAGTTCTCAGGGTCCTTAACGATGACACTGTTGGGGCCGGCATGGGCTTTGGAACGCATCCTCATGATAATATGGAGATCATCAGTATTCCTCTGGAAGGTGATCTGGAGCATAGAGACAGTATGGGTAATGTAGCGGTTATCAAGAACGGGGATATACAGGTAATGAGTGCAGGAACCGGGATCACTCACAGTGAGCACAATAAACACAAAGACAGGCCGGTGAAATTTTTACAAATTTGGCTTTTCCCAAACAAAAAAAATGTGCAGCCTCGTTATGATCAAATGACTCTAAATCCTTCAGATCGTCGAAACACATTTCAACAAATCGTTTCGCCAAATCCTGATGATCAGGGAGTATGGATTCAGCAAAATGCCTGGTTTTATCTCAGTAAATTTGACAACAACTTTCAAATGGATTATAAATTGAAGGATAGTAATCATGGCGTATATGGATTTGTGCTTCAGGGAGAAGTAAACATCAATGGTATATCTCTCAATCAAAGAGACGGCTTAGGCCTTTGGGATACAGAAGCGGTTTCAATAAAAGCAGAAAGTCAAGATGCAGAATTATTGTTGATGGAACTACCAATGAGTATATGAATCAACCCTTCTCCGATAGAGAAATTTTGAAGTTTATGCTCCAAGGTAGTATGGACCAGTTAGCCTGTCATGAATTGCTATTCACCAGATCTATTGGACGCCTTTAACTTTGAATAGATTCTTACCTGATACCTGTTCAGATATGATATTGGTTATGCAAAATTAATGAGATGTTTGGATACCCATAGACACAGTTATTTCTATGTTTAGTGAATAAACAATTGGAGGGTTGATTTGTCATTACTTATTATACCTTAAACTCTCAGGACAACCGGAAAGAAGAAATTCTTAGTGTTTTTTGAAATTTTTATAATGGGTTTCTGAAAACTTTTCTGAAGAATGTATAAGAATCTGTCTTTAGAGTTTTGCCCCAAACCATGAAAGTCTATGAAGGAATTTTTACAATCGAATCTAATTGAAATTGGAGAGTACACCTTAAAAATTCACAATGTCATCAGTTTTATAATATTTGTTGGGCTGGTGATATTCTTGCTGGTTGTGAGCAAGCACATCATTTACAAAAGCAAGACCTTGGATATTGCAAAGAAGTTTTCTATTTCCAAACTTTTCAGATACATTATCATTTCAGTTTCATGGGTCATCAGTTTACATTTGCTTGGATTTAATGTATCTGTCTTAATGGCCGGGGCAACGGCATTGCTTGTTGGTTTGGGATTCGGATTGCAAAACCTCTTCAATGATTTTATTTCAGGAGTTGTGTTGTTGCTGGATGGTACACTGAAGGTAGGAGATATCATTGAAGTAAACTCCATGATTTATAAAGTGGAGGCGATAAATTTTAGAACTACTACAGTTTTGGGAAGAGACGAAAATTATATCATTTTACCAAATTCCGAGCTTACGAGCAATAGGGTTGTGAACTGGACGCATAGTGCAGTTTCTTCCCGATTTAGAGTTACACTTGGAATTGAATATACCACAGATGTTCCCAAGTTGATGCAATTATTAAAAGAAGTAGTGAAAAAAAATCAAAAAATTTTGATGGAACCCGAACCCTTTGTAAGATTTGATGACTTTGGAGATTCCGCATTAATATTTTCTGTATTTTTTTACACCAACGAAGTTTTTAGAGTGGAGAGATTAAAAAGCGACATTAGGCTCGAGATATTGAAAACACTAAGGGAGAACAATATTCATATCCCTTTTCCTCAAAGGGTTGTTCATATCAAAAGCGAATGATCATCTGTATTATGTTTGAAAGTGAACTCGCTGTTGTAATGTACTAAAGAGATTGGTTTGAAGATTTGGAATAATTATTATCAGACGAATTGATTTAAGTTCAGGCAAATATAATACTCAGGGTATAGTCCGGTTTGGTAATTTAAATTCTTTAATAAATTAGTTATTATCCAACTATTCTGTAGCCAATGCGAGCCGGATGTAGGAAGGATATTTCAACCTACTTCTACAAGGAAACTGTTCCAGATATTTAATTTAACCCAAAATTAATACCATGCAATTTTGGCTATATTTATGCAGCTAAGGAGAATTGTGATAGGATTTAATTCCTCATGAATAGAAGCAATAGAATTTTACCTGTGAATCTCATTATTGTGCCGGAGGACTTTAATTTAAATTTATAGTATGATAATTTTAATTCATTTACTATGCAGTGCTTATGGCTTATTATTTATTTCATGTCCCCAATACTTAGCTACGGAAAGATCATACATATGCCGGATTCTACCTTCAAAAAAGCCTTGGCGAACTCCACATGTATCAATACCACGGGGGATGAAGTGGGAGATGTAGATGCAGACCTGAATGATGACGGAGACATAGATGAAATATGGCTTTATCCGGAAGAAACAAGTATTGAAAAGTTTAATGATTCAAGGTTTGGAAGGGATCGAGCATTTTGATTCCTTAATATATCAGATCTTGTTTAGTGGAATAAAGTATGATATTTTATAATACAATAAGAATAAATTTCGTCTTACAATTTTAAATTTGGGTTTTAATGATAAATCAATTGAAAAAAATAGAAATTCTGACTTTCATTATTTTACTTTTTGGGTCATTTACTTGTAGAAGTAAGGTAAAATCTACCTGGTTTAAAAATGAAAATTATGGAATTCAAATTTCTTCAAAACAAAAAGGAATATTGATTTTATTTCCTTGCTATTTTTGTGATATTGAAAAAACTAGGGAGGAAGCACAATTTTTAATGGGCATTGATGATCGGGGAGTGACGACTATTATTTTGAATTACAATCAAAGACTTTTTATTTCTGAGGAGGAGAAGGAAAAGTTGAGAATTCAAATTGATACCATATTTCAATTTCATCATTTAAAGAATGATCCGATTTATATGGGCGGATTTAGCAGCGGTGGTAATATTGCTTTATTGCAATGTGACTATATGAGTACTCACGGTAGTAGAAATGTCAAAGCCGTTTTTTCTGTTGATGCTCCTTTGGATTTGAAACAACTCTTCTTGAACTGTCAAAATGACATCAAGCTAAATGCCAATGATGTTGCGATTCAAGAAGCCAATTATTTGACCATTGTTTTAAAAAATACTTTAGGTGATCCAATGGAAAATGATAGTATGTATACTGTATTTTCACCTTTTACGTACTCTCAAAATTCTCATACCGGGCTTCATCGGTTAAATGATTATCGGATTAGAATTTATACTGAACCATCACCTGAATGGCACAAGATCAACAGATCGCGGGATTACAACTATACGAATAGCCGGATGAATGAACGATTTTTTGAATACCTTCACTCGTTAGACACTCAGTCTTGTGACATCGTCAAAAGTGCAAATAAGGGAAAACGTGCCAATGGCGATATCAATCCACATTCTTGGAGCTTGGTGGAGCAGGATTCCCTCATTTCCTGGATGAAATTGTCTGATTGATGGCAATCAAATTTGAGGTTTTGTTTTTTGCAGGGCAAGCTTTGATATTTTGAAATTAAACTGAGAAAAATTTTACTCAACACTTGAAGAAATGTCGCTTTTTGTTTCCTGGTCACTCTTTTTGTAAGCGACGGCATTCTCTCCACATTGTTGGTTAGATCAAAAAATAGTAGCTTTCTTGAATTTGTCTGCGGGCAATGTTCACTACCTTTGTAGCCAAATAGACAGTAAAGTCTTACGGAATTTTCTTGTTATAGTATTTTATTGTAATGTATTTTCATGCAAGGGGACAGGAGTTTACTGAAATGAGTCTGGAGGAAGCCAAAGTATATCATTTCGAGGCAGCTAACAGAGATGTTGAGTTTCTGACCATGAACCATCTTGGGAAAAGTGAATTTTACGAAGATGCGAAAAGACATATTTTGAAAGTGAATAGCAAAGGATACCTTGTTTAAAACTTATTGCAAAACAAGAAAAAGCAAATGAATAAAAGTTTTATTTTTACATGTTTCAATTTGAATTATAGGATTCATCTATTGAAGGGTAAATGTTTCCATGTGATTATTAAAAAAGTGATTGCTTAGACCCTTTTTATTAATTCATCAAATGCTTAGATTTGTTATTATATTATTTTTATTGATGATAGATGAGAATTTACATTCTCAGGATTTATCTTCTGTTGATTTTAGGATTACTTGTCAATCTGAAGACGTACTCCCAGGTCAAAATTATGTCATCGAAGGTGATACATTGATCTTTGATAAATTAAAATTTTACATCACTCATCTTGAGTTGTTTGATAATGATTCTTTGGTTTTAAGGTCTGACGAGAAGGCATATTTGTTAGATATGTCAGATGCTTCCAGTTTAAGAATTCCATTGCAATTTGAGGGTAAGTTCAATTTACTGCGATTTAAGATCGGCATCGATAGCCTCCTCAATGTTTCGGGTGTCCTGGATGGAGTTCTAGATCCGATCAAGGGAATGTACTGGACCTGGCAGAGTGGTTATATCAATTTTAAATTGGAGGGAAGGTCAAGCAATTGCCCGGCAAGACGCCATAAATTTTATTGGCATATCGGTGGATATTTAACACCATACCAAACTCAGAGAGAAGTGAGCTTGGATGTGAAAGAGGATAGTAATATTTGTGTCGTGCTGGCTTTAGATGAATTAGTGAGAAGAATTGATCTCACCAATACATATCAGGTTATGTCGCCCGGAGAACCAGCAGTGAAAATTGCTGATGACTTAGTTCACATGTTCAAGACTTGTAGATGAGAACGTTCATTTATTCGTGTGCCTTTATTGCCTTAGGATTCATGTCGTTCAGATGGATTTGCGGTAATATTTTTCCCTATCAGCCTTCACACTTTCCTGTACCTTTTTATCCTTTTCAAGACAATCCACCGGACAGCTTGATGGTAGAGATTGGAAAGCGTTTATTTTTTGACCCTAAATTATCTGCTAACAATTCGATCTCATGTGCTTCTTGTCACTCGCCTTTCAATGCTTTTGCTCATACGGATCATGAATTGAGTCACGGTATTCATGATTCAATTGGAAATAGAAATGCGCCTGCTCTTTTTAATCTTGCATGGCAGCAATCTTTTATGTGGGATGGAGCCATCAATCATCTCGATGTCCAGCCTCTGGCACCAATATCTCATGCAGCTGAAATGGGTAGCTCCATCAATGAAGTAATCCAAAAAATCGAAGCAATAACTCTTTACCGCAATCTGTATTTCGAGGCATGTGGGGACTCCAGTATAAGCAGTGCTAAAATTTTGAAAGCTTTGGCTCAATACCAGCTTACACTAGTGTCTGCAAACTCAAAATATGATAGGGTCGTGCAGGGACAGGAGAAATTTTCTGTGCAGGAGGAAAAAGGGTATAAACTGTTTTTGAAGAATTGCAATCGGTGCCATACGGAACCTCTGTTTTCAAACTTTTCATTCGAAAAAAATGGACTTGCGCTTGACCCGGATTTAAATGATCAGGGGCGATATAGAGTGACACTACTAGAAGAAGACAGAATGAAATTTAAAGTACCCAGTTTGCGTAATTTAGTATTTACATATCCATATATGCATGATGGCAGGTTTGCGACGTTAAAAGAAGTAATTCACCATTATGCAGGGGATTTCAACACCAAATTGGATAGTTCGGAGAAAGCAAGCAAGGCAATCATTTTAAACCCAAATGATCAAGTTGACTTAATCGCTTTTCTTCTAACTTTATCGGACAAAGAATTTGTGTTCGATCCGAAACATTTGTTGAAGTAAAAGCATTTATTATGACTTTTGGTTGGGTACTTTATAATTCAAACAAAAACTATCAGGAAAAATGAAAAATAATTTGTTAGCCATAGCCCTAATCAGCATCAGCTTAACAACGGCTATTTCGCAAATCAATCCGGCCATATCGAGTTGGTTGCAAAACAAATCAAAAACTGGGTATTACTATGTTTCAGGGAATTCAATACCTGTCTCACATGGAATTTTGGTCAATTGTCAGTCGGTAGAATACTCTGCAAACAATGTGTATGTCCATGCGACTGGAATGCCGGCTTATCATGTCGGTCCTTATTTGGATGGAAACCCCAATCAAGCCGGTAATCAGAATGCTATCTTTAAATTGCCGTTAAATCCAACCGAAAATACAGGTACGAAAACCGCAACTCAGGGAGGAAACATAGGTATCTTTATCAATGGTGTGGCTATGTTCGATTTCAGGGATGATGTAGCATGGAATACCAACACAAATTCTTGGTGCGGTGGCCCGGGAAATGCACCTTGTCCGGGAGGTCCCGGCACTACACAATCTTGGTATCGTGACGCAATCGTTTTTGAAAAGAAAGGATTTGATTGTGCGAAGGGGCACCCGGCCGGTTCAAACTACCATCATCACCAGAATCCAAGTGCCTTTGACCTGGACAAAACTGTGATTTCAAATATTTGTAATCTTTATGATTCCGACGGATTGTACGTTATTGATCCTACAAAGCACTCTCCGCTGTTGGGATTTGCTTACGATGGATTTCCTGTTTATGGAGCTTATGGGTACGCGAATACTGATGGATCTGGCGGGATCACACGGATCAAATCCGGTTATCAGTTGCGTAAAATAACGGTAAGGACCCATCATGCCGATGGTACAGATGTACCTGATGGCCCGGCTGTCAATACCAGTTACCCTCTGGGAACTTTTCGTGAAGATTACGAATGGATTTCTCATTCTAATGATCCAAGCTATCTGGACGCACACAATGGCCGTTTCTGCGTGACTCCGGAGTATCCTAAAGGAACTTACTGCTATTTTGCCACCGTTGACGAACAGCACAACTCTGCCTACCCATACATAGTCGGACCTAAATATTATGGTGTTAAAACAGGAACAAAAGTGAGTTCAATTTCCGAAACAACGACGGTTTATAATCCGGTTCTGTCCAATCAAAATCCTTCGTCAGAAAATATAGATATAAAGATTATACCCGTTTCGGCTTCAGACCTGATTGCGATCCAAGTCAAAGGACTTAATCCAAATGATATAGATCTGAGTTTGTTTGATTTACAAGGAAAGATGATTAGCCAGACCACTATTGATAAAGGGCAAACGATCGCTTATTTCGATATTCAGACATTGTATGCAGGAACTTATTTTATACAAATCAAGTATGGAAATCATTTCCAAACTGAAAAGCTTGTTTTACAGAAATAAACCAATAGTTTTTTGGTAAATCAACGGATCTTTAATTAGCAAATATTAATTATTAATGATGAGTTGCTATCCGGGAATTTTGTTTTAAGTCGAAATGTTTTTTGGGTTTATTGCTCAAAAACAGCTAAGAGGGATCGGATTTTTGAAGGCTTCTGCCTGACTCAATGTGTGCTTACTAAAATGAAAGCACTGTATCTTTAGTAAGTGAATCACTAAGATTTACTTTTGCATAAAATTCTAAAATTGAAAAGGTATAAGCTCAATGGTACTTACTTTTATTGTCCTGTAGATCTGACATTGAAAATTGTGGGAGGAAGGTGGAAGGGTGTTGTAATCTGGAATCTGCGTAATGGCACGAAGAGATTTAGTGAAATGAAAAGAACACTGGTCACTATAAACGACAAAATGCTTTCACAGACATTTAAAGAGCTTGAAGAACAAGGCGTAGTTCATCGTAAAGTTTATCAGGTAGTTCCACCTAAAGTTGAATATAGTCTCACCGAAGAAGGTAAAAAATTGCTTCCAATTATGGAAGCAATGAGTTCGTATGGATCAAAGTTTGAAGTAGAATAAATACGATTAAATAATCTTTACTGATTATCTATACTTTGTCTGGAAAAAACGTGGTCATTTAAAAAATCGGAAAATATGGATGGTGATAAAAACCTCCAAAAGACTCAATGGAATAGCAAATGGTAATATAGAAAGAGGCAAGATACCCAAATTTCCAATCACCAACCACATCATTAAAAAACCAATTACCCAACTCAGGATAAAGGTCTCCCAAAAATTAAATTTTTGAAACAAGATGAAAATGATGATTGCAAATATCAAAGACCATACGCCCCAAATAAGGCCATTGACAGGAGCTTCCGGAAACGACATTCCTAAATTTTGGTAATGTAATGCCCAGATGGTGTGCAACAATATTGAATTGCGATAAAACTCTGAGATGCTAATCCAAATCATACTCAGAGAAATGGATAATGCTGTCTTGCGCATAAATAATACGAATCAGTTTTTTCGAAATTCTCTTTCGATACGTTTATCAGGAATCAGCCACATAATACCCACCAGGAGATATAGAATTGCCGAAACGATAGGATAATAATAAGAGATAAGTATGCCCAGGATATAAACCACCAATGAAATTGTCCCCTTGATATCATTTACCATAGCTTTGGCAAGTACTGAATCCTGCCCATGCTCATTTATAATAAACTTGGTAAGTAATTGATAACTTGACCCGGAAAGAAGGAAAATGATCCCAATGAAAGCCACAGGTGTAGAATCAAAATGCGATTCGCCCATCCAAGCAGTGCCAAAAGGTACGAGAGAAAGAAAGAAAAGTAGCAAGCCATTGGTCCAAAGGATTTTTCCATTTACTTTCTCAACTGTTTGAAAAACATGATGATGGTTATTCCAATAGATGATGATCATCAAGAAGCTCAGGATATAGCTTGAAAATTTAGGCCATAAAGCCAGTAAATCAGACCAGGAATTGCCATGGGGAATTTTCAATTCCAGTACCATGATCGTGACAATGATGGCCAAGACACCATCACTAAATGCTTCTATTCTTCCTTTTTTCATCCAATTATGTTTTGTGAGCAAAACCTTCTACGGTCAATTGAGGTCTGCCCAATTGGTCCCAGGTTTTTTGAGACTCAAATGTCTCAAAATTATTGATCATTACATTCATTAATTTTGAGACAAACTTCATTTGAGGTATGAAGTATCCGAGAAATTTTAATACTCCGTATGGCATAGATCCCACTGAAAGCCTTTCCTTGGAATAGGCACCGACAAATTTCTGAGCAGCCTCCTGCATAGTCAGAGCTTCCGGTCCCTGCACAGGATATTCTTGATCCAAAGCTTTTTCTGTCAAAAAAGCTTGTGCGACATTTCTGCCAAAGTCTTCACCGGCAATCCACCAGGATTTATGGTTTACCGAAGCGTTAATAAAATTGAGTTTATTTCCTCTTTTCATCCCTTCAGAAATGAGATTTTCCATGAAGTTTGAAGGATAAAAAATAGTATAAGGAATCCCTGATTTTTTTACTCTGTCAATGCTTGATTTCTTGGAATTGAAAACCCACCAGTTACCTTGATAATTGCGCGCCAGAAAGGATGATAAAAGAACAATCTGTTTAATGTTGCCATTGGTTTTTGCAGCAGATATGATATGGTCTAAACCTTGAGCTTCAGGATTGAACTGGTTTTCTTTATCCGTAGGGCGGGTTGAAATATTGATATACAGTCCATCCGCATTTTCAAGAGCAAGCCCGATTGAATTTTTATCGTCCAAATCCCCTTTCACAAAATTTACACCTGCTGGAAAAATTGATTTCGCTTTTTCAGGATTTCTTACCAATGCAGTGACATTAAAACCCGCTTTGACTAACTCTTTTGTTACAGGAATTCCAATCATCCCTGTGGCGCCAATAATGCTTATATTCTTTGACATATATTTAAGTTTTATAAATTGAAAATAATACTTTTCGGTTCAATCTAATTTTGGTTTAAATCATCCGTATACATTTATCCATATTTCTAAAATAAAACATTCCACCTGTTTATTCAGGTGGAATGTTGCAGAATAATCGATTGAGATTATTTTTTTGGAGGTGGAATTACACCAAGTTGGACCATCATGCCATATGTATTTGTGGTCTGCCATTCTGCCACAACCTGACCATTTTTTATTTGCCTCATGAATTGTCCTGTAGATGCTATGCGCTTACCTGTCGCGGGAATTCCAAAATAAACACCAGAGTTGTCCATGAAGTTGGTGTAATCTACGGCGACCATATCAGCCTCACCCACTACGCGATTAAAGTGCATATCCATATTGGTGAATCCCTTGCTCAGAATTTCTTTCATGAAGTAGATGTATTCTTTCTTTCCTATGGCAGCCTGACCATCCCCAAAATACTGGAAATCATCTGAAAGCAAATCTTCTACTTTAGCCCAATCTCCTTTCATAATAGATTTTGAAAGTGACAAAGCGATTTCTTTGTTTGCGTCAATACTCATTTTTAAATGTTTTTTACTTGAATGTTTTGATGTTTGTGCCTGGGCAGAAGAAACTAGAAATACTGTGAGCAATGCCCAATAAATTACTTTTTTCATTGTTGATTATAATTTTAAGCCGACAAAGGTAAATTCTTTACTATTCCAATGTGTCATACTAACCAATTTGAAAGTAATACCTTTTTGGTAAGTATCATTAAGGTTTGATATTTTCCGGGAATGTATTTGTTACAAGAAAATTAAATAGGATTAAATCTCGCTGTTCATTCCTTCTCTAGTGGATTCACCTTAGAATAATAGTTGAAAATTTCCGACTTAAATGATGATAGTTTTCATAATGAATCATTTCGATTCCTCGCTTGATATGTTTACGCTTACAATCAATTTTGAACTTTTCAGTCCATCTGATTTCCGGCTCAATAAATATTTAGATAATTGTGATTTGAGTTTGAAATTAATTTGACTCCTTAGAAAATTCCAACTACAAATTAAGTTTTAATCTACTGCCTCCCATAGTTGCACCTTGGTCCCTTCAGCATCCAGAATGTGAACAAATTTTCCATAATCATATGTCTCAATATTGTCAAGGATGGTCACGCCTTCTTTTTTCAATTCTTCTACTAACTCCACTAGGTTTTCCACCCTGTAATTGATCATAAATTCTTTTTCAAAGTACTTGGAGCTTTCAGCAAAAGGTGACCATTGAGTTTGTGCTTTTTTAGTGCTGTCCGCACTTTCATACCATTCAAAAGTCGCGCCATAAGGGTTTGTGTCTAGTCCAAGATGATTTTTGTACCATTCAGTCACTGCTTTTGGATCCTTACATTTGAAAAAAACGCCACCAATTCCCGTTACCCTTTTCATTTTAATTTATAATTTTAAACTTTTTAAATAGATAAAAGCACTATTTCATGTGGGTCAAAGATACCCATATTTGAAATGTGAGCAAATTTTCTATAAAATCACCCGGTTCATAATAAATGGCCAATGCCTGGATCTGTAATATCCATTCTCCCAGAGGCAGACAGAATAAAGACTTGATGTAGTCTGATCAATCCTGTATTTTTCAGGAAAAAGCTGGATTTGTTCTTTGATTTGCGCATTTGAGATAGGCAAGTATATTGGCGCAAGGAAGGCCGATAAGCCTTGTAATAATTTTAATGTTCATTATCCCAATGCCAACTTCTAATATGAGAGATGCAGATCATGAAATTCTTTTACTATTATTCAACATTGAACTTAAACTGCCTTGCAAGATTATTCGTATCTACTTAGGTCAAAAATAATATTTTATCTCGGAATTAAAAAAATAGGTATATTTGTGTTCCTACCAATAGAAGATAATTGAATCAATACTCATCAAAAGATTCAAGTTATCCATAAATTAGAAGAAATATTATTAGAATTAAATAAACTACGGCAAGAAGTAGTTGAACTTAGAGCAGAGAATGCCCAGCTTCGAGTGGAGAATGCAATACTAAAGGAGAGAATAAAGGTATTAGAACTTAAAAATAAGCAAAATAGTAAAAATAGTCATATGCCTCCTTCTTCGGACCTATACAAGACTAAGAAGATAAAGAGTGCATTTACCAGGAAACAGAATAAGAATTCAGGTGGGCAAAAGGGTCACGAGGGAAAGACTTTAGATAAAGTAGAATTTGTGGATGAGGTTATAGTTTTGGAACCGAAACGATGTCAATGTGGAGCAGATCTTACAAAAGTCAAAGGTGTAATAATTGAAACAAGACAAGAATTTGATATTCCTCCACAGGAGATCCGGATAATAGAATATCAACGTAAAGAATGTATATGTCCGTACTGTCAGGCTATAACTGCCGGACATTTTCCAAATCACATACAAGCGCCGACGCAGTATGGTTCAACCATAAAGGCTGTATGTGTAATAATGAGTGTAAATTATAAAATTCCACTGGCAAAGATTGTCCAGTTGATGGAAGATCTATATCAGATCAGAATAAACGAATCCAGTATTATCAATTGGTTGAAACAATCTTATAACTTAATGAAACCAACAGAAGATCAGGTAAAAGAACATTTACTGAATAGCAAATTAGTGCATGCGGATGAAACAGGAGTTAATATCAATGGTAAAAATTATTGGAATCATGTAGTATCGACTGACAAACTAACTCACCAGTTTATAAACGAGAAAAGAGGTCAAAAAGCAATTCGAAATGAAGCTTCCATATTACCATATTATAAAGGAATACTAGTGCATGATTGCTGGTCTAGCTATTTTACATTAGAACAAGTTAAACATGTAATATGCGGAGCACATCTCATAAGGGAACTCAATGCATTAATAGAAGATAAATCAAAGTGGGCTTTTCGATTTCAAAAATATTTATTAGAACTACATAATTCACCGATAGCTAAAAATAAGAAAAATAAAAAACAAATACTTCTTGACTATAACAAAATACTACGACAAGGAATTCATGAAGAACCGCCACCAAGAAGAACAAGTTACAGAGGTCGAATTAAAAATTCAAAAGGATTGAACTTAATCAACAGACTAATTAAATATAAGGAATCTGTATTGGGATTTGCCTTCAGCAACTTAATACCATTTACAAACAATCAAGCAGAACGCGATATTCGCCATTGCAAAACAAAACAAAAAGTGGCTGGATGCTTTAGATCTCTGGAAGGTGCGAAATACTATATGCGTATTTCCTCCATAACAATCACTTTAAGAAAAAACTCAGTGAATGTGCTCGATTGGATAAAATCTCTATTTGCTGAAGGTATTTTTACCTTACCTTTGACCTAAGTAGTTACGATTATTCAATAATTTGAAATATTGATTGGGAGAATTGCAATTCTTAATGCCTACTTATTTGTTTCGCATTTGAGGCTTTCTCCTAACTTTTCATATACGCTGTCATTAGGCTCCCACAACTCAATTTTATTGCCCTCTAAATCCATAATATGCAAAAATTTTCCATAATCGAAGGCTTCTATAGTATCGACAATTGAGATATGATTTTGCTTTAATTTGTAGAGTAGTTTGTCCAAATTATCTACCCGGAAATTAATCATAAATTCTTTTGTTGAAGGATCAAAGTATTTGGTTTTTTCATTAAAAGGACTCCATTGTGTGAATCCCTTTTGGCTTGAATCCAATCCCTGTCTCCACTCGAAGACAGCGCCGTATTGATTGACTTTTATCCCTAAATTCTGCTCATACCAAGCTCTGAGTTCTTTAGGACTTTTGCACTTGAAGAAGATTCCGCCTATACCAGTGACCCGGCCTTCCGATGATTGATTTTCAATGACCTTGCCTTTCAACTGAAAGCCCAAAATAAATGAGACTAGGCCCAGTAAAGAAAATTTCAAATATTGATTCATAACATTGACTTTGATTTGATCAACATCTATGAGTTGACTATTTTATTGATTGCTGTTTGTTTTGCAAAGGTAGGGGAAAATTATAATACTTATCGCCACGCTCATTCCGTACCGGTTTTGAAGATTCTTAGTGTCAGTATGATTGCCTGAATACAAGACTTAGGTATGGTTTATGATTTCATTTATTTTGTCTTGTAGCATTTCAACTAATTCGGTATCCATAATCTCATATTCATCCGGGATGAAGAGTACTTTTAGAATAGGCAGATCTAAATGAGGATATAGGTCCACAATTTAGCTGTGCTGGTCCGATTCCATAACAAGGATTATATGAGCCCAGGAAATATCATTTTCAGAAATCTTTCGTTCACTTTTCGGACTTAAACTTGCAGAGCGGATATTAATTCTAGGGTCATTTTTAAAAATATGTTCTGCAGTACGACTTCGTTTTTTATTTCTGCCACAGACTACCAATATATTTTGTTGGATATTCTTATCTAGTTGAGCATTTTTTTATAGCTTATCTCACGAGTGTATTTTGTTTGTTTCAGGCAAATATTTTAATATTCAAGATAACAATTTTAGTATCACTTGTTGTGTTATTTTATTTCAAGATACTACAGAGATATCATAAGTTATTGTCTGCTATTCATCCACTGATATTTACTTATTTTTGGTAAATAGATGGCTTAGAAATAGCTTTTTATTCATATACGTAGGCATCATTTTGAATTGTTTGATTTCTCACATTTTCTAACACCCGATGCATATAGCTTTTCCAGAATACTTTGGCAAATAGCCAATTTAATAGGTATTGGAGGAACTGATTGGAATACAAGATATAAGTATATTGTACCAGGATTTTATCTTTTTCTGATTCAGTGGTTTCCCACTCACCGACAAATTTGTAAAAGCCGAGTACCCAAGCCTGAAATTGGTTGACTTCTATTTTCCAATATTTATTTTCTATTCGCGCCAACACATTGTCCACAGAACCAAGACCTCCAGCTTGAGTCCAGGATTTTGCGACAAATACTTTTTTGCTTGATCCTATTTGGCCTCAACTTTGATCCTCTGTACAGTGAGTTACTTTTAGCATCAGGCCTTAGCCGGTATGAATTTTTGTTAGGTCGCAGAACATTGGACTTTTGAATGCTCTTTCCAAGGTACAATTGAAAATGGCTTTGATCTCTACTTTCGATTTCATTGATTTGGTTTTTTCGGAAAATCCTATTGTTGATCCTTTGATAATAATTGTAATCCGGATTTTGTGATTAATGAGCTAGGTAACAGATCTTCAAAGTAAAATTTGAGTTTATGGAAGTCATGATCACAATCACAAATGGCTTACAATTCTCCAATGGAAATGTTTAATAAAATTCTGTCTTTATCAATTGTTTTTCCATCGTAGGTAATAATGAAAATCATTATACAATTTCATGCGTGAGGTGGACGGAGCATGTAGTGCGCAAGCACCGAGCGAATAGCGAGTGCGGAGATCACCGACCCTCGTCTGGCGAGGGTCACGCCCAAATCAATTGATGAAGTGATTACAAATAAGAATTAGCTTAGTATTTTGTCAAATTTCTGTGGCCAAATTGGGGTTCAATCTTCCCGGCTTCCGTGATCAGCCACGCGGACAATTTTTGGTTGGAAACTTGCGATATATCGACGAGATTTTGTTGAGCTGACATCTCCTGATGGATATTTTTGTGAGCCATAGGAATCTGATCAATTCCACCACCGATAGCGAATCTTCAAATTTTAAAAATCAATACACTATAAACGACTTGTATCTGTGAACGAGCTAAGATCCTATGGCACAAATAAAATAATCATTGAAAACTACATGACCACTTGTTTCAAAAAAGTAATTTGCTCTATAAAAATGTAAGCTTTTTATTCAATTCCAATTCCATTGAAGCTTGATAAATCACTGATCAATCTCCTGAATAACCTCTAAGCACCCTCAGTAACCCATCACAAAATTATTTATTCCCCATAGTATTGACCTCAAAGCCGGGCTACATGAGCTTCATTCAACACAGGATTAAATCGCAGCAGAGCTTCGTTTAATCCTTGTATGTTACAGGCATTTAATTATTAAATTTTATAACCTTTTTTTTGCACCCTGTATACCCAATGTAAGGATATAATGATTAAAATGAAATCTATCGTATAGAATGCATATGAGTATTCTTTTAAACCTAGTAAATTTTTGGAATGCGGATTATTGTTTTCTCTACTTGTTAAATATAATGCTTCGTTTAATTGATAAAGTAAATATAAAGCAATACATATCTTAAAAACATAGAACCAGATTAAATATGTTCTTTCAATGTTCACTAGAAATAAGTTTAAATAAATGATCTATTGTGCACAACGTCAGACAGTGAAAATACCATATTTTTTGTTTTCTACTGCATAAAACACCTGGTAAAAATTCATATAACCGAATTTTAGACGTGATAAGGACAAGATTTTTATGTACCGCCGAATAGTTTGCTTTAAAAATAAGCTCTCCCACAGGTTTAAAACAAGCCAATTTTGTGATGGGCTTGGGTCTTTCTTGTAACTATTATGGTAATCAACTTACCACTTGCTTATCCAAAAGTGAACGGCCATAGGTGGGTACCTTTGCTCCGGAAAAGGTGATAAGCATTATTCTGGATTATGCAGAAATAACTAGAGAGTGATCGCACGTCCTTCAGCGCGCGAGAAAACGCCATAAAACGACTTATTGAAACCACTAAACTCTTGGTTTCAATAGCATCGTTGAACACCGCATAGGGAAAAGCTAGTTTTGTATTTACATAATTCGTTCAATTAGTTCTCAGGCTTCCTTCTTTGTCGTGCTTTCCCCTATACGGCTAAATGTTAGCCGGTCGTTGTTCTTTTTTCGTCATTCAAATTCGCTAAAAATGTTGAGTTGTCTGTTACAATTGTGTTGTAAGTATCAATGCAATCCATAATCTCTTTTTCTGGCCCGTTAATCCATTCATCACTTCCATAAAATGCGTCTTGGCTTTCTTTACGTTGCTCTAAGCTTTCGTAATTGCGAATTAAATAAAAACTTTCTTTATCGATAAGTGAAAAGCCATAGTCGACGACATTAATTTTCCAACTTTTCATCATTGGCAATGATTGTTCTGTGAAAACTTTAATAAAATTCTCTGACGAATTTTCTTTGAATTTGTATATTCTTATTTCTGTTATCATTTTATTCTGCTTGCATACATATACCAATTCCATTCCCAAGTTTTTCCATTGTCTGTTGAAAATGCCTGGCTCCAAACTGGATTGTTAATGTCGGTTTTGTCCCAATGAAATAATACAATTATATCTTGTCCATTGAAAGTGTCTTTACAATATAGTTTTCCAATATTTCCGTCAAATGAACCAACCATTGGTGGGTCAAAAGAAACTGCGTTACTATCTGCCCAATAAATGCTCCACAATTTTGTTTGTGGGTTAAATAGTCTGATTGCAATGCCCTCAAATAGTTCTCCGTCAAATGTGGCAGAAAATTTATTCATATTAGCAAAACCTTTTAACAAATGAGAAGTGTCGTCAGTTGAGTTAAACTCTATCCATTCGTCACAGTTGTTTAGTCGTTCTTTAAGTTTTCTGTTGAGAATATTCCATTTGCCAATATAAAAGTCAAAGTCGGTGTGTGAAGAAGTTGGCGAAGCAAAAACTTCTAATTGTCCATTTTCGTTTATTTTAAAATCTTGCATATTCTTTTGTCTAATTGTTGTTTATGAAATGTCGTTATACAATGACGGCTATAAGGTCAGACTGTGAAAATACCACTTTTCTGTTTTCAACTGTAAAAAACCCCTGGTAAAACTTCATATAGCCGAATTTTAGACGTGATAAAGGCAATATATTTATAGACCGCCGAATAGTTTGCAAAAAAATTAAGCTCTCCCACAGGCTTAAAACAAGCCAGTTTGAGCTAAGATAGGGTCTTTCTAGGGTGGAGAAATACCATTTAGATCCGGACTCATGTCCTTGTTGCAAGACAGGCAAAATGATCCGGATACTGAGCTTTAGTTCAACTCCACCTCCGATAGCGAATCTTCAAATTTTAAAAATCAATACACTATAAACGACTTGTATCTGTGAACGAGCTAAGATCCTATTGCACAAATAAAATAATCATTGAAAACTACATGACCACTTGTTTCAAAAAACCAATTTGCTCTATAAAAATGTAAGCTTTTTATTCAATTCCAATTCCATTGAAGCTTGATAAATCACTGATCAATCTCCTGAATAACCTCTAAGCACCCTCAGTAACCCATCACAAAATTATTTATTCCCCATAGTATTGACCTCAAAGCCGGGCTACCCGAGCTTCATTCAACACAGGATTAAATCGCAGCAGAGCTTCGTTTATTCCTTGTATGTTGGGGGCTGGGCTTATTTCCCATTTTCGTTCTTTGCCATTTGTGTTATGTCTCCAAAGTTAAAAGTATGTTTTCCTTTCTCTGCAATTTTTCCAATAGTTTCTAAAAGTTGGAAGAATTTTATATTGTCATCTCCTTTCATAAGTTCAGAAGCATTTTTTAAAGTTCGTGCTGTTGCAACTGCTGTTCTTGCATTTTCAAGGTCTGCCTTTGCTCTGACCTTTGCTTCCAAGTGTTTAGAAAAAAGGTCTTGAATTGTTTTAGGAAATGTTAAGTCTTTTAATTGAGCTTGTTCAATTGTTACTCCAAATTGAGCAACTTGATTTTCCATTTCTTCAGTTTTGAATTCTGTTAATTCATTGCGTTTTTCATTCAAAGTTTCACTGTCCATTTCAGCAATTCTATCTCTTAAAAATATTTGAACAATGTTACAAATTCTTTGTTCCAATTCTTGAATAATATAGACAGTTTGTCTGTCTAACGAAAATTGAGTTAAAAGTTTTTGTCCATCTGTGATTTTATAAAGTATATTGAATGAAAAGCGTAGAGCAACATTATCTTTTGTCAAAACTTCTTGATTTGTCACACAAATAAGTTTGCTTGTTGTTGGCAAACTAAATAATTCAATTCGGTTTTTAAAGTCCCAAAATTCGTGATAGCCTGAATTTAATGTTTGTTCAAAGTTATTGTCTCTATACAAATAACCAATTGTATTTGGTTTTACTTGTAACTGCCTTTTAAAAATTGCCATATATATTTGTTATGAAGTTTGAAAATAATAAAAGGTAAAAAACACCAAACTCAAGGAAAACATTTTAAGTTTAGCCAAACTGTCTAAACGGTATCCTTTGTTTTGCAAACTCAAATTCAGATTGAGTATTTCTACTCTGTTCTTTACCTTTTCTTTGTCAGCGTGACAGGCTGGAGTGTAACCACACTTTGCATCTGAAGCAAACGAGGAGTCGAACCTCTTGGGACAAAGCACCGCAATACCCTGATCCTTGCTTGTCCCTTTGTCAAACAGGTGGCGGTTTATCTTTAATATTTTTATTTTATCAATTGTCATTTTCACTTCAGTATTCCGGTCTCGTAGCCTTGCCACTAACGTCAAACTGTGAAAATACCATTTTTTTGTTTTCAAATGCATAAATCACCCGGTAAAATTTCATATAACCGAATTTTGGACGTGATAAAGACAAGATTTTTATAGACCGCCGAATAGTTTGCAAAAAAATTAAGCTCTCCCACAGGCTTAAAACAAGCCAGTTTGAGCTAAGATAGGGTCTTTCTAGGGTGGAGAAATACCATTTAGATCCGGACTCATGTCCTTGTTGCAAGACAGGCAAAATGATCCGGATACTGAGCTTTAGTTCAACTCCACCTCCGATAGCGAATCTTCAAATTTTAAAAATCAATACACTATAAACGACTTGTATCTGTGAACGAGCTAAGATCCTATTGCACAAATAAAATAATCATTGAAAACTACATGACCACTTGTTTCAAAAAACCAATTTGCTCTATAAAAATGTAAGCTTTTATTCAATTCCAATTCCATTGAAGCTTGATAAATCACTGATCAATCTCCTGAATAACCTCTAAGCACCCTCAGTAACCCATCACAAAATTATTTATTCCCCATAGTATTGACCTCAAAGCCGGGCTACCCGAGCTTCATTCAACACAGGATTAAATCGCAGCAGAGCTTCGTTTATTCCTTGTATGTTGGGGGCTGGGCTTATTTCCCATTTTCGTTCTTTGCCATTTGTGTTATGTCTCCAAAGTTAAAAGTATGTTTTCCTTTCTCTGCAATTTTTCCAATAGTTTCTAAAAGTTGGAAGAATTTTATATTGTCATCTCCTTTCATAAGTTCAGAAGCATTTTTTAAAGTTCGTGCTGTTGCAACTGCTGTTCTTGCATTTTCAAGGTCTGCCTTTGCTCTGACCTTTGCTTCCAAGTGTTTAGAAAAAAGGTCTTGAATTGTTTTAGGAAATGTTAAGTCTTTTAATTGAGCTTGTTCAATTGTTACTCCAAATTGAGCAACTTGATTTTCCATTTCTTCAGTTTTGAATTCTGTTAATTCATTGCGTTTTTCATTCAAAGTTTCACTGTCCATTTCAGCAATTCTATCTCTTAAAAATATTTGAACAATGTTACAAATTCTTTGTTCCAATTCTTGAATAATATAGACAGTTTGTCTGTCTAACGAAAATTGAGTTAAAAGTTTTTGTCCATCTGTGATTTTATAAAGTATATTGAATGAAAAGCGTAGAGCAACATTATCTTTTGTCAAAACTTCTTGATTTGTCACACAAATAAGTTTGCTTGTTGTTGGCAAACTAAATAATTCAATTCGGTTTTTAAAGTCCCAAAATTCGTGATAGCCTGAATTTAATGTTTGTTCAAAGTTATTGTCTCTATACAAATAACCAATTGTATTTGGTTTTACTTGTAACTGCCTTTTAAAAATTGCCATATATATTTGTTATGAAGTTTGAAAATAATAAAAGGTAAAAAACACCAAACTCAAGGGAAAACATTTTAAGTTTAGCCAAACTGTCTAAACGGTATCCTTTGTTTTGCAAACTCAAATTCAGATTGAGTATTTCTACTCTGTTCTTTACCTTTTCTTTGTCAGCGTGACAGGCTGGAGTGTAACCACACTTTGCATCTGAAGCAAACGAGGAGTCGAACCTCTTGGGACAAAGCACCGCAATACCCTGTTCCTTGCTTGTCCCTTTGTCAAACAGGTGGCGGTTTATCTTTAATATTTTTATTTTATCAATTGTCATTTTCACTTCAGTATTCCGGTCTCGTAGCCTTGCCACTAACGTCAAACTGTGAAAATACCATTTTTTTGTTTTCAAATGCATAAATCACCCGGTAAAATTTCATATAACCGAATTTTGGACGTGATAAAGACAAGATTTTTATGTACCGCCGAATAGTTTGCACAAAATATAAGAGCTCCCACAGGTATAAAACAAGCCAATTTTTAGAAAAATTCGGGTCTTTCTTGTGACTATTCTGGTAATCAACTTAACGCTTGATTATCCAAAAGTGAACTTTCTTTGGTGGTAAGCCTTGCTCCGGATTATACACATCATGCCGGATATTTGTCACCCCGAGGAAAAAAGCTGCGTATAGCAAACTTGTATGATCAACTGATTTGCCGCCATCAATGCCAAAAGTGGAAATACCAATTCAATTGCGCGTATTGATCAAAACAGGAATTGACATCAGTCTGTGTCCCATCTGCAAAACTGGAAAATTAATCCTGATCAAAACAAGTATTTGCATCAACGGCATTTTGATCGATGTCCAGACCATACAAAACAAAGGCTCTCCATTAATAAACATCGACATTCCATGAAAATTACCCTAAATAAATATTGTTATACATTTACTTACAGAAAAATTAATGTAGATTTTTCTGTGGCGAAGCTATGCAAAAAAACTAATAATTGTACTACTAAAAAAGTAAAAGCTTGACCTAAAAAAACTCAATTGATATACTATGACACCTAAGAAGAGGTCTCGTTGAAAATGAACGAATGAAGTCTTGAATTTTATTCAAGACCAGATGCATAGAGATGCATCTGATGAGAGAACTGAGAGACCCTTCTCTCAGCTTTATAGCAGAAAGCCCGTTGTAGTTTTATTTTATCATTATCTGTAAGTGACGATTAGCTTTTTATTGTATTTTTCCTTTGGACTTTCTTCTATACGGCTAAATGTTAGCAGATGCCCTTCTGTCTGTTCGAAGTGCTTTGTCGTTCCGAGTTTGCAGTCAGTCCGTGCAGTTGGGGAAATAAATTTGTAAAAAAGTGCGGGGCTTTTCTTGGGAGGGAGAAAAAATACTCTCTTAAAAACTTTGGTCGCAGCGTTGGCTTGTGCGGTTTTTAAGAGTGTATTTTTTGTGGGTGGCTTTTTAATTTGGTTTACTAATACCTAAATTCTCTTTTATATGCAGTTCAGGTTTGTCAATAATGGTCGAAATAAATGCTGCAATACTTTTTCTTGAAATAGCTGTCCCTGTTTCGGTTTCTCCTTTTTGAGTTAACGCATAATCCACTTCGCTGTCATTGGTAAACCAATCAGGTCTTAAAATGGTGTAGTCAAGATTAGATGCTTCAATTATGTCAGCTAATTTTCTGTATGGAATTAAAACAGATTTTAAAGGTGTTTTGTAAATTCCAATAGAACTGATGGCAATAATTCGTTTAATACCCGTTTCGTCCATTGCGTTGACAATGTTAGTTGTCATTGTTTCTAAATTACCAGCAAGATTTACATAAACGATTTGATGACCCGTAATTGCATTTTTTACGCTATTGTAATTCATTGCATCACCTTCAATCACAGTGCAGCCTTCGGCAACACTGTTTGAAAGTCTGCTTTTGTTTCTTACAAATAATGTAATCTCTACATTTTGCAATTGCTTCAACGCCTCAATTACATAGGGAGCAAGGCTTCCGCTTGCTCCAAGGATGATTACCTTTTTCATTTCTAACTTTTAAGCGAAGCCATGTCAATTACAAATCTGTAATGCACATCTCCTTTTTCTAATCTTGTATATGCTGTATTGACATCTTGAATTTTTATCAGTTCAATGTCAGCAGTAATGTTGTGTTTAGCACAGAAGTCTAACATTTCCTGTGTTTCTGCAATGCCTCCAATGTTTGAACCTGCAAAACTTCTGCGTCCTTTTATTACATTAAATGCACTAATTGCAAGTGGCTCTGGTGGCAAGCCAACCAAGACCATACTGCCATCAACTGTAAGTTGGTTTAGGTAAATATTTACATCGTGTTTGGCAGAAACAGTGTCTATAATAAAATTGAGTTTGCCAGCGTATTTTTTCATTTGTTCAGGATCAGAAGATAGAACAGCATCATCTGCACCTAATCTTTTTGCATCGTCAACTTTTGATTGTGAGGTAGTGAACACGGTAACAAAAGCACCCATTGCTTTCGCAATTTTAATGGCAACGTGCCCTAATCCACCAATGCCTAATATTCCAACTTTACTTCCCTGTCCAATTTTCCAATGATTTAGCGGAGAATAAACTGTAATTCCAGCACAAAGCAACGGTGCGGCAGAAGCTAAGTCTAAAGTTTTCGGAATGGTTAGAACATATTTTTCATCAGTTACAATACTTTCTGAATAGCCGCCAAACGTATGTCCACCATAAGTTTTGTCAATGGAGTTGAATGAAAAAGTCATTCCTTCTTCGCAGAATTGTTCAAAGCCGTCTTTACAAGGATTGCATGTTCTGCAAGTGTCAACAATACAACCAACTCCTGCTAAGTCACCCACCTTGAACTTGGTAACGTGATTACCAACAGCAGTAACTCGTCCTACAATTTCATGCCCAGGAACTATCGGATAGATTGCCCCACCAAAATCGTTTTTTACTTGGTGCAAGTCGGAATGACAAATGCCACAAAATAGGATTTCAATTTCTACATCATGTGGAGTTGTGGCTCTACGTTCAATTTTCATTTCTTGCAAAGGCTGTGTAGATGCTCCTGTGCCGTATGCTTTTATTTGTTTCGCTTCCATATTTATTTGGTTGATTATTTTATTGGTAAAATTTCGTTCAAACAGTTGATTGCATTTAGTGTTCTTGGATAACCCACATAAGGCAACAACTGTGTCATTAAGTTGATTAAAGTTTGTCTGTCGTTTCCAACATTGGAATTGCCCTGAATATGCCCTTTTATTTGGCTTTCAGTTCCTCCCATTGCTATTAAAAAGGATAACGTTACCATTTCTCTGGTTTTAACATCTAATCCGCTTCTGGTAATGTAATCGCCAAAACAGTTGGCAGATAAATACTCTTGGATATGCAACAAGTCTTTAGGCGAACTTTTATACATATCATCAATACGATTACCCACAATTTCTTTTTGCTTTGCCAATCCCTTTTCAAGTCTTGTTTCGGGAGTGGCGGTAGATTGACTTTCTAATGGTAAAGTAATATTTCGTTCTGTGAAAATTTCATTGGTAGCATAAATGAAATCAAGCACTTTAGAAATGCCAACGTAAGGCACTGACTGATACAATACTTCTTTTATTTCTACTGGTGTTACACCCACGTTTAGAGCTGCATTTACAAACATTTTATATTCTGACAACGCCTGACAGCCAATGGTAGTTGCCATAATCAATAACACTCTTAATTTGGCATCCATTGTGTCGTGATGGATGACTTCATCAAAAGCAAAATTGTCAAACACATTGATCAAATCGGGGTCATTTATTGCAGCTTTTGAATTGTAATTTGGCCACAATTCTTCGTGGTTTTTGTGTGCCGTCTCTGTAATATTCACTTCTGATTTTTCGGTTTTAAAGTGGTTATATTCTGCATCGCTTAAAGGTTTCAACCATTCTGTTTTATCCTTGTCATATTCGGGAACAAGTGCAATGTGCCTCATCGAACTTCCGTGTGATGCTTCGTGCCAATGCTCTGTATTTTTTGGAACTTTGACCACATCACCTTTTTGTATTAACTGAATGGGTTTGCCTTTTTCCTGATAATATCCAATGCCTTCAATCACAAACAATATTTGACCACTTGTGTGGCTGTGCCAATTGGTTCTTGCTTTCGGTTCAAAAGTTACCGTTCCAATATTGGTGTTGTAGCCTTCATCGGGTTTTACGTTCATATTCACCCAAACTGTTCCTGTGAAATTTTCTTTGGGAACGGGAACTCCTTTATCTATAAATGATGTCATTTTGTAATTTTTATCGTTACTTTTTACTTGTGCTTTTGCGGTTGTAATTCCTGTGATAATGGATGTAACCAACAGAAGTAAAAGCCCTGTATGTTTTAGAACTTTCATTGGGTTATTTCATTGTTGTCATATCTATTACAAAACGGAATTTCACTTTACCGTCTAACACTTTTTGATAAGCCTCTTCTATGGATTGAGACGTAGCAGAGATAATTTCTACTTCGGGATAAATGTTGTTTTTTATAGAGTAATCCAACATTTCTTGTGTTTCTTTAATACCTCCAATTTGAGAACCGAACACTTTGCGGTTACCTTGCCAAATCAATTTATCAATAGGAATAGTTGGCATAATAGCGAATGGTGGAAGTCCTACGATGGCTAATTGTCCGTTGATGTTCAACATTTTTAAATACATATTCGGGTCGTAGCTTGCGGGAATTGTGCTGATAATAAGACTAAGTGTATTGTCTAATCCTTTTAGGTCTTCGGGATTATTTACATTCACATATTTAGTAGCTCCCATTCGTAAAGCTTCAGCTCGTTTTTCTTCGGTTATATCAAATACTGTAACGTCTGCCCCCATCTTTACCAAATACTGAACTGCCATGTGCCCCAATCCACCATAGCCAGCAACGCCAACTTTATCGCCTTTTTTTACTCCTGCGTAATGGATAGGCGAATACACTGTAATACCTGCACAAAGCAATGGAGCAACTTTTTTCAAATCTGCATTGGCAGGAATTTTTATTGCAAATTTTTCAGTCAGCACAATGTTGTTTGAATAACCGCCTTGTGTGGTTTCATTGTTGTGAAATTGGTCGTGGTCGTGATAGGTAAGCACATTTTCTTTGCAGTATTGTTCCAAATTGGCTTTGCAGAAATCGCAATGCCCGCAAGAATTGACCAAGCAACCAACACCTGCTAAATCGCCAACTTTAAACTTGGTCACATTTTTTCCTACTTCTGATACTCGTCCAGCAATTTCGTGTCCGGGAACCATGGGAAATTCTTCTTTGCCCCAATCGCTTTTAACGTGGTGCAAATCGCTGTGACAAATACCTGCGTAAAGAATGTCAATTTTAATTTCATCATCACCCAATGCGTGACGTTCAAATTCAAACGGTTTAAATTTTCCGTCATTTGCCAATACGGCAAAGCCTTTGGCGGGAACAGTTTTGTTTTGTGAGAATGCGGTTGCAATAAATGTCAGCGACATTATTATTGTAAAAAGATGTTTGATTTTCATATACCTAATTTTTCAATTGTCACTAATTATTTGACACCGCAAAGGTGCAGTAATTAGAATTTACTCAACAACTAAAATCAAACAGATAATTACGAAAATCAAACAACACGAAATTTCATCGGGCTTAACTTGGTGTGCTTTTTAAAAAAGTTGTTGAAATGTGTCGGTTCTGTAAAACCTAATGAGTAAGCAATTTCAGAAACATTCCAAGAACTGTGTCGCAACAGGATTTTTGCTTCTTGTAAAATACGTTCAGCAATTATTTCCGATGTTGTTTTTTCTGCCGTTTCCTTTACTGCTCGGTTCAGGTGGTTTACATGAATATTCAATTTCTCTGCAAAATCAGAAGCTGAACGTAGCTGCATAGTTTGATGGTTGTCATCAATAGGAAACTGTCTTTCCAACAACTCTAAGAATAAGGTAGAAATTCTCTTGGCAGCATTCACGGGTTGCTTGTCCAAACTTGTTGCTGGATGCATCTTCATAGCAAAATGTATCAACTCAAATGTCAAGTTGCGTAATACATCGTATTTATGAATATACTCGGAGTTAAACTCGTCAAACATTCTGTCATACACAGCAGTAGCAGTTTTAACTTGTTCCGTTGTCAATTCAAATACATGCGTTCCATTCGGTTGAAAAACGGAATATTGGTCGAGGTTGCCATATTGGTGAAAAAGTGTTTGGTTAAAAACGCAGAATTGTCCAGTGCGAACCTTGTCTAATTGTGTCCAACTATATGGTATTTGCGGATTGGAAAACACCAAAGCATGTTTTTTTACTTCTATTGTCTTGTCGGCATATTGAACTACGCCATTGCCAATAATCAATGTGATTTTATAGTAGTCCCTTTTGCGGTAAGGCACTTGTTTGGCGTTCTTTCCTATAAACGGGTCGAGCTTAAATACATTGAAATGCCCTATTTCTTTTCGCAGATTGTCAGGCATCCAAGTATGCTTCTCCTCATAAAACGTTTCTATGTTCTCAACTTTTTTCATGCGGCAAAGTTACGAATTTCAAACATAGCAAACACAAATCGCAAACTTAAAATGAACAGCCCCCGAAAAGGGGGCTGTTTGTCTTTTTGGTTTTTAATTGTCTTTTTGGGTGGAGAAAACACTCTTTCATTTTTTTCGGGTCGGCTTGTGTGTCGGCAAAAAATGAAAGTGTGTTTTGTGCGTTGGCGTGGGTGGGCTTTTTTACAAATTTATTTTTGGGTGGGCTTTTGAAGTCAAGTAAGTTGTCCACGAAAAGTTCGTTCAAAGCTCAAATGTTCAAGGTTGCACTGTCGCCATAGGGTTTCTGCTAACGGCAGACTGTGAAAATACCATATTTTTTGTTTCCAACTGTATAAATTATTTGGAAAAATTTCATATCACCGAATTTTAGACATGATAAAGGCAATATTTTCATAGACCGCCGAGTAGTTTGCAAAAAAATATGAGCTCCCACAGGCTTAAAACAAGCCAATTTTGAGAAAAATTAGGGTCTTTCTTGTAAGGAGAAACCCAGTTTCGCAATTTTTCGATAAGCATCGGAACCCCTAGTATAGAGAAACATCGTTTGATGTTGTATACAAGCATTATTAGACTGTGTTCACCATTGACTTTTACTAATCCTTTAAGGTTTGTGTAATAATATCCCCATTTTCTTTTATGGTTCCAAAGATATGCTCATTAATTTCTTGTCGCTTACGGTACAATACTGCATTGTCTTTATAGCGTTTATTGTTCTCTTCTACCGCAGAAGCAAATTCACTTCTCTCTATTTCTCTACCTCCACTTGCTCTTCCTGTACAAAGATGTTTTACCGGACATGTTTTACAGTCGGGTGTTCGGTATTTTTTAAATCTATAACTGTTATGATTATCTCTTGATTTTTTATGCCAGGAACCGGTTGTATTTAAAATATTGCCTTGTGGGCATGTATAACAATCGCTTTCTTCATTATAAATGAAATTCGTTACTACGTATTCTGGTGTGGTTCCATGTGTGTTGCTATTCACTATTTCAGAAGGTGCAACGATTGTAACAATATTTGCATCTTTGCATTGCTGAATTTCTCGCCCATTGTGATAGCCTTTATCTAGAATAGCAATAAAATTATCTGCAGCCAAATTTGCTTTTGCTTCGAGTGCGATATCGGTTAAGGCATTCCGGTCATTGCGATTTATGGTATGAGTGGCAATGACCAATTTATGTTTTTCATCAACCGCAGTCTGGACATTGTAACATACCTCCACGACTTGTCCATGAACCAACAATGCTCTGGAATCCGGATCAGTAGTACTTATCTGTTGTTCGTTTGTAGTAAGGAGTTGTTCCTGAAGAATTTCATACTTAATTTTGTTCTTCTTAAGTCTATTTATTTTTTCTTGGATGTCAGAAACTTTGATTAAGTCGTCCTGGGAATCGTTTTGTTCAAGTAGATTGATGTATTCCGTACTTTTCTCTTCAATATAGGCTAAATGTCTCTCAATTTTCTTTTGATTGTAATTATTCTTTTTGCTGTTGTGGGCTCTTGACTTTGTGCCATCAATAGCTACAACTTGTCCACTTACTAAATCGATATCCTTCAAAAATGAAACAAATAATTTGAACACGTTTTTTAATGCTTTAGGATTGTCTTTTCTGAAATCAGCAATGGTATGATAATTTGGTTTCAAGCCTAATGTTAACCACTGAAGTTCGATATTGCGACAGCATTCTGTTTCTAATCGGCGACTACTTCTCAAACCATTTAAATAGCCATACAAATAAATTCTAAGAAGTGTAGCAGATTCAAAACTAGGTCGACCCTCATTCTTTAAAGTCTTTACTTCAAATCCAAGTTTTAACAAATCTAATTGCTCTACAAATGCGTCAATAAATCGAACGGGATTATCCTGTCCTATTGAGTCTTCCAATGAACTCATCTGCATTTGTAATCTTGGTATGCCGGTAACATGATTCATAATGTATAAAAATACACATTACAATTAATATTGCCACGATTTATTTATATTAATTTTTTGGGAGTTTTTTCACAACCTGACGGTTTACGGCTTGGCGATGGTGGGGCATTTGAAAAACGTCAGCCCAACCTTTGCACTAATGCCAAATAGAATTACTAAAGTTTAATTTACAACTGTCTGCCCCACTATTGCCAAACCGATGTTCAAGCGACACCTCTGGTGAACAAAAGAAATAGGAATGATACTTGCCATTGCATTACAAAAATTTATGCAAGGTAACGAAATTTCCAAAAATGTATTACAAGAGAATGCAATTTTTTATTTAAAGAAGTTGCAACAGACAATGACCATAAAAGAATATGGTCTAGGCTCCATCAAATCCTACGTCAATGAGATGACATTATTGTTTAAATACTATCATCATAAGCGAGTAGAGGATATTCTACAAGAAGATATAGAGCAATATTTGATTTATATAAAAACAGCGCATCAAGTAGGTCGAGCTAAGTGTAGAAGTGTGGCACAAGCATGCAGTTTTTTCTTTAAGAAGATACATCCGTGCAAATACATCGTGCCGAGTAATTTATATCCGAAGAAGCAATTTATATTGCCAAATATCATGAGTGAAGAAGATATTGAAAAACTAATATGTACACCAATGACGGTGAAGGAATATTGTGTTGTTGGATTATTGTATGGCACTGGAATGCGAATCAGTGAATTGTGTAATCTTCGGATAGCAGATATCGATAGCAAATCAAAGCGAATTAAAATAATACAAGGTAAAGGGTCTAAGGATCGATATACATTGCTTCCGGATCATCTGGTGGCTAGACTGAGAGAATTCTATATCCTTGAATCAAGACCAAAGGTATATTTATTTACAAGTAAGCAAACTGGCAGAGCAATGCATCCAAGAAGTATGCAACTGGTAGTAAATTCAGCAATGGAGAAAGCTGGATTCAAGACAAGTAAATATACAGCTCATACATTGCGTCATAGTTTTGCAACACATCTACTTAATAGTGGCACAAATCTGCATGTGATCAAAACACTATTAGGACATAGTAAGATAGAGACCACGATGATCTATCTACATTTACAAAAGCATACACAACTTGGAATAATATCTCCACTCGATCAATTGTTTCAACGTGGAACAAAATCAAATTGAGATTACAAAATTATTACAACAAAAAATATTTTCACATCCATCGATTACAAGATTTAACTCATACAGCAGAGCAGTTTTTGACAAGTTAAGTAAATGTCATACAAGTAAAATTGGAGTTCATCAATATCGTTGTAATAATACAAATTGTAACCATGTCCATTATCAGTATCACAGTTGTGGGAATCGTCATTGTCCTACATGTGGAGGAATGAGACGTGAAGCATGGATAGAAGATCGAATGAGTGAATTGCTGCCTACACAATATTTCCATATAGTATTTACATTGCCACAAGAATTGCGAAGCATCACGATGGGAAATCGGAAGTTGATGTTTGAGTTATTGTTTCAATCAGCACATTATACATTGCTAAAGTTAGGTCATGATCCTCGATGGCTTGGCGCTCAACTTGGTATCGTTTCTATACTTCATACACATGGTCAAGATCTTAGCTTTCATCCACACATTCATTGTATCGTAAGTGGCGGTGGAGTGACTAAAGAAGGAAATTGGTTACAAAGTAAAAGATCAAAAGATCGATTTATTTTTCCACGAAGAGTGATGGAGAAAATATATAAAGCACATTTTCTTAAGCAAATGTATTCTCAATTTTGCAATGGTGAATTGCAAATAGAAAATGCAGAAAAATTAAATTCATCAATTGAATCAGTGCGTTATAAAAAGTGGAATGTGTATTCTAAGGCACCATTTGGAGGACCATCTCAGATCATAGCATATCTAGGTAGATATACACATAAGGTGGCAATTACAGCACATAGGATAAAGAAAATTGATGATAAATATATCAAATTTCAATACAAAGATTATGCTGATAATGGTAAGGAAAAAGAAATGACATTGTCGCATATTGAATTTGCAAGACGATATGAGCAACATATATTGCCGAGACGATTTGTAAAAATTCGTCATGCGGGATATTTGTCCCATCGAGGTAAAAATGAACGTATTGCAAAGTTGCATAATCTATTGAAACTGCCGCCACCAATGCCAAAAGTGGAAATACCAATTCAATTGCGCGTATTGATCAAAACAGGAGTTGACATAAGTCTATGTCCCATCTGCAAAACTGGAAAATTAATCCTGATCAAAACAAGTATTTGCATCAACGGCATTTTGATCGATGTCAAGACCATACAAAACAAAGGCTCTCCATTAATAAACATCGACATTCCATGAAAATTACCCTAAATAAATATTGTTATACATTTACTTACAGAAAAATTAATGTAGATTTTTCTGTGGCGAAGCTATGCAAAAAAACTAATAATTGTACTACTAAAAAAGTAAAAGCTTGACCTAAAAAAACTCAATTGATATACTATGACACCTAAGAAGAGGTCTCGTTGAACACCGTATAGCAGAAAGCCCGTTGTAGTTTTATTTTATCATTATCTGTAAGTGACGATTAGCTTTCTATTGTATTTTTCCTTTGGGCTTTCTTCTATACGGCTAAATGTTGGCGGCTGGTTTTATTCTTTGAGTTTTAGTCATTTCTTTAAATTCTGTGATGTTGTAATAGTATTCCAAATTGTAAACAATTTGCAGTGTATCTGTTTATTCGGATGTCAGAACAATAAAGCATATGAACAGAATTTGGGTTAGACATAGTTTGATTTGTAGGATAGGTAGTGAAATGTGTCCGTTGCATAGTACCAGTATAAAAAGCTAATTCTCGCCTAAAACCCAATAATTCTCTTATGATACTTTTTTTAATGGAAGTATTTTTACATTCAACGGCTAACATTACGTCTGTATGTTGAGGGTATCCTGTTAGATTTGGTTGAAGTAAAGCAATGTCAAGTTCGTGATAATCTCCGTTTGTTTTTCTGGGTGGCGCACCACGCATATGATAGCTAATAGTTGCAAAGTATGTATCAGTAAACAATTCACCGAAAAGCACTCCGCCATTCCTTACTTCAAAATATGGATAAGCCCGATTAATTTGTCCGCCCTTTTGACGAAGTGTTAATACACTTCCACCGATAAGAGTGACCTGAAGCCCTTCTTGAGTTACTAAATTTTCAATTATAGTTGCGAGAACGTGGGCTTCATAAAGTTTGCCTTGTAAACTTCTTGTCGGCAAAAGATTTGCTGTACGTGCAGGAGAAACACCTGCATTCCCTTGAAGTATTGTTGTAATCTGTCCTTTTATTCTAGCTACGTCTGCTGGTGTCATAGTTAATTTTCTTTGCGAATTTCTTGTAAAATTTCTCGGAATGTTGAAATGATTTTGTCGTAGTTTGGCAGTTCACTCAAGTCATAATAGACTTGTTCTCCAGAATTTAAAAGTTCAACATTAATTGTTTCAATTTTTTTTTCGCCTTTTGTAAACTCATTCAAGCGATTTATCAATCCTTGAAAATTTTTATTTGATAAATTCTCTAAAACTTCAATGCTTTGAGTTAGGTAAAAATCTAAAAGATAACGGGGTTGCCTTTCAAATTTTTCTTCTTCATATTCTTCTTCAAGTCTTGTATTAACTTCTGTCACGATGTCGCCAAAGCCATTGTTGTTTAGCTCCTTAATCAGAAAATCTCTAATGTCGTTTGCTTGTTCTGGTGTTATCATCGTTCAAATTTTAGATTATCACTTTATGTCTATTAGTGGAGTCTTTGTTAAACTTGCCGCCAACGGTTGCGGCTATGCGTAGTGCGGGAATTTATGGCACATCACTTTCCTTTTGGCAGTTAGTTTATTTAATGTAATTACTTTATTATCAGTACTTTTGCCAGCATTACGTATAGCCAATGTTGGCGTGTCGTGCTTTATTATTTTCAATTTTAATCTTTCCAATTTTCAATCAAGCTTCTTGTTTTATTATTTGGCTCAAATTCTTTATCAATTGCTCCAATGTCTATTACTACTGGAACTTGAGCTGAAAGCCCTGCTAAAATACAAGTACCTGTTGGCAGAATTGGTAAATACTCAAAGGATAGTTTATCAAGATAAGAGATGGTTTTCTCCACCGCAATAATATCATTGTTGTTTATTAGTCTGTGTAAAAAATAGTTGTGCAATTGTGAAATTATTGTTGGCGAAATATCAGAAGGCCTTTGGCTAGATAATGTCAGAAAAACACCGAATTTTCTACCTTCTTTTATTATTTCTTCAAAAGTTTCAAGTCTATAATCTTTCCATTGTTCACTTTCTCGATTTGAATCTCTTGAAAGAATATTGTGTGCCTCATCTATTATTATATTTAAGTGAGTTGTCTCATCATTTTTTGCCTTCTCTCCTTCATAAAGTTGTTTACACAACAACAATGGCAATATTTTACGCATATGAATATTGACATCCTTTAACGATACTATTGTGAAATTTCTAGAAGTTGAAACATCATCTTTCGCTTCAATAACTTTTCTTATATCACTAAAATTTTTTCCTAACCGCTTTATCAATGGGGCAAGATGTTCGATGTTCGCAAATCCCTTGATTATCTCATCATAATATTGAAAAACTATCTGTAATTTGAGAACATCCAAGTCGTTTATTTCTGTGTTTGTTAATTCTAATTCCTCAAAGTGTTCTAGAATTTTTGTTCTCATGTTATTATCCCAATACCATTCACCATCATCGTCTATGTAAACAAACTCTCTTTTATTATCTCTGGCATAGAATGTGATTCTATCTCTGATAGAATCTCTAATCTCGAGTAAATTAGAATGACCCAACGAAAAATATAGCTCAGATAGAAATTCAATTAAAATCTTTTGACCTAGTTCGCCATCGTTCTTTGCAATCCCAAGCAAAAAAGTGCTTTTGATAAGCTCCTTAAGACTCTCATTTGTTTTAATCTTTTCTGCAAGTGAAGTGTTGCCGATTGCTCTTCTTAAGAATGGTGTTTGAGTTTTCTCAGTAGCTTCTAATACAATTGCCCAAAAATTATGGTCATAAAGCGTTTCTTTAGAAATCGGATACTTTTGACCGTCATTGTTTTTTGTGTTCAACCGATAAATATTCTTGTATTCTTTTGGGATAATTACATTTTCTGATTCGGTTACATATTCTCCATTAAAATCTAGCAAAAAGAAATTTGATTTTTGCTTGAATTTCTGATTGTCTTTGTAAATTTTAAACAGCTCAAAATAGAGCTTGGCTAGTGTATATGACTTTCCGCTTCCTGTATTACCAAAAATACCAATATGGCTGGCGAATAGACTATCAATTCCAACTGTGATGGTTTGTCCTTTTTCTAAAGTTAGTGTTCCGATAACTAAAGGCTCATCAGTTTTTCGAATAAAATCATGTACTTGGTTAAACTCTTTTCTGTCTAAAAGATAACATTCGTTATCAACTAAAGGCATCTCTTTAATTCCACGCTCAAATTCCTTTTTGTTAAAAAAACCAAGCAGGCTTACACTAAGTGACCTATTTATCTTTTCCTTATCACTACTATATTCTTTCGTAGAAGCAATTTTGTCTTCATAAGTGAACTCCCCTTCAACCTTACCAATAATTATTGTGAAACCTTTTATTATTTTAATGTAGCTACCAACAGATACATTTTTAATTAGGTCACCTTTATACACTAAATGGGATGAATTTTTTGCTTTGTCAACTGAAACTCTAATTGACCGACCATCAACAGAAATTACTCTACCTACTCTAAATATTGAATCTTCGACTATTATTTCGTTTGACATATACTAATCAATTTTGTCTAAGATTGCTTTTAAGAACGCTTGGTTGAAAGTTTTAAAGTCGAAATGTTTAGATGTATCTTCAATCTCTAAGACTTCAATATTATAATAACGAATAGTGGCACTTCCTTTTTTTAGATTTGCCTCTATATCAAGTTTTGCACTATTGTCATAAGCGAAAACTTTGATTGTTAGAGTAGGATTCGAGTTTGCTGCTCTTGTAACAATCTCCCTAATGTGTTCATCTGCCATAGAAAATCCGAATACGATGAGTATCGTATTTTCTTTTTCTAACTCGTTTGAAAATAATCTTAGAAGCTCATAATACTGAAGATTAAGAATTGTGTCTTGAAACTTTTCCTTGGTTGGGTTTACAACTGCAAATTTTTTATATTCTTCTAAAAACTCTCCATAGGTTGGTAAAATAGTTTTTCCTTTAACTTCTGTAGTAAAATGAGTGTCGATAGTTGCTGATGTATCAAAATCAATCAAATCCGATTCAACATTGTCAAATTTAACTTGGACAGAATTGATAGCTCTTAAACCTGAATAAATAATATTATCTTTATCTGTTTCCCAAGTCAACGAGCCATGGACTTTCAATAAGTTGAAAACAGGGATTTCTGAGGTGTTATCGTAATGAAGGCTTTTTTTGAATAAAGAATTCTTGAAATTTGTTAGGTTAAAAATAGGGTTAAATCGGCCGTAAAATCCATCGTTGTATTCAAGTTGAGAGGTCTCCAAAGCCTTTTCGAAAAACACATCGATATTTGTCGTGAAAATGTTGACTTGTTTGTTAAGAATGGTACTTTTTCTTTTTAGAACAATTGTATTTAGATAAACTAAGAAATTTTTGTAGTTTGATAGAACCTCGTCTCTCTTAACATCTGTAATAGTTTCATCAATAATTTGAGGGTTTTTGCTGATAACAGTTTTGAAGTATTTCCCCAAAATTGAAGCTCTAACAATGGTTTTTTCGTTTTCGCTAAGAGTTTTGTTTCGTTCCAATTCAGTTAAAAGAACTTCAATGTTACCAAGTGTCGAAAAGTAAGGAACTGAAAGACCTGACCCAACAAGGAAATTCAAATTGCAGTCTTGAATTGTATTTTTAAATTTCTCTATGTCCATTATTTCCTATTTCGATTAATGTATTATGTTGTCGGTTTTTGCATGCACGCCAACATCTTTATCTACGCCATAAAATATATACGCCATATGGCGTTTATATTTTATGGCGTAGATATCTTCTATGTGACCAGGGTTTCCTTTCATTTTTAAGGGCGGTTTGAGCTTTGGCAAGCAAATATAAGGAGGATTTTGTCTCATTTTACCGGGTGGATTCAGGATTTTTTTCTCAGACCTCTTTCCTCTGCGTGAGCCGGCCGGAGTGCTGCGCAGCAGGTAAGCCGAACCCGGCTGACGGAGCGGATAGCGAACCACGCAGGACGGCGACCCTTGCCTCGCAAGGGGCACTCCCACAAGCATTGCTTGTATGAGCTTAGCGATGCAGATAATGGGGGTATGGCTGGCTGATGACTTAACCGGAAACCCGCCCCATGCAAATGACATGACAGCTATGATGTACAGACCCGAGAGCTATGATACAGCAGCCTCTCTACGAGACCTATAGCCCTGTTTAGTTCAAATTATAAGGTAAAAGAATCGGCGGGTGAATCAGGACTTTATCCACTTCTTGGTGATCGTCCTGTCCCCTACATTGATTCGCGCAAAATAAATCCCTCTCGGAAGGTCTCCTACAGGAATGATAAGCGTGTTGTTCTGTCTCTCGAAATTGCTCTTGATCTCACGACCAAACATGTTTGTAATCACGACATTGACAGAAGCAGCGGTGGATTGACCCAGATCCAGATTGAGGACTTCCTTCACCGGATTCGGATAGACCTGAATATCTGAAGCCTGAATATCATTTGTAGAAGAGATCAGGTCAAATTTTGTACCTGAGTTGAGAATTTCCTTCGTATTGGAATCATAGAGATAGGCGATCGCATACATTTGATTTTCATTCCAGGCACTGTTTACCGTATAATTATAGACAAATGAAACCGAAGATCCTGTATTGGCTAAAGTGATGGATTCTCCGGCAGCCGGACTGACCATCGTGCGAAACACGTTGTAATGTACGCGTTCGCGATTGGCTGTGACCAGATCTATTTGTTTTTCTACTGCGACTACCATGAGCTTGTAACTGCTGCCGGGCTTAGTCCCTACGGTCTTGATTTCAACATTGACAGTTTTGGAGGTCGTACCGGTTTCGCTGACCACAATTGAAATCGCTGAACTGCTATTGAGGTCAGCAGACAGATCTGCTGAAGTCACGGCTCCGGCGCCTTTTGTCTTCGTACCATTGATCACTATCATTGGTGTACTGTTGATATTGTAAAACTTGGTCAGTAGAGAATTTTGCTCTTTGTTAGCCTGATACAACGGGCAGGTGCTATAAGGAAATGAGGGGTGCACCGTAAAATGGTGGTAGCTGCCCTGCAATGCGGGATCAAATAATTTGGTATAGAACCCCGGATTCGCACTGGCACAGCTAGGACAACCTGTATTGGTAAAATGCTGTAAGGTAATATACTTCTTTGCCTGACTATAACCCAGTACTCCGGCAAAAAGTAAAATAGAAGCGATTAAGTATAATTTTTTCATCATAATCTTCCTTTTTGAATCATTCATTCGATGCATAAAGATAGCTGAAATGAATTTTCTATACCTCTTTTTAGTTTTTAAAACTCTGTTAAAGTCCTGTTCTCTCGATTTCCGGCACAGGATTCATCATTTGGAAGTCGCTAACCATATGATCTATAGCGATATTTGCGTTTTGCATCCAAACTTGATGGCTGGAGAGGATATGAATGTTCTGCTCTCTTGTCCACAGAGATGCAGAAAGGCAATATGCCTTGATCATTTAGCATGTCTTTAGAATATTTTTATAAGCTTGACTAACGCTGACAACATAGCTTCTCCTCTTTGGATTTTGCATAAGCTGCTTCCTGTAGCCATGTGCCTGATCTCCGTTGTGGCATTGAGAGCACAGAACAATCCCCCACATCTGGTCTTGCATCCTCCGGCAAAGGACACACTCTACATTTTGGATTCCTTTGTTTTAGACGGTGCTACGTTGCGGCTGTCGAATCAAAAGGGAGAGATTGGATTCCGCTTTCTCAGTCACGAGCCCCCGGTCATTATTCTCGATACTATTCAGCGAGACAGCTTCAAGATCAGTTACAGGACCTTTCCTCTGTATCGCTCCAAAGCTTATTTCCTCTACGATACAAATATCCGCCAACAGGTCCTCGAACCTCTGGAAGACATGGTAGGATATCAGGCTGACAAACCAGCCTCAGATTGGTGGGATCAGGGTGATCTGGACTATTCCGGATCCTTTACCCGTGGGTTTTCAGTAGGCAACACCCAAAATCTGGTTCTCAACTCTGCGCTCAATCTTCAGATCAATGGTGATCTGGGTCATGGCCTCAAGCTCACCGGTAGTATATCAGACAATCAGATTCCAATACAGCCTGAAGGCAATACCAGACAGATACAGGAGTTCGACCGCTTGTTCCTCAAAATTTACAACAATAAATCTGCCTTGACCATGGGCGACTTTGAGATCCAAAAACCTCAAGGGTATTTCATGAATTACTATAAGAAAAGTCAGGGAGGGCTGATTGAAGATAAGCTAAACTGGAAATCCGCCATCTGGACCCAGCGGGCAGCATTCGGGATTTCCAAAGGCAAATTCCGCAGAATGGAGTTAGCTGTCAGCAATGGAAATCAGGGACCTTACCGACTGACAGGGGAGATGGGGGAGAGTTTTATCATCATGCTGGCGGGTACAGAAAAAGTATGGCTCGATGGGCAATTGTTAGAGAGGGGAGAAGAAGGAGACTATATCGTGGATTACAACCTTGCCGAAATCAGATTTACACCCAGACGGTTGATCAGTTCCGAAAGCAGGGTCATAGTAGAGTTTGAATACACAGACCAACACTACACTAGGTCCCTGGCAGTATATCACGCTGCCATGGACAGTAAAAAAAGAAATATCTACCTCAATGTCTACCAGGAAAGAGACAGCAAAAAGCCCGCTTTTGAAAACGACCTGGACTCGTTGGACAAACTCACCCTGGCCAACTCAGGTGATGACCAAAGTCTGCTTTTTCGCAGTGGGATCAAAACCGCAGGCTCCGAGTTCAACCCCAACAGGATTTACTACAGCTACGCTGATACCACGGTGATGATCCAAGCTGTGCCTGCAGCTTTTAGAATCTTGCGCGTGAAATCACTACCGGACAGCTCGGATCTTCAGGTACAGTTTTCCGAAACGCCACCCGCACGGGGAAGCTACCGACTCAAATCGGCAAACCTCAACGGCAGAGTCTACGAATGGACAGCACCGGATTCCGTGACGGGTCTCCCTACGGGCAACTACGAGCCACTTGTTCCGCTGATTGCTCCGCAAAGTCAGCTGATGGTGACAGCTGGCCTCAGACACAATATATACTCAACGGGATTGCTCAAAGCAGAGATCGCTATGAGCAGATTTGACCAAAACCGTCTGTCTGCTTTGGATGATGGCGACAACACAGGTCTGGCAGGCACTCTGGAGCTACGAAGCCCTTCCTGGAAACTGAATGCAGCCAAAACATCCGTACAGCTCTTTACCAAAGCTGAATGGAATGACAGCAGATTCAAAGCCATCAACCACTACAGACCTGTCGAATTTCTACGAGATTGGAACCTCAGCAACCTACCTTCCGTAGAAGATCGCTGGATCACAGCCGGTCTCCAGTCCGATTGGCACAAAAAGCTGGAACTGAGAATGCAAGTCTCGCAACTTTCCCGGACCCATATTCAAGACGGCTTGAAATCTACGGCAACCTTGGCATGGCGGGATAGCATTCGGCAGTTTGCACTGGTCTTGGATCAGTTGAAAGCCAGCAGTATATCTGACAGATCCGTTTTCTTCAGACCACAGTTTTCCTGGGAAAGAAGATTCGGTAAACTCTGGACAGGGCGGCTCCAGGCAGATAGGGAGGAGAATTCGAGGCGATCTTTACATTCTGACAGCTTGTTGAGATCGGCATTCTCCTTTGATCAGATACAGACTTCGTGGCAGCGAAAGTCTGGAGACAATAAGCTCTTGAACCTGGAATACAAATGGCGCGCAGACAAAACTCCGGGTGTAAGCTCATTTCAAAATTTCAGTCAGGCGCATGAAGCCTTAGTTGGATTCAAGAAAGTTTCCTTGCGCTGGGGAAACTACGACCTGAATTTGACAGGAAGATTGGTACAGTATGCTTCCAAAGCTCTGGAAGATAGTCTGGGGCAATATCAGTTTCTCGGATCAGTGGATCACCAGATAGATTTCTGGAAGAAGTCCATCCGCAGTAAAAACACATATCTGGTGTCATCAGGAGTTGAGCCCAAGCTCGAATTCCTCTTTGAAGAAAAAAGGCCCGGGGAAGGGGATTATATATTTGTAGACTTCAATGCTGACGGCATTCGCCAACAGCAGGAATACGTTTATGCACCAGATATTGATTCTGCACAGTTCATCAAGATCCAAATATTCAATTCGGAGTATGTTCAGGTGTACCAGTCAGAGTGGAACAACTTTTTGCGATGGGACGGCGCACAGTTGTTTCAATCCCACAAAAATCCGATGCGCCGGCTTCAAATTGAAAATGTGATGCGCTTCAACTCCAAGGTAGGCGACCAAAGCAATTTTGGGGAACGTATCTATCCTCTCCAGTTTCTCGATAAATCATCTCAAACCATCGCCTTTACTGCATTTGCTCAACAGCAGATTTTCTTTAACCGCTCTAGTCCAAAATACGAATACAACTACATCCAGCAATATTCCGGTCAAAAACAACTCCTGGTTTCAGGCACCGAACAAAGGCAATCCTGGGAACAAACCTTCAAAGTGAGATATACACTCAAGAAGAAATGGGACCTGGCTTTGTCCACCGGACTTAAACGGGAAGAGCACGAGTTGGCATCATACCCTCTTCAGAATTATCAAATAAGGCTATATCGAATAGAACCTTCTCTAAGCTTCAGGCTCTCTTCTGAAGTGAGGATGCAGTGCAGCTACCTGAAAAAAGATGCCGGTGAATACAAATTTTCCGGGGAAAGGGCCAATATCAATCAGGGAGCAGCCGAAGTCCAATATGCCTGGAAACGGCGAATATCCTTACGTGCCAATACCAAATGGATAAGTATTTCTTATTCAGGCAGTCCGGGGACTGCTGTTGAGTACATACTTTTAGAAGGATTTAAGGCGGGCAATAATTTTACTTGGGAACTACAGACAGATTATAGAATCACCAAGGTCGTACAACTCCAATTGTCCTATTCAGGAAGAAAATCTGCCGATTACGAACCCACCCATACGATGCGCGCTGCAATGAGGGCAAATTTTTAATCCCGGATTTTGCTTTGGAATACGATATTGACCTTCCGCAATAAAATTTGAATTAAACCCAATCGTTGCAAATAATTTTACCCTGAAAAGAATTTCAGCTGCTACATTCTAGTTGATACAGCTATTGCATGGATGAAGTGAATCTAAGAGGAATAACTCAATTTCGAATCAGCTTGTATTTCAACGAATTTCCCGTCCCGGGCTCTTGTATATCTAAGACATAAACTCCCGGTATCAGCTCACTAAGATCAATACCCTCTGCCTGATAATAACCCGACCGGACTTCAGATCCGGTGCTTTGTCTCAATGACCATCTAAATCCATCCTGCGTACCTAACTTGCTATCTATAAACAGCATTCCATTTGTAGGATTGGGGTATATTTCATAAGCAGAATGAAGATCGCCTTCATTTAATCCTAAAACGAGGGATTTGGATACTCCATTGCTGCAAAGTATCCATAGCTCTGGGTCAAAAACAACTTCTTCTATAACAAAATCGACATCATTGACGAATATTTGTTTATCGTGTACATTTTCTAATCTCAACATTTTTTCCTTGCCTTGCCCTTTGAGCAACACGGGAATCGGCATTTCAAAAAAAGAAACGGAAGGATGTGAAGATGACTGTGATATCTTGATATAGACTTTATTGTCTACATCCTGATTCCATTCTACAAAATAACGTGGGAAACCTTGCCCTTCAAACCAATCTGAGAAAAACTCGGAGAGGTTTTGTCTGGACGAGTTTTCAAGGTTTTTCTGAAGCTCATGTGTACGCCCAAAACTATAACGCTCTGACCTGAGATAGTCGCGCACTCCTTGAAAGAAATTGGCATCGCCGAGTTTCCAGCGCAACATATGAAGTAAATAAGCTCCTTTAGCATAGGACAATCTCCCGTGGAAGATGCGGCCTACGTTGCTGGTATCTTCTACCAGTACAGATCCATCATTGGCAAGTAGGATGTAGTTGAGATTGTCTTCTTTCCAGTTATACCAACTATAATTTTGTTCAGTGACAAATCGTTCTCTGGTCAAGCCTTCGAGATAAGTCGCAAATCCTTCATTGAGCCAGATATCTTCCCACGAACCACAAGTCACCATGTCTCCAAACCATTGATGGGCAAGCTCATGAGACAATAAGCCCCAACCGTAACTGGTCACAAAACTCATCGTCTGGTGCTCCATTCCTCCACCCCATCCAAATTGTGCATGGCCATATTTTTCGGCTGCAAAGGGATAAGTGACAAACAAACTGTCGTAAAATCTGAGAACCTGAACCAGGTTGGCCGTTCCTGATTTGGCATCCTGTAGATTTTCAGGATAGACATAATTCAGCATAGGCATTGCAGTACCATTATTTAGGATAACATCATCAGTGTACACCTCATAATTCGTGACGGCGATAGCCACAAGATATGAAGCGATAGGATAGCGATGTCTCCAGTGGTAGGTGTGGTCAGTTGCTGTTCCATCTGTGATTTGCTGGAGTGATCCGTTGCTGGCAGCCTTATACTTTTTAGGACATGTGACAAAGATATCCAGCGAGTCAATTTTGTCATCAAGGCCGTTTTTGCAAGGCCACCATTCCTGAGCTCCATAGGGCTCTGACAGGGTCCAGATTACCGGCACACCGTTGTGGTCTGACTGAATGAATGATCCAAATCCGGTTGCGGTGGGCACACCTGCATAGCTGATCGAAATACTGTCCAGACTACCTGCAGAGATTTCAGAAGGCAGTGTTATGTTGAGATTGAAAGGTGCAGAATGAGTAAAACTGCTCAGGATGTTGCCGTGATACAATATCTGATTCACCTTGAGGCTCGGTGACAGATCTAGTTGAAGTTCCGCAAAGCTGTTGGTAGTCGGTGCAAAATAATGCGTCACCGTACCCGAGATATAATTAACCGCGGGATCAATATTCCAATTCATCCTGCTGTACACGATGTTAAAATCTGAAGCAGCTCTCGCCGATATGCGCTGATTCACATCTTGCCATTGGTGCTCTGAAGGCCTTTTGCAGCCTCTGAAAACTCCTTCATCTTGGGCATTCAGCAAAAAAGCGGGGACTAAGAAGCAAACCATAATCCAGTTTGGGAATCGAAAATTCATGTTCTGTATTTATTTGTGCAAAGATACTCAGCATTTTATCTCATAAGTGAACGAATTTTAATGCATAAATTGCTGGATTTAGTGGAGAAAATTTTTGCGACCGGCGCAGTACCTGCTTCAAACCCGGATCGTACAGATAACTTATCTCTCATGACGAATCCCGGCATCAAAAGTTTTAGGTTTACTCTGTTTTTCAGAGCGAATACCTGTATCTTTGCGGCGCAAAAAGTAGCAAAAAATTCATGGCAAAAACAAACACTCCGTTCGATCTGGATATGCTTTCCAGATTCTATGCAAACTTCTCTTCAAAAGTTGCAGCAGCCAGGAAAAAAATAAACCGGCCGCTTACATTAACCGAAAAAATATTATTCAGCCATTTGCATTCGGACTGTCCGATGGCAGATTACAAAAGAGGCGAAGATTACGTGTTTTTTGCACCTGATCGCGTAGCTATGCAAGATGCAACAGCACAGATGGCTTTACTCCAGTTCATGACCTGCGGCAAAGACAAATGTGCAGTACCCACTACGGTACATTGCGACCACTTGATTCTTGCCGAAAATGGTGCCAAGAATGACTTAAAAACAGCCAACAAGGACAATAAAGAAGTTTACCATTTTTTAAAGTCCATTTCCAATAAATATGGTATTGGATTCTGGAAACCTGGAGCGGGCATTATTCATCAGATCGTGCTTGAGAACTACGCTTTTCCGGGCGGGATGATGGTCGGTACAGATTCTCATACTCCCAATGCTGGTGGCCTCGGTATGGTGGCTATAGGCGTAGGAGGCGCCGATGCAGTTGACGTAATGGCCGGAATGTCCTGGGAGCTGAAAATGCCAAAAATCATAGGCGTTCATCTTACAGGCAAATTGTCGGGTTGGACATCAGCCAAGGATGTTATCTTGAAAGTTGCCGGCATTCTAACAGTAAAAGGAGGAACGGGAGCCATCGTCGAATATTTTGGAGAAGGAGCGCGAAACCTCTCTTGCACAGGAAAGGGAACCATATGCAATATGGGCGCGGAAATCGGTGCGACTACCTCAACATTCGGATACGATGAATCCATGGCAAAATACCTGAGACATACAGGAAGAGACGTCATCGCCGATATGTGCGACAAAATCGCGTCTGACCTTACCGGAGACGCAGAATGTTACGCAAATCCGGCAGTTTATTTTGACCAACTGATTGAGTTAGACCTCAACACATTGGAGCCACATATCAATGGCCCTTATACTCCGGACCTCGCATGGCCGCTTTCGCAGTTTGCTCAAGCCGTCCGGGAAAATAATTACCCCGAAAAACTAGAAGTTGGTCTCATTGGCTCTTGTACCAACTCATCTTACGAAGACCTGTCGCGTGCGGCTTCCTTGGCTCAACAAGCCGTTAAGAAAAATTTGAGGATAAAATCTGAATTTACCGTAACTCCTGGTTCTGAACAGATCAGATATACCGTGGAGCGAGATGGCATTCTGAAGAGCTTCGAAAAAATAGGAGGTGTTGTACTTGCCAATGCCTGTGGGCCTTGTATCGGCCAATGGCAAAGACATATGGCTGACCCTTCGCGAAAAAATTCAATCATCACTTCATTCAACCGGAATTTCTCTAAAAGGAACGACGGCAACCCAAATACACATGCTTTTGTAGCATCGCCGGAGATAGTTACAGCGCTCGCGATTGCAGGCAAACTGAGCTTCAACCCGATCACTGATACTCTCACCAACGAAGCCGGCCAGCAGGTAAAACTTGAGCCACCCGTTGGACACGAACTGCCTACAAAAGGATTTGAAGTGAAGGATGCAGGATACGAAGCACCGGCACAAGATGGAGCATCGGTTGTGGTCAAGGTGAAAAGAGGATCTAATCGTTTGCAATTACTAAAACCGTTCAAACCCATTACAGCCTCGCAAGTCAAGAACATGCGCCTTCTCATCAAAACAAAAGGCAAGTGCACTACTGACCACATCTCTATGGCAGGCCCCTGGCTTGAGTTCCGCGGACATCTTGAGAATATTTCCAACAACTGCCTCATCGGTGCTATCAATGCTTACAATGATGAATCTAACAAGGTGCTGAATTTTGTTGAGGATAAATATATGGCAGTTCCGGACTCCGCAAGGGCTTATCAGAAAGCCAAGATCAGTACGATCGTAGTTGGAGAAGAAAATTACGGTGAAGGGTCCAGTAGAGAGCACGCAGCTATGGAGCCTCGCTACTTGGGTGTCAGAGCCGTGATCGTGAAATCCTTTGCGAGAATCCACGAAACCAATCTTAAGAAGCAAGGGATGCTGGCTCTCACTTTTGCCAACCCAAAGGACTACGATCTGATCCGCCAAGATGACACATTTAAGTTGGACGGGTTTGCTGCGATGAAGCCCGGCAAAGCCTTGTTTTTGGTAGCGCAACACGCAGATGGAACAAAGGACAGAATAAAACTAAACCACACGTACAACGAGCAGCAGATCAGCTGGCTGAGGGAAGGTTCCGCATTAAATAAAATCAGAAAAGAACTTATCAAGTAATTTTAAATATAAAAAGTTCTAATATATTTGTCGTTTGTTCAGTGTGAATCCTGAACGGTCAAACAAATTATTGTTCATTAAAAATTTACTTATGTTTAAAGAATTTAAAGATTTTGCAATGAAGGGAAACCTCATTGACATCGCAGTCGGTCTCGTTATGGCAACAGCATTTGGTACGATCGTCGCTGCGTTCGTAGATGGAATGTTCATGCCAATAGTTGGAAAAATATTTCAGCTGGGCGATATGGCAAAAGCTGAATATGTGTTATCTCCGGAAGTACTAGGTGCAGACGGTAAAGTTGCGACTCCAAAGTCAGCAATACAATGGGGAAGATTCATTACTGCAGTGATCAATTTCATCATCATCGCTTGGGTGATGTTTATGATTGTTAAATCAGCAAATAAAATGAAAGAACCACCTCCGGCAGCTCCAGCGGGACCTACTCAGGAAGAGTTACTCACTCAAATCAGAGATTTGCTGAAGAGATAATGAGTTTTTTACCAAAATTTATCAGCCGCAGTAATTTTTTTATTGCGGCTTTTTTTTTTGTTCAAAATTCAATTCTAAATAAATTGGGTAATAAGGATTTATTACTTTATAAATGTTGAATATTGGGCGGCGGAATTGTTTTCTAATAAATCTTCAGCAGCAAAAATTGGTTTTAATCCCTTAAAAAAATGCGTTTGATTCTTGGAGATATGCCGCAGAGAATTTCATAGGGTATCGTTTGTACGGCTAAAGCCAATTGTTGCACTGGGCGATTTTTACCAAAAATTTCAACACTCATTCCTATATGTGCATCCTTCACCTCACTGATATCAATCATGCACATATCCATGCAAACAATTCCAAGAATGGGACATTCAATACCTGAGACCAACACTCGAAAACCATTCATTCCTGCATTGCGAGGAAGACCATCAGCATATCCTACACTGATGATCGCTATTTGCATATCCCGCTCACATTGGTAGCTGCGGTTATAACTGACCGTGTCTCCTTGTTGCAATGATTTTATCTGGCTGATTTTAGCCTTCAGACAATGTGAAGCTTCCATTTGCTCTCTTATTTCTGCCGAGCTGTCAAGGCCATAAAGACCAATGCCAATGCGGACCATATCTGCTTGCGCATCAGGCCACCTGGCAATACCTGAGCTGCTCAATGAATGGATCAATACTTTATATCCCAAAGTCTGTTGGATGTTTTCACAGATCAAGCCAAATTCCGACAATTGTTGAGCGGTAAACTCATCAAAAGCTTTCTGATCGCTGGCAGATAAATGTGTAAAGATTGATTTGACTTTCAGTTTACTTCCATTCTTTTGAAGCCATCGACACAGTAGATCAATATCATCTGGACCAAACCCCAATCTGTGCATTCCGGTGTCGATTTTCAGATGGATGTCAGTCGGCTCAGTGAGTTCTAAGATTTTTTCAAGATCTTGACATTGTTCCATGCAGTAAATCTCAGGCTCCAGGCTGTTTTCTTTCAATATTAGGAAATTCCCTATACCACAATTCATGACCAGAACCGGCAGTCGAATCCCCTTCTCTCTCAACAATATCCCTTCATCAGGATAGGCGACAGCAAGATAGTCGACAGACTTAAATTCCATCAGTCGTGCGATTTCATAGTGGCCACTGCCGTATGATGCTGCTTTCACTACAGCCATGATCTTGGTATCTGCTTTGATGATACTTTTATAGAACTGAAGATTGTGTTCTATTGCTTTAAGGTCTATTTCCAAAATGGCGTCATGTCTCGACGCTGAATAATCTTCAAAAAATCTCTCCAGCTTGAATTTACGAGCACCTTTGATCAAGATAATTTCTCCCTGGAATCGTAACTGACTGATTTGATCCAAGAGGGTTTCAGTATCGTTAAAATGGTAAAATTGGCTTTGCTCCGGTATCCAGTTTCTCAACTCCTGAATGGCCGAACCAATGCAAACTACTTTTTTTACCTGAAAGAGTCGGATCAGTTCTCCGAGCTCCCTGAATAATCTCTCGTCATGATGGTGTTGTGCAAAATCAGAAATGACGATCGTTCTGGAATATCGAAGGCTTTGCTGATCCATAAATTGCAAGCCAAGTTTCAGGGACTGGAGATCCAGGATATAGCTGTCGTTGATCAACAAACAGTCATTGAGACCTTCCTTCAATTCCATTCGCATACTCAACTGGTGCAAATCAGAAAGTCCTTGCTGGATATCCTCATGTCTCAGCCCCAGATAAGTACAAGTGAGGATGAGGTGAATTGCGTTTTCAGCCGCGAATGAATCTCGATGTGGCAGTTGATACACCGACAGATCAGATCCGTGTCTTACATAGATTTCTGTATTGTCTTCCTGAATTTTGAGTGCAAGTTGATACTCTGCCTCATCAGGCTGAAAATTCCAGTTGATCCATTTGGTTTTTAGATGTTGGATTGCTGTGGCGACGTGGGGATCTTTTTTTGTAATGAGTACTTGACAGCTATTGAACAAGGTCATTTTTTCCCGCCATTTTTGTTCTCTGGACTCAAATCCAAGGTCATGGGCGTCACCAACATTGGTCAGTACTCCGACTGTAGGCCGGATGATATCAAGCAATTTTGTCATCTCACCGGGCCGGGAGATCCCTGCTTCAAAAATCCCAATCTCATGATAGCTGTCCAGTTGGAGTACAGAGAGCGCTACGCCAAGTTGTGAATTATAAGATTTGGGCGATTTACAAATTTTGTAGTGCCGTGATAGAATTTCGCTTAACCATTCTTTTAAAATTGTTTTCCCGTTGGATCCTGTAATTCCGATAATAGGAATCTGAAATTGTTTTCTGTGAAAGGCTGCCCAGGTCTGCAAGCTGCCAAGAACATTATCCACCTGAAAAAAGATGACCTCAGGATTGCCGGAAAGCATCTCCCTGTCGACTAAAAACGTCCGAACACCAAGATCTATGAGCTCGGGTATAAAATGATGACCATCCGTATGGGTACCAGAAAGCGCAATGAATATCGTAGAAGCCGGATCAGTAATGTACCTGCTGTCTATACTGACCTGTGTTATGCTTCTCTGTTTCTGTGCAACCGGTTTTGCACAGCCGAAAATGTTCGCTAAAGATTCCAGATTGTAGTTCATGGATCAGAGGTCAAAACCAATATCTCTCCTGAAATATTTTCCTTCAAAATGAACCGAGGCAGCTAGTTCATTGGCTTTGAGCAGAGCATCAGCTTGGCTGACTCCCAATCCGGTGGCTGCAAATACTCTGCCCCCAGCGGTTTTGATACCATGGTTATCCTGGATCGTTCCGGAATGAAAGAGGATTTGCGAGCGATCTAGCATTGATGGCAGATGCACGGATTTTCCCTTTTCAAATGCAGCAGGATAACCCTGTGATGCAAGTACTATGGTAGTCGCAAATTGCTTTGAAATTTTGGCCATTGTTCCTGAAAGTGTTCCTTCGGTTGCTGCCAAAAATAGTGTAAGAAGATCCGTCTCGAGACGAGGTAAAATCACCTCAGTCTCAGGGTCTCCCAATCTCACGTTGTATTCAATGACAAAGGGATCTCCTTTCACATTGATTAAACCAAAAAAAACAATACCACAGTAGGGTATATTCTCTTTTCGCAATCCATTGATTGTAGGAACGACGATGCGACTCAGCACCTTGGACATCAGCTCATCATTGACAAAATGCACCGGTGACACTGCGCCCATACCTCCTGTATTTGGACCAGTGTCGCCTTCACCAATCCTTTTATAATCTTTTGCTTCCGGCAATAGCACAAAATCCTTCCCATCAGTGAGCGCAAACACCGAAAATTCTATTCCATGTAAAAACTCCTCTATCACCAAGGTGCTGGAAGCTGATCCAAATTTTCCCGACAGCATTTCACCTGCTTCCTGAATTGCAGATCCATGGTCAGGACATATGACGACACCTTTTCCTGCTGCCAAGCCATCCGCTTTGAGCACAATTGGAGGCTGAAGTCTATGGATGAACTGCAACACATCATTCATTTGATGAGATTGAAAGGCGGAATATGCAGCCGTTGGGATCTGATGCCTGGCCATAAAGGATTTAGCGTATGACTTGCTGCTTTCAAGTAATGCACCTGCTTTTCCGGGTCCGATGAGGCCTATTTTTTGTTGAGGAAATGCAGCTCGGATTTCATCCATCAGACCGTTTGCCAGAGGGGCTTCAGGACCGCAGATGACGAGATCTACATGGTTTAGTCTGATCCAATCCACGATGGCAGCGACATCGTCTGCGGCAATAGAAATATTAGTGCCCAATGATGCTGTACCTGGATTACCAGGCATCACAAATAAAGAAGACAAATGCGGACTTTGATTCAAGGACCGGGCTATGGCGTGTTCTCTCCCACCTGAGCCTAACAGGAGTACTGATTTTTTCATCGTGCGGTAAAAATAAGACGCCCTGGATTAAGATTTGACCTGTGCTTCCAGATAAGATTCAAGAGGAAGTATTTTTAAGCTCCTTTCTCTGATTTTAAATCTGTCTCCGGTAGCCAATACGTGCGTAGTAAGGTTGGACAGTGACATAGGGGTGCCAGATTCTAGAACATCATAATTGTTGTGACTGAGGTGCCTGGGATCAAATAAGATCACCATCCCTGAACCGATCACTTCACAGTCATTTCCTCTGCGGATGACAAGGCCGGTATCCTCTGCTAAACCTATACCAAGCAAGCGCGGATGTCTCGCGACTGCCTCTGCTAGGCGACCAAATCTGCCCCTCTGGATAAAATGTGTATCTATGATTACATTATCAAGCAATGACATTCCTCTGGACATCTTGATATTGCCTTTGATCAATGATTCTGGTGGACCACTGCCGGCAATCATTTCATGTGACATAGACATTGCTCCTGCGCTCGTCCCCGCCAGAACAAACTTTCCGTCCATTAATCTGGAAACGAGTTCGACATGCATCTGCGTATTGCCTATGTACTTGACTATCTTGGATTGATCTCCACCTGAGAATAGAACACAATCCGCATTGTGGATATGCCTCAAATGATTGAGATCCTCTGCAGCCTCTATACTACGGATATGCAGCACATCCACATGAGTACATCCAAGCGTCCTGAATGCGTGTAAATAATTGTTACCTACCTCAACGGGAATGCTGGAAGCTGTGGTGATGACCACAATTTTGGCTGCTGTGCCACCAGCTTCTTTGACTACACGTGAGAGAATACCCCTTTCAATGAAGTCAAGTGTGTACATTTCGTTCGGACCCATCCCTTTATCTTCGTTACCTCCTATCGGAATGAGCGTACCTTTATATTCGGTCATCTGGTTAGCAAAATGGAACCGCAAAACTAAACAAATTCATATAAACGGCTACAATGCAACGCAGCTTGAGAGCTAAGTCATTGAAAATCTTAAATTTAGGAACCTTTTTTTTGGATCTTTGCGATCGTACCCGTAGTAGAAAATCCATCGACAAAGGCCAGGCTCAACACCTTTCCTCCTTTCTCCGTCACAATATCAGCTCCTACAATTTGCTCAACTTTCCAGTCACCACCTTTGACCAAAATATCCGGCAAGAGTAGCTGAATCAATGATAATGGTGTTTCTTCGTCAAACAATACAACAAGATCTGCACATTCAAGCGCTCCCAGGAGGAGCATACGACTTTGCTCATCATTGACAGGTCTGTCGGGGCCCTTCAGTAGTTTGACACTATGGTCGGAGTTGACACCAATTACCAACCGATCACCTTGAGTCCTGGCTGCAAAAAGATATTCTATATGCCCTCGGTGCAATATATCAAAACAGCCATTGGTGAAAACGATTTCCATTCCTTGGTCCTTCCAGTGTTGAACGATTTTTGCTGCTTGTTCTCTGGTGACAATTTTATTGTGTACTTGATCAATTGTTTTCATGTGGACGGTCTATTCGTTGTAGAATTAACGATGGGCAGATAAATTAATGCCGCAATTCCCATCAAAATATTTGTAGCAAACTGAGCACTGAAAAAAGCAATATTGGCAAAGGAGAATGCATCCAATTCATTGATCCCGTAAAAACTCAGTGCGAGTATCATCAGATAATGATAACTACCCATGCCTCCAGGCGTTGGAACAACCATGCCTAAGGCAGAAAAAACATATATCAACAATGCCGCAGAAATTCCAATGTGACTGGTTGCATCAAAAGCCTTCAAAGCAAAAAGCAGCATCATGAAATACCAGAACCAAACCAATGCTGTATGCAAGAGGAAAAGATAGGGACTGTCTAATGATCCTATGGCTCTTATTCCTGAAACAAAACCTGAAAGCTTGATGCCGACCTGTCTTACAAAATGCCACTGTCTCCAGATCGACCTGCTGAAGAAAATCAGCAAAACAATAAGTAAGGAAGCGACCCCCAGAATGATCAATAGTGAGAACTTTTGGTTCATGCTCGCAAAAACATATTTTCCCAGAAAGTCCTTAAAAATATGCCATTGAATCGCCATTGCCAGAGCTATGAGGCCTAGCATGGAAACCATGTCGACCATCCTGTCCAGCACTATCGTGCCAAGTGTTTTGTCCAGACCGATCTTTTCATACTTAGACATGAAGCTCGCCCTAAAAAATTCTCCGCTGCGGGGTAAACCAAGATTGGCAAAATAAGCAATGGAAACAGATCCATAAGCATTGACAAAACGAGTTTTGTAACCCATGCTTCTTAAGATCATTTGCCATCTCAGTGATCGGCTCACATTGCTCATAGAAAATGCCACAAATATCAATGCGATATAAAACCAGTTCACAGAGCTAAAGTCCTTCCAGAGCTTGTCTTTTAAGCTGCACTTTTCAATTGGAATTTCATGTGAGCTGCAGTATAAGAAGTAAGCATCCCTCTGTCCATGGTAGATATACCACATGATAAATAAGCCAAGGCCCAGAAATAAAATAAATTGCAGAATTTGTTTGAGAAGTCGAGGCAAAATTTATGATTTCAGGCGATTTTGTTCATCTACATAAACTGTAGTGGGATGAAAACCTTTAGCCTCTTCCGGTGTCATGAAAGCATAAGAAATAATGATCAAAATATCGCCTACCTCAGCCTTGCGAGCCGCGGCCCCATTCAGGCAAATGCGTCCTGAATTTGGCTCGCCTTTGATCACATAAGTCTCGAATCTTTCGCCGTTGTTGTTATTGACAATCTGGACTTTTTCTCCCTCATAAATGTCAGCGGCTTTCATCAACACTTCGTCGATAGTGATACTTCCCACATAATTCAAATTTGCCTCTGTGACAAAAGCACGGTGGATTTTTGATTTAAAAAATTGAAGAAACATGGCGCAAATGTAGCAAATTAATTTCTGCTCTATCAACAGCAGTCATAGGGTAGATAGTTCAAAATTAGAGTGATTTGAGGATAAGATTGTCGATCAGCCTTATATCATTTGCCCATGCAGCCGTAAGTACTACAATATATTCTGATTTTTGACTATCGACAACACTTTGTAAGTTGTTTCCATCTACAATTTCAAGATATTCTGGCCTCAGCCCTTCGTCTTCCATCATTTTCCAGGCATGATTTTTTAAAATCTCCAGGGGATATTTTCCAAATTCGTCTTTAATTTTGGACAAAGCTTTGTAAATCACCACGGATTTCTTTCTCATTTGCGGACTTAATCTCATATTGCGAGAGCTCATAGCAAGACCATCAGATTCTCTCAATGTTGGCGCTAAGACGAGCTGTACCGGTAAATTGAGGCTCCTTATCATCAGTTGCACCAGGGACACCTGTTGAAAATCTTTCTGCCCCATGATTAAAAGATCAGGCTTTACGATATCCAGCAGCCTTTTGACTACTTGCAGCATCCCATCAAAATGTCCAGGACGAAAAACTCCTTCCATCACCTTATCCAGACCTTGAAGGTCGATCTGCACTCTCGTGTCCAGTTGTGGAGGATAAATCTCTTCGATTGAGGGAGCAAACAAGACATCACATTTGTATGACCTGAGCAGAGCGGTGTCTTTATCTAACATTCGTGGATATTTGAGTAAATCCTGCATGTTATTAAATTGTGTTGGATTGACAAAAAGGCTACACACCGTTTTCGCACCCATCTCCCTCCCAATTTGGATAAGTGAGACATGCCCTTGGTGCAAAGCGCCCATGGTAGGAGCAAATGCGATCTTTTCACCCTTAGCCCTCAACAGTGCCAGATGCGCTTGGAGAGGTTTGACCGTTTTATATATTTTCATGAATCGGGAAAAAAAGCAAACGTACAATTTTTTTAAAGATTAATTCAATCTGTATCTGCACCGGACAATTAATTTTGCGGGAACATGATTGCATTGATTCAGAAAAGAATAACGTGGAGTATCATACTTCTCATTCAGACATTATTTTTATTCAAATATTTATATAGAATTGCAGGTGAATGGTCTTATGTGTTGTGTTTTACTTTTCTACTCGGAATGGTTTATCTGATCCAAAATGAAAGAATAAATCAGTTTACACTGCACAGAAAGATGCTTGCATTATTTATCGGTGCATTTTTAGTCATGATCATGTTTTTATTGTCGAGGATTCCATTTGAGAATCTTCAGGTTGATCGTTGGAGTGTGATCAGCTCATTTTGGACACAGGTTTTTCATCATCAATATGCTTATGAGGCGATTTCACATTTGGGTAATCATCCGGGTCCTCTACCATTTTATTTTATTGTTTCACTACCTTTTTACCTGATTGGAGATGTGGCACTTCTTTCTTTGGCAAGTTTGCTTGTATTCATTTATTATCTTGCTCATAAAAAAAACAACAGCTTCCTTTTTATTTCAACTCTTTTTGTTTTTCCCGTTTTCGTTTATGAAGTGTTAACCAGAAGTACGATATTGACTTTTAGTTTGATCTGCCTGATATATTTTGACTTTCTGTTTTCAACTGACAAAAAATCAAATATTAGTAGTATTTTATTTTCAGCCGTACTTGGTGGAATGGTCCTCTGTACTAGAAATGTTTATGGCGGCCTTTTTCTGATAAGTTCAGTTTATTTTCTTTTGGAGAATTATTTTGGCACAGTCACTAAATGGATTCTATGGAATTCCGTCGTACTGACATCTTTTTGTTTATTGTTTTTACCTTTTATTTGGGGTCATACGCAAGTTTGGCAACAATACAATCCATTTCTAACGCAATCTGATAAGCTTTTTCCTGAATATCTTTCGATAATAGTATTATTGATAGCACTGGGTTCCGGTTGTTGGATCAATGTAAAAAACTACAATTTTATATTTGGTTCATGGCTATTCCTGGTAGCTTTGATCTATATGGGTGATGTGACTGCGACATATGGTTGGAATGAAGCTTTTTTTTCTTCTAAGGCGGACATCACTTATTTTATTCTTGGAATTCCTTTTTTATATGCACATCTCGCTTCAGAGGAAACTGCTGTAGCTATCAAAATATAAGCGTATTCGAAATTTAAAGGAATGTTTTTCTGATTACCATTTCGAATACTGGATATTTTTCTTTGATTTCTGAAGCACTGTCACTATTGTGAATTTTGTAGTCTTCTTTGAAGCCAATAGTGTGACACTGGATGTTGTAGTGTGGTGCTTTGAGCTGTATGAATTCTCTGATCAACTCCTGTACATCAAAATCAATATACTTTGAATCTGAAGCATCTAAAATCACTGAAGAGTTTTTTGGTAAATGATCTAACATCTTTCTTATTTCCGCTTTATTGAGGAAGGATACTTCTTCTGAAAAATGCACGAGTACCAGGTCTTTATTTTCGGTCTGTTCTGTGAAGATTACAAATGAATTTTTAAAATTTCCAACCAAAATGGCGGAGACGCTGGTCGCAAGCCCGATTGCTACACCATACAACAAGTCGGTAAAAACAATCGCGAGTACTGTTACCACAAATGGCACCCATTGGTATTTACTTTTTGGAAGAAACCAATGAAAATAGAGGGTTTGCATAATTTAAAGCCGGTGAGCAATAAGATAGATGCCAGAGCAGCCAAAGGGATCATGTTCAGCAATGAAGGAATTCCTATAACACAAATGAGGAGTATGATACCGTGGATGATAGTTGCAAATTTAGATTGCGCGTTTGCATTAAAATTGGCACTACTTCTGACGATGACGCTGGTGATAGGAAGTCCTCCGAGAAGACCGGAGAGTATATTACCTATTCCCTGTGCCAACAGCTCTCGATTGGGATTTGTTACCCTCCTTTGGCGATCCAACTTGTCGATCGCTTCCACACTCAGCAAGCTCTCAATTGATGCAACAATGGCTATAGTTAATCCAATGGCATAGATGTCCTTTCGATACAACACATCAAAATCAGGAGTTTTGAAAAAACTGTAGAATTCGCTCAAATTGTGGGCGATCGGCACCTGAACAAAATGATTGGGTTCAATTAGTAAAAAACTATAGTGTTTGAAAATAAGCTGGCTGAGCGCTATACTTGCTGCAACTGCTATTAATCCCCCAGGAATGATTTTGAGCTTAGCCGAAATCCATCTGCTTTCCCAAAGTAGCATGATAACTATGGATAGCAATGATATAGTCGTAGCTCCCAAGTCGATGTATTGTATTTTTTCGGTGATGAATGCAAGTGCATTGGGGCCATGGTGTTGTAAAAATGACAATAAGCTATCTTTCGTTTTGCCATATCCAAGTGCAATAGGAAGCTGTTTGAGGATGATGATGATTCCAATAGCAGTTAGCATTCCTTTAATCACATTGCTCGGAAAATAATTTGCGATCATTCCGGCTTTAATCACGCCAAGCAGAATTTGAATAATCCCTGCGATAATGACTGCCACAAGAAAAGCTTCAAATGAACCAAGCGTGGTTATAGACACGAAAATAATGGAGACCAATCCTGCTGCGGGTCCGCTCACGCTAAGCGGAGAGTTGCTCAGTGAGCCTACTACAATACCACCCAGTATTCCTGCGATCATACCACTGAAAAGAGGCGCGCCACCGGCAAGTGCAATTCCCAAACATAAGGGCAATGCAACAAAAAATACCACAATGCCGGCAGGCAAATCATGCTTGAATCGATAGAATAAAGTGGAGGGTCTATACATTTCAGAAGACTGAAGGGATGAATTTGTTTTAATTAAAAATTAAGGAGATTGTTTGATGAATTTATATAATGTGCATACATTTCTTGGAGCTTAGGAATATAGTGAGAATAATATTTTGTTGTATCTGTTTTTACCATCTATTTGCTGATTTAGAATGATGAGGATAAGTTGCAAAATTAGGAGAAAATATCAACATCAATATTCATACTTATGTTTCTTAAATGATGACCAAATAAACTTTCATCCAAAAAATGAATAGCTTGAATATTAATTTCTATCGAGAGCTGAAAAACAGCTCGAACAGTGGTTTTTTCCAAGCGGCAAGAAGTATGCGCTTTATCTGGATAGTAGTCATGACTTTTATCACAAATACATACTTAACGGGGCAAGCCTTCCCATTTGAAATGCTGTTGGAACCACTTCATATTACTGGAATGCAAGGAATCCAATCTTATGCTGTTGGGCAGCATGGAGGTAAATGGATGTTGATTGGTGGTCGGATTGATGGACTCCACCGCCGCCAACCTTTTGCATCGTTTGATCAGCCAGGACAAAATAATCAAATCATTGTAGTGGATCCCAAAGAAGGAAAATTTTGGACAGCTTCTGTAGAGAAACTATCTCCTCCATTGAGAGAGCAACTGAAATCCACAAATATGGAATTCTATCAAGAAGCTCAAAACCTGATTTTAGTTGGTGGGTATGGATTCAGTGATATAACAGGAGATCATGTCACTTTTCCAAATCTGACGGTAGTCGATATTCCCGCAACCATACAGGCTGTCATCGAAAATCGACTGACCGATCAATTCTTTAGGCAACTACGAGACACTTTTTTTCAAATCACAGGTGGTAGATTAGACAAAATAAATAATTCCTATTATCTGATTGGAGGTCAGAAATTTATGGGCAGATATAATCCAATGGGTCCGACTCATGGACCAGGTTTTGTTCAGGAGTATACCAACTGTTTAAAGAAGTTTGACCTGATAGATGATAGTTCTCAGATTCGGATTACTAATGTTAATCGTTGGACAGATAAAACTGCTTTTCATAGAAGAGATTATAATGTTGTCGCACAGATCATGCCTGACGGTAGGGAAGGCCTCACCGCATTTTCTGGTGTTTTTCAAGAAACAGCAGATCTTCCATATTTGAATTCAGTCGATATCACAGAGCAGAAGTATGAAATTGTACCTGGATTTGCACAGTACTTCAATCATTACCATTGCGCTACGATTCCTTTGTATTCTGAAAAAAATAATGAAATGCACACCTTGTTTTTTGGAGGCATAGCCCAGTATTATGAAAAAAATGGCCAATTAGTTCAGGACAATAATGTGCCGTTTGTAAAAACAATTGCAAGGATTACTAGGTCAGCTGATGGAAAAATGATAGAATATAAATTGCCTTTTGAATTACCGGAATGGTTAGGAGCGAGCAGTGAACTAATTCAGGAAGCCAACTTACCAAAATTTAAAAATAATGTTGTCAAATTGGATGAATTGAATTCTGACACAACCCTACTAGGTTATCTTGTTGGAGGTATTAGAAGTAATGCTGCAAATATATTTTGGGATAATGAAGGGGATTTAAGTACTGCAATGAATACAATATTCAAAGTAAAATTGGTTAAAATCAATACCGGCTCAAATGACTTTAAAAATGAACAAAGTTGTAATCAACTTCAACTACATATTCTGCCAAATCCAAACGAAGGGCAGTTTGTGTTGTCATACTTTTTAGCTGAACCATCCGACATTCAAATTACGATTACCACCGAAAACGGAAAACTAATTCACGAAAAAAAGTTGGTAAATCAAAACTCAGGAAAGCATCTATATAAGAGTGAATTTCCTCAACTGAAAAAGCCAGGTGTTTATTTTGTAAAAATTAAATCAAAAGACGTTGAAGCGACGCAAAAGGCTATCGTTTCTCCGTAAAAAAAAAGGGAAGAATTCTCATTCTCCCCCTTTTTAGATTTATGATAGAAATTTACTGACTAATGATTAGTTTTTTTATGATTTGCCCTTGGGTTGTATTGATGTTGATGAGATAAATGCCGTTAATTAAGTCATGGGTGTCCACTTGAACAGAATTATTTCCTTGGGTATTCACCGTTTTTAAAATTTTCCCCTGAAAATTGCTAATTCGGATTGGCGACTTGAGTTGGACATTATTCCCAAATGAAATATTTACGTATTGCTTAGCCGGAAGTGGTGAGATCAATATCTCAACATCATTGTTTATTTCCTTGCTGGAAGTGATTTGGCAATTATTTCTGACACCGTTTTCAAATCTAGTCCACCTACAACTCCAATCATTGGTTTCGTCAAATGCTCCCGAATATTCAACTTTGTCGAAAAATCTGTTCTGGATTCTTTTTGAATCAAACTTTGCAAGACCATTTGCAGGCGAGTGATTTAGAATGTTGGCTATTGGATCAGAAACGTTGATGTCAACAAGGCCAGCTTCATTGGTGGTGAGAAATAATTTATTTTCATTATTTGTAACCCAGTTTTTAATGTCAAAAGTGGATGCAGTTGTCTTTGTGAGTTCGGTCATACCGGCAAGAATGTTGTTTTTAAATTCAAGATTTCCGGATTGAGCATGTGCAAAACACGAATCACCATCAATGAAAAGACCAACTGGATAATTTCCAATGATCAAGGAGTTTAGAATTGCAGCTTCGCTATTTCTTCTTAAATGCAAGCCCCTCTTGAAATCTGGCGATACAGAGGGATTCATAGGTCCGATAATAGTTACATTGGAGAAAGTAGGTTTGGTTTTTGGGATAGAATTAGATCCGGAAGCATCATTATCAATTTCAAATCCATTTGACCCACTGATATCTGCAATCAAAGGATTTCTGACGGATAAAGCAAATTGAATATTTCCGCTAAATCCAAAATCACAATCAAAATCATCATCAAGGGCTCTGTAAGCGATCAAATGTTTACAATTTACCGTGCCGCCAAACCATTCGAAAGCATCATCACCTGAATATGAAACCTGAACAAAATCAATTTCTGTTCCGCTACCAACGCCTCCAAGTGTCAAGCCATTGATTTCATTATTCGGAGCAAATGCAATACCCGGATATTCAATTCTGACAAATTTTAAAATTCCTGAATTATCGTCAGGTTCATTTCCCCCATATCTGCCGTCTCCATTTGCATTATCTACGCCGCCTTCTATAATTCCTTCGCCATGGATACCGTTTGTTGTGGTATTGGTATAGGATTTACCGAGAAGTATGATACCTCCCCAATCTCCATATCCGGGGATAGTTTCATTACTGGTAAATACAATAGGCTTTTCTTGGGTTCCTTCTGCGATTAATTTACTGCCTCTGGTAATTATAAGCGCCCCTTTAGTAGCTTTATCAGCTTTAATTATTGTGCCAGGTTCAATCGTCAAAACAGCACCATTTTTTACGTAAACAAATCCTTTCAATATATAAGATTTATTACTTGTGAGCAATGTATTTGTCGTGATATCTCCGGTGAGAATTTCTGATTGACTCCAACAGGAAATTGTAAAAGAAAAAAGGAAAAGTGTAAATAATTTTTTCATAATAATAATTTTAATTGAATGTAAAATTAGCGACCATTGGAGGAATTTATCGGCAACTTTATATTACGAAATTGTAACAATTTTAAAATGAAGCAGTACCATTTAGAATAATTAAATCAGTGAAGAGCTAGAGGAAATTTTAGGAAGGTGCAAAGCATCCGAAGCAAATAGTCAGGAGATAAAATTGAAAATATAGAATAGTTGAATGGTCTGAACGCCTGAATATAACTAAGTCTATCTAATACTTTCTTAATTGATTATTTTAAATTTTTAATTGAAGACCCACACTGAATGATCTTTGAGAATCCGTTTTTTGCAGCAACAAGTCATTCCCTGGATCATATTTGTGAGAACTGTTGATATCTTGATAGAGTTTGTTTGGAAGCCCAAAAATATCTCCGGCAGCCAATTTAATTGAGGCCTTATTATTGAATTTATGGATCAATATTATATCCAGTTGATCTTTAGCCTTTTCATATGTATCTGCATAGCCTACTGTACCCACTTGAACGATCCTGTCTGCAAATCGGTTGTAAGCAATTCCTATGAATAATTTAGAATTCGTTGGTTCATAGCTTAGATTGCAATTTATCAGATAGGGAGATTGTCCTTGCATGGATCTCTTTGTATCATAGGAACTTACATTTTTCAGATCCAAACTGGATTGCATGACAGAAATGTTTGAATACCAGGTAAAGTTGGAAAGTGACTTGTGAATAATATTAAGCTTGGCTCTGACTTCAAGTTCTATACCTCTGGTTTCTGCAGCGGGAATATTTTGATAAGAAAATGTTTTTGAGCCTGCACCATAGTTTATGAATGTAAATTCTATAGGATTGTAAAACTTTTTTTCAAAAAGAGAGACCGATATAATTTGATTTTTACCGGGATAAAACTCATACCTAAAATCAAAATTATTGATATAACCCGGAACGAGCGATGGTGATCCGGTTACATTTCCATTGATGCTAAAATCATAGAAGGAGAAAGGAGCAAGCTCCCTGAATTCAGGTCTGCTTATTGTCCGATATACTGAGAATCTTAATTTGTGATTGGAAGTAAAATCATAGGAAATATTTGTTGAAGGTAAAACTGAAATGTATTTTTCATTGAGATCAACAGGTCGAAGTGTGTAATCAATACCATTGAATATTTGCGTATAATTTTCCAGTCTAAAACCAAGATTGAGTTTGATTCTTGAATAAAATTGCTGATCGTACATGGCATATAGAGAAGTGTTCAATGCTGAAGCTACATATCTGTCAGTTGGATTTGTAATTTCGTTGAGCATAAATCCGGATTCACGGATATTTGCCTCAGCGAAAAGTTCATAAGGTTCCAGAGTCAAAAGTGTTTGCTCAAAAATTGTTGGGTTTGCTTTGATATATCCAATAACTCTTGCGTCAAATTCCCTATTTCTTTTTTGGATATTAAATCCAAGTTTCACTTTTTCGTTTTTAGATTTTTGCTTTAGAGGAATATTGACATTCCCAAATACAAAATAACTATGTTCATTGAGAGAAGAATAAAATCTTCCGGACCTGTATGGATCCGCAGAGCCTAAAGGAATATAAGCGCGGTACGGGATGCCTTCGAGTTCATCAAAGTTTTTGCTATAATACATTCTTCTTAAGGAAGGTGTCGATTTTAAGTTATAATTGTATCCAATGCCATAGTCTAATGAAACCCGTGAGAATGTATTTTCTGCACCCAATTTTGTTGTGAGCAGATGATTTTCATTGTATTCGATACTTGAGGATCTGACATATCTTTCTTGCTCGAAGTCACTTCCAGACCTTTTGATGATCGTGTTTTCAGTATTGGTGTTGAGATTCGTAAGGATGTATAACTTATTATTATCGTTGAATTGAAGTGCTGAATTCCAAAGAACACTCCATACCGGGCTTTGCTTGGATATATTGTCCGTATATTCGCTGATCCGTTCTGTTGATGCATAATCAGATCTAAATTGTAAATTGGATTTTGATTGTAGATTATAGTAAAAAGATATCGTATTTCCCCATGTTTTATTTTCATAGAATTTATAAAGCAATCCTTTTGTAAACTGGGCTTGGATTGAAGGTAATGCGAATTTTTTATGCTCTATTTTCCAATCGTTGGGCATCATCTTCGAATTATTAATCTGTTGCTCGCGATTCATACTCTGGAAAAGTTCAGTTTCAGGAAAATTTTGTGGCATGTTTCGTCTTCCATCATCCATGCCTATAAAATCAATCCTACCCGTTTCGGATTTCATGAATCTTCTGCCGGTTGTTCCATCCAGATAACCTAAAGCAAATGAAAACAGGTTAAAATTTTCTTCGGGGATGTTTTTAGTCTTTAGCAAGATAGCACCGCCAGCAAATTCAGCTGGAAGATCCGCGGTGGCTGTTTTTTGAATAAAAATCTGGTCTATAAGATTTGCCGGGAATATGTCAAATGAAAAAGCTCGCTTATCTGGTTCAGTGCTACTCATTGCAATGCCATTTACCATCACCATATTATATCTTTCACCCAAACCTCGAATGATTGCAAATTTATTATCTTGGATACTAACCCCACTCACTCGTTTAAGTGCATCTGATATATTTTTATCCGTTGACTTTTTAATCGCATCTCCGCTTATTCCCTCTCCTATACCTTGATTGTTTTTCTGGAGTTGCATCAAGGCAGTTAACCCATCCCTTTTTGCTGTTGCAGTTATGGAAATCTCATTGAGAGAAATCTTGTTGTTGGATAGCCAAACAGGTATCTGAAGAGTTATATTATTGCTTACATTAATTTTTTTAATAATAGTATCTTGATAAGCTAAATAGCTGATCTTGATTTGATATTCGCCTATTTTAATATTTGAAAATTGAAAATTTCCATCAAAGTCAGTTACAGTACCTATTTGTCCTGGTGTTAATTGTACAACGGCATTGATTAATAGCTCACCGGTAGTTGCGTCTTTTACTGTCCCCTCAATAGACCCTACCTGACATAAACTGATTAGTGGTAATGAGGCCAAAAAGATCAATAATTTATTCATTAATTTTATTTTGGCACAAAGGTCTAATCTCAATGTTACATAAATGTTACATTAAAATTAAGAAATTATGAACAAATTGTATTGAACTCTTTTGACAAACCAAAGTCTTTGATTTCCAACCACGAATGTTGGGTTTAGAATGAATAGCTGAAATTTCTTTTTTTTCAGCTAACTATTATAATGAATGACAACCTTACCGCAAGACTCATACTACAGCAAAGCTCATTATCTGTTATTTCATTTGTTTTACCTGACTACAACAAAAGGAATTGCTTTAAGGAAGTTTCCTTCAGAATTAAATCGGATAAAGTAAAAGCCTGAAGGAATGTCATTTATAGAAATTACTTCTTCCGTGCGTAACAAATTGCCAGTTTTGATTACTTTACCATTGATATGAGTGATGAAGTATTGAATAGGAGCTGTGTTTGTTTGAATAGCAATCAGATTGTCTGATACCAGTTGATTTTGAATTTTAATTTCATTGGAACTTACTGGCAAGACAATAATGTTGGACAAGATTTGCCCGCCTTCGTATGTATATCGTATTTGATATTGTGACTCAGCATGCATGACTGGATCTTTGTCTTCAAATTTTTGTAATTGGTTATAAGGAATATTATTACCAGAGAATTCTGTAAGTTTCATCCATTGGTAATTGAATTTCCAAATTTCAAATTTTCCATTAACTGATTTAATTTCATGTTTCCATTCTATAAGAACAGAGTTTTTCACTCTTTTAGCATTCAATTCTATTTCGTTTAATGCGAGTATTGAAGGTTGTACAAGGCCTGCATTGATGATTGCATGCTCACCATATTTACTCAGTTCTATCATATTGCTCGTACCTTCCCCATATGTTCCCATGATGTCGCTGTTGAGTTCATCGTTTGAAGGATTGTATTTAGTAAACTGAAGTCCTTCGGGCAGCACTACGCGAATTATGTATTGTCCGGGCTCCACAGGAAAATGATACTCACCAAATGCATTTGTTTTCGTTTCTTTGATTTTATCCATAGAAGCGTTGTATAGTTCTACAGTAATTTCTGAAGCCCCGGATTCTTCCGGGTCTTGTAAACCATTTAAATTATTATCCATCCAAATATTATCCCCAATCAATCCAGGAGGGATAAAACCGGCATCGTGATGGAGCTGTATGTCACCGGAGTTTATTAAAAATTGATCTGTTGTACCTGGACCGTTGGACTCTGTTACGTCACAATCAAAGTCGATGGTTCCAGCATTTGCTTGCGTGAATGCCAATCCAAGAGTGTTTGTAAATTGCAGATAGTAGTAGCCCGGTTTTAAATCATTAAATTCGAAGTAACCGTCAGTCTGGAACTCTGGGTTATATCTTGTCTGTATTTCACCTATTTTTTTTCCTGAAGCTTCGAAGAGGCGTACAATTACATCATTAATTCCTGATTCGTTCGAATCCTGAATTCCATTTTGATTTTGGTCTAACCAGACATAGTTTCCCACTGTAGATTTTCTAAAAATACCGAGATCTACATCCGAATTTTGGGTTTGAGCGATTACATTAAATGTATCTGACGTGTGAATCTGTCCATGTGTTTTAAAGTTATTATCCTCCAATTTGTTAGATCCAGCGCCTTGCAATGTAACACAATATCTTGACGACATTTCTGCAACAATATAAGTTTGGCCAACTGGTGCATATGGAAATAAATAAGATCCGCTAATACCATTCATGTCAGAAGTAATTGTGGAAGCAATCTTTTCGTGAGTGGAGGCCTGGTAGAGATGAAGTGTAACTCCGTTTATACCCGGTTCGCCAATTTCCTGAATGCCATTTCCGTTGACATCTTCCCAGACTAGATTCCCAACTTGTCCATATTCTCTTATTAATCCACCGTCCTTAAAAGTACCGGTTTGCACTTCAGATGAATTCACAAATAGTTCTCCCTGAGTAGAGAAATCACTGTCAATTGATCTATTTGTACCAACATTCTGTAAAGTCATTTGAAAATCTGCTGGAATCGAAACACGGATAAAGTAGTCTGCTGCAACTAAATTAATAAAGGCGTAGGATCCTTTATCATTGGTTAAAGTGCTGTCAATAATTGTATTTTGATTATTTACAAGATAGATTTTTATGTCTTCTAAAAAAGGCTCAAAGCTATCATGCAATCCATCTTTTGTTTGATCTTCCCAAATTGATCCCGCTATTCTGTCACATGCTATCACATTAAAAGATACAGTATTAGGTGTCCAGCTGTGACAAATATTCGTTTTATTTAGAAAACTTCTGATTTCGTCAATTTTTGTTTTTCCTTGAATTAAAAAAGAAAAGTCTTCATACTCAGGGTGAGAACTGTTCGGAATGATCAAACCCCACACTTCATACATCCCTGAATCATATACTCTAAAATCAGGGATTACGGAGGTTTGAAGGATGACATCTGTTTCCTTATTCGAAAGCAGGTAAAGCACCTGAAATTTATTGTTATATGAATGATTTCCGACAACTCTTGACCTTAAATCAACACCTGAAGGCCTCAGACATGTATTTGATTGAAACCTATATTCTATTGGTGCTGCCAACACCGAGCAAGGAAACAAAATACCTGCATCTGATTGTTGGGTTGTTCCAGGTATTAGGCTGTAGACTCTGGACAAACCGCTTTGATCTACATCGCTGTCATCAGCTTCTGAACCTGTGGCATCCTGTAATGTGAAAATATAAGGAGTGTCCACCAGAATTTTTATTTTATAATCTATCGAAGGAGTAATGGAAGAAAATCTATACCTTCCATCTCCTGTAGTTGCAGTTGAATCCAATAAAGTTCCATTTGATCTTAATAGATATACTTTAGTTCCGAGTACTCCATTTTCGTTTGCCTGAGATCCATCTTTATTTTTATCATACCATACCAAGCCTTCAATATTCACACAATCATAAATGAAATGATTTACACTTCTTGATGTGATTGCATGACATATATTTTCAGACCTCAAAGGAGAGCTGAATCCTACCAGTGTAGTTGTCCCTTTTTGGATCCTGGAATTGAGATTGATATAATTGTAATCAGTTGGATTTTCATTGAGCACAAGAGCATAGATGGAAAAAGTCCCAATCTGATTTACATAAAATTGTGGACTGTTACTATAATCTTCTATGATAAAATTTGGGCCATGTGTTAAAATATATTTTATGCTGAAACCTGCAGGAATTACAGCACTATTGGCAGGACTTGATTCGATCAGAAGCGAATTGCCGGAATAACAATCTTTCTGCAGAGGCAATTTTTGCAGAGTTCCGGCTAAGGCAGTGCAGTTGAGAGACATTCCTGCATCAATTACAATACTATCTTTACCAGTTAATGGAATTAAATCACTCCAACCAGCTCCGTCGATATCAGAATCGTTGTACTCAAAACCTGATGCATCTTTTGGACTTGCTACAAAATCTTTTGGAAAATTGAATTGCAACCTGTAAATAATATTTGTGACCAAATGATCAAATTTGTAAAGCCCATCAGGACTTGTACGTACTGAATCCAATACTCTTGAGCCTGAATCGGTCAAGTAAATTTGGATATCTTTCATGTCCCTGTCCTGTGGGTCTTGAATTCCATCTTTACCATAATCGTACCATACGCGCCCTGATAATGTAGCACACGGTGTGATGGAAAATCTTGCAGAATTCTGAGATGATTTTAGGCAGATACCTTTCGTAAGATATCCGTTTACCCAGTTTTCAAAATTCACTCCCTTGGTCAACGAGTTGATGTCGACGAAGTCGAATCCATTAGGATCGGATTCTACAATGATGGACGAAATTGTAAAAGTACCTTCTGAGTAAATTTCAAATTGTGGAAAATCTTTTGTTTCAATTACATCACCATTTTCATCAATAAGTACATAATAAAGTTTGTAGTTGGATGGATATTGATTTGATGTTACAGGAGCTGCATTCAAATTTGCTCTTTGTCCTGCTTGAATACAAAACGATGATGGCCCCACAACATGGAGATCTGATGCAACTAATTGACAATTATAATACAATCCTCCATCGATTTGAAGTACGGCAGAATAAACAAAATATTGTGCTTTCGAAAACCCCGTAGTCTCAAAATCACTGTCGATATTGTCGGGACCATTGTCGGTAAATGTGATGATATTTTCTTTTGGTAAATCAATCAATAGATAACGTGTATTTTTGATAGGAATTTCTGGGAAACAATATTTACCTTCTGAGTTAGTATATGCTGAATCTAGTTTTACGATTTTAGAATCGTCCAGTAAGTAAATTTTAACACCTGGATATCTTTTTTCATTTGTAGCCCTCAGACCATCTTTGTTGGAATCATACCATATAGTTCCACAAATGGCTCCCACTTCCTGAATGCCAAGATCTATGGAACCGTTATTATAATTGTATTGCAATGATATCTGGGAGGTCCATCCATTTTTGTCAAAATCATTGTCCCTTTCATGATTATTTCCTGAATGCTGTTGGGTCACACTATATTTGGAATCCAACACAGTTTTGATGAGATAATTTCCAGGAAACAGTTTTGAGAAAGTATACTTACCTTCATTCGAACTCAGGGTTGAATCAAGCAAAATTAATTGATCATTATAAAGATAAAGTCGGATTCCAGAAATGCCGTTTTCAGTAAGATCTTGAATTCCATTTCCATTGTCATCTGACCATACCATGTCACCAATTGACGAGAAACTAAAAATGCCGGCATCTATATCATCCCTGAATTGACCGGAGGCCAAATAGAAACTTGCTGAGGTACCTGGTCCATTGCTTTCATCTGCTTTGCTCACATCAAATCCGGTCGGAGATGAGATTACTTTTGTAAAGTAAGAATTAGCTGCTAGATTATATTTTAAGTAATAGTAACCTTCATTCAGTCCATCAAATCTAAAGTGACCAGACGAATCCGTTGTTACTGATCTGATCAATTTCTTTGTCAAAGCATCATAGATACCTACAGTAATTTGTGGTACACCTTTTTCTCCGGATTCTTGTAACCCATTTCCATTTTCATCTGCCCATACATAATCTCCGACAGAACCGGAAGTACATGGAGAGAGTAAAAAAGAACGACAACATTTAGATGAGCTTCCGCGACTATTTTTTGCTGCGACACAGACTTCATATACACCAGGCATCAATCCCTCCATATTGAGAGAAATCGTTTCTTCATTGTCTGTGGCAGACACCGGATAAGCAGCAAGTGGGTAGCTCCACTCATATTCTTCTGCACCAGGTACAGGGTCCACAAACAACATGGCACATTCTTTCATACAAATTCTTCCTACTGAAGTGTATCTGATGATCAATTTAGCCTGATCTAGTTTCGCCACCGCGGTGGATGTTTGATTGTTTGCTAGTTGCACGACAATGGCAAATCCCGGGTCGTTGAGTAAGTCAGTGTTCAGGGAGCTCGCCCATTGATCAGTTGGAGACCCATATGTCCAAATCTGATCTATTCCGTTTGTCAGAGGCCAAGCCGGAGAATTGTTGCGGTTTGCTTTGTTTTCTCCAATGAGTTGGCCCAAGCCATTGATGAGCTGAACCTTTTCTGTAATGACTGGACCCTTCTCTACATGGCCTTCCAACTCCAAACTCATCCCATGGATGACACTTCCAGCCGGTATTTTGAGATCAAATCCTCCCAGGATAAGACAGGAAGATTTGGTCCCCGCATTCAGCTCAACTGATGAGTATTGATTGTCTGACACGATGGATTGATCAATTGAACTCCAGTCCAAACTGGCACTTGTACAGTAATTCTGCTTGAATGAATGAGGACTGAGACGTAAGTCACCTGAAATAATGCTTTGCCCGTTTCGGATTGGGCAAGGTGTGGCCGGGACACCCGGTCTTACCTGGGACTTTAGTGATGAAAAGACCAACAAAATCAATGCAAAAGACAGCCACGATGGGCTATGCATCCGTTGTAAAGAGACCATGTCGAGTAGTTTTGCTTATTAAATATAATCTTTTTGTAACATATTAGTCACAGAAAGACCTGCAAATATATATATAATATTTTAATAATATAATTAAAAAGTTTCTAAAATGTCCCACAGCTCCGATGTTCAATAGATTCTGACCAAATCAATCCCCCAAAAACCGGCCGGAGGGTGTTATCTTTGCACCGATGATTTAAAATGAAGTAAATGATGTTCAAGACCTTTTCCAAAGCATTCTTTTTAACTGTTGTAGCCATGCAGTGGGTATGGGCCCAACCACTCCAGTTTGTAGATGCCTACAAAGACAGCCTGAGTGTGACGGATGCTCATATCGGAGCTACTTCTGATGCAGGCTGGATGCAGGTCTTTGTCACCCGAGATTCAGCAATCACTTTTGCAAAATTTGATTTTTGTGGTAAGCTGGAATGGTCTCGTAAATTCAAGTTGTCCGGTTTGTTAAATGAATCTTCATTGTTTATGGCAGATGATGTGGCTCATATGAGTGGAGTCCTCAGGGATACCGTCGGAATGAGCATATTGTGCATGGATGTCAATAAAGACGGCAGCTCATTGATCAGAAAAAGAATGCATTTTCAGCAAATGCCTTTTGTATCCAATCCGAAAGTCATCGTTCAAGACCACAATCATTTTCTTGGGTTCAATGGAGGCAATAATCAACAGGATGCCTCCTTTTGTTTTTTAAAAGCTCTGCCGGATTATACTGTTCAACAGCTTTTAAAATTGGACAGCAGCCTACAAATGCAAGACATCAACTATTCCAAGGCAGGTAGATGGTTAGTTACATTGGGAGACTCTTTGTATATGCAAATGAACGAAAATGCAGAGGTCGATTTTGTACACTCCTTCCAAACTCGGTTTTCAGGAATGCAAAACAATATCGTCATTCATACTTCTCCCAATGAACCCGTAGCTCTCTCTGGATGGGTGGAGAACAATGGCCAGAGATACTTCAGGTTTTTAAGAGTATCAGACGGTGGAGAGCTTGACGTTGCTTCCTCTCTGGTTCAATATTTTCCGGATATAAAGCCGTATAGTTTCTATGGAAGAGATGGAAAGTACTATACTACTTTTTCTGATACTTTGACTCTAGGGCGCAATGCCAAAGCATCGATTGCATCTTTTTGGGGAGATCTGCAACAGGATGCCATCAAGTCAAATTCACTATTTGATAAAACTCTAAAGCTGACAAATTACAAGGTGACCCCAACTTTAGAAAGAGTATTTGCTGCTGTACTGGCAGTAGATTCTTTTAATATGCTTTTTAATGTAAAATTGAGCAAGTTCATGGATTTTAGTTGTCAAGACTCTACCAAGCGTAATTTCTGGCCGGCTCAGCTCATGAAAACAGATACTTTCGATCATCCTACATTCAGCAAAACTCCTTTTCCAAAACTGGATTCTTATGAACGTTTGGTGCTGGACACTTTTCAAATGGAAAGATTATGTGAAAAATTTGACTTGAAATCAGGTGAGATTCCTTATCCTCCGGGTTGCAAAGGAGATTCTATAACATTTAATGTTCCGAATACAGAGAATACGACATTTAACTGGGAGACGGGCTCTACACAGAGCTCTATAAAAGTGCGTATTCCCTCTTCGGTTACAGTGACAATCACTTATTGCGGAATGACAATTACTCAAAAGCATTTTGTTGAAGAGTTTTCACCGGTATTACCTGACATTGAATATCCGGTTAGCTGCAAAGCTCAACCGGTTATTTTTCAAGCTCTTTCTTACCCAAAATCCAGCTTTGTCTGGAGTTCAGGAGAGGCGACTGACACTTTACATGTCCTGGCGCCTGATTCCCGTACAGTGAATTATACTTGTTTTGAAACCCATTTTAGCCAAAAACATAAAGTAGAAGTTTTTCAAACACAATTACCGGAGGTAAATTACGGATTGAAATGCAAAGGAGAATCAGAGGTTTTTAAAGCTACAACTTTCCCAAACACCAGTTTTGTTTGGAGCACCGGCGAGAAGACAGATACTCTACGTGTTAAAGCACCTGCCACCCGTACTGTAGATTATACTTGTTTTGAATCAAAATTCAGTCAAATGCATATTGTGAGAGAGTTAAACCCGCAATTACCTACCATTTATTATGACCCATTATGTTGTACTGAAAGTATGAATTTTACTGCCCAATATATCAGTGGTATAGATAGTTTATTGAGTTACAAGTGGAAAACGAATAACTCTGCCGATACTTTATCATTTCTTCAAGTGAAATCTCCTGCCAGTGTTCAATTAGAATACAAATGTTTAGAATCTATTTTTACACAACAACACATTCTAAATAAGAAAGATTGCTTCCCAATCATCAAAATGCCAAATGTCGTTGCACCATACTCAGAAATTCCGGAAAACAGAATTTTCAAAGTGACTTCGGATAGTCTGCAGCAGATTAAATCTTTTCAAATGGAGATTTATAATCGATGGGGACAAAGGGTATATTCATCTGATAATATCAATGAAGGATGGGATCTTATTTTCAAAGGAACAGTATCGCCTTTAGAAACCTATATTTATTCTATAGAAGCAGAAGACATATTTTGTGACAGAAAAAATATCAGTGGATCATTTTCAATTATCAAATGATAGAGAAAACATAGTTTGATTATTGCATTCTGACGTGTAGATGTCTCAAAGAAATATTCAACTGTGTTGAACAAGATTTTATAAATAAGATTTTACCCATACCGCTTCTTTTACAATCCGGATGATTGGGGACTCGTTGCGTTTCCCGGGGAAATAAGCAATTTGAATTCATTCCGGTATGGCTATCTTCGCACAAACAATTCGAATGGAAAAAATAAAAATCGGTATTACTTCAGGCGACATCAATGGTATCGGTCTCGAAGTGATACTCAAAGCACTTAAGAATCCAAGTATATTAGAACTCTTCACACCTGTCTTATACGGAAACATAAAGATCAGCTCTTATCATAAAAATATTGTCCAGCTCGACAATCTCTCTTTTCATGTTCTGCATCAAGGCGAAAAACCAAAAGCCGGCAAGCTAAATCTGGTCAATTGTTGGAATGATACTGTCACTATAAATCTTGGCAAGGCCAGTCCGGATGGTGGCAAATATGCTCTTCTCAGTTTAGAAAAGGCAGTAGAAGATGTCGTTAAAGGCGACATAGACGCAATCGTCACTGCACCGGTAAACAAAGCATCGATGAGACTAGCCGGCAGTATGCATTTGGGTCATACGTCTTATCTCAAGGAGAAGGCAGGTGTAAATGATGTACTCATGATGATGGTGAGCCATAAGCTCAAGGTGGGTTTGGTGACTGACCATATTCCATTGTCTCAAGTACCCTCAACTTTGTCGAAGGAGCTGATACTCAGGAAGATTCTGATTATGGAAGAGAGCTTGCGTAAAGATTTTGGCATTCCCAAGCCACAAATTGCAGTCCTGGGTTTAAATCCTCACGCTGGTGAAGAAGGTTTGTTGGGCAATGAAGAGGAAAGTTTTATCCGTCCTGCAGTAATCGAAGCCAAGAAAAATGGTTTGTTTGTCTCGGGACCCTATCCTTCAGATGGATTCTTTGGATCAGGTATGTTTTCAAAATTTGATGGAATATTGGCTATGTTTCATGATCAGGGTCTTATTCCATTCAAAACATTATCTTTTAATTCAGGTGTGAATTATACAGCTGGATTACCATTCGTAAGGACTTCTCCAGACCACGGAACCGCTTTTGAGATAGCCGGTAAGAATATGGCTGATCCGGGTTCAATGATTCAAGCTATGTATTGGGCAAAAGACCTCATACTCGAAAAAAGAGGATATGTGGAAATGAGACAAAATGTATTGAAAAAAAGGCCAAAGCTATCAGAAGAAATGAGCGAGTAGGTTGGTCACTCTATTAACATTCGTCTTTGGTCTGAGATTGGTTTACTTCGACCCTGATAACCTTGGCGATGCAAACTTACGACGATTCTTTTTCTTTTTTAATTTATTTACAGATTTTGTAGCTGCTTTTACTTCCGGCTTATTGTTGTTTGAAAGCACTTTTGATTCTTCAATTTTCTTAGGTGTCGGCAGTACAGAAATTTTACTTTTTTCCTTCTGATAAGCTTCCCAGCCTATTGGATCAGCTTCTTTATCCAGGTTTTCGAGATTATATTTCCTGATGGTCTCGAGCAATTTTTTTGCATAAAGTGGATCAGTAGCATAACCGCATTTTTTTAGTCCCAATGCCCAAGATTCATAATCGAATTTCGAGTAATTGAATAGCTCTTTGTACCTGGATCTACCGAGAATGAAGTCAGTATGATCTATGTAGGAATCTACAGCGGAAGGATACATCCTGAAACATGAATGAATCAACTGACCTGATGAATCGAGATCGTCATCTTGGTACAGATAAGTTTCACCAGTCCAGGTGCCTTTGCATTTGATACCAAAATGATTGTTTGCCTGGACAGCAAGCTCTGATCTGCCGGCCATGGATTCCATGATTCCCTGAGCCATTTTGATACTAGCAGGAATTCCACTCCTTTGCATCTCACTGATTGCTACATATTTGTATTGGTCCATATAGAGCTCTTGAACACTTATGGGCCTGAATGATCCGCCAAAAATGCCGGCTAAAATGATGCTCAGAAAAGCTGTGATTTGAATTCCTTTTTTCATGATTTCGCACAAAATTATTCTTCTTCACTTCCCTGAGCAAAAATGATACCAAATTCTTCAAAGTTTATATTTGATATTGTATAATATCCTTATATACAATAATATATAAGTTATAAATAATTATAATGTGTTTTTTATATCTTACCTGCTGGTTGATTTAAAAACAAGACGTATGTCAAGGTGCTTTCCTAAAAATTCGCCATGATAGATCGATTTTTTCAAAGGCGATTCTATCATGTAGCCGGCCTAAGCGGCCTTGCCAAAACTCAACATGAATAGGTCTGATCAAATAGCCCCCCCAATGCTCTGGACATTTGATTTCTTCAGGATGGCTTAGAAGCTGGTTAAATCTGGTATCGAGGACTTCCCTTGATTCAATTTCTGCACTTTGCGGAGAAGCGGCAGATCCAGCCCTACTTTCCAAAGGTCTGCTGTCAAAATAGAGTACCGAAGCCTCTCTTGAGATTTTTTCTGCATGACCTTGAATCCGCACTTGTCTCTGCAAACCCATCCAAAAAAAATTCATACTCACTTGGGGGTTCGATTCTATCTCCTTAGACTTCTGAGAGTTGTAATTTGTAAAAAAAACGAAGCCTTCATCCGAGACTTCCTTCAACAGGACTACACGTGAGGATGGCAGACCTGTTTGGCTCACAGTGGACAATGTGAAGGCGTTAGTTTCATCAAGTTGAGCCTCCTCAGCCTGCTTGTACCATTTGCGAAATTGATCTATAGGATTCTTTTCTACGTCCCCAATGTTTAAAGATGATTGCGTATATTCCGCTCTGATATGATGAAGCTTCATGGATTGAAAGTTTCGTAGATTAATAGTTGCCCAAAGCTTTGTCCAGATCTGCTTTGGCCTGAGAGAGCATTAGTTTAGCTTCTAGGACATTTGCCTGAGAGAGGTAAAGATCTCGTTCCGCTTGTGTGAGTTCCAAGGATGAACCTACACCTTCTTTAAATTTTATATTGCTCGTATCATATATTTTCTGTGCCAATTGGAGCGATTTTTTGCGCGACTCCAAAGTATTCAACGCATTTAGATATTGAGATCTTGCATTTGAAAATTCAAGTTGAACTGCCCTTTCAAATTCCGTTTTTTGAGTATTGGTCTTGGCAAGCGCAATTTTTGCACGTGCGATTTTTGCATTTCGATCAAATCCATCAAATATTGGTACTGACAATTGAAGCCCAACTACTGTCGTTGGTAACCAGCCATTTTCATCTGGGTCAAAAAGTTTGTTCCTTTGTAAAGATTGTGAGTGTGAGGCAAAGCCAAAAAGTGATGGAAAATAGCTCATCCTATACCTTTTGAGATTGATATTGAGCAATTGTAATGTTTGATCGATGACTTGTGTCTCAGGTCTTTTATTAATGTCTACTCGAATATTTGGATCCATAATATCGAGATATGACCGGTTCATCACTTGTTCTAAATTGTCCGACAAAACGATTTTCTGATCAAGTGGATAATTCATTTGGAATTTAAGCAGATTTTGAACGACCTCCGATATACGACTTAATTTTTCCTTTTCTGTTCTCAGGTTTTCCAGGGAGAGTTCTAAGCGATCCACATCGAGTTTTTCAACAAATCCGGCTTTGTTAATCTCACTCATTTCATGGTACACTTTTTCCAGATTGCTGATGTTTTTGTTTATAATTTGTATTGATTCTTCCGTTGACAATGCAGAGAGATAGGCCTTGGTAACCTGATATTTCACATCGGCTTCGGTCTGATGAATTTGCTTATAGATCAATTCTTGATAGAGCTTCTGGGCTTTTAATCCAACGAAAAAACTTCCATCAAAAAGGAGCGTTGAAAATTCGATATTGCCACTCAAATTGTGGCTGGTACCAAATTGTGCAGGAAAGCCGGAACCAAAATCAATATCTCTGGATGGTATTACATTTTCTTTGAACAAGATACCATACACTGCAGGGCTTAAGAAATCAGGTAATATGCTAGTCGGTATATCGAGAAAATAATTGTAAGTAGCCCCGGCCTTGAGTTTGGGCAATCCGATTGCATAATATTCTCTCACCTGTTGCTTGGCATCATCTATATCAAATTTTTGAATTTTTAACCTTGAACTTTCCTTTATAGCATAATCTACAGCTTCGGAAAGACTGAAATTTTGCTGTGCTTGGATCAAAAATGATTGAACGATCAAACAAAATAGTAGAAAGGTATTTTTAAACATGATGGCTATTTGTACGATTGTATTACAATGATGCAAAAATATGACTGTTGGGTACAGATGGGAAATTAAACTATCTCCTGCTTAAAAAGTTTACATTTGCGGGCCGTATAAGATGAAAGGTGGAATACTTTTGAGCGTCGCACTGATTTGGATGTCCTGTACTCAATCAAAGCGGACGAAAGATGAATTTGATCAGGGCAGAGAACTTTACAAAACTTATTGTATCAAATGTCATGGTGCAGATGGCAATCTGATGTCCAATGGAGCCATGAATCTTCGGTTTTCTGCACTTTCCCTTCAACAAAAGGAAGACGTGATCCGCTATGGAAGGAATCTGATGAGTGGATTCACTACCGCGCTGGACAGCATGGAAATAGTTCTACTGGCAAAATATGCAGACTCCTTAAAAGATAGTTTATGAGGAAGGGGAAGAAGCTGTTCTTGACAGGAGCTACAGGAATGTTGGGATCACATATTTTAGACTATCTACTCCAGGAGCCGCTAGAAGAAATAGTTGCTATTCATCACCAGAATTCACCGACTTGCTCCAAGGAAAACCTCACTTGGATAAGAGCTGATCTACTTCGTCCGGATACTTACGAATTTGCTTTGGAAGGCGTAGATACCGTAATTCATAGCGCAGGCTTAGTTTCTTATTCTGCAACTGATCGCAATATGCTATATCGAGTAAATGAAATAGCTACATCAGATCTTGTAGACTGTTGTCTGCATGCAGGGGTGCGAAGGATAATTTACATTAGTTCAGCTTCCACACTGAGTAGATCATCTGACCCCAATTATATCGGACTGGATGCATTGGGTGATCCGGTTTTTACAAGTGAGTATGCAAAGAGTAAATACAAAGCAGAACTCCAGATACTCAGGGCAGAGGCAGAAGGTATGATTGTGCAAATAGTACATCCGGCCTTGATCCTTGGATTTGGCGATTGGACGGAGGGCTCCAATGCCGTATTCAGACGAGTGCACCAAGGATTGAGGTATTATCCTGCTGGAAAAATTGGCGTTTGTACCGCAGAGAATACCGCAAAATGGATCGTCCACCTGATTCGGCATGATGGAGAAGCAAAGCAGAGTTTGGTTTACGATTCAGTAGTGCATTACAAAGACCTTTTTGCTTGGATTGCAGAGGGAATGGGTAAAAAGGCGCCCTCAACTCTCATCGGGAGCAGTATGATTCGAATTTTTCGCTGGACTGACAATGTCGTGAGCAAAATAAAAGGAGTTAAATCAGTCATGACCTCAGAAACGGAGAAGCAGGTGAGCACAATTCTAAGCTACCAGAAAGCAAATTCTACATACATGAGCTTAAAGAGGGAAGGCTTAAGAGACCAATTGTTGCGGATCTCCGGACTATATATGATTAAAAAATCTAATATATAAATTGTTATAATTGATGAACATAAAATTGACTAATTAATTTATGTATAAATGACTTCTAAGACACTGGAATTTGTCGTAATTTTAAGCTTCAAACTATAAACTAAACAAATTATGAATAGACTTTTACTACTACTTGGCTTTGTGGCCGCATTGGGATTGTCGGTCCAAGCCCAAAAAGAACTCGCATTTATTAATGCGCCTTCAAGCATTGCCGGACAGATCGACTTTGTAAGAGCAGGATTTGGCGGGGAATTTACAAGTGTAATTTCCGGTGAAGGTATCAAAACAGTACCTGCATTTGCTTGTAATTCAGGACCTATTACAAATGGGGCTGCAATCTCCGGTAATATTGCCTTGATTGATCGTGGAAATTGCAATTTTGATGAGAAATGTTTGAATGCTCAGATCGCTGGAGCCATCATGGTTATTGTGATGAACAGCAATTCTGCAACACTTGGTGGGCCGGCATTTGCTATGGGTGTCGCGACTCAAGCAATTGCAGATCAAATCACTATTCCTTGTGTCATGGTAAGTTTTGATGAAGGGAATAGAATAAAAAATGCAATAACATCAGGTGAGAAAGTTACTTTCTCAATTGGACTTTTCCCTGATCAAAATGTTGACTTGAGAATTAATAATCTTGAAAAAATAGCTCATGCACCAGCTGGAACTGTACCTCTTTCACAAATCAAAACTGCCGCTGATTTTGATGTTTTAGTTGCTGCATTACCTACCAACGATGGATATCAAGAAGCCACAAATGTGAAAGCGAAAGCTACCATAACTCATGTACCTAGTGGTACTGAGGTATTCAATTCTACAAGCACAGATACAATCAATATCCTTCCTGATTCAACTACAGGAATTTTGATCGCAGAATATCCTTTTGTTTCAAACAATAAAGGTTTAGGTCAATACAAGATTGACTATTCAGTAAGTTCTGATAGTACAGAGAAAATTATCAAAGACAACATCGCTACTTCAAGCTTTTATGTAACAAAATCTGCTTATAGTAAAGCCAGATGGAATATGGCTGCGAATGAACCTTTAGTTACAACTTATTTTGGACCTTCAGCAGCAAATAGAACTGGTTTTTTGGAGATGCTTTCTCCGTATAGATTGAACAATGGGCAGGGTTATTCTATCGATTCTTTGGTTTTCAGAGTGTTAGTGAGTTCACCATCTACTCTAGCAGGTGTTACCATGGAAGGCTATATTTACAGATGGGATGACGTCAATCAAGATGGTGAAGCTACTAACGACGAGATGATGATAGCTGCAGCTGGAACATATACTTTCCCTTCAGGAACGACAGCTTCTTCGGGACTCGTGCGTATGAATCTGGAGAATTTTTCCGGACTTGAGCCTCATTACATTATTCCGGAGAATGAAGGTTTATATGTTGCTGCTATAAGATATGTTGGTGATGCACCAATGTTCTTTCCATTTGACTTTGGGATAGATTATGGAATTAACTTCCAAATCAGAGAAGCGGCTCAAGCTTTAGACTGGGACGCATATCCTTACCTTCAGACGACTCTCACCCCTGCTGGGGTTGTATCATTTGAAGAAGCTGGTTTGTTCAATGATAGTGGGTTAGAGCCATATATGGGTTATAGTGGAGCTTTCTGGGGAGCATTGGCTACTGGAATGATTATGAGTGAACAAGTAGTTTCTAACAAAGACCTTCTCACTGACGCTGATGTTCAGGTACAATTGTCTCCAAATCCTGCAACAACGGAATTGGTAGCAAAAATTAAACTCGCCCAGCCCACAACCTCAATGGTATATCACATTATTGATATCAATGGAAGGTTGATCACACAATTCAATGATAAATCAGGGCAAGAGTATGTCAGCAAATTTGACGTATCTGAACTCCCTGCAGGTCAATATATACTTAAAGTTCAAACAGACAAAGGTTTCCAAAAGGCAAACTTTACAGTCGTGAAATAATGGAATTATAATTTTCTATAAATGAAAGCCCGGTATCGTTTATCGGGCTTTTTTTTGTTCTCAACTCTTATTCAATCTTCATTAACTCAATATATCTCTGAGTCGAATTCAAGCTATAAAATTCGGTGTTAAGTCTCTAGTGATTTTGCTATTTGTATTCACGTTTCCAGCTTTTATTCGTTATTAGAAAAAACAATTAATAGCTAATGACTATACTTCAAGACTTGTCAGTATATTTGAAAAATATTTATTCACAACAATTCTAATCCATGAAAAAAAATCTACTATTTTTTCTATTCGTAATATGCCTAGTTGCGGCACAAGCACAAAAGGTGTTGGTACGAATCTCCCAACCTGCCGGTATAGCAGGAAGTATTGAGTTTGCAAAGGCTGATTTTGGAGGAGAAATCGATAAGAATTTTGATTTGCAAGGTTTATTTGGAAAACCAAATGAAGGTTGTAGCGCATTGACCAATTCCGCTGAAGTTACGGGTAACATAGCAATTCTCGACAGAGGTACTTGCTTAATGGATGAAAAATGCCTTCGCGCACAACAAGCCGGAGCTGCTTTGGTCATTGTCATCAACAACAGGGTAGGATCACCATTTCCAATGCCGGCTGCCAATGTAGCCAATCAAATTACAGTACCATGTATCATGGTATCTCAAGCAGATGGTAACCGAATCAAGGCAGCTATCAATGGTGGGTCAGAGGTATGGTTTTCTATAGGACCGATTCCTCCTCAAAATGTGGACTTAAGGGTAAATAATTTTGAGCGAATTTTTAATCCTGAAGCTGGTGCTTACCCCATTGGCCAATTGCGTGCAGAAAGCGATTATTTGTTTTATCCCGGAATGTTCATTATCAATGACGGGATAGTTTCAGCTTCAAATGTCAAATCGCACGCAACCATATCTTTCGGAGGTCAAAGTATTTATGATAATATTTCCTCTGATCAAGTAGCTATAGAGTCTGACTCATCGATCTTTTTGTTTAATGATTCAGCAAATCTAAGCAGTTTAAAGAAGGGTGTGGGTATTTATGAAGTGAGCTATGTAACCTCATCCGACAGTGTAGAATTATATGATATAGACAATAAGGCAAAGAATACCTTTAGCATTACGAATAATATATTTTGTAAAGGACGTTGGAATCCGGCGACGAATTTACCGATGATAACCAATTATTATACTCCAAGTCCCTGGCCTGGTAGTTATGAGCTGTTGTCATTGTTCAGGCTGCCTTATAGTACTAGCCCAACTGCTATAGGATACTCTATAGACTCGTTAGTATTTGGAGCGGCAACTCTTGCACCGAATTTAGCAGGATTGACTATGGAAGGGTATATATACAAATGGAATGACCTGAATGGTGATCTACAGGCCACAAATGATGAGATGGAAATTGCGGCTGCAGGCAGTTATACTTTCCCTAGTAATTATACATCAGCATTTGGAGACATTAGAATGAACCTGGAAAACTTTGTTGGAGACCAGCCCCATTATTGTGTTACAGGAAGCAATGATCTTTATATTGCCAGTATAAAGTTTACTGGAGCAGAGACTGTTTTCTTTGGATTTGATGAGGGATTTGATTATAATGGAACCGTGGCTTATCGGAGCTTTACAAACACAGAAGACTGGGAAATGTATCCTTATTTGCAAATTACTACCACAGGATCAGGTGTTGTTGATTTTGAAGGAGCAAGAGTGTTTAGTGCTCCTGCAGGTTATACGGGATTTAATGGCATTTTCTGGGCTTCTTCAGCTACCGGAGTAATTTTAGGCGAATCTACTGCTTGTCCGGTTGGAAATAAGGATGTTCTGGATGATACCAAGTTGCAGGTAAATATTTATCCAAATCCTGTAAATCAATATCTACGTGCAGATCTGAAATTTGCTATTCCGATAAAGGAAATCACTTATCATATCCTGGATATTAATGGAAGGCTGATCGACATCAAAACTGATCAAGAAGGTCAGGAATTCCATCCAAAGTTTGACGTGAGCAAACTCCCTTCAGGGCAGTATATTTTGAAAATACAAACAGAAATCGGCTTGCGTAAACTAAACTTTACCGTAGCGCATTAATCTGTTTTCAGAGTAAAATCAAAAGCCCGGGACCACTGTTTCGGGCTTTTGATTTTTGGAGGATTTTTTGGTTAAGAACGTACTTATGTTAATATTTAGTTAATATTTTAATATTATTAACTAATAAATTGATAACTTATTAATTTTGGTTATTAAATAACTAAAAAATTATTAACATGAAATCACTAGAGGAATTTTTTAATTCAAGACATTTTGAAAACACTATTAAGAAATTTTGTTTCAAAAAACTAGAAATTCGACATTCCGAATCCCAATTTTTAAAAGTTCATGACATCGGAATGTCGAATTTCATAAAATTTTCACTTTTATTTTTAATTTTTCAAGGTTTAATTGGATGTAAGCAAGAAGTTGAAACACCTATTACTGCAACTAACCAGCTTAGTAAAAATACAAGCGAGTTTCAATGGGCTGATTTGGTAACGGATTGTAGTAATTTTTCCAATTGCACTAATATTAATTGTTTATGCCCAGGAATAGGCTGTTGTTCGCGTCAAAATTTAGATCCATGTAACTATCCTAATATGGGAGCTTATGCAATTGCAGTTGCTACTGAATTATGTAAAGCAACTACCAATTGTACTGGACCAAGCTTATCAACAAATTGTTCTGTTATAGAAACAAAATGCTTAGATTTTAGTCTATTGCCATATGGGACGTTCAGTGAAGATCCAGATGGGAATCCTTTCCATTTTTGCTCAAATACTACATCTTGTAGCACATATTATTGTCCTGAATTTCAAGCAAATACACCATATTTACATATTCCGGTATCTATAGCTTTGCAGAATCAAATAGCAGCTCAGGTGAATTTTCTTGCGAGTTTATTTATGCCTGCATGTCCTTCAAATATATGTACAAATTGTACACCATCAGTGAGCATTAGCTACTCTGTTTGTAACGATGGTTCCAGTTGTGAAAATATAAGTGAAGAGCACTGTTGGAATACTAAGATAATAGTTCAATTTACATATATATGTTGTGGAGGATCGCATATATAACAGCATGTACTACATAAATTTATATGTTGGAAATCGATTATATTATTATTCTGATGTAAAATTTAGCTGAATTAATTTATAAGTTTATACTATAAGGTTTTTAATTTAACTAGTAAAACAATTCTTACTAATATTAAATTTTAAATTAATGCTGGGGTGAGTTTTTAGTCGCCCCAGCATTAATTGTTTGATTTCTTAGGATAGCTAGTTTAATGACAAAGATATCCTGTTGAATTTAATCTTAATATATTTCTATATTTAGCAATTAATAGAATTGTTAGGTATTTAGAGCTAATTTATTAAATATGATGAAATAATTTATAAAAGAAATTCTTCTGGCTTATGCAATAAATCACCATTTTTTGATGAAGTATTGATCCATAAGTGAGTTTATCAATTCAGACTCAAATCCTTTTTGATATAATGATCTGAAGATTTTTTGTTTTGCTGCAAAATCTATTTCTTTTGAATTCTGAGCTAGAGATATAATTTGTTTAAAGGCCTCATTTTCGTATTCTTCATCAGATATTTCTTGCAAAGCAATTTGAACCAATTTTCCAGTTATACCATGTACTTCCAGCTCGTGAATTATTTTTTTCTTACCCCAATGATTGATTCTGAACTTTCCTCTGACAAAACTTCTTGCAAATCTTTCTTCGTTCAGATACCCGGATTTTATAAGTTCTAAAGTGATTTCGCCGGCTATCTCTCTACCGCATTTTAGCTCATACAATTTTTTTTCAACCTGCTTTTGACTACGATCCTGATACGCACAGTAATGTTGTAATTTTTGTAGTGTGATTTCTTTTGACGAATAAATCTTATTCATTAGGAAATTGAGGGCAATAATTCTTGAATAGTTCTGGTGAAATCACTATTCAGTTTCATATGATGAGTTTGAATGCCAACTGCACTAGCGGAAGTTGTATTTTCAATTTTGTCATCAATAAACAAACATTCTTCTGCATTTAAATTATAATGCTGCAGGATATATTCAAAAATTCTCCTTTCAGGTTTTCTCATAAACACTTCAAATGACAATACACTGTGATGAAACAAATGGCGGTCAAAATCAACTAGTCCACATTCCTGAGCAATTTTTTTTCTGACAAAATGGATATGAGTGAGGTTTGTATTGCTGACTAATATCAAGGTGTATTTTTTTTTGAGTTCTTCAAGCGTGGAAATCGTTTCAAGGGACATGCTACCCAGCATGGCATTCCAGGCTGTTCGATAGAGCTCTCCATCAAAAATCTTTAGAGATCTTGTCTGTAGTCTATTAAAAAAAGATTCTTCTCCGATTTCTCCACGGTCAAAAGGATGAAACACCAACTCATCAATATTCTGCAGTTTAGTAGGGTCCAACAGTTTTTTGAAATGATCTGAAGTTTGGGATTCATAAAGCGAAAGTAATACTCCCCCAAGATCAATAAGTAAAGATGTTACCGGCTTTGTTTCCATCATCCGCAAATTTCGTACATTCTTTTTGCAAAACATACCCCATCATAAAGAACTTAAATGGTAACATGGCTTTTAGATGATAGGAGATTTATTTTAAATCAATTCCTAATACATTCTGAGATCTCTTAATCATCTTCGGCGGATGATTGGCGTGGATAATTAATAAGATTTTCATACTTTTGCGCCGGATTGTTCAGATCCGGTCCCATAGCTCAGTCGGTTAGAGCATCTGACTCATAATCAGAGGGTCCCTGGTTCGAGCCCAGGTGGGACCACTTACATTTCCAAAATACATCCTAAGAAAGCTAAGCTCGTGACCTTGAGCTTTTAGAAGTTAGCATTGACATCAAGCCAAGACCCGCCGTTTTTGCAATCTACGCCATTACTAGTCAAGAATGAGGTGGCTTGCTGGCTTCGTATACCACTGGCACAACACAAAATGATTGGTGAAGGCAAAGATTTTAGCTTTTCAAGGTGGAGATGAATCTCTTGAAGAGGAATATTTACAGAACCAGCGACATGGCCTCCCTGAAACTCCTGTGGTGTTCGAACATCTACTATTGTTGCTTTCATTTGAAATAAGAATTTGCTAGATCAACGCCAAAAAGTAAAATTTTGTTTATACTTTGGAGTTGAAAATTTAAACAAAAATGAAAATAATCTGAAATGTGCGAACTATGTTAGCTTGAGACAATTGCGTTAGTCTGGAAAGCCATTGCTTTGACAGCCTTGTTGGTTACTTTGATCGAATTAATTCTATACAGACTATTTGGGCTTTATATTTGAACTATGAATCAGCTGGAAATATTTAGGATAGCACTAAGTAATATTCGAGCGAACCTTTTGCGCTCAGCCATTACCCTTACAATCATTGCACTGGGAGTAATGGCACTGGTGGGAATCCTTACCGCAATAGATGGCATCATTTTTAGTATGAGCAGCAATTTTAGTTATTTGGGTGCAAATTCTTTCAATATTCAAAGACTCAATTCTGACATGAGAAGCCATCAAGGTGGACGCAAAAGTCAAGAGTCGGAGCAAATTGATTATTTCCAGGCAACATCGTTTAAAGAGAAATTTACAGAACAAGGATTAGTAAGTCTTTCAGTTGGGTGCACTAATAATGCCACAATCAAGTTTGGATCTGAAAAAACCAATCCTACAGTTAGAGTTAGGGCAATTGATGATAACTATTTCAAAGTTGCAGGGTATGAAATTGAGTATGGCAGATCTTTTTCTCCACAAGAACAAGAATCAGGATCAGCCAAAGCCATAATTGGGATGGAATTGGTCAAGAAACTATTTAAAGATAAACCCGAATATGCATTACTCAAATCTATTTCAGTCAACGACCAGAAATATCAAGTCGTAGGTGTACTTAAATCAAAAGGCGCAAGTATGAATGAAGGTGCCGACAGAAGGATACTGATTCCTCTGGTCAATGGGCGAGTAATGTATGGAGATTTGGACTACGATATCAGCGTGAAAGTAGACGACGCAGTACGGATGGAAGCAGTCATTTCTTCAGCTACTGGGGTTATGAGGATAGTTCGAGGATTGAAATCATTTGAAGAAAACGACTTCGAAATCAGGAAAAGTGATGGAATAATAGAGTTTCTAAAAGAAAATACCACAAAACTTAGAGCAGCTGCAATAGCAATTGGTTTGATGACACTGCTGGGAGCAGCAATTGGATTGATGAATATCATGCTGGTTTCTGTAACAGAGCGCACAAAGGAAATAGGCATCATTAAGGCATTAGGCGCAACACGACGAAATATTCTGATTCAATTTTTGATCGAAGCTGTATTAATCTGCCTGATTGGTGGAGTATTGGGTGTAGCTTTGGCGATTCCACTGGGCAACATCGTAACGGTACTGATGGGTGGACCGTATATCATTCCGTGGGCTTGGATAATACTAGGATTTGCAGTTTGTACGATCGTGGGAATCGTAGCGGGACTATATCCGGCTGTGAAAGCATCCGCATTGGATCCGGTAGAGTCCCTTAGGTACGAATGAATTTTTGAGAATCGATTATATTTATTTTCAAATTCAGTAAGAATATATCTTTAGCTGTAAATTTATTTTCCCATTGCAATGGTCAGCATACTGATTTTTGAGCCCTTGATTTGCAATAATTCACGTGCACAAGACTCAAGAGTTGCGCCTGTAGTGAGCACATCATCGACTAACAAAAAATGGGATCCTTCGTACTTCAATGAAGCAGGCAAAAGCCTGAAAACCCTTTGCATGTTTTCAAAGCGTTCTGCCCGATGTTTTTCAACTTGGGAGTGCGTTGCAATTTCTCTTGATAATATGTCCGTGCGGACAGGGATATTTAGTATCTCGGACAAGCCTTTCGCAAACTTTTCGCTTTGATTGTAACCTCTTAATATTTGTCTTTTTTTATGCAAAGGTACCGGAATGATGCAATTGATGCCATGGACAAATTTTGAATTGAGCAATATCTGTCCGAATCTTTCGCCTATCTTAATTCCAATTTCTGGTTTGTTTTTATACTTGAGAGCTTCCAGCATTTGCTGGACTCTTCCCCCCTTAGTATAAATAAAAAGTGCAGACCCTGCTACAAGAGGTATACGGCCTTGGAAATGATCCGTGAAAGGATTGGTTTCATACTGAAACATGTCCGATGGGTGAACATGGTACTGGCATTTTTCGCAGAATAGTTCATTACTCTGAAGACACTTTTCCTCACAACAAATGCAGTATTGAGGATAAAATAAATCTACCATGGATTGAAATCCACGTTTAAATAATTGTGCTGACTTATGAAGTCCAGGAAATTGCATAAAATGGCTCGGGGAAAATAAGGTGTAAAAAAAAGCCGACCAGAGATAATTGATCGGCTTCTAATTTTTTGTTATTTATTATATACGGATTGCTTCTTAAACTTCTCAACAAGCAAATAATAAATTATAGCTCTGTGTTTTTGTTTGTTTCCGGCACCCATTTTTTGAACTGCATCTGCGATTGCTTGATCCAATTCGTTGCTGTCTGCCAAGCCCAATTTTTTGATTAAAAAGTTGGTTTTGATCCTATCCAATTCGGATTTGTCACTTCCAGCAACAATTGAAGAATCATTGCTATAAATAGCCGGACCAAGACCTTTGGTCACTGCTTTCAATAATGTAGGATCTACTGAAATTCCTAATTTTTTGGCCTCTGCTGTGTACAGGTCCAGTTTTTCATCAAATTTACTCATTGCTAAAGTTTTATAAAAGTATGTGAAAGAGCAATCGCTCAAATTTAACAACTTGTGGACGTAAAAAATTCACGGAAGTCACTTTTTTCGCCATTCTAAAAGAAAGGAGACATTTTTTTAGCCTGATTAGAATATCGTACCTTTGAAACTTTTAATCGATAGATCATATGCGTTTATTAGTAATTGCTTTCTTTTTGTTTTTTGCTGGATTGATCGAAGCTCAAACATCTTATTTTCAGCAAAGAACGGATTATAAAATTAGTGTCAGTCTGGATGATAAAAAGCATCAACTGGATGGAAAACTAGAACTCAAATATACGAATAATAGTCCACATGTTTTAGACAAAATTGGATTTCATCTATGGCCGAACGCATACAGTACAAAGTCTACCGCATTTGCAAAGCAAAAGAGCAAGCAGAAATCACTGAAATATCATTTCGCTCCGATTACTCAAATGGGAAATATTACTGAGTTGGATTTTAGAGTGGATCAGGAACAAGCGAAACTTATGATAGACACAAAAAATCCTGACATGGCTTGGCTTATTTTGAATCAGCCATTGAAACCAGGACAAACTATCAGAATCGAAACTCCGTTCCAGGTAAAAATTCCTATCACTTTCAGCCGACTTGGGCACAATGGACATACATATGAAATCACCCAATGGTACCCAAAGCCGGCAGTTTATGATGCTAAAGGCTGGCATCTTATGCCATATTTGGACCAGGGAGAGTTTTTTTCGGAGTTTGGAAACTTCGATGTGAATATACATTTACCCGAAAACTATGTCGTGGCATCGACGGGTGAACTTCAAGATGAAAGCGAAAAGCGTTTTTTGGAAGAAAAGGTGAGACAATCTTCACAAGCTATTGCAAACCAAACCAAGCTTTACGATAAAGATCCTGAATCATCCTCACAATACAAAACAATCAGGTACCTTGCTGAGAATGTCCATGATTTTGCCTGGTTTGCTTCCAAGAGATTTTATGTGCAGAAATCAAATTGCCAAGTCCAGGTATTTAAAAATATTGAAACGTGGGGCTTTTTTGAAAACCCAAAATTTTGGTCAAAATCAGCTGAATATGTAAAACGGGCTGTAGAATTTTATTCTGCAAATGTTGGTACTTATCCCTGGCCCCAAGCGACAGCTGTTGAAGCAGCACTAAGTGCTGGGGGAGGAATGGAATATCCCATGATCACGGTGATCAGTGGAGCTAATGATGATGCTTCACTGGATAATGTCATCACTCACGAAGTTGGACATAACTGGTTTTACGGGATACTTGGTAGCAATGAGCGCGAACACCCGTTTATGGATGAAGGCATTAATACATATTATGAGAACAGATATATGGATAGTTTCTATGCAGTAAGAGAAGGTTTTTTACCCAGAAAATGGAATAAATATCTGGGCAATCTTGATCAGAACCAATTGGGATTTAGAGTATTCCAAAGAAGTCACCTCTCTCAACATCCTGATCAGCATTCAGCCAACTTCTTTTCGTGGAATTATGGAATTGATGTTTATTCAAATACAGGCTACTATTTAGAATATTTAGAAAAGTATTGGGGTAAGAAGAAGTTTGACTCAGCTATGAAGAATTATTATAATGAATGGAAGTTTAAACACCCATATCCTGAAGATTTAAAGGCATCACTGGAAAAGAATGCAGGAGAGGATTTATCTTGGTTGTTTGAAGGTCTTCTACAATCTGATAACAAAACGGATTATGCCATTCGATCTTTGAAAAAAAATGCAGATGGCAGTCAACTCATTTTGAAGAATCATGGCAAAATAGCAGCTCCGATTAAAATCACAGCTTGGGTTAAGGATAGTATTTATTTTGAAAATTGGGTTCCCGGATTTGAAAGGGAAATGAAGTTGCCTTTTCCCAATCGGAATTGGACAAAAATCGAGTTAGATCGAGAGTTGAGATCTACGGATCTCTATCCTTCAAATAATACATACCGACCCAATCGCTTATTTCCAAAATGTGATCCAATCCGATTATCATTACTACCCTTGATGGAAAAACCATCGTATAATCTAATAGGTATTACTCCTCTTGTTGGGTGGAATGACTATAATAAATGGATGTTGGGGGCTTTAATTTCAAATCCGGTATTGCCCCAGCAAAAATTCAAATGGTCTCTGCAACCGATGTATAGTACAGAAACGAAACATCTAGTCGGTAAACTCAACCTGAGTTATTCAAGATTTATTATTGGAAAGCCTTTATACAAGATTGATTTTGGATTGAAAGCTAAACAATTTGCGTACACGAGAATCCTATCCGATCAGCAAATATTAAACTATAATCAATTAAGCCCATTTGTAGCTTTGAATTTCATTCATGATCATTCCATTTTATCTAATGGAGAGTTAAAATATCAGGTACATTTTATTCAAGATCAGGTATTGAATTATAGTGAAAAGTTGCCAATAACAGATCATGTAAATAATGTTATTCATCAACTCAAATATACTTTTGTAAAAACTCATGGATTAGGAAACTTGCGCGCTTCAGCAAATTTACAATATGAACGTTACAAAATAATTAATAGTGATAAAGAGCAATATTTGAGACTGGATCTTGACTGTTATAAGAATTGGATTTATAAAAAAGGAAGAGGGGTTGAAACCAGAATTTTTACCTCTTTCTTTCCTTTGAATTCTCAGAGAAATTCCTCATTCATCGCTGCACGTGGAGTTCACTCATTTACAAGAGGTTCTGTTGGATTGTCTTATCAAGGATATATGGATGCAACCAATGAAAATTTCTTTTTTGGTAGAACAGCACCCGAGGGTATATGGTCACAACAAATTGCAGAATTCCAGGGAGGTTTTCATGTTGCAAATGGAGTGGCACAACGAGGGAATTTTGGCAACACCAACACATTCTTAGTAGCTGTAAATCTAAGTATGGACTTACCTTTTCCTAAAGTGGGAAGGATTATCAGACCTTATGTAGATCTGGGATATTTTAAGCCTTCATCTGATCTCATTCCGAAGAGTGAGCAAACAGCATTTACTTCCGGTATTCAACTCAGATTATTGAGAAATTATTTGCAGTTCAATTTTCCAGTTTTTCATTCATCAAATATCAGAACTTTATATCAGTCACAAGACTCTCATAACTATTTTAAAGAAATTACATTTACTTGTAGGTTTAGTCCAGTAAGTTTAATCAATATCATCAATTCTATTAAGTTAAACTAATAAAATAAATTGCCATGACAGAACTGAATGGAATCAAATATGAATTAAAATCTAATGTTTGTATCATCTATCTCAATAGGCCTGAAGTTTACAATTCTTTTAACAGAGAAATGTCAATTTCATTACAAAAAGCACTTTATTACTGCCAGGAAAGTATTGATGTGAGAGCAGTTATGATTACAGGAATTGGCAGAGGATTTAGTGCTGGTCAGGATTTAAAAGAAGCAATAGCTGTCGATGGCCCGACCATGGAAACGATTTTAGCTGAACATTATAATCCGATCATCAGAAGAATCTGTTCGATGAGCAAACCGGTCGTTGCAGCTGTCAATGGAGTAGCAGCTGGAGCAGGAGCAAATCTTGCTTTGGCATGCGATATTGTTTTAGTCTCCAATTCTGCATCTTTTATACAAGCTTTTTCAAAAATTGGATTGATTCCAGATTGTTCAGGAACTTTCTTTTTGCCTAGATTGATTGGCCTGCAAAGGGCTAAGGCTTACATGATGACCGGGGAGAAAATAGATAGCCGGGATGCATTGAATTTGGGTATAGCCTTCAAGTTATACCAGGACGAAGAGTTTTTTGCGTCAGCTTTTGAATTTACTCTGAAACTAGCTGTGATGCCAACAAAAGCACTTGCATTAACAAAGAAAGCTTTATTACTTTCACAGGATAATAATTTGGAGGCCCAGTTGAATACCGAATTGGAACTGCAGCTCCAAGCGGGTGCCAGCTCAGATTTTAAGGAAGGCGTTGCTGCATTTCTTGAAAAACGAGCTCCTGTTTTTACCGGGAACTAATTGAATACAAAAATAGGTTATAAATTTTTGAATTATTTTATAAGCAAAAACGAAAACAATGTTTGGACGAAGTGGCTATCCTCAAGGAAATTATGGTAATCCGGGTACCAGAGGCTTGGTTTCCAGATTAGGTGCTCCCTTGATCATCGGTTTGGTAATATTTGGGTTTTCTTACTTCCAGTATTGCAATACCAAATCATATAATGAATATTTGGGTATAGAACAGCATGTGAGTCTCACTCCTGAGCAAGAAATCGCTATGGGATTGCAATCTCTACCAATGATGGTACAGCAATATGGAGGTCTGGATCCTGATCAAAGAGGCCAGAATCTAGTCAAAACTGTTGGTAAAAAGCTGGTTCAAAATTCTGTAGCTGCCAAAACGCCTTATCAGTATGATTTTCATTTGCTTGCAGACCAGGAGACTGTCAACGCTTTTGCTCTGCCAGGGGGACAAGTTTTTATAACCCGTGCACTGTTGGCTAGACTGCAGAACGAGGATCAACTTGCAGGTGTATTAGGGCATGAGATAGGTCACGTAATCGGTCGACATTCAGGTGAGCGGATGTCCAAAGAAGGCTTGCTAAGTGGACTTGCCAATGCTGTAGGGATAGCTCTGGGTGATTATGGTGCTGCACAAATGGCTCAACAAGCAGCTGCATTGATAGGACTCAAATACGGGAGAGATCAGGAATTACAGTCTGACGAATTGGGAGTAAAATTTATGCTAGATAGTAAATACAACCCTGAAGCCATGATTGATGTTATGGAAATTCTCAAACAAGCCTCTGGAGGCTCCAGCCAAGATGAGTTTACTTCAACACATCCTGACCCGGACAATAGAAAAGAAAAAATCAGGGCAGCTATTGATAAATACAAGAAATAACCCGCGCATCATAGGAATATTAAGATTTGGATTGAGGAAAAAGGAATTCTATTTCTCGATCTAATATTTCATCAAGACTTTCATTTTTTTGATTCCTGGGTAAAAACCCGGTGTAACCATCATTTGCTTCTACCAAGTCTCTTTCAAAGTCTATGTTTTTTTGGTCGATTGTATAATAAATGCCTCTGTCTTTCAGATCTTGTGCCAGATATTCTTGCTCAAATTGCCCTGGAGTAGGTATTAAAAATGCTTTTTTGCAAATGATGCTCAAGTCCAACAGTGTTGTATATCCCGATCTGCTTACGATCATGTCCGATGCACACATGGCCTTATTGAGTTCTGGGGAATAAAGAATATCAACAATCTGAAAAGACTCGTCAGAAATGATGTGATGAATTTCTTTCTTGCCCCTTATCAGTAAACATTTAAGGTGAGAAAGTTTAGGGCGATAATCCAGTATCTTTTCTTCCAAAATAGTTCTTTGGGGTTCCGGTCCCGAAAGCACAAAACAAATGTCATACCTTTTGCTGAGCTCCAATTTTTGAAAGCGACTAATATTGCCTAAGAAAATTTTTTTGGCGGATTTAAAATTGTGAGCCAATATACCGGAAATATTATCGCTTCCAGCCCTGTCAGGTACCCAGAGTCGATCAAATTTGTTATAAAATAGTTTCAACCAAGTATCACTAAACCAACTGAATGACTTGATACTCAATGGTATATGTAAATGGTGAGCAATCATGACTGACGGAATTTTACCGTGAAAAGCTCCAAACCTTGTGTCTGAAATAAGAAGCTCTATTTTGAGCAACCTAACGAGTTCACGAATTTTGATGTGTTCTTTCCAAATTGAAAGATGCATTTTTCCCAATTGCGTCAACATGTTTAAATACATATTGGACGAAGGGTAATTTATTTTATAATCAGGTAATTCAAAAACCTCAATTTCAGGAAATTCTGAACGCAAGAAATCCACTCCTGCACCGGATGATGCAAGCAACACCTCATGTCCACTATTTATAAAGTACCTGATAACAGGAATACTTCTAGTCAAGTGGCCCAGACCCCAATGTTGCGGACAAATCAATACTCTCACTTTGGTGGATTGATATCAGGCATAAAGATAAATCTCATAAGAAGATAATCTAACTTGTATCAGTTTATTATGGTGACCTATATAATGGATCATATTCACCTAGCGTTTACTAATACATTGTATATTTCGGCTAAACCTCCATTATTACTAAAAGAAATTGGCTTTTGACTGCATTCTCAAAGTTTAGATCGATTGTAAATTGTGGTCCTGGTGAAGGATTGAGCTGTAGACAGTGTATGTTTCTGGGGAGCATGCATTTATTGGCTTTTGGATTGTGTTGGTCAAATTTTTTAGTGTCTGTTTCTACGATAATGCTTGCAGCTACAGCCGTTTTTTCAATTGTAAATACTTTTCCATACATACACTTGAAACCTAATCTGAGGAATGAAATCAAAGAAATTATTGATCATCCTGAACTATTGGGTTTATGGTTTATTTTTTTCAGTGTTTTTATTTCAGGTTTATGGTCTGATAACTTAGAAAAGTGGATCTGGTTTTCCAGAATGAAACTTCCATTTTTATTTATGCCTTTGGTATGGTTAAGCTTTAAAAAAATAACATTTAGGCAACTTTACGCAATATTATGTACCGGAGCTATCAGTCTGGTCATTTTTGGCAGTATTTCTTTGTATGAATATTTCAGTAATTTTTCATTTTATCAATCTGAGCTGGCTCGTGGAAAGGCAATTAAAACTCCAATTTCACATATTCGATTCAGTTTAATGTTAGTTGGTTTCGCATTATTTTTTTTCGATGTGTACAGGACCAATAAGATCCAACAGAAAGGGTTAAGAAAAGTATGGAATCTGTTATTGTTTCTCGTGTTGTCAATTATCATTCATATTCTTGCTGTAAAAAGTGCGGTAGGTGCGTTTTATATTTCATTTATTGTTTATTTTTCTTTACTTTTCATCAGCCGGAAAAAGTATTTACATGTAGCAAGTTTTCTTACACTTGGTACAGCCCTTTTATATTCGAGCATTAGGTTTATTCCGGCTATCCAACAAAAATGGAGTTATATGCTCTGGCAATATCAAGTATGGAAATCAGGTGCTAATTGGGCGCTTTACTCGGATCTTGAAAGATGGGTATCCATGAAGGTGGGTTGGGAGATGATCAAGCATCAGCCGATCACGGGTTCGGGTATTGGTGATTTGTATGATGTGACTGCACAGACTTATTTAGAGTGTTTTGGAATTGACAAGGTTTTGTTACCTCATAATCAGTTTATTTTCTCATGGGCTTTTTGCGGAATACTGGCAATAACTTCACTAATTTATGTTCTTGTGGTATACGTACAAAAGTCAATCAGTAATCATTCGCCATTAGCCGTCTCCATCTTGGCAATGCTATGGGCTACCTGCATGGTAGAGTCTACTCTTGAAACTCAGATGGGTGTAGCATATTTCTTATTTTTTTCCTGGATTGTTTATATACTGATGAGACAGAATATGACCGAAGATGCGATCAATACAAAGTAGCACTTGTTTCACAAAAATTAATTTTATTGAATTGAGTCAGGGTAAATCAATTACAATCCTACTTAGACATGAAATGAATTATTGCATAGAAAAGCATCCGCAATGGCGATTGCAGCTATCGCTTCCATTACAACTGGCGCTCTTAAGGCGATGCACAAGTCATGCCTACCTGTTACTGTGATTTGAGCAGGGGCATTCAATTGCTTATTAAAACTGAATTGTTCTTTGGGAGTGCTCGAGGCAGGTTTTATTGCTACGCGAAAGGTAATAGGATTGCCATTTGATATTCCACCGTTGATTCCACCTGAATTATTAGTAGCAGTGAAACCGTCTTTATCAAGTAGTGCATCATTATGTTCGGAACCATACATTCTACTTGCAGAAAATCCGGAGCCGAATTCTATACCTTTTACAGCAGGGACTGCGAATGCAAGATGGGCTATTTTAGATTCCAGGCTATCAAAAAAAGGTTCACCAAGACCTATTGGAACACCAGTAATTTCACAACTTATCAATCCTCCAACAGAATCTTGTTTCAAAATGGCTTTTTGCAGTCCTTCTTCGGTATCTGTATTGCCACCAATTTCAATTACCTTGGCTGAGAAATGACAGGAGGATAAAATTTTTTTTGCAATTACTCCCGAGGCTACAAGACATAAAGTAAGGCGTCCTGAAAAATGACCTCCTCCGCGATAGTCTTCAAACCCTCTATATTTACGATCCGCCACGAAGTCAGCATGTCCGGGTCTGGGCGAGTTTTTGACAAAAGAGTAGTCTGTTGATTTTTGACTTTCATTTGTAAAAATTATTGTCAGAGGGGCTCCTGTTGTAAATCCATTAAAATGGCCGGATATGATTTCAGGTTGATCGCTTTCAAGTCTAGTACTGGTGCCTGTACCACCTGTGCGACGACGTTGCAAATCATTGGAGAAATCGTCAACATCTAAAGCAATTCCAGGAGGGATGCCATCGATACTCACACCGACTTTTGGTCCGTGAGATTCGCCGAATATGGAAAGTCGAAACTGTTGTCCAATCTGGTTCATAATCCTCCTAATGAACGAATATCAGCCCCAAGCAGTTGCAAGTCTAGGAAAAATTCAGGATATGATTTGTCAACCACTTCAGCATGGTGGATTTCCACCTGACCTTTCGATCTAAAAGCAGCAGCGCTACATGCCATGGCTATTCTATGATCTTGATGAGTATCAATAATGCCTGGATTGAGCAAGTTTTCATTTCCATAAACCTCTAATGTGTTGTCACTGATGAGAATTTTAACTCCAAACTTTAGAAATTCTTCTTGCAATGCAAGTGCGCGATTAGACTCTTTGTGGTGTAATCGGTTGGCGCCGTGTAGAGTGGATTTTCCATTGGCAACGGAACACATTGCTACCAAAGCAGGAAAAAGATCAGGACAATCTGAGGCATCAAATTCTATTGGTTTGCATTCTTTCTTAAAAACTCGGACTGCCGGAATAATAGTATCCATCTCAATACCCGCGCCAAATACCTCCAATGCTTTCAGTATTGCTGCATCAGCCTGCTTAGAAAGCGCCTTTAATCCCATTAATTTTACATTTCCCGAGATGGCAGCGGCTGCAAGTAAACAAGACGCACTACTCCAATCCGGTTCTACTTCAATTACATTTGCAAGCATTTTTCCGGAAGCAGGAATAATAATTTCAGTTCCATTTCTAACTACATGGATTCCGAAATTTTTCAGAATATCCAAGCTGAGGTCAATATAGGGTAAACTAACCGGATCTATAAGGAGAATGCTTGTTTCAGTTTGGCTTTCAATGGAAGAAAAGGCAAATATAAGCCCAGTAACGTGTTGCGAACTGATCGAGGCGTCAACTTCAATATGTTTCCTGTGTAATGGACCTTTAAATTCAAGTGGCCATTGATCATCTCTTGATAGAAACTGTACCCCACAATCACGCATCATTATTTGCAAAAAATTATGTGGTCTGGCTGCCAATGTACGATCACAAAAAATACTTGTTTTTGATGAGGAAAGTGCTGCGATCGGAGAGAACATTCTCAGACACAATCCGGATTCTCTGCAGTTTAATTGTTGATAGAGACGTTCATTTTTGTTTGGCTCTACAATAAGTTTTTCCTCTTCTAAATGAACTTTTGAGCCCAAAGATCGACAGATGTTGATTGCAGTCAATACATCTGCAGAATTTCCGGCACCGATAATTTGGCTATTACCTTGTGCAAGTACTGCACATGCAAGTGCTCTTTGTGCAATGCTCTTGGAGGGCCGTTTGAAAAATAAAGTACCGTGAGGAGGTTGAGATGAATTTATTTGAATGATCATTGTGAGCTTTACAAATTAAATGGGTCAGATTTTATTCTTCTACATTTGTGTGCCATCTTTTCCACAGCGAGCATGATATATTTTCGGTTCATATCCATTTTTCAATAGTCTTAAAATAAAAAAACCGGAAATATTGATCTCCGGTTTTTTATTATAAATGAATCTTGTAGATCAATAAAATTTAAAACGATTGTCGTTGATGCTATATTTCTTTTTCAGTGCAATCATCATATATGTCATTGATGTATTTACAGCGGGATGCTTATAAAATCTTCTGAATGCATCCAGATTATTGATTGGGCCCGCATCTTTTTTATCAATTACTTTAAATACATAAAGTCCGTTTTTCCCCTCCAATGGTTCAGATACTTGACCTATCGGAAGTTTGCCTATTTTAGCTAACAACTCCGGCTCTTCTCCAAATTGAGGAAGCATAGCACCTTGAAGAGTGATTTCAGTGAGCGTATCGATTTCAACGTGGTATTCGCCGATATAGCCATTGATATCAGAAACTACACCTACTTTAGATTTCATCTTTTCAAACTTCTTTTTATTCATAACATCTGAGGTAATGAAATTTCTAGCAGCGTCTACTGTCATTAAACCTTTTGGATTGATTGAGCTCAAACCACCTATCAGATATCTGTTTGTAAACTTTTTTACGTCATCCTGGAGGGAATAAACTTCCGGACAAACTTCGCCTGGGGCAACATCTTTGCCATATGACCAGCGTATGAATTCACGAGCTATATTGTTCGCATTTTCACCAAGCTTGTTGATTTTGAATGTATTTTCATAGGCATTTCCTACCAGTTCAATGGTATATTTTCCTTCTGCACTGAGAGCTTTTTCTAGACTTTCTAATGTTTTATTATTTTGGACTAAAGTTTGAGCTTCTTCAAGTTTTGCGTTTAGAATATCATCTCCTGGTTGAATCGTTTCTGAGATGATTCCAAGTTTTATTCCTTGTCTGTTGGTAAGGAATTTCTGATCTGTGATTTGAACCAAATGGACACCGAAATCAGTATGGACTACATACAACTTACCTTTGTCACCCTTGTAGAAAATAACATCATTAAAAGGTTTGACCATCATGTTCTCACCTGCAAATCCGAGATCTCCACCTTTTGTACCACTGCCGGGATCTTGACTATACAAGATAGCCAATGAGTCAAAGGATTGTTTGCCTGTCTCTATCAGATTTTTCAATGAGTCTAACAAATTGGTTGCTGCTATAAACTCAGCTTGAGTAGATACTCTACGGAGAATATGTCTGGATTTAACAGAATCTGCCAATACTTTTTTACCCAAGACCTTAGCAAGTCGAAACTCACCTTCGTCCACATATGGGCCATAAACATCCCCTACATTTTTATTGTAAATTTCTTGTCCGAGACCTTTAGATATTTTTTCCGGAGTAATGTAGGTTTCTTCCCATTTACCTAAATTGGTTACGACGAATAAAGAATCGTCTTTAGAATCCCTGAAAGAGGCTATTTTATCCTCTAAAATTTTTCTAATGTTGGCTGAGTCCTGATATGTAGCCTCTACCGGTATTACTGCATATTTCAAGGTGCGTGATTCTTCATCATTTTTGTAAAGCCCGGGATTGGCGTCTATATATGATTTGTAGTCTTCATCTTTTACTTCAACTTCATCATCCTTCATAGCCGTATAAGGAACCCTGGACGCTATAAGTGTATATTTGGTATTGCTTTCGACTTGATTTCTCTCCACCATGAAGTTTGGCATATGCAGCGATTTGCTCACGATGTTGTTGAGCTTTGTGTACATCCTGTCCTTGATGATTTCTTTTTCCTGTACTTTCCAAAATTCCGTCAACTGAGCTGGCAGGCTTTCGTTTTCCAGGCCATTTTTAAATTGGTTCAACTGCTCTCGGTTTACAACTCCTGTGGAAGGGTTGCGGAAGTTCCTTTGGATCACCGGAGACAAAAAGTTACCAAATTCCAACTCCTTGAGTTCAGGTTCAGAGACACCAGTACCATTGTTATCGGCTTCTTTGTTCAGTAAAATTCTTTCAACATATTGGTTCCACAAGTACTCCTTACGTCCAAAATAGTCAACATCTGTGTTGTTGTAAAGGACTTTTTCGGTTTGCAAAAAATCCTTGTAGTTGATTTTTTCACCGGCTACCTTGCCCAAAGTGTCTGTATTGTTAAAAATTGCACCTTTGCCGGTTGTCATATCCATCACAATAAAACCGATCAAGGCGAGTGCAATCAAAATCGTCACAAACCATAGATGCTTTCTGATATTGCTTATCAATCCCATGATTCTAAATTAAGTCTTTGTAGTTCAACTTTTTAGTAAAAAATGTCAGCGGAGCTGTAGTTTCTTTTTTAAGAGTCGCAAAGATAAGCTCTTTGTGCTTGATTTTCAATGAGATTTCTCTGAATTTTGGATCGTAGAGCATATTTCATTCTACTGGTCCTGGCTTTCCTTTGACAAGTCTTGTGCGATTTCGCCCAGCTCATCGTAAAATTGAGCTCCAAAACGTCTAATAATGGCTTCTTTGACAAATTTATATAAGGGCATTTTTTCCTGTTTACCCAGTTGGCAGCCCGGATTGCAAATTTCCCATCTGTCGTAATTTATTGCTGTAAACCCTTGGTTTTTGTTCGATAATACTCTGATAGGATAAAGATGACAGGAGATAGGTTTCCGAAAATCAATGAGGCCGTCTTTCCATGCTTTTTCAATATTGCAATATGCTACACCAGTTGGATCTGAGCCCATAAATACACAAGGTCCACCTTTATCTAGTTGTGTACCATAGGACCCTAAATCTTTATAAAATGCATAAAGTCCATTATTTTCAATGACTTCAATAGATCGTTGAGAGAGATATGGTCGGACTTTTGGATAAATTTCATCGAGAATATCGAGCTCTTCATCCTGAAGAGGGGCTCCAAGATCACCTTCGTAACAACAAGCTCCTTTGCACCGATCCAACGAACATATAAACTGTTCTTCTATGATATCTTCACTTACCAGAATATCTCGAATGGCGATCATTTTCTTTCAGAAGTTTTAGATGTTCATCCCGCCACAGACACTGATGATCTGACCTGTAACATATGAGGATTGCTCTCCGGCAAGGAAAAGCACCACATCTGCTACCTCTTTTACCGATGCCAACCTTCCTAGAGGAATGTTTTTGATGAAAGTAGCTTTCGTAGCTTCGTCCAAAACATGGGTCATATCCGTTTCTATAAACCCTGGAGCTATTGCATTGCATCGAATATTTCTGGAGGCAAGTTCTTTTGCTATAGATTTGGTAAAACCTGCTATACCGGCTTTCGACGCCGCATAGTTGGATTGCCCGGCATTTCCAAATTCGCCTACCACAGAGCTGATGTTGATGATGCTGCCCGATCGTTGACGCATCATATGTTTTGTGGCGAATTTGGTGAGATTAAAAACCGACTTCAAATTGGTATTGATGACAGAGTCCCATTGTTCTTCAGTCATCCTGAGCAACAGATTGTCTTTTGTAATCCCAGCATTGTTGACTAGGATATCCAATCCTCCGAGTTCTTGAATTACGTTTTGGACCAAAAGTTCGCTTTGCTGAAAATCAGCTGCATTGGATTGATATGCTTTGGCTTGAATACCATAAGATTGTAATTTCTGAATAAGCTCATTCGCTTTTTCAGGGGAAGACTGATAGCTTATGGCCACGTTGGCACCCTCAGAGGCCAATCTTTCTGCTATGGCAGCACCTATTCCTCTGCTTCCGCCTGTGACTAGAGCTGTTTTGGATTGTAAAATTTGCATAAAATAGTTTGCAATTGAGATGCTAAACTAAGTTAAATCCGCTTAGCCTACAAATAAAAAAGGCAGCCTCGGAGGACTGCCTTCTAATTGACTTTAATTTTTAATGATTAGAAATGGAAGCTCAAACCGAAATCAATATTGTCTAAGTCCAAATTCAAACCGAATGTATTTACAGCATCTCCATCTTTAGGTTTTACGCTATCATATGCTAAACTGCCAAAATGAGAAGTTACTGACCATCTGTCAGACATTTGATAAGATATACCTGGGCGAAGGGCAATTCCAAAGTTTGTTGATTTTGAATCAACGTCACTTATTGTTACTTTCGAAGATCCGAAATTAACTCCCGGCGCAAGAAACCAAAATACATTATCTCCTGACATCCAGCCATATCTCAATTCTGCACCAAGACCAAATCCGCTCGTTTTTGTTTCTGAGATCAAATCTTTATCTGTGGTTCCTGAAGTAAAACCAACTGCTCCTACGAGTACCATGTGCTCATTGATCCTGTATCCAAGATTAGGGGACACTGTAAATGAGTTTTCTGAATCATTGCTTGAAAAACTTAATTGACCACCTACGAATAGGTTTCCTTGTGCCGAAGCTGAAACTGATACAAATGCCAAAAGCACCAATAGTTGAAAGAATCTTTTCATTGTTTTAAGTTTTGATTGTGATTAAAAATTTGCCACAAGTATAGAAATATTTTATATACCAAGTATTTGAATGTATTATTTTCTATTCTTAAAGCTTTTAAAAAAAATATTTCCGATTATTTTATATATATAAAGCAAAGACAATCAAATAAGTAATTACCAAAAGCATTTTTCTCCATGGATACGCAACCAATCCTCAGCTCTCTGAAAATCCGGCATAGCCCTGGCTACCTGGGCCCAAAATCTGTCTGAATGGTTGTGTTCGACCAAATGTGCGAGTTCATGTATGATTACATAATCGTACACAAACAAAGGAGTCAATAAAAGTCTGGAACTAAAACTCAGGTTACCTGCAGTACTGCAAGATCCCCAATTACTGTGATTATGCCTAATCTTTACATTTCGGTAAGTTCGCTGATAATGCTTGTGGTTCAATTCAAAAACTCTCATCTTCAACCGAGGTAAGAAACGTCTGCTAATCAAGCCATGAATAACAGTAGAGCAGACCTCTTTTTTTTGATCGTCTTCCAATCCTTCAGGAAGATAGATCTGAAGAGTATTTTCTACCAGATTAGCCTTGGCTACCTGATCTGTACCTTTTTCAACAACTTGGAGGACGATCTCTTCCCCGAGTACCATATATTTTTTTCCACTGACGTATGCTTTGGCAGAATATCTTTCTTTTAGTGAAGCATCACTTTTGATTCGATCACCAATCCAGTTTTTTGCCCATTCAATATGTTTTTCTGTATCGGGGATTGAACTCAGAAAAGGGATTCTAAGGATTGCCTTATCCTTACCCAAAGATACCCGTGCAGAAGAACGTCTTTCCAGGTGGATTTCCAGCAAGATATTAAGTTCGTCAAATCGGAGCTTTGTCCTCCTGATCATATGTAAAAGACTTATCCGACATTTTTTTCGAAATCCTGCATAAGATTTACCAATGTTTCAACACTGGATAGTTCTAATGCATTGTAAAGTGATGCTCTAAAACCACCTACGGATCTGTGACCATTCAGACCAACACAACCAGCAGCTTTGCATCGTTCCAAAAACATGCTTTCGTATTCTTGTTTTTTTGGTACAAAAACAACATTCATCAGAGATCTATCTTCAACTTTAACAGTGCCTTCAAAACATGAATTGCGATCAATTTCAGCGTATAGCAAATTGGCTTTTGCTTGATTTAAAGCCTGAATCTTTTCCAGTCCTCCTATTTTTTCAATCCATCTCATTGTCAACAAACTAACATAGATTGGGAATGCTGGAGGCGTGTTGTACATTGATCCTTTTTCCGCATGTGTTTTATAATCCAACATTGCAGGTAGTTTGCGCCCACTTCTAGATATCAGATTTTTGTGGATTACCACAAGTGTGACACCTGCAGGTCCCAGGTTTTTTTGTGCCCCGGCATAGATGAGCCCAAATTTATTGCCTTCTACAGGTCTGGAAAATAAATCAGACGACATATCGCAAATCAATGGCAATTCCGATTGAGGCCACCAGTGGTATTGACTGCCATATATTGTATTGTTTGATGTCATGTGGAAATAAGCACCATCATTTGGAATATTATAATCTCTCGGTATATGCCTAAATTGGTCAGATTCTGAACTTGCCAAAACCACTGCCTGACCGAATAATTTTGCTTCACGGATCGCACCACTGGCCCATACTCCGGTATTGCTGTAATAGGCTTTTTCACCATCTCGTAATAGATTCATTGGAACCATTGAAAATTGAGAACTTGCACCTCCACCAAGAAAAAGCACTGCATATTCATCACCAATCTGAAGAAGTTTCTTCACTCTTTCGTCGGATTCATGCATTACAGCTTCAAAATCTTTACTTCGATGAGAAATTTCAAGTAGAGAAAGCCCACTTCCGTTAAAATCCAAAACAGCCTGAGCTGCTTCCTGTAAGACAGATTGAGGCAATATCGCTGGCCCGGCGTAAAAATTATGCTTTTTCATCAATTTGTATAATTTGGCTCAAAGTTAAGGATTCAGACGTAAGATGTTGCGTACAAAAGGAAATCGATATCTAATTTGAAAAAAAATGAACATTAGAAACTGAAAATTGGAATATTTTACCATAAATCGACACTAATATAATAAAGTGAATATGGCAAAACTAAGATCAAAAACAAACTCACCAACTGAAAAAACGAAAGTGATGAAAAAAAAGTCAAGCACCACAAAAAGCAAGAACGGTTTACAACTCGAACACGAATCAAGTAAGGGTAGTTGTGGTGCAGTATTTTCAGGGGTCAAAATTTCACGATTGAGAATTTATAATGATGGTCGTGTATTCGCGTATAAGTTTCCCGGTGCCAATCAAAATTATATTGGGGCAACAACTGATGCTAATATTATCAAAGCATTATTTCTGGCTCGAGATAATGAACGAATGGTGACCGGATATACGGATGATGCTTGTAGAATTACTTTTCTGGACTACTAACCCAAATGATATTGCTTAATTTGTATTACATAGCAAATTGATTTCAAAATCAATTCGTTATAATGTGCTTGATTAGCAAGGATAGATATCTTTTAGACAAGCCAAAAGTTCAACTGCACTTAGTTCAATCATTATAGTTACTAATGGAATTTGAAAAAAACAATTGTTTATTCAATGATTTGCTATTGCAATGCCAAGCGAAAATTTGATCGATTCCCTCATAATCCAGTAAAATTGCTCTTTCGTTTTTCGCTTGGCGAAATCATCCGGTTACATCAAAACCCATGATTTTATTGTTGGTTTGATTCTCAATACGAATCTAAAAGTAAAAATGTGGGTGAAACAAGTTACTCAATTCATGGAGTATAGATGTTATAAACTCTAAAGGTCATAAAGAAAAAAGAGCCTGGAATATTTCCAGACTCTTTTCTTAATTCTTCATTCCTAAAGTGAACTTGGTTCAGACTATTTTAGACTGAATGTATGTCACTCAAGACTTATTTTTTTGCAGGCATCAATGCTGCTTTGAAACTTTGATATACAGACATTGAGTTTGCTCTGATCATTTCTAACTTTGATTTGTAACCTTCAGTCATTGTAGTAGCCTCAGCTACAGAATTTTTCAATTCATTGATTTGAGCCATAACGTCTCCTTCCAATTTGTTTGCTGCCAAACCTTCTTTAAGGCTGTTCATTTTGCTAGTAAGATCAGTCCATTTTGTTGAAAACTCTGAATAACCTTTAGTCAAACCTTCAACGTTATTTAAGGACGCCATGTAGGTATTTTTCAAAGAGTCAATTGTAGCTGTTGCCGTTGGCGTCAATTTCAATTTTGGATCAACAACGAAACTGTCTTTCATTGAAGTCAAATTAGACTGAAGTCCTGAAATTAAATTTCCAATTTCTGCTACATTACCAGTAGATTTTTCCCAGTCTGCTGCTAAAGCATCAATTGGTGCACGAAATTGTTCGTTGTTTTTGCAAGAAACGATCAAAAGAGAAACAAATAATACGATTGCTAAATTTTTCATTGTGTGTTGGATTTTAATTTTAGCGCAAATGTATTATGACATTTAAACCTTGCTGTTAATACGGATTAAGCTTTGTTAAAATAATAAGTTAATTAAGGAGTCAGTGAAGTTCTCTTTTAGCTCCGATTTCTGATCAAAAGGATTTGCCCAGGCTGTAAAGCCTGTGAAATGTCGAGTTGATTCCAATCTATCAAGTCGCGTATTCCAACATTAGGATATTGGATGGCCACATCAGCAATGGATTCCTTGGCTTTCACAATGTGTCGAATCAGCCTGCTTTCTTCTAAATTTGGAGAAAGGTCTGCAAGTTTTTCTTTAGTAGGAATGATCTCTGGTTTTGTATAAGCCACTTCAGTTGAGAGGTAACTGATAACGCCTTCAGGCTGGAAAACATATGGTCTGGAGAAACTGATCACTTCCAGATAATTGTCTTCAGGATTTAAAGAGCGAACCTCTTCAGGGGTTAAGCCGTCCTTTGTTTCAAATTTGATAACATAGTAATCGACAAAAGAACTCATTAGACTATCTGGAAGTGCAATGAATATTCCTTCTTTTTTGCCTGGAATATTACCTTTTCTATATGCAGGGTTGTAAAAATAAAAGATGTCTTTATCTATTTTGGTACTGGATAGCAAGTCAGAGACCTGCATTTCCTTGTATACTTTGGCATATGACAATGGTAAATGTAATGGCTCATCTGCATCCGGAAGCAGGTCATGTTCGCCATAAAATTGCATCATATAGTTCATACCGATGAACGCGGGAACAAAAAGTTGTGTCTGCCTAGGCAAATACTTTCGCATTTCCCAAAAATTTTTGGGTACTCCTGAGTCAATTAGGTCTATGATTTTTTGCTCTCCACAGTTATAAGCTGCTAATGCCAGCGCCCAATCTCCAAAAAGATTGTAAAGTTTTTGAAGGTATTTGATTGCTGCTTTAGTTGAAAGAACAACGTCCAACCGCTGATCCATGGCTGCATCAACTTTTAAACCTAAGATTTTTGCGGTACCTGGCATGAATTGCCATAAACCTGCTGCACCAACTCCCGATTTGGCTGCCGGATTGAGACCGGATTCGATTGCGGCTAAGAACTTCAAATCAGAAGGGAGATCGGCTTCCATAAACAACTTGTCCAATACTGGAAAAAATTGCTCCCTTCTCTGCAATAGCATTTTACTGGCAGTTCTATCCACTGACACAAATCTCTTAACCTGATCCATTACATCTTCATCAATAGGCACCTCGCCTACAATGCTATACATACCTGAAAGCCTTGCTTTTACTTCATCTTCAAAAAATGGACTGCCCACAACAATAGGTGAACCTGGTTTGTCAGATGGGACGCCAGTACCCGCAGGCGCAAAAGTCCAAGCGCTGAGCAAGATAAAACCAATAAATAATGAAGCCGTCAAACGCATAAAATGTAAAATAAGGATCGATGAATGGGTTGGCAGTAGGCTTAATTCTAGAAATTTAATTTCATAAAATCGAGCATGATCTGCGAAAACAGAAACGCAAAGGTATAATAAATTTGTGTAAAGTAAAAGTTAACCGCCTAAATATGGTGTTAATACACATTACTAAAAATATTAATATAAAATAAGCCACAATTAAAATAAGTGGTCAAATTGTGATAATAGATTCAAAATCAAATGAAAATACATGGAATAAATTTGCATTAGTAAAAAATCAATAACATTTCTCAACGAGACTGTTTCTTATAAAATTGAAGTTTATTTGTCGCAAATCAATATTTGCTTGATACCTACGTGGAATAGGACAGGACTATAATGGTGTGTAGTATAACTTAGTCTCTGAACAAAATAAAATGAATAATATCATGAACTAATTCTTTGGAAATATTCCATTAAAGGATAAATCTTGTGTACAAGTGGAGCATGAATCTTTCTGAAGCACTGAATAACTAATAATAAAATTCAAAAAATATCCAGAAAGTCAATAGCAATTATTTAACAATGCTTAATAGTTGTGAACTGCTTGTTCCATTTTTATCTATCACCTGAACTAAATAATTTCCATCAGAAAAGTTCTTGTCGATTAGGTTAATTTTTAAATTTATACCATTTGCTTTTTGGGCCGAACAACAAACTCCCAACATATTATAAACATAACAATTTGCATCGTTTACCGAATGTTCAAATTCCAATTCAACCCAATCTGAAGCAGGTTGAGGTCTTAATTTAAAGGATGAATTTTGAACTTGATCCGCATTAGAGATTTCTGTAAAGCTACCTGGACTTCCTCCTGTAGTCTCACTGTATTTCCAGTTCGAACCAAAATGATTGTCCAAATTGGCACTAATGAGTTCAATGGATTTTCCACCAAGCATATTAACTGGAGGCCAAGGTGCTTTATTGTCAAAATTGACAAAATCGACGAGGATTCCATCCTTGTCGAATAGAAGAATTCTTTCACCTTCATTTTTTAATTTACCGTCAGTCCATTGGAAAACTTGTCCCTGAAATTGACTAAATTTGATTTTGTCACTGGTGATAATGATAGCTTCTTTTGCATGAATAATAGCAGGAGTTTCGAAAACATATTCTACCCCTTCAGATATTCTATAGTTGGCTAATGAAATATCTTTATTCCCTGGATTGTAAATTTCTAAATATTCAGGATAATTACTGAGTGAATCATCATAAAGGATCTCGGAAATCAAAAGTTGGTAGATTTCAGATTGCGGCCGTACATTTCTTGTTCCAAGATTTGATGCATCTGATGCCTTGCCTATCGCAGGTGACCCTGACTTGAGTTGAAAATTGTAATACGTTGGGTTCACAAATTCGGGATTTTCATTTATATCACCACGATTAGGTAATCCCGGATCCAAATCCGATAGACAATCAACAAAGTTTAAACTGCTGAATGTATCAGCGCGATAAGCGTCGGATGAGGCATTACTTACAATACAGTTTGTGATTATACCAGACCCTCCTAATAAGCCTGAGTTTTTCTCGTAAGCAGATACTCCTTGCTGATTCCCAAAAAAAGTGCAATGATCAATGGTAGCTTTGCTTTGATCTTTCAGTGCGATGCCAATAGTCGTGTAAACAATTGTATTGTCAAACAAGCTTGCTGTCGATTGCTGTCCAACAGAAATGCCTTTGTCGAAGCAATGATAAATATAATTATTTTCGATTTCAAGATTTTCACACTTTTCTCCAATATCTAACCCATCATTGTTGTCGCCTCTAAAATCATGAATGATGTTGTTTTTTACGATTCCATTTTTAACTCCATCATAATCAATAGCATCCATATCTTGTTCTATAGATCCCTCAAATTCACAATTCTCAACAATAGCAAATCCTTGCTTCACATTGATACAATCTCCTGTTACTTTAGATTTTATATTGGAGTTTCTTAATACGATGTTTGAAAATCGTGAAAATATAGGATTGTCCATCACATTTGTCAACTGTAAATGATCCATTGAAAGATCAGCATGATAACAACTGATGGCTGCTGGTTGATAGGTGCGATCTAAGCCAGCACTTGCGTTTGTAAATTGAGCAAAATTGAGGAAATTAGTGCTGTCAGAGTTTTGGAAGAATAATCCTCCCCATATTGTTTTGTCATTAAGGCCACTAAAGATGATTGGTTCTTTTTCTGAGCCTTGAGCATCGAGATGCCCATTGATTATTAAATTACAAGCTGCCGGAAATTTGATTTCAACTCCGGGTTCAATACTCAATTTAACTCCGGTTTTTACAAGGACATTTCCTGTTGCGATATATGGGGAACAGGCTTTGACCAGTTTTGTATCTGTGGAGATGTTTTCAGATAGTATACCACAATGACCATCGATTTCAAATACAGCCCTTAGATTGCTCGCTTCTTTTTCCAGTTGCAATGAATAAATCGGAGAGTATTGAACAATTGTCACCGAACTTACATATTCAGCTAAAAGTTCTCCTTCAAAACTGATATCAGAACTGCTTGGATTCACCTGGTGGACCTCCACAGCGATCAGATTTTCTCCTGATTGTAAGGTTGTTTTTGGAATTTCTATGGATCTAAATTCATTTTCCGCTGTGCCACTGATATTACTACTGGCTAGAGTATTGAATTCAATTTTAGTTGGCTGTGAAGGAACATTGAAACGATAAATTTCTTTGCCATTGACATAAATAACTGCTCCATCATCTGCCTTAAAGCGAAAAAATAAATTCACAATATTTGATATTGTATCTATATGGAAGTTTTGTCTGAAATAATATGTGATTGTTTTGTTGTTTGGATCATTCCCATATTGGAGGGTTGTCGCTTCATCACCGTCACCATATCCAAATTCAGCTTTTCCTTGAGTCCAATTTCTATCATCATAATTCGGACTGTTCCAATCAGCCGGAGGTGCCAGAGCCTCATCTCTGTATTTCCAGGTACTTTGCAGAGGAAAAATACTATGCGCACTGGTCATTATTTTTTCCCAATGGTGGAATTGAAAACCCGGATTAGCATTAGCTTGTAGTGTCAATTCAATTTTTTGGAGATAAGTTCCTTTCCAAGGAAATGTAGGAATTTTAAAATCATGTAATTTGATAGTACCGGCATCAGTTGAACTTATATATAAATTTAATGTGCTTAGTCCAGCCAAATTAAAAAAGTTAAGAAGATCAGTCCACATAAATGCATTGCGTTGTATGCCGTATTCTTTTAGTTGCGAAACTTCATTTTCCCAAAATTCTAAAGTGGGTATGGCGTCTCCATAAGAAGATGTTGTGCCTTTCCACCTCGCTATTTGGTAAGGCATCTCCGATCTGATGAGATTTGCAAAGTAATTTATTTTATTCTCAATGGTTACAGGATGGTAACTCACGTATAAATGATCAGCAAATCGTGAGATAAACGCCTTTTTGTAGTTGTTATTTTCCAGCATTTTGCGCAAAAACAAAGTTGCCCATGCAGGATTGCTATAAGATTGTCCATTTGTGGCGGTTGCCCAATTCATCCCGGTAGAATTGACGTTGGCCAAGTCAAAACCACGATCATAATCATGCAATAACCACCTCCATTGATTTGCTCCGGACCGATTTTTGAAACAGGATACATTATGACCCCAAGAAGTATTTGCCGAAAATATTTGTGAGATAATATAGTCAGTATAGTTTTTAGTGTCCATTATCGACTGTAACAAAGCAAAATTGGTATCGGACTGAACCCCTGCACTCAGCAGGCCGACCATGGAATTGTATGAATTTAAATTGCCTTCTTTTACTTCTGTATTATTTTCAATATAGTCCAAACTATCTTCATTGATTTGGTGGTAATAATTACAGTAGTCAGCGTCTTGTTTTTCTCTGATATTATGTATTCCAAGATATTTGCCATTTATATAAACAGACGTTGGTCTAAAATCCTGAGCATCCAAGTCTGCATAATCATGTATTAATGATTGCATAAGTCCATCTCTAAAGAGGGTATTTGACCAATCATTACCAGAGCATCTTAAAATCAGGTCTCCAAATTCATTTCTTTTATTTCGGGGAAAAATCTGGAAATTGAATTTACCTGATCCATAGGCTTTTCGCGAATAAATATTGAGGAGTTTTTGAGGTAATATCCAGGCATTCAATCCCCCTACTTGTACACCTGCATCATGATGAAATCCAAGCAAGCCATCATTTTGATAGAATTCCAAATGGATGGGATATTCCCACTCAGGTTTAAAATTTTGTACATACAATCCACTATCTTTTCCATAGAAATAATCAGGGTGAGTGGATAAAGAAAGTACAGGCAACTTGCGTTGCTCAAATTTTTCATTGATAAAGTAGGTATTTGTCACAATTGGACCTGGGATTTGGTTTGGATAAAACATCCGGGCTTTAACAACTGTGGTTTGATTAATCAATATTGGAACTGAAAATATTAAACTGGTTTCAGATGGATCCGAACCGTCTGATGTAAATCTGATTGTCCCTGTATTGTACAGATTTTTGATATCAAGCTCAATGGCCTTGCTAAAAAATCCTCCGTTAACTGAAAAAACGGGCACTTGTTCGACTGCTGATGAAAAGAATTTGCTTGAATTATTAGATTTACCGGGAGTTGGTGTTGTAAATAAACCGAGATCTTTAGAACCATCCGTTTTTCTTCCGTAAGAAACGTCCTGATTTTGAGAACCAAAAGGGAGGAAGTCTACCAATTGACCAACAGAATTATACAGCACCACGCTTTCTCCGTCCGCGCTGAGTTTAAAATCTGTATACAGCCCGGTGTTTTGTCCATCCGCCCAAACCAGCAAATATGATTTTGGGGCTATGCTTATATTTTGAGGGAAATGCCAGGTGGGATTATTGGTCTCCTCATCAGACAGTGACCAACCACTCAGATTGATTGATGTGCTTCCTTCATTATAGAGCTCAATCCAGTCCGAATAGACACCGTATTGCGGATCAGCCAAATTGCCGACATTGGAAGCCAGGAATTCATTAATCCACACTTGCGAATTGAGGCTGGACTCAATTAAGAGCAGACTCAAACACATGATAATCAATTGTTTTGTCATCGCGAACACAGGTAATTTTTTAATGGAATCTATCTAAATTATGAAGCTTGAGGCCACGCAAATGTACTGGTTTTCCCGATTTTCGGATTTGTAAAATTCTAAATCATTACAGGAAGGGTGATGCAGCATCCTTGGGCGAATTTATAGTCATAACATGTTAAAAAAAGCTTATGGTGATCGCCGGTTTTATAGATAATTAACGTCGTATCTTTGTAAAAATATCCGGGATAGAGAAAAGCAAAATTTATAAATTGCAAGCCCAATAGATTATGATTAAGAAGCTTGCATTATTAAAGGATTTTACATGGTTTAATGTTCAATCAACAATTGTTGTTTATTTATTAAAATCTTGTAGAACAACTTGAAATGTCGGTACAAATTTTTCAATTGTAAAAAATTATTATGAATCTTTTTTCAAAAAAATCAACCTGGACCAATGCAGAACTGATTCCTTTAAAACTTTGCATTGGTTCTGCTTATCTGATTCTTGGTCATTATTTTCCAAAGTTGGTTAGTGATTATATTGTTCTGTTATATATCATTTTTGCAATTACATTGATTCTATCAATGGCCACCTGGATGAGGCAAATGAAGTGATAGAGTCATAAAAAAACCATTATCTCAATTTTCCAAATTGAAATAATGGTTTAAAGTGAAAAGGATTTTTATTTCATTAAACCCATGCGCAGACTAGACCGCCAACCAATGCTAAAGTGATGATCCAGTATATTCCATTGATCAAAATATAACTGAATGACCTTCTTTCAAACATTGAGTTGACACCAATAATTGCGGATGCTATCAGCAAACCTGCAAATCCTCCATGCATTGCCCCATGTCTAAAAGTGCGAAAATTATTGCCATATTTCTCGAAAAGCGTCCTTGCAGTCTGAGCTGCTTCAGAGCTTGGATTCATTGCATCCTGCCCACCCATCAGTACACCGATCATGCCCCACTGATGGATCACAAAAAATTGTATTCCGAATGCAATCATAAAGTTTAGGATAAAAGATACCCCAAAAATGAGGCCCATATTAGCACCTTTCAATTGTTCTTCTGTTAGTCCTGCTGCCACCATCCACTTTGTGCCGGCAACTTTGGGATGATAAAATATAAATCCTGTGACAAAAGGGATTAATGATGCTACAAAAAGTGCAATCCAATTAATGTGAATTAGTCCTTCCATAAAAAATGATTTTGTTTAAGTTTTAATGATCAAAAGTAAACAATTCTTTGGTTTTTTGGAAAAGTTGTATTTTTTTGAGTTGCAAGGAGATAAAGACCCATGAATGAAAATGGCGATTTACTTTAATGTTTGTTTTCTGATCAAGTTTGCTTAGATATCTCTGGTATGCATCTTGACCTTGAACTTGCTTCTCATTAAAGACTTTAGTAAGAGCATGATCAGCACTAGTGAATCCTTATGCAAAAATCGTTTGGCCCTACACCAAATTCTGCTTACGAATGACTCTAAGAATACAGGAACACAATGACCTATATGAGAACTTTGACCGGATAATGGATGGCGAGATTCAACTTGCCCCCTAGAGTCAATTTTGTCTAACATTTACTTCAAAAAAACCAATCCATGCCATGGTGTAAGCTCTTTATTTGTAAAGGATAGCTCGAATTTCATATGACTTTTTTTCTAACGCTAAGCTGTAGGATTCTGACCACAGAATAACTTCTTTTTCCCTAATGCGGAATCTGGGATAATTGAACTCATGTCCATTTCAGGAAATGATAAAGGCGAGGATTCCTCGCCTTTATTATTGTAGTTATTGAAATTATTTCTAACGCATGATAACTAATCTTTCCATAGACCTGAAAATTCCATCTTCTTCAAGCACCACTACGTAAATTCCTTCTGCGTATTTACTTGTATTAATTTCTAACTTGTTGCTGAGATCACAAGGGGTTTTAATTGTGATTTCTTCTCCTGAATAATTAAATAATCGTAAATAACATTTCTTACAATCTTTGTTGTATTTGTAATTTACGATCGTACTTTCATTACTTGGATTTGGAGTAATTTGCAAATCATAATTAAAAACTGTTCTTGATCTCTGATTACTGATTTGACCGCACGGAGGCAAAGTACTATTACCTAACACAATTACTGTTGATTCGGAATAATTTTGATTCCCTACAAAAATTTCGAAATTAATATTACTAATGGTATCTGGTAATGTAAAGGAGCCATTGAGTTCACCATTAGTTTTAGAAATTCCATTGATTGAAATATTATTAGTAATTATATTCAGACTATCTATGATAACACCAGTTCCTGTTCCTCCATAGTTTATATTAAAGTTGTAACTGTTTAAACCTGCAATAGGATTGTTTTCAACACAAGTAATATTTGTATTAATATTTCCATCTGTTCCAGTTCTTAAATCCCCATAATAACCATTACATGAATTAAATGTACATGCTGGAATACAATTTCCCCCAATCAATGCAGTGCAATAAAATAATCTTACACAATAACAGGTTTGTATAGGTGGAAAGAGTGTAAAATCAAAATTATAACTTTCTCCATACTGTGGTTTGGTAATCGTTTTTTGAGCTATCATTTGTGTACACTGAGGCCAATAATACAATACTGCTCTTAGATATGGATACGTTGGGTTACAATTCAATATATTATCCACCATGCCAGTTATATTCATTTTAATACTAGGTCCTTCACCATTTAATTGGATTGTAACTTGCTCATCATAACATTGACCTTGACCATAGCATGCAAATGGCCAGACATACTCCTTCTTACACACTGTCGCTCCTTTGCATAATCGTATTCTGACTTTTAGACTTCCAGTGCATTGGTTCAAAGGAATTTTAAACTTGCCTCCGGTAATAGTAAACAACTGTGGATATAATGGATTTTGAGTAACTGTAGGTAATTCATCCCAAACTAAACTATCTAATTCTATTGGGTTTGGACTACATATACTCCATCCTGATGGTGCCGCCAATTCACCATTAATGGTATAGAAGCCTGATTGACTAGCACAGTCAAAACTAACTTGTTGGATATAAATATGTGGGCAACTAAAGTTAGGCACAACAGAGCAATCAAAACAATCATCAGTACAATCTAATGTAAATGGTATATCAACATCACATTCAATGTTATTGTAGCACAGTTTTATTGTGGCTTTAGTTACAGATTCGCATTGCTCTTTTGATAATTTAAATTGACCTTGATCCAAGATCCATTTTCCTCCGTTCCTTCTTGCTTGCACCGGTTTAGTCCATACTGCATTTGTAATTAGGATTGGATTAGGCGCACATATATCTGTGATAGGATTGGTCGCTAGTTCGGCTTTTATGGTGAAATACTGTTCGCCATTGACGCAATTTATACTATCTTTTATGACAGTTATACTGTCATAGAGTATATGTAATGAGTCACAGACAAAAGTATCACGACAGTATTTTATCACAAGACAAAATGCTTCTGATGTATCTTTACATCCAAGATAATTTTCTAGTACAAGATAAATTTTTCCTTCGTTTTCGACACCGAGATGAAGATCGCCTACCACACTATTTTGTCCTGATAAAATGACATTGTCGTCTTGGATGTATGCCCATTTTTTATACTTTCTAGTGTCTGCACTTCCTGGAATAACGAGCTTATTGGTGTATATCGTTGTGTCACATCTTTCATAACATCCCGATAAGAAAAATGAAAAATCGGGTAAAGGATCTAATAAAATTGATTTGTTCGAAATGCAACCATCTATACTTATTAGTTTTGTTTGTATAAAACCAGGTTTTGTGATAATAATTTCATTTGATGTAATATTGAAATCAGTCCAAATGATATTCCTTCCTAGTGAATCATATAATCTGGCTGAAAATGGATCACATTGAATCGAAGTTGAGTCAATTTTTGGATAAGGGATCTGTGCTTCATTTGCTTTAAATTCATACACCAATTCGTCACATAGAATATTCGACCCTTTTCTAAATGCCCGAACTGTGATTAAGTAACTGCCCTTATAGCCCAATAGATTATTCAAAGTGATTGTAATCGTTCCTGAACTATTGTTCATCGAATAGTTTGTGATAGGTATTGTGGCAGGTATAGTTTCAATACTGAATTCATATCTATATAGGTTTGTATCTCTATTTATTCGATATGTGTATTTAACTAAGGCTCCATTTGTACAGAATTGTTTCGGTCCCTTGATCGTATCCAAGAATGCTAATTGTAACTGATTCTTTATTGTTCTTGAAAATTTATAGTAGCAACCTATTGGATTAGTCACTTCTAGCATATATTGACCGTCTTTATTCACATAAGTAAATGAATCAGTAGAACCCGTGCTCCATTTATAGCTGGAAACAGGATCCTGCGATGTGTTTTGAAAATAGAGCAATTGTATATTTTTGCAAGTATCCGGTGCTATAAGTATATAGCCACTTATTCTATTTTGCTTCACCAATATTGTATCTTGGCTTTCTGTTATACAGCCGTATTTGTTTTCTAGTGTGACTTTAATAATATAAGTATTTGGGCTATCATATAATTTAGAGGGTTGATATTGGTTTGATTCTGAGCCATCACCAAAGTCCCAATGTATCTCTACAATATCTTTGAGATCATTGCCGATTTTAAAATCATAAAAAGCTTTATTACAAAGTACTTGATTATGAATTATAATTGGTGCCAACAATTTGTCTGGGGCTTGGAAACTTTGCTCCTTGGTACAGGAGATAATTTGATTCGGATTGCTGGTGTCCAAGACTTCGAGCAGGACCATGATCTCAGTACCGCCATCTACTAGGATCTCTATCTCTTTCCCCTCTCCGAGTACTACATCTGTCTCAGTATTTTTCCATCGGTAGATATTTGGGTCAAATAGACCAGGCACATAGCTCAATGACTCTTTGAGTCGCAGCTTGTATTGGTCGCCGTTGCATGAGAAGATGCCTTTAAAGTTCGCCACAGTTTTGACCAAGATGCTAGTATCCACTTTTAGCTCGCAGAAGGTATCTTGAGGATAGTTGCCCAGTGCGTCCTTGGGATATATGCCGATGGTATCGCCACAGACTATAGTGGTATCCGATTCACCCTGCATATATGCCTTGAGGCTTAGCGTATGCCATCCAGCCTCTTGTACTTCAAATTGTTGACTTTCTAAATCAATTTTTCTTCTAATTTCTTTAACTATTTGGCCATCGATAAGCCAAACCCCTTTCAATGATTTATCTCCTATAGGAGGGTCTGGTACGATACATGAATCATCCCAATTGATGAATTGACCTTCAAAATTTATTCTAGCACATTTAGCAGAGATTTGCGTGATATCAGGGCTACATTCACTGTCACAAATAGAGCAGGGTGCGACAGCTATGCTTCCTACTCCAGGACAATCCACTCCATGCGGGATACATTTTATATCATTGCAGAGAGTCGGTGAGCTTGGATAGGCATGGTATAGTGTCAATGTACTACCCGTGTCACTATACAATGAATCCCCCACATACCATGAATATCTCGTTATATTCTGACTGCGAGGCATCGATGCTACAATGATCACATTGACAGGATCGTCTGTAAGGCAGCCCATGTCTTCTCCCGTATCCAGATTAACCATGCTGAGTCTCGGTGATTCTGTAGCGATGATCTCTATTTCCTTGAGAGTATAGCTGCCTAGAATGCAGTCATCACCACCTTTATCCCAATAGACTCTTACGGTATAGATCCCAGGCTCTTTATATCGGTGAGATGCTTCATTTGTGTTGCTCGTCTTGGTCTCTCCATCTCCAAATTCCCAGAGGTAGCTTGAAGAATTGGCATTGACCGAGAACATTGCATCATTGCCTTGACACAAATTCAAAGCCGTAATGATTGCTTTAGATCGCTTATTGATATGTACTACGAGGCTATCAAAGTATGTCATGCCGCAGTCACTTACTTGAATTCTTATCGTAGCCGTAGAGTCTTTATATGCCAACCAATAGACTTCTATTTCATTATTGTTGATGAGTTGGAAAGATCCGATGGAATCTGGTAGGGATAGCCATTGTATGATGGCCTTTGGACTGTACATTGCCTTGTATCTGCTGCGACTGTCTTAACATACTTCTGTAGGGCCTGTAATACCACTTTCTTGGCTCAAGTGCGATTGAATTTCGATACTATCCCAATGTGAATAACAGAATGCCAATTTGCTTCTATATTTAATAAAATAAGGCCCACTTGGATTCCATTGGATTTCTCTCGAAGTAGGCGACGATTGGATGACTGCTCCACCTCTGACATCCCATTCTGTTTCTGGATCATTGCAGCTATAGAGATAGCTACTATCTGGACAGATGATTCGTGGACCTGCGATGGAGTCTTTGGGTGGTTTGATTACCAAAAAATCGCTCCTGACGTCGCACGATCCATTTTTATCCATAACTTTAGTATAAATAGTATTTGATCCGGTGTATTTCCAATCTAATGCTTGGATATCTAATAATCTGGTGTTACTTGTTGCTTTAGAAAATGGAGGATTGTATATAGTCCAAATGATTTCATAAGGACTATTTAGCAGTCCTGTAAGTTCAAACGATTTGGTTTCGTCTAAGCAGAATGTATCGCGATGCTCAATAGATAATAGAGTCACCAGTACATCCAATTCTTTGGTGAAGCTGCATTCCGCCAAGGGATGTTCTACTCTTACAGAGATGGTGTAGTTTCCTGCTTTTAAGAAGTCAATATTGACAATCGAAAGATTGGCACCAGAATTGATTATATGCACCGAATCCATAGGGCTCACCGACCAATAATACATGGCGCCGGGCCACTTTGGCATCATATAAGTAGCGCGACCAGGATTGCAGAGCAATTTTGGTCCAACTATATCGACGCCTTTTGTCGGTAAGATAGGCACTTTGACTATGGTTCTTTGAGAACAGACAGTACTATCACATGCACTCGCATCAAGGATGACGTAGCCAAATCCATCGGGAGGATATTCTGACCAAATGACGTCGAGTGTATTCCCTTGTTGCGCCACGATTTGACCATTGATCACTTGCCATGTAAACTGTGAGCAGCTGTCCATAGCAGTATAACGCACTATTTTCTGACTGTCTTGACATACCACGCTAGGACACGAGATGAGTATGGCTCTTTTGTCTTCCACGGTCAGGTTCATTTCATCTATCTGCACACATTGAGCGCAGTTTGTGATGATTAGTTTTACTTTGATTTCCCCGGAAACAGTGAATCTATGGCTGATTTCATTAGTATAATATCGCGCTAGGATTTGATTCGCTTTAAGAATCTGCCATTCATATTGCGCACTGTGTGAATTGATGAACTTATTTTTGAATCTAATCTCTTCATTTTTACAGATAATAAGGGGCTGGTGAAAGGAGTCTATCAGTTCAATTTTTGCCATTGGTTTTTCAACAAATTGCAAAGGGATACATTGAGAAAAAATACATTTGTTGACTTTATGGGTCACTTGCAGGCAGAGGTTTTTTAGCTGTGCTGTGCTTCTTGTGAATTTCACTGATGAGTTAGTCCCGATCAGCATGCCATCATATACCCAAATGTAATCATAGTCGTTGCCGGATATAGTACTTGCGGTAATTGTATCATTGACACATATGGAAGGTATATGAATATCACTTCGATATGGACATGAATATATTGGACTTAGCTCAATCTTAAAATCCTCCATTTGATTGACCTGGATGCCGAGTTTATATTCTACAGGAGTGAATTGAGTAGCTGTTATTTTTACGATAAGGTATCAGCTCCTGAGGTATTCCACATGACTTCGCAAGGGTCGATATTATCTTTGATTATCGTTCCTTTATTCAGTTGGAGTGACCACTTGAGTGAGTAGTTTTTATTACTGGGAAGGCTCGACATGTCAACCGTGTAACTGGTCTGGCTGTGGTTACAGGGGCTGATTGGCCCTATGATCCCTTGAGCATGGCTGTCATTCAATCCGGTAGTGATTAAAACAAGCAAAGTAGTAAGAGAGAAGAATCTTTTCATCTTGTAAAAATTTTAATGTGTTAATAAAATTGAATTTCTTTAGAGCATGGAGCAGGTCACAAATGAAAACATCCTTTGAGAAATGAGTTTAGCAATCAATGATATGTGCTATACATCAGGAATGAAAAAAAATAGGAGTATGAGTGTGTGGATATTCTTAAAGCAAAAGTAAGCAAAAAGAGCTGAATGCCAAAGAATTCGTTAATTATTTTTAAAAAATGAAGAAAAACTACTTAAATCTCAGTTAAATTGAAAATATTTAAGCGAATTCAGCTCATATTCAACACAATGGAATTAGATTTGTAGTGAACAGCTATACAACGGATCTAAATCAGCGATTAGTGAATCAGTATGAATTCCAAGATTAATCCTAATACAAGTCCGGTCAGGCTCTTGAGTCTGATAGGCTGCGTCCTATGGATTGGGGTCATCACCAAGAATTTGATTCATACAGCAAGCCCTAGCCCTAGTTTTAGCTGTTCATTGCGACCTCTTGACAGTACACAGACTTGTAGTATAAAGGATGCTGTATCCGCTAAGACTACATTGTACTCTGCATGTTCACCTTCCAAAATCACTGCACAGGACAGTTGCCCCAGTGGCAAAGAGACGAATATCTGGTATATGGGCTATAGTGGCTTGGATTGGAATCAGGGCCGACCGGACACCATCAGTTATTTTCAGTATCGTGTAGGAGAAGGTCATACCAGCATCTGCGACCGAGATGGAAATCTCTTATTGTATGAGAATGGTTTAGAACTTTACAATAAAAATCACTTCAGAATGCATTGGTTCTGGTACGGTGGCTCAAGTGTCATGACCCTGCTCTTGCCCCAACCGGGCAATGACTCACTCTACCATTTGTTCCAACCGGAGACAAATTCTCGTACAGGCAAAACGGAGTATTTATACCATACGGTCATCAATATCTTGGCGAATGGGGGGAAGGGACTGATCAAGGGGAGTCAGAGAGACAGAAAGATACTCGCTTACAGTGGTGAGCGTATTACAGCCGCTCGACATTGCAATGGCAAGGACTGGTGGGTCATAGGACAGAGAGCCACAGACGAGCAGTACAGTGTATGGCTGCTCACCGATCAGGGCTTGTCCGCAGCTCCGGTTTGGACGGGATATTCGGGGGTCTATCACAATGATTTTGGAGCCGTGGGTACTTATGGACATATCAAGGTCTCTCACGACGGCTCCACATTAGCAGAAGTCACCGGAAGCCATTATATAGAGATACATCAATTTGATCCTGCCACCGGCGTCATCAGTAATGGGATGGAAGTCATGGATCGATCCACCAATCAAGAAGACATATACTTCTGCGAGTTTTCATCGGACAATAGCAAGCTGTATGTGAGTGGAGGAGACGCTGTCTATCAGATGGATCTGTCCAATAGGAATCAGGATAGCATTCGGAACAGTAAGACGGTGATTTATTTACGAGGCACATTCGGGGTTGAAAATTTTCTAGCTCCAATCATAGGACCCGATGAGAAGATCTATTTTGAAGGAGGCACAGCAGTATTTGGACCCTATCTCGCTGTCGTGCATAAGCCCAACGAGAAGGGTGTAGCCTGTCAGTTCGAACGCAAGGGACTGAAGATGCCTTATTTTAGTAATTTTGGATCGATACTATTTCCCTCAGGGATGCAGTTCCCCTACAAGGCGTATATCTATGGGCCTCTGCACAGCTGTCCAGATACTGTACTGAGATTCCGACTCACGGATGCCTGTGCTCATGAGGCGACGCAGTGGACTGTGCTTGATGGTGCAGAGCTGAGATCACATCAAGGGGATACGATAGATGTCTATTTCGGTCAGCCAGGAGTCTATCGCATCGCAGCGAGCTATCCTGCGCGCTGTGGCTTCCGCACCGATACAGCTTGGGTGACAGTGAGTCCATGCGCCTGTGATATCGAGTTCCGATGGACCAGACTAGATACAGTCGTCTGCAAGGGGCAAGATGCCTCCATGATCTTCGAGAGCAATGCCACAGACTATAGCATCCGTGGACAGAAGACAGGCGATACTATCCATCTCAAGAATCTACAGAGAGATAGCTGTTTCGATATCACACTGCACTACCCTAAGTATTGTGATAGTATCGTGACTGTGTGTGTGAGAGTGGAAGAGACCTGTATCGACACTTGCCCCAGTGGCAAAGAGACGAATATCTGGTATATGGGCTATAGTGGCTTGGATTGGAATCAAGGCAGACCAGATACTATCAGCTATTTTCAGGCAAGACTAGGAGAAGGACATACCAGTATTTGTGATAGAAATGGCAATCTCTTATTGTACGAGAATGGATTAGAACTCTATAATAAAAATCACTTTAGTATGCATTGGTTTTGGTATGGAAGCTCTAGTGTCATGACCCTGCTTCTTCCCCAACCGGGAAATGACTCTCTCTACCATTTGTTTCAACCAGAGACGAATGATCGCACTGGACGAATAGAGTATTTGCACCATACAGTCATCAATGTATTGGCGAATGGGGGGAAGGGACTGATCAAAGGGAGCCAGAAAGATAGAAAGATACTCGCCTATAGTGGTGAGCGCGTCACCGCCGCGCGACATTGTAATGGCAAGGACTGGTGGGTCATAGGACAGAGAGCCACAGATGAACAGTATAGTGTTTGGTTGCTCACAGATCAGGGCTTGTCCGCAGCGCCAGTATGGACAGGATATTCAGGTGTTTATCACAATGATTTTGGAGCCGTGGGCACTTATGGCCATATCAAGGTCTCACACGATGGCTCCACATTAGCAGAAGTCACAGGTGTGCATTATATAGAAATCCATCAGTTTGATCCTGCCACTGGGATCATCAGTAATGGTGTAGAGGTGATGGATCGATCTACAAATCAAGAAGATGTTTATTGGTGTGAGTTTTCATCGGACAATAGTAAGCTGTATGTCAGTGGAGGAGACGCTGTTTATCAGATGGATCTATCTAATAGGAATCAGGATAGCATTCGGAATAGTAAGACGGTGATATATTTACGAGGCACATTCGGAGTCGAAGAAGAATTAGCTCCAATCATAGGGCCAGATGAAAAGATCTATTTTGAAGGAGGCACAGCAGTATTTGGACCTTATCTCGCTGTCGTGCATAAGCCCAACGAGAAGGGTGTGGCCTGCCAGTTCGAGCGCAAGGGACTGAAGATGCCTTATTTTAGTAATTTTGGATCGATACTATTTCCCTCAGGGATGCAGTTCCCCTACAAGGCTTATATCTATGGGCCTCTGCACAGCTGTCCAGATACTGTACTGAGATTCCGACTCACGGATGCCTGTGCTCATGAGGCGACGCAGTGGACTGTGCTTGATGGTGCAGAGCTGAGATCACATCAAGGGGATACGATAGATGTCTATTTCGGTCAGCCGGGAGTCTATCGGATCGCAGCGAGCTATCCTGCGCGCTGTGGCTTCCGCACCGATACAGCTTGGGTCACAGTGAGTCCTTGCGCCTGTGATATAGAGTTTCAGTGGACAAGACTAGATACAGTCGTCTGCAAAGGGCAAGATGCCTCCATTATCTTCGAGAGCAATGCCACAGACTTTAGCATCCATGGACAGAAGACGGGCGATACCATCCTTCTCAAGAATCTACAGAGAGATAGCTGTTTCGATATCAAGCTGCATTACCCTAAGTATTGTGATAGTATCGTGACTGTGTGTGTGAGAGTGGCTCTATCATGGAATACCAAAACACAGCATAGACTTTGTGCTCAAGATAGTATATTCGTCTTTGACAAATGGGAAAAAACATCTGGAGTCGTGAGCAAATTATATCAATCTGTGGATGGCTGTGACTCATTGTCCACAGTAGAAATCAAAGCCTCAAAAAAAGATAGTACTCTATTCTATCATAAGATATGTAGAGGTGATACGGTATTTGCATTTGGAAAAAAATGGACAGAAACTGCTAGAGTATCTGAGCTATTGCAGAATAGTTTGGATTGTCCTGATTCATTGGTCATTCATGATATTTTTGTTCATGAACTGGCTACCCCAACACAACAAAAATATTTCTACTGCTATGGTGATACCGCATTTTATCAAAATAATGCCTACACCAAGAATGAGATTCTTACAGAGAAATTTCAGGATCAAAATGGATGTGACTCTATGCATAGTACAGAATTTATTTTCTATCCCAAAGTGGAGTTTACACAAGAGATTATTTATAAGTGTAGTGAGGATTCTATTTTGATTAATGGCGTTTATTATAGAGACAGTATCAGTTTGTATTCAGTACTAAAAAACAATAATGGCTGCGACTCTACTCATACAACCATTGTTAAAAATTTTCCTCGACTATCGACCATTATGCCTACACAATACATCTGTGCAAATGATTCCATTTATCTAGCGGGAGCATGGCGAAAAACAACTGGAGATTTTTTTGAAATTCTGAATAGCAACAATGGATGTGATAGCACTATTTTTTATTCAGTCTCAGTATTGCCCACTATTCCTTTACAACGAAATAATTATTCACTCTGTGCAGAAGACTCTATCTGGATCAGCAACCGTTGGATAAAAAATGCAGATACGATCAGAGAAAATTTTATCACAAATCAAGGCTGCGACTCGACGATACTACATCAAGTCCATCTGATTCCTAGTATTCCTAAAACCATTGTGCAGTATTCTATTTGTCATGGTGATAGTGTAAGTGTTTTAGGAAAATATTATTACGACTCTATCCAATTAGTTCAGCATTTATCTTCTGCTTTATCAGCATGTGATTCTACTATCATACATCAAGTATCCTTACTTCCCACACCGACGAGACAGATAGAATTTTTTATTTGTTATGGAGATTCGGTAATAGTAGAAGGCGTGACGATCAATGAAGAGAAAAGTTGGACACTTCGCAAAAAATCTAATTCAACTATCTATTGCGATAGTATTATAGAATATGCGGTTTACTTTTATGAAGATCTATATGTGGATCTACCTGAACGGATCGAGATCACACAAGGCGATAGTATATTTCTCAAAGCGAATTATTCAGATAATGTAAATCAATTTCATTGGATATCATTGGAACAACTAAGCTGTACAGATTGTCCAGATCCAATATTAAAACCAAAAGCAAGTGGCGTTTATTTTCTTGAAGTAAAAGATAAAAATGGATGTACAGACATAGATAGTATTCAAGTTATCGTCATTCCCAATAATGATCCCGATTGGTATATTCCGAATAGCTTTTCTCCCAATGGAGATGGCATAAATGATGAATGGCTACCGGTCCCAGCATCTTCAGCTGAAATAATTTCTTTATCCATATTTTCGCGCTGGGGCGAACTCATTTACCATACACAGAATCCATGCAAATCATGGGATGGAAATTATAATAATACCCCACAACTTCCAGGCGTTTATGTCTATACGTTTACCTATCACAACAGTCAAGATAAAGTTGTAGAAATATCCGGGGATGTTAGTTTGGTTAGATAAAATTGTAAATAGATAAAAGTGAAGAGATAATAGTGAAAAGCTAAGTATATGATATTTTTTACAAATATAAGTAATTGCCATATTTGTGGTTGATATTCAATCTATTGCGATTAATCCACAAGACATGGCAACTGAATACACAGCTTGTGCCATCCTGGAAATTTTACAAGCTGAACTCGAATATTTGAATCTTAGTAGATTAAAATAAAGAATTCATGATAGAGGCTATTATAAAAACCCAGGCAATTTATTTATGGAAGATGTACGAGCTAATCCCTTCTACAGCAAAGACATTGAGTATAAATAGACGGCTTCAACGGTTTGTTTCAGAAGTTGGATTTAATCCAATGCATCTTGACAAAATAATTGTTCGATTGAATGGTATTAGAGATTTAGTATTTCTTATTATGGATAGAAGAAATTGGAAGTTAGGTGATTCCAATATTAATATTCAAATGTTATCACTGCGCTAGGAAGGAAAAGGCGTCCCTTTGTTTTGGAAATTCTTAAATTAACGAGGCAATTCGTGTGAAGATGAAAGGATTGAATTATGGATTCAATTTAAGGAGGCTCTTCCTGAAATAGGAATTGGCGGATTCCTTGCAGACAGGGAGATTATAGACGAAAACTGGTTTTGACAAATTAAATGAATTGAGAATTCTGTTTATAATTCGCATGTGCAATAATTTTCATATTTGTAGAAAATATAGGATGCAGAAGAAAAGAACCTATTTCAAAGATTATCCGTCAATGAATGCAAGGTATTTCATCGACAGAGATCATTTTTAATTCTTCCATTTTTCATTTCAGGCAAAAAAAATATTGAACAAAGTAGCCAAAGTTGATTCCTGTAAAGTAGTCTCAAATGTGGATCAAGCTAATTTTTTAGAATTGTATAAAATGAGATGGCAAATCGAATGTATGTTCAAAAATTTGGAAAGTTCCGGATTTGATATTGAAGCTACACATTTAGCAAAGCACAAAAGACTTAAAGCTTTATTTTCAGTTTTACGTACAGCATTTGTATGGGTTATGAAGCTTGCAGATAAAATGGCACAGGGGATAAAACAAATAAGATATTAATACATGGAAGGTGTCAAATTAGTGAATTTAGACTAGGGTTTCGCGAATTGAAAGTAGTCCTGTTCTTTTCTAATACAAGATTTATAAAGACTATTTTCGGATTTTGGCATCTACTTAGAATCAAAAGTCAACAATTCTTTGGTTTTTTGGAAAAGATGTATTTTTTTGAGTTGCAAGGAGACATAGACTCTTATTGTGTGATGTAGAAAAACTGTTATTCATAAAAACGAAAAGAGCCCGGCAATAGCCAGGCTCTACACCATTTGAATAATTAACTTAACTTTTTATCCTCTACAGTCCTTGATCAATTGTCTAAGTTGAGAGGCATCATTTATGGTCACGATTTCCCCTGTCTCTACGATTTTTACAGAGTAAGGAAACTGGATTTGAGCATTGTGGCCTCTTTTGGTTGCTGCACGCAATTCATCCTCAGAGTTTACGGTGATAATATCTTTACCTATCTTTATTTGCAAAGGAAACTGCAACTCATAGCAAGGAGTATTCGGATTGTGACCACCTTTATCAGGTCTGCAAGCTTCTCGAATTGCATCAATATCTGCTTTGCTGTTGATTGTTGCAATCGTTCCGTCTTTTAAAGTTACGGTGTAAGGATAAGCTATTTCGGGACGACCGCGATTTCCGTTAGAAATCCATGCTTTTACTGCTGCAATCAATTCCTCTTTGGATGCAACTGTTGTGCTAGAGTTGTCCGGAAAGACGATAGTTACAGGAAAGTTGACAGTATAGCAAGGAGTATCTTGTGCTTCATGAGTTCCTCTGCAATCCTCTATGATTGCTTTGATATCATCTTTTGAATTTACAGTGACTACTGTACCATCAGACAGGGTAACATCGTAAGGAAATAGAATATGAACATGTCTGCTTTCTTTTCTTCCTAAACTTTTGAGTAAAGATTTGAATTCGTCAGCCGAAGCGACTTCCTGTGTAGTTGAATCAGGGAGTAATACTGTTACTGGAAACACGATTGTGAAGCAAGGTCCGCCTCTCATTTCCAATACCGCAGTCTCTGTTTGGTCAGAAGTAGATAGTACATCTGCTGTTGCAGAATTTTCAGCATCATAGACTGCTAGTTGTTGATCGCTAAGCGTTGAGCTGATGTCTTCTTTTGAACAAGAGTTGAAAAATATCACGCTCGCTACAAGAAGTAAGCCTGCCAATACATTTTTTAACATTTTCATACAGTTTAAAATTTTAATAAATTATAGATCATTGTTTACAAAGGGATAAAGATTGTAATTGGATTTTTGTACTCATGTTTTAGAAAAAAATATCAAATTTTAAAAAATCATGCCATTTTTGTGTCTTGCAAACTAACGAATTCACATATTGGTCTTCTCTTCGTGCCGGTGATGCCGCTGCCTTACAAGCCTTGTACAATATATATTATAAGGTATTGATCAATTATGGTATGCGTATGAGTTCAAATCTGGAAATCACTGAAGATAGTATCCAGGATTTATTTATAGATCTATGGAAAATGAAATCCAATCTGGGCGAAACGGATTCTGTTCGAAATTATATTATAAGCTCATTCAGGAGGAAACTGATCCGAAATATTAAAAAACTCAGTCCTTATAATGAATTGGACGAATCAGGCGCAGAGTCTGCTGATAGCCAGCCCGGATTTATGGATGAAATGATCATTCAAGAAACGGATGAACAGAATTCTCAAAAATTGCAAGAAGCAATGAAAAAGCTGAGCAACAGACAAAGAGAAGCCATCTACTTGAGATTTTCAGAAGGAATGGAGTATGAGCAAATTTGCGAAGTTATGGACCTCAAATACCAGTCAGTAAGGAATCTGGTTTCTACAGCAATTGTAAAGCTCAAAGAAATTATTGTGTTTTGTTTGATCTTTTTTTTAAAAATATGAGTACAGGGCGAAAAAAACTGACTTATATCATTTGTATACCATCATGAAAGAGTCATATTCATCATATCAAGTCGAACAGTTTCTGGAAGATCCGGACTTTGTCAGCTGGGTGATGTCAGGGCAGCCTTACTCGAAGAAATGGTCTGATTTCTCAATCCAATATCCTGAAGCGAATTTCAATTATATTTCTGCTATTCGGCTTTGTAAAGCATTGCAGTATAAATCTCTGGAAGCGAGTTCTCCTGATCATAAAGATATTCTGTGGGACAAGATTCAGTCAGCTATAGCTGTCGAACCCGAACGCAAGAAAATTCACCTGTCAAGAATCATGACGTGGATTGGCAGCGCAGCAGCCAGTTTACTGTTGGTTTATTTTCTTTTCTTTTTCAATAAAACGAATTTGATCGATGTCACCACGGAGGTAGCCCAAACCAGCACACATCTACTTCCCGATGGCTCGAGTGTCAAGTTAAATGCAAAAAGCCAGGTCAATTATGATGCCGCAAGTTTCTTGAAGAATAGACGCATCCAACTCATCGGAGAAGCTTTTTTCGAAGTAACCAAAGGCAGTAAATTTACTGTGGAAACCAGTCAGGGAGAAGTTGAAGTTTTAGGGACTTCATTTAACATCTACAGCAGAAGTGATTGGATGGAAGTGACATGTTTTACAGGTAAAGTAGCTGTGACTTACAAAAACAATAACAGCAGGTTTATACTCACTCCAGGGCAAAAAGTCAACAATAAAGATATTTCAGCTGCAGTACAAAAAACAGAGATTGACAATGCAAAACTGTGGACTTCAGGGTATTTCTACTATAACCAGGTTCCGCTTCAACATATTTTGGATGAATTGCAAAGACAATATCAGATTTCTGACGTTCAAATCGCAGATTCACTTAGACAAATACCTTACACCGGTTATTTCCATAAAGCTAACCTCCAGCAAGCTATTCACTCAATTTGTTTACCTTTACGTCTAGAAGGACATATGGAAGGAAACACATTGATGTTGAAAAAGCTACAATGAAATCAGCTTTAATTATTTTACTTAGTTATTTTCTTTTGTTTGCAGACCTTCGCTCGCAACCGGTCAAACATACTTTTCCATCAAATACCATCTCTTTAGGAGAGTCCATTAAACAACTGGAGAAAAAGTTTGGTGTGCACTTTGCGTTCGACCCAGCCCTTGCTGCGGGTTACCAGGTTCCTGCCGATTATTATGGAAACACGCTTCAAGAAGTCCTTCATGAGTTGCTGTATCAAACACCATTTGAAGCCGTGTTGCAAGATAAATCACATTATCTGTTGGTGCCTGAACCTGCAAAGAAAATGAGGATCGAGAGTCAAGGCTATAATGATAATCTTATTTCAGCATCGGGTAGAATTTATGATGCAATCTCTTCAGAGCCCCTGGAGAGGGTAACTGTAATCCTGTTGCCAGACTATATTGTCAGCGAAACTGACAGTTTAGGTAAGTTTTTGGTGCAATCCAAAAGCAGGTTTTCAGTACACTGGTTAGAGTTTAGGTATCTAGGCTACGAAACTTCACGTGCTGACCTCAAAATCGGGTCAAATAAAAACCTCAACATTAGATTGAATACAGATTTGCAAACTTTAACACCTATAACCATTTCATCTGCGGCTGGAATTGATGACATTCGTAGCCTACGATCTACAAAAATCTACGACTTTCAGCTGAATAGGACGATGGCATTTCATGATCCAATGAGGGCTGCGCAACAAATTTCTGGGATCGATGCCACAAATGATGTATCTTCTGCACTACACGTACGAGGAAGCCAATCAGAAGAAAATCATATGCGACTGGATGAGTTGAATCTTTATGCCATTGACCATTTTTATGGATTATTCAGCGCCATTAATCCTTTTCTAGTTTCAGAAATGGAAGTTTTCAAGAGTTTTTTTCCCGCAGAGTACGGTGGCAAGACGGCGTCTTATTTTCTGATGACTACACCTACACCATCGAATCATTGGAGTGGCAAGGCAGAATTGAGTTTGATCAGCACAAACGCTTTTATCGAAAGTCCTAAATCAGACCGTATCAACTTCCAGTTGGCGGGACGTATAACGAATGGAACAATTGGAAAGTCTGGATTTCTAAGCAATGTCCTGGAATCCGGCCAAGGGAATGTACAGACTTTAGAAAGAGGAAGTCAACAATTGATTTCTATTCAACCTGATTTTTCTTTTTATGATACCTATTCCAAGATCAAGTTTCCAATTGGCAAAAAAGCATGTGCACATTTAGCTGGATTTTTGTCCAGTGATCATCTCAACTCTTCCTACAATTCAAATTATACCATCATGAGGGATTCTTTTGTTGAAGGATACGAGGATACTACTATTTGGAAAAATTTCAGTGTTAATGCCGGTTTTTCTTACGATTGGAGCTCCAATCAAAAATCATCCGTAGAGGCTAATTTTTCTGAGATCAGACAAAACAAAGCCATCTTGTCAACACTGGATATCTTCTCAACTCGCAACAATATAAATCTGTCTGAAAAAACAATATATCAACATTACATGAACACCAGACAGATGCAGTTTGTACATCAAGTCAGTCTAAAAGTAGCAGACATCAAGTTAGGTGCCGAATACAATGATTATCGAACCATGTTGGAAACCCACTTCAATTTGAGGAATGTTATTGATGATAGTCAAATTGGATATTCTGATTATGCTTTTTTTGTTTCGATGCAACAGAACATCTTCAATCAATGGAGGATTCAACCCGGACTGCGTTATAGTAAGTATTCACAAGCTACATCCGGGAAATTTTTACCCAGATTGAATATTGGATATCAGTTTACAAAGCAGTTTTCTGCCGATTTTAGAATTGGGTGGTACGAGCAGTATCTCAGGCAAAACCATTTTGAAGATCGGTTTGGACAAGTCAATATGTTTTGGATTTTGCCCAATGGCATTCAATATCCTGAGTTATCTTCCAGACAGATGGAGCTGAAGTTGAAGTATCAGCATCGGCGACTTGTTGCTACGATTGAAGCATATCACAAAGATATAGATGGTGTGATAGAGCAAATCTATGATGGATCATCATTTATCCAAAACAATGGCAACAATCCACCACGCATTCCAAAACCTCTCATCATTGATGGAGAAGCAAAAATGTATGGAGTTGATGTATCGCTCCAAAGAAAATGGGCGAATTATGAATTGGAATTGAGTTATTCTTATCTAAATGCTGAAAACAGCTTTGGAAAAGTAAATGCGGGAGAGCCATATGACGTCCCTTATTCCCGTAAGCACCAGGCTAAGGCATTTCAGTTGTATCGATTGAAGAGGGCGAGTCTGAGCTTGCAGAGTGTATACGGCAGTGCTCAACCATATACCGATTTGTCTCTTGTCAAAGACAGAAACAGACTTCAGATCGTCGTCAACGATAACACAAACTATTTGAGAGATTACTTCAGAGTTGATACAGAATTGAGGTACGAATGGCTTTTTAAAAAATCGAGGCTTGAAGCCGGAATAGGGGTGTTCAATGTATTGGATTGGAACAATATAAAGTCAGTGCAGTACATATACCAAATTCCTAATCGGAATAACAGCAATCCTAATAATACTGAAATTGTGGGGAATGAAGTAAAGTTGCTCGGGCGTACACTCAATCTATCCTTGTTGGTGGCATGGTAGTGAATCCCAGATTTTGCATTGAGATTTAAAATGCCCAATAATTCCGAAGCGTTCAAATTAAGCTATAACATCTATTCTTGCGTATCAAGTCTTGAGTCGAGCTTTGCGTTTGTGCAGAATCTGCTGTGAGATAGAATTTCAGCTATAATGTCGGTTAAAATACTTTTCATTTAATCAAAAAAAAACCCCGGCCTTATGGACCGGGATCTTCAAACAAAACGAAAAACCAACTTTATAGAAAGCTACAAAAGGCTTATTATATTCCTTTGCGTATTCGCACAGGAATTGTCTTTGTTTCTCCATCGCGAATAATTGATATGTTCAAGGTCTCTCCCACTTTTGTCAAACCGACAACTTTTAGCAATTCATCATAATTGTTGATCGCTTTTCCATTGATTCCTGTAATGACATCATTGGGTTGTATTCCTGCAAACTTGGCAGAGCTATTCTCTTCTAATGATTCTACTACAACGCCATGCTCAATAGAAAGTTTTAATTCTTTAATTTTTTCTTCATCTAAATTTGAGACAGCAATTCCCAATCTTCCTCTTTCAAAGTTTCCATTGCTGATAAGCTCTTTCACTATTTTGACGACCAAGTTGCTGGGTATTGCGAATGAATAACCGCTATAATATCCTGTTTTGGTTGCGATTGCGCTGTTGATTCCTACCAGCTTTCCTGTTGCATCCACCAGTGCTCCACCGCTATTGCCGGGGTTGACCGCTGCATCCGTCTGAATGAATTCTTCAATTTTAGGTCCTTCTTTTTTGTCGTTTTGATCGTCAAAGTTGAAAGGATCATATTCATTGGATTCAATATCAAGATTTCTTCCTTTTGCACTAATAATTCCTGCTGTCACTGTAGAGGTTAAGTATCCAAACGGATTGCCCACAGCCAATACCCACTCACCCACTTTCAATATATCTGAGTTAGCGAGTTCTAATGTGGGTAGATCTGTGGCCTCGATTTTTAGGACGGCCAGATCTGTTCGGGGATCGGTGCCGACTTTTTTTGCTTTATATTTTTTTCCTCCTTCAAGAATTACTTCTATGTCGTCAGCAAATTCAACAACGTGATTATTGGTGACGATGTAACCGTCTTGGGAATAAATCACCCCGCTTCCGCTACCTTTTTTCTGATTGTAATAAGGAGTTCCAAATCCAAAACCTCTCATATCAAACTCTCTAAAGAAAGGATGGTCAGAAAAAGGATTGCTGTATTTTTTACTCAGTTCCTCTTGTTTCTGTTTTACCAGTTGGTCGCTTTCCTGTGCATTGATTTGTACAACTACTTTTAGTGCTTTCTCTGCTGAAAGTGAAAAATCCGGGCCGGTTACAGGGCTTGTATTTTCAGACACAGCCACAGCCAACCCATTTTCGGTATTTGCTACAGTTTGTAGCTTTGGTTCATTCCAGTATTTCAAACCTCCCAAAACAAGCAGGCCTCCGAGCATCCCGGAAAAAATGAATGGAAAATACTTTTTCATGGTTTGTCTAATTTTAATATTCGAATAGACAAAAAACGCTGCTTCAAAAAATTGTATTTTTAGTTTAATCCATTTAACTCAAATTTAACTCGAAAAGATGGACTAATTTTTAGAATGATAAACTCCTCCATCTACTGTTGAGTTTGTCCAGCAATAGTTTGGATCTACTATTGTATAAATGAGTTTTTGAAGCACTCATGTTTTCAAGTAAAGCTCGACATCGGTGTTCATCTCCTGATTCCAAATAAGCCATGGCAAGAGTCCATTCTGCCGCATCACCATATTCTCCGGTCTTGTATTTCTCCAGGAGTTTTTCTGCTTGTTGTACAGCCAATGGTGCATTTGAAAAAACGAGCTTGCGGATTTCCGTCATTTCCTGAATTGGTGTGATGGGTTCATTGTCATGTTGCTCTCCGCGGGTGTTAAGGTCAACTACTTGATTGAACTCACTGACAAGGGCTTTGTCACTATAAAAATGATTGGAATAAATCCAGGCAAAAGCGAGTGGAAGGATCAGGGTTGCAGCATACTTGATCCAATGCAGTGGGATGAGATTAAGAATTGTCGATTTATTCTCCTGGTCCCAGGCTTTCATTTGTTGTCTGAGGGAATTTGAAATCTGCCTCTCTATCACTTGTTGGGACATCAAATAAGCAAGCCATTCCTCCCGAATTGCAGGATCCCTAGACATTTTTGCTTCAAAATGTTGCTTTTCATCAGGATTTAAAGTTTGATGAAAGTATTTTTCAAATATCTCAATGTGTGATTCCAAGGTCAACTTGATTTTAAATTTGATTTCAGATCTTCATTTTCATTCACCAGCTTGATCAGATTCTGCATGCATTGAAATTTTAATTTCCGGGCCATACTTTCTGATGGCAAACCGAGGATTTGTGAGATTTCATCCATAGAATAGGACAACTTCCATAATTCAAGGATTTTCTTACATTTTTCCCCTAGCATGGTCAGAGTTTGATCTAATAGTTGGTTTCTTTCTTCATCTATTAGTGTCACAATCGTCGAATTCGTTACCATTTCCGTCAATTCTTGTGCATCCGGTAGTTCGATAAAGCGATTATTTTTACGTAAATCATTCATTCTCAGAAACTTAAATGTGCTGATAAAATATGTAGAAAAACTGCTTTTATCGTGGAATTTGTCTTCCCTGATGTTGCGATCCACGATTACAAGAGTTTCTTGGAACAGGTCCTCGGCTTCACCTTCTGTGCCTCCAGTGCCTTTTAGCCAAAACAGCAATGATTTTTTGAGTTTGTGATCCTTGTAAATTTGCTTTAAAGCCCGATCGCGATTGCTTCCTCCTTGCCTGATCATTAATACGAGTTCGTCGCTTTTCATGGTTGCTTTATTGCAAACAAGCCTCGGTGGGTCTGTCTGGACTTTTGTTTTGTTTGTTAAGAGGGCAAATTAAGAAATCTATCGGTTTGTAATTTGTATATGCCATTATTTAATTATAAATAAAGAGCTGGCATGAAACACAAGTCAAAATTTGGAGTATTGGTGTCATTTAGAAACCAGTTTTATTTTCGTTTTCAGGCACTTGTCAGGCTGATTCTCCGGATGAAAAGTTAACATCTTTTAAATACAGTAAAATTATACATTTAATTTTTTTGTAATTTATAATATGTTGTATATTTGCACTGTAATATATTATAAAAATGAACAATTTAATCAAAATTCTACTCTACTCGCTACTTGCACTGCTAGTTGTAGCGATATCTGTCATGATTTACAGGAGGACTCAGCCGGAGGCAACAGTTGCAGAAACGGTGGCCGATGCAAGCGACAGCTTGTTTTTGGATCCTTCCTTTGTTGCTAACGGTCCCTTGACTAAAGAGGACAGTATGATACTTGACCTGACCGGAGATCTCGCCACAAAGGTTGCAAAACCGGAAGGTGCTGGAACAGATGGCGTGATTGAACTTGATTACAGTAAACCTGTTAACTCTTCTCCTTCTGCAGGAACGGGATCTACCATTCCTAAAGCACAGACTGTGTCTCAGCCTGCAAATGTGGATAATATTGTTTCTCTGCCGAAGTCGGATCGCAGTTCATCCAATGTTGGAACAACTTCTGCTCATCGTGCTACGGTTGACAAATCAACTTCAACGGTGAAAGCGAAAGAATCAAAGTCGGTAGTGACAAGATCAGCTCCGGTAACAACAAAAACTACTTCAGCTGTAAAAACTAAAGAAACAAAGTCGTCCTCTACCAACACAAAAGCAAGTACAGGCACCGGGACGTTTTATGTAGTTGCAGGCTCTTATATTGTACCTTCAGGTGCTGATGCACAAGTTAAAAAACTGAAGAAAATGGGATTCAGCAAAGCCATTAAAAAAGCCTTCGGCAATGAAGAATATTACAGAGCTATTGCTGGCCAATATACTACTCATCAGGAAGCCAGTACTGTGGTAAGTCGCCTTAAAGCAAAAGGTATAGACGACGCCTTTATCAAGAAGTAAAATTTTATCTCCATTTCAATAAATGATGGTGGTATGGATGGAAGCCGGAAAGCTATTGCTGAATAGGCTACCATCCATACCATTTTTTGTATAATTATGTGTGGTCGAGCATCTCTTACTGTGAATGAAGCTGATTTGGAGGAGCGATTTGACTCGGACTTTTATTCAGAAGATTTGGAGCGATATAATCCGATACCCAATTATAACATAGCGCCAACACATTTCCTGCCACTACTGATTGACAAGCATCCGGGCCAATTTCAGATTTATCGTTGGGGATTGATTCCCTTTTGGTCAAAAGATATAAAGATCGCCTCCAAGATGATCAATACACGGGTAGAGACAATTTTGGAAAAACCTTATTTTAAAACTGCTGTCCAATCACGCAGGTGCATTGTTCCTCTGGATGGTTTTTACGAGTGGCAAAAAACAGAATCGGGAGAAAAACATCCATTGAGAATTCAGGTTAAAAGCGAAAAAATTTTTGCTACTGCAGGGATTTATGATAGTTGGAGATCACCGGATGGCTCTCTTTTGCATAGCTTTTCTATACTTACTTGTCCGTCCAACGAATTCATGAAACCCATCCATGACAGGATGCCTGTGATACTCTCCAGGCAAGCCGAAAAATGGTGGTTGAGCCCTGAAAATACCTGGAATGATTTATTAGGGCTAATGGTACCTTATGAATCGGATGATATGAAAGCATACCGGGTCAAGGAATTGGTCAATCAAGTGAAAAACAACTCAGCAGAATTATTGGAGCCCTACGAAAGCAATAATTAATATTTTATTTCAAAACCTCTTTTAGGAATACAAGTCTCCCGGTACTAATGAAGTGAATCTTTTTCGGGTATATAAACGCTTAATTGGCGAGGCAAGACTTCTACTTCAAAAAGATCAGACTCCATTATAAATTCGCCATCAATGTGCAGTTCGACGTTTCGATCGGTATGTAGCGTTGCTTTTTCAAATGATACTAGCTCACTGTTTTTATCCAAATGTAATTTACCTGCAAAAACTCTGGTGAGAATTCTCGGTACGTCTATAATATTTGGTTTCTGAAGTGTGATGATTTCGGCTTTTCCATCTGACACAAGGGAGTATTTGGAAATGATTGCACGATTGCCTAATTGGGAAGAATTTGCAATCTCCAGGGTCAGGAGATCATTAAAACGTAAGTGCTCCATCGAGCAAGCAAATGGCTGATACCTGCCAAAATCCAAAAGACCAATTTGCAAATATGTCTTGAATCCGCGAGCATGGCTTTCTGCAAATCTTTTCGCAACATAAGCGTTGAATCCCAGCCCTGTAGTATTACAGCAAATACGGCCATTAATTCTAATCAGATCCATGGGTTTGGTATGGCCGGACTTGATGATTTGAATCGCTTTGTCCACTTCTTTGGAAATGCCAAGATGTCCTGCCAGTCCATTTCCGGATCCACAAGGGATGATCGCCATTTTAGTATCCGAATCACAAATGGCTTGTGCGATTTCATTGATGGTACCATCTCCACCTGTTGCTACTACTGTGTCTCCATTCTTTCTTGCAAATTCTGATGCCAATGCAGTAGCATGACGAGGACCGTTTGTGTATTGGATAGTATATTCATTCTCATTAAATGAAGACCTGATTTTCTCTACGATTCGGTTTTTAGTAGTGGTCCCGGATTTTGGATTGACAATAAAGAGAAACCTGGTCAATGCTTTTAATTTAGAATGACAAATATACAAGTTGGCCGGAGAAGCTTAGAGAAGAAAGCAAATTCTGATTATTAATTGGATTTTATCAAAAAGCTTCTACTCCGGTTTTATACTGAAATGAGAAAGGAGGGATTTGATCTGTTATATTAGAATATATTGTAAATCAATCCTTTAATAGTATCTTTGCGGTTCTATTTTTTTTAGAATCATGTTATATCGCGAAGTAAAGAGTCTGCAGTTGCCGGAAATCGATAAAGAGATTTCAAAGTTTTGGGAGGAGAATAAAATTTTTGAGAAGAGTGTAGATCTGCGGGAAGGATCTGAGGTATTTGTATTTTATGAAGGTCCGCCGTCTGCCAACGGAAAGCCCGGTATTCATCATGTAATGGGGAGAGCTGTAAAGGATGTTTTCTGCAGATACCAAACATTGAAGGGTAAGCAGGTAAGCAGGAAAGGAGGCTGGGATACTCACGGACTACCGATCGAGCTCAGTGTTGAAAAGGAATTAGGCATTACCAAAGAAGACATCGGAACAAAAATCAGTATTGAAGACTACAATCAAAAGTGCCGTGAAACTGTGATGCGGTATAAAAATGAATGGGACGATATCACCCGAAAAATGGGCTATTGGGTCGATCTCAATCAGCCCTACATCACTTTTGAAAAAACTTATATTCAATCCGTATGGTGGTTATTGAAACAAATTTATAATAAGAAACTGCTGTACAAGGGCTATACCATTCAACCCTATTCACCGGCTGCTGGAACAGGACTGAGCACACATGAGTTGAATCAACCCGGAGCATATAGAGAAGTGAAAGATGTCTCAGCAGTTGCGCTTTTTGAGGTGAATTCTGCATCCATGAATGATCAACAAAAAGAGACTCTGCCGGATCAACTTTATATCGCCGCCTGGACAACGACACCCTGGACTTTGCCGAGCAATACAGCTCTGGCTGTAGGTGAAAAAGTAAAATATGCCTGGGTGCAATGCAAGAATCCTTACACCCAAGAAATTCAAAATATCATAATAGCTGGTGACCTGATTCATTCCTGGTTTAAAAAGGAAAATGAACTTGAAAAAACGGCTTCCTGGGAGGATAATCTCGATAAAAAAGGTGGATACAAGCTCATGGCTACTTCGATTTCCGGGGCAAGCCTTTCCGGCTTGAGATATAAGCCTTTGTTCAATTACAAGAAGCCTGACGAAGGAGATTCATATATCGTTGTACCGGGAGATTTTGTGTCCACGGAAGATGGTACAGGTATAGTGCATATAGCACCTTCATTTGGGGCTGATGACATGAGGGTGGCAAAAAAGTATGGTATTGGAGCACTCACTCTGGTGGATCAAAGAGGCAAGTTCACAAGTGAAGTCACAGACTTTGCGGGTGAATATGTCAAGGAAGATTATCTCACTGAAGCAGAAAAAGAAACAGAAAAGAATAGACAGCAATCCGATCGATATCTGTCAGTAGACGAGCGCATCGTCATCAAATTAAAAAAAGAAGGTAAACTTCTAGTATCACAAAAATACACACACAATTATCCGCATTGTTGGAGGACGGATAAACCGATACTCTATTATCCATTAGATAGCTGGTTTATCAAAGTGACCTCCATTAAAAATAGAATGGTTGAGCTCAATCAACAAATCAACTGGAAACCCGAATCCACAGGCACCGGCAGATTTGGAAACTGGTTAGAAAACCTACAAGATTGGAATTTGTCAAGATCTAGATATTGGGGAATTCCACTTCCTATCTGGAGAAGCGAAGATGGTTTACATGAAAAATGCATCGGATCTATAAATGAACTGAGAGCAGAAATAGAAAAAGCCAATCGCACTTTAGGAATAGATCAAAAGGTGCCGGAAGATTTGCATAGGCCATATATAGATGATGTGATCTTAGTTTCTGATGTTGATGGCAAGAGGATGCAAAGGGAATCTGATCTGATCGACGTGTGGTTTGACAGTGGAGCGATGCCTTATGCGCAGTGGGGTTATTGTCCGGATGCTGACGGAAATAAACAAGCTTTGCCATTTGGAGTAGACCAAAAATCAAAATTATTTCCTGCAGATTTTATTGCAGAAGGCGTTGATCAAACCCGAGGCTGGTTTTACACTCTACATGCAATTGGAAGTTTGGTTTTCGATAGTATAGCTTTTCGAAATGTGGTGTCCAACGGATTAGTATTGGACAAGAATGGAGAAAAAATGTCTAAGCGGAAAGGGAATGTTGTAGATCCTTTTGAAACCATCAAAAATCATGGAGCAGATGCAACGAGATGGTATATGATCTCCAACGCTGACCCCTGGGAAAATCTGAAATTTGATCTTCAGGGAATTACTGAAGTCAGGAATAAATTTTTTGGAACACTTTACAATACATATTCATTTTTTGCCATCTATGCCAATGTGGATCAGTTCGCCATAGATGAGCTCAATGTTACTCCAGTAGAAGACCGGCCTGAATTGGACAGGTGGATATTATCGAAGTTGCAAAATTTAGTAAGGGAAGTTCGTGCATGCATGGATGATTATGAGCCAACGCAAGCTGCCAGGAAAATAGAAAAGTTTGTGGGTGATGAATTGTCCAATTGGTACGTGAGACTTTCTAGAAGAAGATTCTGGAAAGCGGAGTCATCTTTTGAAAAGCAAACTGCATTTGAAACTCTTTTCGAGTGTCTCATGGTATGTGGACAATTAATTTCGCCGATCGCTCCATTTTTTGCAGAATGGTTGTACAAATCACTTACAGATGGTATCAGAAATAGAGGCTTGGTTGGACAAAGTCCAATCAGATTTGAAAGTGTTCATTTGACTTCGTTGACAGTCTCTCAAGAAGAGTATATTGATCTATCATTAGAGCGGCGGATGGAATATGCGCAGCGGATTTGTACTTTGGGCTTATCATTGCGAAAATCACAATCATTGAGAGTGAGACAACCTCTGCAGCAGATTTTATTGCCGGCATTGAGTGATGAATTTAAGAAAGACATACTCATGGTTGAAGATTTAATTAAATCAGAATTGAATATTAAATCGATCCGGTATCTGGATGCAGAAAACGATATCATAAGGAAGAAAGCAAAGCCCAACTTTAAAACACTTGGTAAAAAACTGGGAAAACACATGAAGGAAGGTGCGGCATTGATCACTGAATGGGCAAATGATCAAATCAGAAAAATAGAAAATGAGGGAATCGCACAGCTCCGGATTGCAGGAGAGAATTTCGAAATCGGAGTGGATGATATTGAAATTTTTACTGAGGATATTCCAGGATGGTTAGTAAGTACGGACGAAGAAATTACAGTGGCATTGGACATAAAACTCGACGATGAATTACTCACAGAAGGTTTTGCCCGTGAATTGATCAATCGAGTCCAAAATTTGAGGAAAACGAATGATTTAAATGTAACAGATAAGATCATCACTTTTGTAGAGTCACATCCACAATTGGTTCAAGCGGTAAATACATACAGCGATATGATCAAAAGCGAAGTACTTGCCAATGAGATTCAATTTACCTCAGATGAAGCAAGTCAGGAGAAAATCGAATGGTTGAATGACGAAACAGTATTGATAGGAATCAAAAAGGTATAGGTTATTATCTTTTATAATTTAATTCTGTGATCGTTCATGATCTTTCTTGGATGCTTTTAAACATAAGTAAAGCATCTAATAAAAATTTTGTAGCCCAGTTAGGTTGTCTCATTCTGGCATAAGGACCATAGAAAGGTTTGGATCCGGATAATCCTCCACGTTTTCTGAAACCGTTCTTCTCAGGCTGCAGAAGTACAAGTTCTCCAAGTATTTTTTTGCCAAATTCAAAATATTTTCGATCATTAGTAATATTAAAAAGTTGAAAACAAAGAAATGCGATTTGGGCTTCGCCGGTAAGGCATCTAAAATGGAATCTTGGCTTCATATCTACAGTTAGCTCTCCAGGTAAACGATTATTATTGGTCTGATAAAAAATGATACGTTTCATTCCTTTTATGACAGCATGGAGGTATGATTCATTATTGGTAATTAAATATGATTCTAAAAATCCCTCAAGTGAATAGCTTATCGTGTGTAAATAAGCTGGACTGTTTTTAGAAAATCCAGCATCGGCAAATTCGCCGTTATTCATTTGTAAGCCCAGAATAATTTGTAATAATCTTTCTGCAGTTGACGCAGTGATTAAGTCTTTATTTATTTCTGTATATTGTAGGAGCGGCCAAGCAATTCTGGAATAATATGCCGGAAGAAATGAGTGTTGACGTGCACTCAGTTCAGGAAAAATTTCCGATTCAAAAATTTTTACAATCCAATTTGAAGCCGATGAAGCTGAATCCAAATATTTGGAAATTCCTGTAAATTGATAAGCGGAAATTAATCCAATGATAATCTGAGCTGTATTAAAGGGGCTTTTGGTTAAATCATTTTTCTGAATCCATGCCCCAGCACTGAATGCTCCATCTGCTTGTTGAATACTGAGTAACCATTCAGCCATTTTTATTGCTTTTGGGATTAGCTGCACATGTTTGGAACTGGAATTTGCACAATTGATCAATGTAGGAATCAGATATCCGCTGGTCTCAGGATAAGGTGCATGCCAGCCATTGATGGGGTGCAATATTTTTGAATAAAATGCGCTGCTACCTCCAGTATTTGGTTCAATACTGGATAATAAGAAATCAACTGCCAGGTCTATGGATTTTTCCACATTCACAATCCAAAAATACGCACATTCATAGATTTAAAACGGCAATTATCCCGATAAGCGAGGAGTATGGTCTGTTTTGACCAATTGAATCATTATTGTTGAATAAATCGATTTATCCTGTCGGAGTGTGTGCATCTACCAAGAATCACAATTTTCGTTAAAGCTGAGTTAAGAAAAAAAATCAATTAATCCTTTCAAGGTTTGGCAGGTCAATCAATAAAATGATAAAATACAAAACCATGAAAACAAAAATCGCAATTGCTATGATCATCTTCTCTTTCGCTTTTGTCTCAGGAACTTTAAAGGCGCAATGCAAAGATGATAGAAATGACCACAATAGATATGAGGACAGAATCAGAGAGGGTTACCGTCATGGTGATTTGGATGGCAGGGAAGCTATGCAGCTGAAAATCCAAAGAGAAAGGTTTGAGGCAGCCAAACAAATGGCCCTGAGTGATGGAAAATTATCCAGAAGAGAAAAGGAAGAACTCAAAAGAATGAGGAAAGAGATGCAAATGGATATGTGGCAACAAAAGCATGATCGTCAAAGACGTAGATTTTAATCTAAAAGCCTGAGATGTGATTCTTTGAAAAGGAGAATTTTTGGTGAAAATTCAGAAGTAAATAACTGGGTAAAAGAAAGATCACGGAGTTAAGCTCTGTGGTCTTTTTCTTTTTTTGGGAGATTATAAATATACCTGAGGTGTCTGATTTTCAGTAACTTTGCAGTGGAACATTTATATTGATTTACTGTTTAAAAAAAGTTATTCATGAAAAAAATTATAGCATTTTTAGTTTTCCTATGTGGTGTTTGGATCGTTCGTGCACAAACTGCAGACGAAATCATTGAGAAATATATCCAAGCAATGGGTGGCCGTGAAAAATTGGAATTAATACAGGCGAGTATTTTGGAAGGCAAAGTTCAGGCCATGAAACAGGAAATTCCTATCAAGTTTACCTCAATAAAGGAGAAAGGTTACAGGATGGACATGGAAATAATGGGTATGAAGCTCTGGACTATTGCTACACCTGATACAGGATGGACTTATATGCCGATGCAAGGTGCACCGGTGTTAAAACCTATGCCAAAAGAAGTTATTGCTGAAAGCAGATCGCAGTTTTATCCTGCGGGCCCTTTGCTTGATTATAAAAAAATAGGACTGGCTATTGAGTATCTGGGGATGGATGATGTAGATGGAAAAGATTGTTACAAGTTAAAATCCACTAGTAAAGAAGGAAAAATCAGTTATTTTTTGATAGACCCAACAACTAATTACTTGGTGAGGGTGTCTGCAAAGAAGACTATTATGGGAAAGGAAATGGAAATAGTGACGGATTTCTCCGATTTTAGGAAACTAGAGTCTGGTACAGTTTTTCCTCACAAAATGATCTCACCTAATGGAGAAGTGCAGGTCATTAAAATCACCATTAACCCGGATATTGACGAAAAAATATTAGTCCCACCTACAAACTAAAGATAAGACTCTGAGATTATAGCTTTTCAATATGGAATTGTTATTGCAATTCAGACCTCATTTTTTTCAATTACCTGAGGATGAGGAGAGTCATCGTTCACTTGGTATTTTTTTCGCAATAGAACCGGAATACAGTTATGATGGCAATGTGTACTTTTACAAGTTTTATCTTGCGAATGACAGCTGGATTGATGTTGGCTTAACGATTCATATTTCTGGTCAAGGCTTTGGAGAGTTTAGCTTAAAAGGCAAATTACCAGCTATGACTATGATTGATTTATTCAAAAGGACAGCAGATGAATGCAGTTATAAACCTGAAATCAATGTGAATATTTTGCACAAGAATTGTGCAAAACCCATCGCAAAAAAAATTGTTTTTCAGTTCCAAAATATTCGACGTCAATCAAGGGAACTGCATATTTTGCCTCAGCGACTTTTTTATACTTTGACGCTCCTGACATACCACGATATGGATGGGAGAAAATTCAATCCAACTGCTCATCAGGATAATGATTTCAACGCGGCTTTTCAAATCGAATTGCCGGCAAGATCAAAAAAAATTAACACTCGGAACAGGATAGTAGAATTGGCTGCCTTGTCTAGAAGTTTAGATCTCCACTATGAAGAAAGAATCCATCATTCGAAAAACAAACATGTACTGGAGATTCAATTGAAGAAATTTCATGAATATATGGATAAAGTGATCCAACTGGAATGTGAAGAGATCGAAATTATTCACGGGAAAGGAAATGGTATTTTAAAGCAAAAAATTTACGAATCTCTGGAAGAAAATTCATACGTATTCCAAATCACAGAAAACCATAATGGAGGGAGTAGTAAAATTCTTTTACGCTATGATTAAGAATATAAATTGCTTTACAAGAGATAAATGTGCATCCTTAAATGCTGCTGTCAGCAAAGATTAATGCGAGTTTTCTCTATAATAATCAAGAATAAGCAAGGCTTTTTCCAAGTCCGATTTTCGTATCAACTCGGAACAAATACGATGTATATTGTCTAATTGGATACCTGTGGCTTTTTCAGGCAGGTCTAGATTCAAATCTTTTAATTGTTCAAAACTTATTTTTTGAAGCGGCCAGGCATTCATACCTGCAAGGCGTGCAATGTCATTGGCAGAAAAAACCGAACTCCATTTTATTGAATCCGGGAGTCCGGGATAACCGATGATTGGAAGCTGTTGAGATTGTGGCATTGAGGATACTGCGTCTCCACTCGCTCGTACATAAAATGCTCTGCCCATTCTACCAACCAAGTCGATTTTGTGTGGATCTATTTTTTCGTTTTGGTCCAAAATATTTTCGTCAATATGCATGCATACCACTTTACAAATAATCAGATGTCCTGCCCCTCCCTGGTCACCCAATGGCATCACCTCCTGGACTTCACATTCCATATTTACAGGCGATTCCTGTACTAGTGCAGCGGAAACATAATCCGCTTTTTCTTCGTGTAAACCTGCCTGTTCAAATTCGCTTGTCTCGTGAGGGAAATCCACGGAACACAGCATCATTTGTCTTACGATCGCATAATTCACAACGTTGACCACGCATTGTTTCGAAGATATGATATTCGCAAGAGTATCTTTTGTGGTGTTATTTTCAACTCTTCTATTGGAGGAAAACACCAAGATTGGAGGGTTGCTACTGAAAGCATTAAAAAAACTATAAGGAGCCAGATTGTGCAATCCATCTTGATCTATTGTGCTCACAAATGCAATGGGTCTTGGCGCCACAGAGCCCAATAAAAATTGGTGCAGGTCTGCTGTACTCAGGTCTTTGGGTATATATTTTTTTTTCATAAAATAGGAAAATGTGAATCTATCAACCGGATGATTTGCCACTAAGACAATTCTGACTTTTGAATCATCATATAATACAAAAACATCGAGGATTGTTGAGGCATTATTTCAAAATAATTTTGGATCAGAATTCATTGTACTGAGTTTCAAATTCTTTAGAAATCAGTACCAAGACTGAAATGGAAAAGTGGATTTTGAAATCCATTGGAAGTCACCTGGTATGCATAATCGAATCTGATGAAATAGCCAAGAAGTGAAGTTCTGATCCCAGCCCCCGCTCCTGAAATCCAAGCACCTCGCCTGTAATTGATCTCTGCTTGTATTACAGGGTTTTCCCTTTCTACACGAACATACTGAATTTCGTTCCATTTTGGCCATAATCCATCCCAAGCAATCCCGTTGTCGAAGAATCCAATCAACTGCATACTCCTGATGAATCCGCTTTTCCAGTTTACTCCCTGCAAATATTTGAATATAGGTATTCTGCATTCTATAGAGTTCGTCCATGCAGATCCACCTTTTCTTGCACCTAAAGGGTGGCCTCTAATTTCAGTAAAAAGGGTTTGATAAGTATAATTCTGCCCATTTGTAAAGGAGTTTTCTTCGCTGAATTTTGGAAATATCCAGTTTTCGGTTCCACCCAGATAAAATAATATTCTGTCTTGCCCGACAGAGCTAACAGCTGCAGATCTCAAACTAATGGTACTTTGCCGCAAAACTGGAAAATGGTATCTTAAATCAAATCCGGTATAGAAGGATATAGATTTTCCTAATGCGATCCGGTTAAAATCTTCAGAAATGTTCATTTTTTTGGATCCTTCAATATAGAATTTTGCCTGCCAACCTTCGCGTAAATTGATCATCCGCAAATAACTGTTGTCAAAAACATATTCACCACGAACAGCAAATCGGGTAGCGAAAAGACCTGAAGAGTCTAATAAATTTTGTTCTGTAGCCTGAAAATAGTTGTGATCATTTCTGATATTCATTTGTAACCTCAGGCTTCTGTGGTGATCGAATGCATAAGTGGATAGTGACTGCAACATCACCGTGTTTGTCGCAAGACGGATGTTGGAATACCCGTCACCCACATATTGCTTGGATTTCTTGCGGTAGATCGTGAATACATGATCTATTCTTTTCTTTCGGAATGCGAGTGAGAGATATGCCTCCGAACCTACCAGATTTAATGGAAGGCGAAATGCAGCTTCGATTTGATAATTGTGTAGAACTTCATTGACCCTGCCTTTCAATAATACTCCCGGTACAGGTAACTGATATTGGTCTTGTAGTTGTGAAAAGGATTCCAGGCCTTCAAATAACAACTTATTGTCTATTTGAGAACTCAGGTCCTCAATAAAAAATCGCTTTCTGTATGCGATAGCCTGGGATTGGACAAAAGGAGTAAATGTCACACTATCCTTGAGAGACAAAAAAGATGGTTGATGATTTGATCTGATGGTTGATGATTCAGTGGAATATAATTCGCGAAGAATTTCTTCCCTATTTTTTGAGGGACCGAATGCATTAATAAATTTTTCCTGGGGAATGGCAACTTCCGTGTTTTTTCCTAAGTTGTCAACTGTGTCTTGTTTTGGAAAAGTTGTAGTAGTATCCAAAGACTTTAAATCTGATGTCCATATAGATTTAAACCATCTCCGATATTTTAATTTCTCGGAATCATAAGTCACGTAGGTGGAAGATTGAAAGGGCAAAAATCCCACCGGAGGTTCATCACTTATTTTGAATTCCCAAATTCCTTCAGAATTGCTTCTTAAAATATAATATTTGTTCTTATTTTCAAAAGTGAGATATGTTGATGTGCCATCATAATTTCCTTGCTGCAATCCCTTCTCAATCGGAAGGGGATACGGGTGTAAAGAAAAATCTTTGAGGCTGAGTTTGAATGCATGCAATTCAGAATTGAATAAGCTGGTGTCGAACCTTAGGTAATATTTGTCCTCTATTCTGTCTGAAAGAACAAGTACTTCATTGCGATTTATCCAGGCTACTACTTTCTCTTGGAAGAGATCTTGCGAAATTCGTTTGTATTGCCTTTTCCGGATAGAATATACGATGAGGTCAACACTTGATTGAATACCAACACTGAGTAGTAATCTGTCATCATCAAGTCTCAATCCGCTATATACTTCGTGAATTTCTTCTGGGAAAAAGTGTTTTTTGAAATGTGGGTCCAGATAATTGCTTAGACAAATTTTATTTTTTGATTCGTAAATGACAAGTCCCGGGTTTTTGTTTTGGAACGAGAGTAATTGAATAGGAAAATGCGCATCATTTGGCTCTATAGATGATCGTACTCCACGCCTCCACAATGTCTTTGTTTTTTTTGTTTCAGGATTCCAATATTTTATTCTGACTTTTGACTGCTGGCACGTGCTTAAAATAACAGAATTTTCTGCCTCGTTGAAAATACTTTGAATAATCTGTTCTCCATGCTTTAGACGAACAATATAATCTGGATTTAAAAAATCATTGGTCTCTTGGTATTTTGATTTATAATCAATGTATGCGAGATTTTGAAGATCTTTTATTGATTTTCCGAAGTTGAGTTTAGCTGCTTTGTTCAGATCTCTATGGATACGTGTGAGATAAAGAAATGAGCTGATCGATTTTTGTCCATAGTGGCGAAAAATATAATTCCACCATGCTTTGCCATAGAATGTAAGATCGTAGGGATCAGAAGGAATTTTGTTTTTTTTACGCCGGAGTATTTGTTGTATTCTATTTTCATCACTTGCATTCCAGTTGTCTGCATACAATTCTATCAATCCGGGAACGAACCAATCTGGCAGTTTGAAGGACGAGTATTTTTGGACTACTTCACGGAATCCGGTACCTGAAAACATGGAATTGAAATATACTTGCATGACCGCTTTTTGCAATGAATTTTTTAAAGCATTATAATCGCCGTTGAAGTATAAGACAATTTGTTGATTTCTGACCAGAGGTATGTTTGCATCTTGTTGTTGGCTTGGAATTGCAGAATACAAGTCAAAATTGGATTGTAGAAAATCTGACTTATCTGCATATACAAAGATTTCTATTTTATCTTTGAGGTGGTATTCGAACAATTGCTGAGCATTATTTTTATAATTTTCGATTTGTCGAATGCAGAAAATGGCAGGATTTTTACTTTTGCCATACCAGTAAATGACGGACGAATTTGTCTCGTACATCCACCAGTCAAACAGATCGTCAGTGAACTGAATTTTGTTTTTTCCAAAAATGACTTCAGATCCTTGGGTCAAAGCGGATTGACTGACAAGGAGAATTAAAGCCAAGGACAAAAAACAAAGACGTTTCACAAGTACCAAAAATAGAACGAATCATGAATATTCACCGTATAGTTTGTAATCCATTTTACGAAAACTGCTATTTGGTTTGGGATCAAGGTCCGGAATGTCTGATTATTGACCCTGGAATGATCAGTGGTCAGGAGAGGAAAGAAATGCAAGATTCCCTCAAGAGGTACGGGCTGACTCCTTCCAGATTATTATTGACCCATGCACATATCGACCATGTGTTTGGCTGTCAATGGGTGTTTGACACATTTGGCCTCTTGCCTGAGCTTCACAGGAGTGAGTTGGCTGTGTACGAAGCTGCTCCACAAGTCTCTGAAATGTACGGTTTAGGTAAAATGCGGCTCCCTGAACACCCACATTTACTCGACGAAACTGCCATCATCGTTTTGGGAGACCTCGCATTTGAACTTTTGTTTGTTCCGGGCCACAGTCCGGGAAGCATTGCATATCATGAAAAGATAAAGAGAATCATTTTTTCCGGTGATGTACTGTTTGAGCAAGGGATCGGAAGGACCGACCTTCCAGGTGGAAATTATACTCAATTGGTTCAATCCCTTCGCACGAAGATGTTTACCTTACCAGAGGAAACAGTCGTGTATTCAGGACACGGGAACCCGACCAATATAGGAGCTGAAAAGGATATGGATTTATAGAATATCTGGAATAATTGCAGAAATTTTGCTCTTGTGGGGATAAATAGTTAGTGGCGAGGCAGTTTGAGATAATCTTTATATTTGTTTGTTGTTTTATTAACCCAAATTTTGCAGCTGATTTTCTACTACGATTCAATTGTTCTGAAAATTCAAAGTAAAAATGGGGTTATAGGTATATTATTTTTTAAATGAAATCACTGTTAAAATGAAATTAGGTGCGTTTTCCATTAGTTTAAGTGTGAAGGACATTATTGCTTCAAAGGCATTTTATGAAAACATTGGGTTTACTGTCTTTGCTGGAGATTTGAGCAAAAATTATTTAATCATGAAAAATGGTAATGCTTTAGTTGGTCTATTTCAGGGCATGTTTGAAAAAAATATTTTGACCTTCAATCCTGGATGGGACGAAAACGCTCAAGCTCTTGAGCAGTTTGATGATGTCAGAACCATTCAGAAGGCAATCAAATCAAATGGACTCAGTATGGTTGTGGAGGCTGACGAATCGACATCCGGACCTGCAAGTTTTATTGTAGTAGATCCGGATGGCAATCCGCTTATGTTTGATCAACATAGGTGATATGAATTATTTACGTATCATTTTTTTAAAACTGTGAAAATGAAGTTTCTTTCAGATTTTGTCTTTTGTCTGCTGATGGCATTGTTTGTGATTCCTGCAAGATCACAATCTCAACCCGAGGAATTGGGATTAGTACGTTGGTTGCGTGATATGAATTCTGCTCAAGAAAAATCGAAATCAACCGGAAAACCGATACTGATACTATTCCAGGAAGTACCGGGATGTTCAACTTGCAAAAATTATGGGGAACAGGTGATGTCGCATCCATTGATTGTAGAAGCCATCGAAACTTATTTTATACCACTTTGTATCTACAATAATCGTGGAGGAAGTGACAAGCAAATATTGGATTACTTTCAAGAACCTAGCTGGAATAACCCTGTCGTCCGTATAGTAGATGCCCAGCTGAAGGAAGTCTCACCGCGTCTAAATGGAAATTATTCTGCATATGCTATGGTTTCTAAGATCAATGTAAGTTTAATCAAATCAGGGAAATTGGTACCTCAATATCTGCAATTACTTGAAGATGAATTGCAAGCTCAATCCTCGGGTGTTGAGAGTTTGACAGTTGGAATGTATTGTTTTTGGAGTGGAGAGAAAACTTATGGGAAGTTAGACGGTGTGGTAGCTACTAAAGCAGGATTCGTCAATGGTAAGGAGGTCGTCCAAGTGCAGTATGATCCCAAAAAGACAAGTGCAAAAATAATTTTGGAGGAGGGCCGGAAATCGGCTTGTGCGGACGCTGTTTATTTAGATAAAACCCAGAAACTGGATGCCTCTGTCCAAATTGAAAGAAAGTCCGGATCCGGATTCAGAGAAGATAGAGAAGTAAAATATTACCTCCAGCACCATGATCTCAAATACATCCCAATGACCGAAACTCAATCAGCCAGAGTCAATAGTGCACTCGCCTTGTCACTGGAGCCCACAATATATTTGTCACCCAGGCAAAATCGACTATTGCAAAAAGTAAAGTCGAGCAGCTCAAAATCCGGTTTTGAAAATTATATAGGAAAACCAATCTCTACGGGAACAAAAATCCTCAATGATTCGGCAATAAATTAAAATGATCTCTATCCTTCAAAAAAGGATATGCTCTCCTGAAAACATCCAAGGGCGGCTTATCAATACTTACAAAATTGATGGCTTTATCACTTTTTGCGTCCAGCAGGAGTTCTCCCGTGTAATCGAAAACACCAGAACATCCTGGATATTCTATTTCGTTACCGTCGCGACCTATAATATTTACACCTGCGACGTAACATACGTTTTCAATGGCTCGTGCAGGCAATAGTGTGGACCATGCTTTTTTCCTTTTGGTCGGAAAGTTTGCTACACAGATCATCAGGTCAACTTCTTGGGTATTGCGCATCCAAACAGGGAATCTCAAATCATAACAAATGAATGGCATGATCCTCCAATTCTTGTATTCAATTTCTAAATGGTCTGTCCCTGCATGGAAATGATGATTTTCATCTGCCAGGGAGAACAAATGCTTCTTATCATAAGACAATACCTCCTTGCTTTCCGGTGAAAACCACACAAAACGGTTGAAAAATTTTCCATCTTCATGCGCGATCATGGATCCGCAGACCGCTATCTGGTATTGGTCAGCTAAGCTTCTCATCCAATGAATGGTATCGCCATCCATGCTTTCTGCGAGTTTCGATGCAGCCATGGTAAAGCCGGTGGTGAACATTTCGGGTAATATCAGAATGTCAGCCTGCTTTACATTTGTTGTATTTTCTTCAATCATTTTGCCAATATTTTGTCTATTGGCAGCTTTATCTTGCCAAATCAAGTCAGTTTGAACCAGAGCTAAATTCATTCCTTTACCGTTTGAGATTCAAGGGTGAAGTTCACATTTTTCTGAGAAATTAATGGAATGATTGAAAAATAGATTACTCAATTTAAATACTCTTGAACACAAGTGCTTCTCATTCCTTTTATTTAGGACTATCAAAATCAGGCTTTTCAAAATATGGTGCGCATACAAGATTTGGAGGTTCAGTATCAAGGTGAAAACCCTATCCATTTTCCGGATTTCGAGTGCCATAGTGACAGGCCTTTGTTGGTGCTTGGCAGCTCTGGTTCAGGTAAATCCAGTTTGCTCCATATGATAGCCGGATTAATCAAACCCAGAAAAGGAAAAATTTGGATTGATGACACTGAGATCACAGGATTGTCACAATCTGAAATGGATGTCTTTCGCAGGAAGAAAATTGGTGTAGCACTCCAGAAATCCGTTTTTATCCATTCGTTGACTGTGTTGGAAAATCTGATGTATTTCCAATATTTTTCACATGCCAAGCAAAATGAGTCAGAGTGCATGGATTGGTTGACGAAGTTGGGTTTGGAAAATAAGGCGGATCAGAAGGCATTTACATTGAGTCAGGGAGAGCAGCAACGGGTCAATTTTATCCGAGCATTGATGAAAAAACCAAGCCTGCTCCTAGCAGATGAACCCAGTTCTTCTTTGGATGATGAAAATGCCATCATGGTTGCGCGTCTTTTGCTGCATCAAGCAGATCAGATTGGCACCACATTGATTGTAGTAACCCATGACCATCGTCTTAGTTCCATGTTTTCAAATTCTATGACTCTTGTATGAAAGCCTTGTACCTAGCCTGGAAGAATATGTTATCTAAACCACTCAGGAGTGGGTTTAGTATTCTCTTGGTTGCCCTTTCAGTAGGGCTTTATTCTATTATATTTCTAATAGAGCAGCAGCTCGAGAATCATTTTAGCAAGAATCTGGCCGAAACGGATCTCGTCATTAGTGCCAAAGGAAGTCCTTTGCAATCTGTTCTGTGCAACATTTACCACGCTGACGTGCCCACAGGCAATATCCATTTGTCGGAAGTTAAAGCATTTTTCAATCCCAAGCATCCCGTAATCCAAGAGGCATTGCCCTTGTCCTTGGGAGATCAAGTACATTCTTATAGAATCGTGGGGACCACTACCGGGTACCTTGACTGGTATAAGTTGACACTGGCTGAGGGTGATTCGTTTCAACAGGATTTCGATGCCGTTATAGGAAGTGAAGTTGCACTTCAATTGGGATTGAAACCGGGTTCGAGTTTTGAAGGTGGACATGGACTGAATGCAGAAGACTCATTGGAATCGCACCCACATCATTTTATCGTAAAAGGAGTTTTAATGCCAACGGGCCAAATCAGCGATCGCTTGGTGTATTGTCCCATCTCTACATATTGGGCTATACATGATCAAGGACATCATCATGACCACGAAGGAGAAAATCATGATCACGAACACCATGATGAGGAGAACCGGACTGTACTGAGTAATGATTCGCTTGCGGGTCGCGACTATGATATCAGCGCACTCTTACTCAGATTCAGAGGCAACAATATTCAAGCTTTAAACTTCGGGCGAATGGTCAATGACAATACGAATGTCATGGCTTCTTATCCGGCAATTGAGATGAATCGATTGTACGAACTCACCGGCTCAGCCTCAGACCTATTGAAATGGATAGGATTAATGATCAGTATATTGGCGGGCATCAGTATTTTTATTCATCTGTGGCATTCTTTACAAGAGCGAAAAAAGGAAACCGCACTCATGAGGTTAGGTGGTGCTTCGAAGATATTCATTTTTTCTGCTTATTTGTTTGAAGCAGTAATATTGGGGGTTTTTGGAGTTTTTCTGGCATGGATTTTTAGTCATACTTTCCTTGAATTATTTTCGAAGACCACACTTCTCAAAAGAAGTTACCAAATCACAGGGTGGTTTTTTCATATGTATGAATTGCGAATATATTTATTTGCAGTCCTGATTTGTATGATTGCAGCTTTGATTCCGTCCTATTTGGCCATGCGTTCACAGATTCAGGAAGACCTTACCGAATTTTAGCAGTATAAATTAACATAAATGGATTCTAAACAAGCATTCACGGATTTTATCCAACAGTTCCCAAAAGATATCCAAGCGAAACTGAATCAGCTTGTCGACATCATCGAACAATGCGTCCCACAAGCGGAGAGAACCATGGCTTACGGAATACCTACATTTACATATTTTGGAAATTTGATACATTTTTCTGCTTATCAATCACATATCGGTTTATATCCGGGAGCAAAAGCCATAGAGCATTTCAAAAGACAAATTGATCACTTGAAAACCTCCAAAGGCACTATTCAATTTCCAAATGAAGTAGCATTGCCGGATAAATTGATACGTGAAATATGTCTCTATTGTAAAAATCAGAATGAAGAAAAGATAAGAGCTTCCAAGCAATCAAAGTACTGTGAAAATGGACATTTATTGCCTCCACGCAAGGTGTGCACTTTCTGTCCAAAATGCTCCATAGGAGATGCGGATAAAAGTAAAGCTTTTGATATTTTAGCTTCACCTGCAAGAAGAGCGCTGCAAGCACATCAAGTCTATAATTTGGCTGATTTAGGGAAGTTTACAGAGACAGAGATTGCATCCTGGCATGGGATAGGACCTTCTGCTTTAGATCATTTAAGATCCATGATGAAACAAGAGAAGTTCACTTTTTTAAGGGATTGATTCATGTGGTTCGCTTTTGTATTGACTTCGGTTTTGCTATTTGTAGTGGGAATATTATTTGGCTTGGTGGGTGCAGGAGGTGGAGTGTTGACCATTCCGGTTTTGGTCTATGTATATGGATTGCCATTGACTGAAGCAGTACCTGGATCTTATCTTGTAGTTGCATTGAGTAGCGGTGCAGGAGTTTTATATTTGAATCATAAGCAAGGCATTGATTTGAATGCTTTTGTGCGATTTGGGACGATTTCAGTCATTGTCATTGCTTTAACCAGAGTGTTTGTTCAACCTGCGATACCAGAACATTTGGAATTAGGATCCGGTCTGGAGCTAGCTAGTGAGAAAGTATTGATGGTGCTATTCACCTGTATATTGTTACTTTCTGCTTATTTTTTGATGTATCCACCCAATTTTGGTCGAGAAATCATGCAAGACAAGAGGTATATGGTTTTTCTTGGAATCTTGGTTGGTTTGGTTACCGGCTTGGTGGGTGCAGGAGGTGGATTTATCATAGTTCCGGCTTTGATTTTGGGTCTGGGAGTTCCGATGAGTCAAGTAGCGGGAACTTCTCTTGCCATCATTTGTTTGAACACAATGCTCGGTTTTTTGATCAGCAGTAGTCATATCCCTGTACATCATTTGTGGCATTTTATGGCATTTGCATTGGCTTGTGTGTGTGGCCTTGTGATCGGAGTGCAGCTCAGGAATTATTTTTCTGAAATGTATTTGAAAAAAATGCTGGCATTTATCCTTATTGGTATTGCGGGTGTGATTTTGAAAAACGAATTTTATAAATGATGAAAATAAATATTGTAAGTGCAATTTTTTCTCTTTTGGTCATTGGATTCACGATATCTTGTGCAAATGGACAAGGAAAGCCAAATGACATCAAAACACAGTTGACCAAGAATCCCGGTAAAGTCATCGACGTGCGCACATTGGATGAATGGAATGAGGGACATTATTCAAAGGCGATTCACGCAGATTGGTACAATGGGGACTTTCAAAAGTTGGCTGAAACTTTGGACAAAAACGAGAATATCTACCTGTACTGCCGAAGTGGTGGAAGAAGCGGTTCCGCAACTGATTATCTAAAGCAGAGAGGATTCAAGAATGTGTATAATTTGGGAGGATATTCCAATTTCAAAGGAATTGATTAGTTTGATTTTTTTAGAGATTGGAACTAAACGTATTGTGCTATTTATTGCAGTAACTTATAGTAGTTTGATTTGACAACATCTTGGAATATTGACCCCCGCAGGTCATCAGGAACAAATGGTATTGAAAAAGCCATTCTAGTTGGGATTATTTTACCTGATCAGTCTGATGCTTTAATACAGGAGCATTTGGATGAATTGGAGTTTCTCGCGCTGACAGCCGGAGCAGAAAGCATCTACAGAGTGACCCAAAGGTTAAACGGACCGGACTCGCGCACTTTTATTGGGAAAGGAAAAGCTGAGGAAATCAAAACTTACATGGAGCATTTCCCGGTAGATCTGGTCATTTTTGATGATGATCTTACCGGAAAGCAACAGAATATTCTGGAAGAAATGCTCAAAGTAAAAATTTTGGATAGGTCTTCGTTGATACTCGATATATTTGCCAATCGCGCTCAAACTGCACAAGCTAAAACTCAAGTGGAGTTAGCCCAGTTGCAGTATATCTATCCGAGATTGAGAGGCATGTGGACACATCTTGAGAAGCAGCGAGGGGGAATAGGTATGAGAGGTCCCGGTGAGCAGGAAATAGAAACCGACAGGCGAATCGTTAAAGAGAAAATTTCATTGCTCAAAAGAAAGCTTGAAAAAATAGATCTTCAGAATACGACTCAACGAAAAAACAGGGACGAAATGATTCGGGTTTCATTGGTCGGATATACTAACGTCGGTAAATCTACCTTGATGAATGTATTGAGTAAGTCTGATGTATTCGCGGAAAACAAACTTTTTGCAACACTTGACACAACAGTGCGTAAAGTCGTTTGGGATGCTATGCCTTTTTTACTTTCAGATACAGTTGGGTTCATTAGAAAGCTACCTCACCATCTCGTGGAGAGTTTTAAATCAACCCTTGATGAAGTAAGAGAAAGCGATATTCTCGTGCATGTCATCGATATTTCACATCCTCAATTCAGAGATCATATCAATACGGTATTAGCTACTTTGCAAAGTCTTCATGCTGCTGATAAGCCAATGCTTATGGTGTTGAATAAAATAGATCAATATCGGGAAAAGTATTTTGACAAATTACTGGATCCCCTAACGAAAAATGAACTGGAGAAGGATCTTTTATATTCAGTTACAGAACAATATCAAATGTCTGCATTATTTTTGTCTGCAAGAAACCTGGAGAATATCGAACAGTTTAGGACGATGCTTAAAGAAATGATTGCCAGACAATATTTGGTACGATATCCTTACAAAGCCAGACAATGGTGATCTTGAGTACTTCCTGGATTTTAAAAATAATTTTATATACTCATTCATATTTTCCTTTAAAATAACCATTGAAAAATCTCATCCGGTATGGATAGAATGGATTTCTTTTGGGACGATCATTTTTAAAGACAAAGGAGACTGCAAAATAACCCGTGATCGTTTTTGAGGTGGTGTCAATGCTTGAAATCGAAATTTTATTTATTTCCGTGGTATCCAAAATAAAAGCATCTATATTGATATCACCGTCGATGTGTGTAAAATCCGAATTCAAAGTCGATCGATTTTTGTCGCTCTGATAATCAGAAATTTTGTAGCAACCTATTTTGAATGGAATATCCCAAATCACTAATTCTTCATTAAGTGCGCTGTCTATATTTCTTCCGAATAAAAAAATATATAGAAAATTACTATCGTTAAAATCTTTTTGAATAATGGGTTCAAACCAAGTCAGTTGGTTGACTTTGGTACAATATGCTTCGCCATGAGGATTGGGGAAGAAGGGATTGCCGATGACCCTGCTTGTACTGTCCTGAATTTCTTCTTTTTCTATGCAAGGAGGAGGAGCAATGTTTTCGACCTTGCTGCATGAAAAGGCACAGAAGACAAGAAAAGAGAAATAGTATTTCATATTGAACTTAATCAATTTCCATCATTCATATTTTCCTTTAAAGTAACCATTGAAAAATCTCATCCGGTAGGGATTAAAGGGATTTCTTTTGGGACGATCATTTTTAAAGACAAAGGAGATTGCAAAATAACCCGTGATCGTTTTTGAGGTCGTATCAATAGCGGATACAGATATTTTATTTATTGCAGAGGTGTCGAGAATAAATCTGTCTATGACAATATCATGATCTATGTTTTCATATGTTGCATTTAACTTATTATTTGAAGTAATATACTCTAATTCATCAATTTCATAACAACCTGCTTGAAATGGAATGTCTATAATATAAAAATCATCCACCAATGCACTATCAGCATCTAATCCAAAAAACTCAATATAAAAAAGTGAATTCTGATTAGGATATCGCTTAATGTGAGGCTCAAACCAAGTCAGTTGGTTGACTTTGGTACAATATGCTTCGCCATGAGGATTAGAGAAGAAGGGATTTCCGATGACCTTGCTCGTACTGTCCTGAATTTCTTCTTTTTCTATGCAAGGAGGGGGAGCAATGTTTTCGACCTTGCTGCATGAAAGTGTACATATGACAAGAAAAGAGAAATAGTATTTCATATTGAACTTATTAATTTTCCATCATTCATATTTTCCTTTAAAATAGCCATTGAAAAATCTCATCCGGTAAGGATTGAATGGATTTCTTTTGGGACGATCATTTTTAAAGACAAAGGAGACTGCAAAATAACCCGTGATCGTTTTTGAGGTCGTATCAATAGCGGATACAGATATTTTATTTATTGCAGAGGTGTCGAGAATAAACTCATCAATTATAATATCATAATCAATATTTCTGTAATAAGCTTCCACTAATTTGGTATTTGGATCAACAGAATTTGCTTCTATTTTGTAACATCCGATATTTAGTGGAATATTATAAATGACGAATTCATCTGATGCAATTTTATTTGAGTCTAATCCAATTAATCTTAGATAAAAGAAAGTTTTTTCGTATTCCCCAATATAAGGCTCAAACCAAGTCAGTTGGTTGACTTTGGTACAAAATGCTTCGCCATGAGGATTGGGGAAGAAGGGATTTCCGATGACCTTGCTCGTACTGTCCTGAATTTCTTCTTTTTCTATGCAAGGAGGAGGAGCAATGTTTTCAACCTTATTGCATGAAAGTGCACATATGACAAGAAAAGAGAAATAGTATTTCATATTGATCTTATTAAATTTTCATCATTCATATTTTCCTTTAAAATAGCCATTGAAAAATCTCATCCGGTAAGGATTGAATGGATTTCTTTTGGGACGATCATTTTTAAAGACAAAGGAGACTGCAAAATAACCCGTGATCGTTTTTGAGGTCGTATCAATATCGGATACAGTTATTTTATTTATTGCAGAGGTGTCGAGCATAAACTCATCAATGATGACATCTTCATATATATTATCGTACGTGCTATTTAATTTTGATTTATCCTTTTCCGGGTTGGTTCCGGTAATTTCATAACAACCAATTTTAAATGGAATTCTGTTCACTCTTAATTCGTCAACCAATATACTGTCTTGATCTCTCCCGAATAATATTAAATAAAAAGTAGATGAGTCATTTTTGTATTTAATTGATATGGGTTCAAACCAAGTCAGTTGGTTGACTTTGGTACAATATGCTTCGCCATGAGGATTGGGGAAGAAGGGATTGCCGATGACCCTGCTCGTACTGTCCTGAATTTCTTCTTTTTCTATGCAAGGAGGAGGATCAATGATTTCGACATTGCTGCATGAGGATGTTATTAATGTGCTGATCAGCAAAGAATACATAAATTTATTCATGATAGAATTTTAGAGTTTGATATTTGCCATTTTTGTATATGATATGACATATGTATATACCTATAGGAATTGAATTAAATTCCGAAATTCTGGTAATCCCTTTATTCCATTCTTCAATCCTGCGGCCATCGACCGCAAATATTGTATATGAGTGTATCAGATCAGGATTTTCAAAAATGATACCATTAAGCTGATCAAGTGATATCAATGATCCTTTGGTATTTCTTTCTTCTGCATGAGCCTGAGCATTAGGACAATTGAAGCATTTGATCTTGCGGCTCACCATCGTACTGTATCCATCTGTCAGGCTGGTCACTCTAACCCGGACAAAATGATATCTGACTCCGGATACGAGGCATGGGTCATAATTGATGTTGGGGCCAATCCCTATTTGGATCGCATCACTAAAATCGCCGGTGATACTCCTCTCCCAGACATATGTATAGGGAGGCTGGCCTATAAAGCCAAGATCAGGCTGCCTGATGAAAGTACGTAGAAAGTAGCTGCCGCAGCTTATAAAACTGCCCAGTAAAGACACTTGTAAATTATTCTCTGATCTATGAGAGGCTACAGTACAACCTGAGGTGCGAATCTTGCCTGCATTGTTGTTGATATCATTTCCGGTAGGGATGCTTGAGTTGTATTTGGCAAACAGATCAGAATAGTGCATGATATAAGGACGCTGTCCGGAATTCATAATGGTATATTGATTTGTTGAAGTTTTCCAGGCAAATGCACAGTCTTGAGGATCTGGTGGACTCCCACCCGTCTTTCGTTGATGGTGAGCTTCAAATAGATGCCCAAGTTCGTGAGCATAAGTATAATCCGGTGCATCGATATAAGAGACCTCTATTATACCCATCGCTCGATTTGGGTCAACCACTTCATTCACAACATGACCTAAAAATGTTTTATAATTTTGGTTAGTAATTAAAAATAATAGATCAGCTTTATTATCATTTCTTATTTGATTAACTTGAGGAGAAGATCTTAAATTAATAACATCCTCTGTTATATATCCTTCTTCAGAATAATTTGTAAAGTTATAATAATCAACGACTGTTTCTATGCGATGGGGAATCAATGAATTGCGGAAGGCGGTATTGATGTTTTCTGTCCACTGTTTTACAAGGCCTGGAATTTGGTTTCGGTCAGGCAACTTAGTCTCTGCTTCGGGAGTGATCAGTAGCAAAATTTTAATGACCGATGCGCATACTGAATTAGCACAACCAAACTGAGGTTCATCTTCATTTGAAGCCGAATTTTCGCTTTCTCCAATATCACAAGCAGGTCTGCCGACAGGATTATCAGAAAACTTGATACATAGGGTAGTATCAGCTTTTAAAGGATAAAATTGCATATAGTACGGGGCGCATGTACTAACATTGATTTTGTTTTACCCTCTGATATAGCTGTAAACCAACCTTCAGCGTTGACAAATTTGCCGGAATAAGTATAATTGGAGTCATTTGTAAACTGGTAATCCATTGGTTCGATGGTTTGATTCGTAATGAATCCCGGAATATTCAACTGAAACTGTGCTGAATCATTCAAAAAGTCAGGCAACTTCCCCAATATAGCAAAACAATACTGCAGTGTGCTAGAGTCAGTAGTTTTATATTGTATAAACTGATTAGTACTGCTATTGAATTGTTCAGGATTGTAATTTATATATTCAATGAATGAGTTATTCTGGCTATTGCTCCGACTATGGAAAGAGAAGAAAATTACAAAAAATACAAAAGTGATGCGATGAGAGTATTTCATATAAAACTATTTTAGTCAAAGTTAAACAAAATAGTTGAAAGATCCAATAGTTTTTATTGAATTATTGCTAAATTTATCATGCCTGAGCCGGACGGAGGGCTTGGTGCGTCAGCACGGAGCGCAGCGAACCCCGTAGAAGGGCGACCCGCAGGACCCTATGGTCGAGGGGCAGGCCAAGGAACACATTCATTGTAGTTTTTTGATTATTTATGTTCAAATAAACCGCTCCTACAAGATTCAACTTATGGTTTCAAAAAACCTGTCTGTTAATTCGGAGTCATAGATTCCAGGTGCATTTTCTGTGCCCGGATGGAAAAAGTACCCCATACAAGTTTCCGGTAACTTTAGGGGATCAAGCATCACTTCTTTGAAGATATTTTGTGATAATTTCGCAATTTGGAGTGAGGATTGATGAACGGTAAGGTCAGGAATTTCACCAGCCGGTTTTTCAAAATATTTGAATCGGTCCGCAAGGTAAGCAGGTGGCTGTTCTGAGCTGCCAAACAGGACAATTTCAGGCCCTGCCAGCCATGCGCTGAGGGTGTTCAAAAGTTCTTCCAGTCTTTCAGCTGAAAAGCTATCTGCGTCAACTCCCAGGAAGTCAACTCCCATAGCAGAAAGATATCTGGCCACTGTCAGATCGGAAACCGGATAGGCCATTAAGTAATATCGATGAGTCGAGAGCTTTGTATTTTGTTCAGGCATGGCTTATACGGTAGGTTTTGCGGTGATAGGGACTGAGGCCGTGGATGCGAATCATTCGTCTATGGTAGATCGTCGGGTAGGCTTTGTTTTGTTCCCAGCCGTACTGCGGATACTCTTCAGAAAGTCCGGATATGAATTCATCTCTATGCGTCTTGGCAAGAATGGATGCTGCAGCGATACTTTGATAAAGACCATCACCTTTGATAATGGCGATTTGTTCCAGAGCAGAATCCGGCAATAATTTATTTCCATCAATCAATACCAAAGAGGCTTTGCGAGGCAGATCCAGGACTGCTTGATGCATTGCTTTTAGACTGGCTTGAAGGATGTTAATCCGGTCGATTTCGTCTGCATGAACCATGAATACTGACCAACACATAGCCTTGGATTCAATCTCGGTTCTTAAGCAGTTTCTGGCTTGTTCACTTAACTTCTTGCTGTCTTTCAGGCCTATTATTTCGATTTTTGGATCCAACATTACTGCTGCACCGACGACAGGTCCTGCCAGGCAACCTCGTCCGGCTTCATCGCATCCCACTTCATATGATAAATTTTTGTAATATTTAAACAATTGTTTCATCAGTGTTGCGAGATTTTTTTTACTTTTGCGCTCTGTTTATTTCCATTTGCTATTATGCCGGTTTTTAAATGTTTATTTGTTTGGGTTCTTTTCGCTGGAAGTTTGTTCGGTCAACAAACCAATCTCTGGAAAAAGGCAAAAATAGAACTTGATGGGCAAAGTATCCAAACTCTCTTGGATCTTGGATTGGCTTGTGATCATGGGCATCATATACCACATCAGTCATTTGAAGGTGATTTTACTCAGGAGGAGCTTGCAAAAATAGAAAATGCAGGATTGAAATATAAGTCTGTACCTCGCAAAAAAACAGAGCTGAGGTCCGGACCTTTCAACTGTAATCCGGATCAGGTATTGCCTCCCAAGTACCAGATTCCATCAAATTATGAGTTTGGATCAATGGGGGGGTTTTCGACTTTAGATGAGTTGTATGCCAATCTGGATTTGATGAGAGAGCTATATCCTCAGCTGATAAGTGTCAAAAAGCAGATAGGAAACTTTACTACCTTTGAAAATAGACCCATATATTTCTTGAAAATCAGCGATAATCCTGACTCTGACGAATCCGACGAGCCTCAGGTACTTTATACTGCGCTCCATCATGCTCGCGAGCCTATCAGCATGTCCCAGATGTTGTTTTTTATGTGGACATTGTTGGAAAATTACGGCAGAGATCCTGAGATCAAAAGATTGGTGGACAACCGCGAATTGTATTTTGTCCCTTGTCTGAATCCTGATGGATATGCGTACAATGAGCTTCAAAGCCCATTTGGTGGAGGCAATTGGAGGAAGAATGTAAGGCCTAATACCGAAGGGATCGGAACGGATCTCAATCGCAACTATGGATTGGGCTGGGCTGTGGACAATAATGGCTCCTCTCCTTCCGGTGGCTCAGAGACATTCAGAGGTGCAGGTGCTTTTTCAGAAAGCGAGACCAAAGCCATGAAATATCTGTGTGCTACAAAGGAATTTCGCATAGCCTTGAATTATCATGCATTTGGAGATTATCTGATCATTCCATGGGGTTATCTTGACAGGCCTACCGAAGACTCTGTGCAGTACTTGGCTTTGGCAAATGATTTTACCAAGTTTAATAAATTTCAGGTAGGTACGACACAGCAGACTCTGGCCTATGGAGTGAACGGGGTATCAGATGACTGGATGTATGGTGCTGAGGATTTAAATCAAAAAATATTAGCTTTTACACCTGAAGTTGGTTACGCTTTTTGGCCGGAGAGAAGAGATATTCTTACGCTTAACCAATCTACCCAATACATGAACTTCAGAGCTGCCTGGTGCGCAGGAGAGTGCTTTGATGCTCAGGAAATTTCACCTAGGGCAATTGAAACAGATAGTTTAATCCTTCAACTTCAGGTACAGCAGCTCGGTGTTGTCAATGGAACCATAGCAGTAAATGTAACAACAGATTACAGCGGATTGAAATCGACCAGTGGAGAAAGCACTTATCATATCGATCCCAATGAAGTCAAATTTATTGACCTGCCGTTTCACTTTTCAAAGTCACCTCATGTTGGTGACAGTATCAATTTTGAGATCACCATCAGTTCAGGTTCGTATGTGCAGGTGATCAAAGCCACTAAGGTATTCAAAGGCCTTCCGGCATTCAAGGAAGAATGTACTCAGATAGACAGATGGTTTTCTGTGACCGCACAGTCCTGGACTTTAACAGAGGAAGATTATACCAGCGAACCAAGTTGTTTTACAGACAGTCCAAATGGTCCGCTCAAGGAAGGTCAAACACTCAGATTGCAATCCTGGGGAGCTACAAACTTAGGCTCTTCAAAATCAGCTTACCTTAGTTTTAGGGCGAAGTGGGATCTCTCAGCTGATGCAGACTATGTCCAGATCAAAGCATCTTCGGACGGCAACAACTTCAAACCACTTTGTGGGGTTTACACCAGACAAGGAACGAATTTTCAAGACCTGAACAATCCGCTCTATGCCGGAACTCAAGAACAATGGGTTTCTGAATGGATAGACCTCAGTGAATATTTGGGAAAACATGTATTTCTAGAACTGTATTTTAATTCTACTTTCTCAGGTGTGCCGCATGATGGTTTTTATATCGATGATATTAAAATCTATGCTGAGTCTCTGACCGGTACACAGGAACCAATTGCTGACAAAATTCGCCTTGAACCGAATCCGGCAAATGATGTGTTACATATCCGGATAGAGGATTTTAAAATATCCCAAATCCAAGAATACAATTTTCAGCTGAGTTCACCTGATGGTAAAAAGTGGGTTGCTCCTCTGCGCACTGCTGATGGTGGCTGGGATCTTGAAGTAAGCCATTTGCCAAAAGGACTTTACATCCTGCATACTGGGCGCAATATGTCGCAGTCACATTCTCTGCATTTCATCGTAAATTAGACATCATGGATATTCAGTTTATTAACAGACTCCGGATAGACGCAAAAAATCCCGGGAGCTGGAGTGGTATTCAAGCTATAGAGGGAAAAGACTTTATACAATCAGTGTCGCCGGTAGATGGCAGGCAGATAGGCTCAGTTTCTGTCACAGATAAAGCAAGTTATGAAAATTTGGTTGGAGCGGCTGAACATGCAGCGAGCGTTTGGCGCAATGTTCCGGCACCAAAACGAGGAGATGTCGTCAGGCAGATCGGTGATGAACTGAGACGCAGGAAAGAAGACCTTGGTCGACTGGTGAGTTATGAGATGGGAAAAAGTTTGCAGGAGGGACTCGGAGAAGTGCAGGAGATGATCGACATCTGCGACTTTGCCGTAGGCCAGTCCAGACAACTTTACGGTCTTAGCATGCACTCTGAAAGACCTATGCATCGGATGTACGAACAATGGCATCCTCTGGGAATAGTTGGAGTGATTTCGGCTTTCAATTTTCCGGTAGCTGTATGGTCGTGGAACGCTGCACTTGCCTGGATATGTGGCAATGCAGTCATCTGGAAAGGATCAGAGAAAACTCCCCTTTGTGCGGTTGCTTGTCAAAAAATAGCGGCAGAGATATTTGAGAAAAACCAATATCCATCCGCATTGAGTACTGTGATCACTGGTGCTGCGGATGTAGGAAAATGGATGTGTCAGGACAAAAGAATAGCATTGGTGTCTGCTACAGGCTCAACCAGAATGGGTCGCGCTGTCGGAATGGAAGTGGCAGGGCGCTTTGGAAAAGTTCTGCTTGAACTGGGAGGTAATAATGCAATCATTATCACCCCATCCGCTAGGCTGAAACAGGTACTACCTGCGATCGTGTTTGGATCTATCGGTACTGCAGGCCAAAGATGCACCAGTACCAGAAGATTGATCATCCATGAAGATATCTATGATGAAGTTAGCTCAGTATTGATCAAAGCTTATAGTCAATTGAGAATCGGCGACCCTCTCGATGAAACCAATCACATGGGACCGCTCATCGATACAGACGCCGTGGCCCACTATATGAGTGCCATTGAAATGGTAAAATCTCAGGGAGGCAAAATGCTGATAGAAGGGGGATTGTTGCAAGGACCCGGATTCGAAAGTGCTTGCTATGTGAGCCCTAGCATAGCTGAAGTCCCATCACAGCTGCCAATAGTATGCTCCGAAACTTTTGCTCCTTTGCTCTATTTGATGAAATACAAAGACATTCAGGAAGCTTTGCACTTACAGAATGACGTACCTCAGGGACTTTCCTCGGCGATCATGACTGAAAGTATGCGCGAAGCAGAGTTATTCCTTTCATGCGCTGGATCTGACTGTGGAATCGCCAACGTCAATATAGGAACTTCCGGCGCAGAAATCGGTGGCGCTTTTGGTGGTGAGAAAGAAACAGGAGGAGGTCGGGAATCCGGCTCTGATGCATGGAAAAACTACATGAGAAGACAAACCAGCACCATAAGCTATAGTGACAAACTGACCCTGGCACAGGGAATAAGTTTCGAAATTTAACAGGGTCTTATCCAACAAGATTGGAGACCATTCTTAGTGAATTCATGGTAGAATTGCCTTGGAACAAGGTATAATTTTGCCTAAAAAACGCTATTATTGCAATCATTTCGAATCAATGCATGATAACCAAAATACCTCAATTGATCGGCAGCCTTTATTGTCCATTGTAGTTCCAATATATAACGAGGGTGAAAATATTTCCACACTGTTTTCCAGATGTGATGCTGCCATAGGCAGTTGGACTCCCGATTATGAGCTGATCTGTGTGGATGATGGTAGTTCTGATGATAGTTTGAAACAACTGATTTCCATTCACCAAAAGGATTCTCGTTGGAAAGTATTGTCCTTATCCAGAAATTTTGGACATCAGGCAGCTTATTTGGCGGGATTGAGCCATTGTAGTGGTCAGTATATCGCCATGATCGATGGGGATCTGCAAGACCCTCCGGAGATCCTTGAGTCATTTTACAACAAGCTCCAAGAAGGATATGACGTCGTTTATGCCGTGAGAAAAAAGAGGAAGGAAGCTTGGCTGAAAAGGATGACTTACAGCTTATATTACAAAATCATCAGTTCGATAGCGACAATCAGGATTCCACTGGACAGTGGTGATTTTTGTCTGATGAGAAGGGAGGTACTCGAACAAATGTTGACCATGACAGAACACAGTTTGTTCTTGAGAGGGATTCGATCATGGGTAGGTTTCAGACAATTTGGAATGGAGTATGATCGAGATCGCAGAAATAGTGGTGAGACCAAGTATACACTCAAGAAGCTTTTCCAATTGGCTTACAATGGTATCTATAGTTTCAGTCATTTTCCGATCAAATTGCTCACCAATATCGGCTTGATTGTAATCATTATTTCAATATTGTACTCCATTTACATTTTATATGTCAAAATTAATAATCCGCATATACCTCAGGGATTTGCGACACTAGCAATTGCAATTTTTTTATTTAGTGGCGTTCAATTGGTTGCTCTTGGAATAATTGGCGAGTATGTATTGCGCATTTATGATGAATCCAGGAAGAGACCTCTGTTTATTGTCAAGAAAAAATACATGTAATGGCACTATTGTATTATAGTAAACCTGCACCCGTTTCAATGGCTGATGAATGGTTTGAAATCTCTGCGCCGGATCATTTTTGGATGCAATGGAGATTTTATGAAATTCAGAAAATGTTGCAGAAAAACCAAGTGGATCCATCTCAGGTGTTTGAAGTCGGTTGTGGCAATGGAGTGGTGCTCACACAGATGGAAAGAGTCGGAATTAAGGCTGACGGATGCGACCTCAATGAATATGCTTTACTCAAAGCTGCTGACGGACCAAGCAAAAAAATGATCTATAATATTTATGAAGAGCATCCTGATTTGCTTCATGCATACAAATCCGTGTTTTTGCTCGACGTGATAGAACACATTGGCAACGACAGTGATTTCGTAAAACAGGCACTAAAACACGTTCAAAAAGATGGTTATGTACTCATCAATGTTCCGGCAGGACAGTATCTCTTCAGTGACTACGATACAGCAGCCGGCCATGAAAGGCGATACTCAGCGAAAAAGCTCAAAAGCTGCATTGAAAATGCAGGAGTACAAGTCATCGACACACGCTATTGGGGTTGGTCAATGTTGCCCGTAGCGTTATTGAGGAAGCTGATGTTAAAATTTGTCAATAAGGATCATGTGATAGAGTATGGATTCAAACCTGCTTCTCCGGCTGTCGACAGAATATTGAGATTTTTATTTTATATAGAAAGAAAAATCAGATTTGGTAAAACAGGAACATCATTACTCGCCCTTGGCAAAAAGATATAATTCACATGGCAAAATCAAAAAAGTCCAATCTAAAATCATCAGAATTTTCGGCACAAAGTTCTGAACAAAAGACTGTATCACAGACCAACAAAACACCGATAAATATTGGAGAACAAATTAGGAATACTCTGATATACGAATGGCAAAATGAGAAACTGTTGTATTTATTTCTAATCATTCATTTTGTATCGCTCTATGCATTTTCATTTTATAGTGATGGTTTTTATCAGGGAGAGGAAGGGGCACACTACATTAACATGAAAATGTTTTGGGAAAATCCATCTGTGATCTTGGGTAACTGGGCAAAAACAGGATGGAAATTACTCTACATTTTTCCTGTACTCGGTGGAAAAACTTTGGTTTTTTTGATGAATTGTTTTTGGGCGACACTAACAGCTTTCTTTACATATAAAATTGTCAAGAACCGTGGCTCAGAAATTGCTTTACTTGTGATCCCTCTGATGATGTCCAGCATTTTATGGTTTGGAGTTTCTTTCAGGAACTATTCTGAAATCTCCGCAGCATGTATGATCATGGCGGCTGTTTATTTTCATTTTAAATCCAATGATCTGTGGGCCGCATTTTTTATTTCTTTTGGACTTATCATAAGACAAGAATTGTATTTGCCTGCATTCCTTTTTGGAGCTTATTTATTGTACAGGATGAATTTCAGAGCAATTGCTATGTTGGCTCTGTTTCCACTGCTCAATAATTTTTGGGGATTTGTGGAGACTGGAGATTTATTGTACTTGTATTCAGACGCAAAGAAAACGGCTACACAGTATTCAAGTCAATACCTGAGGGCTGGTTTTGATCATTATTTTTTAATGTCGGGTGTCTGTTTTGGTTATCTTACCGTGATTGGAATATTATTGTATCTGGTGATGTTGGTAAGGAAAATCAGAACGCAGGAATGGTTTGTGTTAATTCCCTTTTATATTTTTTTCTTAACCGACTGTCTTTTCAATCTTAAATCTTATCCCATTGGAACCTCTACTGCCGGAAACCTTAGATATATGCTCATCATTTTGCCATTAGGAGTAGCTATGGCTGTGTGGGCTTTAGGTGATTTTTATAAGTTGAAAAAAAAGTATTTGTATCTGATTCTTTTCGTCCCCATACTCATCGCAGTAGCTTATTTTTTTACGTTTGATCACAATTGGATTGAAAGGGCTTTTTGGGCGCCAAGAATTTATACACCATTGTATGTTTCTATGGCCTTAGTTGTTGTGATGATGATTCCTCGCATCTCCGTTAAAGTATATCGGTGGTTGTTGATAGCACTTTGTGCAGTAAATGTTTATTTGTTTACAAATCCGATTCAGTTGGCCAACCGCGATGAAAACTCGACATGCAAAGAAATCGTGGATTGGGTGAACCAAAATAAATACATTCACTCCAGGCATATTTATCAGCAACTTTCTATGTTTACCTACTTTATGGATATGACTCCATCAGAGTTTAAATACGGTCTGGATAATGTAACTGTCCCACTCATGGAACAATCCAAAGTGGGAAGTATTGTGATCTGGGATTCCCACTTTGCGGAGAGATACGGTGGTGTTAATTATAAATATTTTGAAGATCGTCCTGATAAATTCCTGATATTAAAACAATGGCAAAGTCCTGATCAAAAAGTGGTATTTGCTGCATTTGAAAGAATTAATTATTGATTATGTTGAATTCTATTGAGCATATAGGAATAGCTGTTAGGAATATTGAATCATCGAGGCAAATATTTGATCTTTTGTTTGATGATTCTGCTTATAAATTGGAAGAAGTTGCCAGTGAACATGTGCGAACTTTGTTTTATCGAACAGGTCCAAACAAGATTGAATTGCTGGAAGCCACAAATCCTGAGGGTGCGATTGCGAAATTCATCGACAGAAAAGGTGAAGGAATTCACCATATTGCATTTGAGGTTAGTGATATCCGTATTGAAATGAATCGATTGCGTGATGCCGGTTTTCATCTTTTGCAGCAAGAGCCAAAACGTGGTGCGGATGGAAAATGGGTTTGTTTTGTTCATCCAAAATCCACAAATGGAGTGCTGATCGAGTTGTGTCAGAACATTGCCGAAGGACATGAGTAGTCAGGAGATTGTTGTCTCCATTTTGGGTGGTTTTCTGGCTGGAAGCATCAACACTTTGGCGGGAAATGGTTCTGCAATAACTTTAGCTCTGCTCACTGAGATGTTATCTCTTCCAGGGAATGTGGCTAATGGGACAAATCGAATTGGTATATTGATGCAAGGCATTGCCAGTTGGGTTCCTTTTTACCGCAACAAAAAATTTGTGGGGATCAACTACCTGAAATTTATCATACCAACGTGTATTGGTGCTGTTTGTGGAGCTCTTGTTTCTTTAAAAATCTCTTCGGATCAATTTATGGCAGTGTATAGATATCTCATGTTACTGCTGTTGATATTTATGTTTATCAAGCCAGATCGCTGGTTGCAAACCATGCCTCAATCGAAAGAGGTTTCACCCTGGATCACTCATTCGGTTTTATTGATTCTGGGTTTTTATGGAGGATTCATTCAGATGGGTATGGGTTTGTTCTTTTTGGCTGTGATGGTAGTGATTTGGGGAGGATCTCTAATTACATCCAATGCGATTAAAATTGTAATTGTCTCGGTATATACATTGCTGGTTTTGATTCTGTTTCATTTTCATCATTCTGTACGATGGGATATTGGAATTGTTATTGGCGTCGGGCAAGCTCTCGGTGGATGGTTGACGGCCCATTATGCATGTAAATGGCGTTTTGCAGAACTATGGGCTTATCGTTTTTTGCTTTTAATCATGATCATGACTTTACTACATCTGTTTCAATTGGATAGTCTTATTTTATCTCTGTTTACTTGATAAAGTTGGGTTTGGATAGCTTTTTCGAACAGTTTATTTATTTCAACACTGTTAGATCGCCTTTTATAGAAATGGTCCTTTGGTCTTTAAGTACTATTTTTGCAATCCACACAAACACCGCAGGATTCATCTGTTCAGCTCTGAAGCTTCCATCCCAACCTAACTCAGGAATATTGGCTCCAAAATTTTCTTTCGTCCATACCAGTTCACCCCATCTGTCATAAATGTTCAGATATTCTATTCTATCGATTGCGTCGGTAGTGATGAGATAAAAATATTTATTCGTTGCAATTCCGCTTCCCGAGTGGATTACATTCGGTGCATAAATTTCAATATCGTCTTCTATGATCAGATATAAAGTATATATAGAATCACACTGTTCTTTGGTCTGAAAATTTGCGGTGTAGGTTCCTGATTCACCATAATTTTGGTTGTTGATAGACCAATGATAATTTTGTTGGGTATAAACCGTATCTGAATAGAAATATTGTGGATGAATATATACCAGCTTGTTTATTACAGAATCACAGCCATGTTCTGTCTGTTGATTGAAAGACAATACCTCGTCTTTTGTGATTCTGTTTCCGGTAATTGGGTCGATATATTCTTCACAAGCGTGAACCGTATCCAATATTCGTGTAGAAGGGAAAATCTCAATATGGAGTGTGACTAAGCTATCGCATGAATATTGGTTGCTCAATATTTGAGTATAAATGCCGGATTGTTTGATTGCATTTCTATTCCATTCGAATGAATCGCATGCAGAATGCATGAGGATCGTCCGCGTACTTAGATGGATGGTCAATTCCAATTCTGTAATACTATCACAAGAATGCTGTGATTGATTTTTTGAAATATAAATGCCGGATTGTTTGTATGTAGAGCCATTCCATTCGAGAGAATCACAGGCGGTTTTTTGTTGCTTTATACTTTTTGTGGAATGAATGGTCAGATCTAGTTTGATGATGCTGTCACATCCTTTGGTTGTTCTCAAGGTATCATAATATAATCCGCTTTCTTTATAATTCTTTCCCAACCATAAGAATGAATCGCATGCTGTCTGTGTTTGAATGATGGATTTACTTTGGTTCAATGCAAGATCCAAAGTCACGATGCTGTCACAACCATTGATAGAAGAAAATGTATCTCTGTACTGACCTGTTGTGTTGTATGATTTTCCGTTCCACACATATTGATCGCAGGAAGAAATAAACTCATTACTGTACAAAATGGTATCGATGCTCAGATTCAGAAAAACTATTGAATCGCAGCCATTTTCATTTTGTCCATTGAATGTGTATGTACCTGAGTTAGTGTAAACATTTCCATTCCAATTGTAATTGCCGCAAGCTCTCGTATTCTGAATGATTGTGTCGGCAGCTTGAATTGTCAAATTGAGGATGATGATGCTGTCGCAGGAATGGTCTGTCTGTCCTTGATATGTGTATGTTCCTGAATTGGTGTAAACATTTCCATTCCAATTGTACGATGAACATGCGGTATCAAATATAATTTGCTCGGATTTTGGATAAATTTGCAAATCGAGGATTGTCAAACTGTCGCATCCGTTTGCACTCAATGTGTCATGCATATACCTTCCGCTGCTCGTGTATTCTTTGTCGTTCCATACATATTTTTCGCAGACAGAAATGTTCTGCATTACTGTTACTGAATCCAACAAATTGAGATCGAGATATACGATCAGACTATCGCAGCCTTTTTCGCTGCTGAGAACGTGTACATATCTTCCTGTATCCTGGAGCGGTCTTCCATAAAAATCATAGGAAGATCCTCTGCAGATTTCTGCATTGCGGTATTCCAATTCAGGTAAATCAAGGCTATGAAAAAAATTGTCCGTGTAATCACATTCCAATAAAATAAAATCTTTGTCTTCGAATGTGCCGGAATTATTTCTGCTGCTGTTTACCACAAGATAAAGTTCTCTGAGATTTTGCGCTTTCAGTCTGATCTCCAAGCCTATCAGGCTATCACCGGGAAGTAGTTTGGTTTGAGTATAATAGATGCCTAGTAATGCACCGCCTGTTTCAGGATTGCCATTATAAAACGAAACGGCAAGACTGCTGTCTGCTTGTGCAGAAGCATCGCTGCGATTGTACAAATCAAAATTTACAATATACTCTTTTGTGCTTTCATCATAGCGAATACAAAATATTGTTCCGTACAAACTCGCCGCAGGAACTTTGTAGTTTCCTGACGAGTCCAACAGGGTTTGTTGCGCCATGAAGTTATTGTATCTGCCATTCTGATAAGTTGCCTGATTTTTTTGTACTCGCGGCACTGTGAGATCATCATTAATGTAGAGTGGATTGTAGGCGTATTGATTCCAGATCGGACGGGCAGGTGCCCAGGGCAGACTGTCCGGTGGACCAAAGATCGTGAGGGGACCTCGATAATCTTGATCCCCGCATAAAGTACATATTCTAGAACTGCCTTGCTCATCAATTCCAGTTATAATTGGATATTCTGCATAAGTAGGTGATCTGCATTTTGCTTTATCAACTACATACGGTAATGTATCATTGTAGGCCAGAATCCTAAGGTGAAGTGAATCACGCAATACCATTTCTTGTCTGCCATCACCGTCAAAATCAAACAGACTCACTCCCAGTGAGCCGGACTCGTCTTGATTGGGCAATGACCACTGAAGTTTAAATTGACCTGTTCCGTTATATACATAAGAATAGGTGATGTTGACACGATCAAAAATCAAACTAGGGTAAATAGAATTTGAAACTTTACCAATAGATACAATGCCTATAAAGTCGTAAGGAGAGGGAGGGTAGCATTTGGCTATTAATTTTGGATTCCCGGTGTTGTCCAGGCTATAGGCATAGACCATTCCTGCATTATTGGCCCTTGCCGAAGCTACTACTACATCCAATTTTCCATCAAGATTTATATCTGCTATAGAAGTAAGTCCATCTCGATATTCTTTGTCCACCATAATATTGCTTGCGGTCATGGTATTTCCAACTCGACCATTCTTGTTGGTAATTTTTACCTTATAAATGGAATAACCGGCAGCAAGCTCTATGTCTGTAGGATCATCATCCAATTGTGCGGCTACTGAAACCGGAAAGGCAATTCTTAGAAATGTATCTCGGCTTACTCCAATACCACTCATACTATCATCCACCAATAATTTTCCTGTTTGCGCATTAAATATTTTATTGTTGATATACAATTCCGGAATTCCATCCATATTAAAGTCTGCCATAGCCAATCCTCCGGACCTATAATATGGGCGATATTGGCTGCCCGGAGCATCTGAAATCCAGCGTAAGCTTCCGTCAGAATTAAAACATTTAATTTGATCATTAAGAGGGTTTATAAAATTCGATAGCACAATCACAATCTCCATTTTACCGTCTCCATCAATATCTGCTATCAGATTTGAACTTGTATATACATCAGAGAAAGGAATATTTATACTAAATTTTTTTGTATTATTTTTAATATCATATATATATAGTGAATCTCCATTATTAATAAATATTTCAGGAATACAATCAGAATTAATATCAGCTAATAAAGGAATCCCATTACAATTTAAATAAGGATCCTTAAATTTTGTCACTGTTCCAATTTTGATTGGTTTTTTTTCAAACTTTGAACTTCTGTAACATTTTAAGGTATCGGTATAATCAATGCAATTTTGGCAGAATGCATATTGCAAGTTAGAATAAAAAAATATTAGAGTGTAAACTACTAATTTTAAATAAAGTAATAGCCTTATCATACAATAAATGATAGTGACATTAATGGTTCAAATCTAATCCCTTATTTCCGGATTGTCAAGCGTATCGTACTATTTATTTTTTTGAGGGATTGAATTTGTTCCACTTTTATAAATTTCTTTTGCTTTCTATCTCAATACCGTAAAATCTCCTGTAACTTTGATTTCTCTTCCGTCTTTGAGTCTTACTATTGCAAGCCATACGAAAACTCCAGGATTGACCATCTGTGACTTAAATGTTCCGTCCCATCCCAGCTCCGGTATGTTGGCTTGAAATTGAGTTTTCTCCCACACTAACTCTCCCCAGCGATCGTAGATTTTCAATTCTTGGATTTGATCTATTTCTCCGCTTGTGATGAGATAAAAATATTTATTCGTTGCAATGCCACTTCCCGGATGGATTACATTCGGTGCATAAATTTCAATATCGTCTTCTATGATCAGATATAAAGTATATATAGAATCACACTGTTCTTTGGTTTGAAAATTTGCGGTGTAGGTTCCTGATTCACCATAATTTTGGTTGTTGATAGACCAATGATAATTTTGTTGGGTATAAACCGTATCTGAATAAAAATATTGTGGATGAATATATACCACCTTGTTTAATACAGAATCACAGCCATGTTCTGTCTGTTGATTGAAAGACAATACCTCGTCTTTTGTGATTCTGTTTCCGGTAATTGGGTCGATATATTCTTCGCAAGCGTGAACCGTATCCAATATTCGTGTAGAAGGGAAAATCTCAATATGGAGTGTGACTAAGCTATCGCATAAATATTGGTTGCTCAGTATTTGAGTATAAATGCCGGATTGTTTGATTACATTTCTATTCCATTCGAATGAATCGCATGCAGAATGCATCAGGATCGACCGCGCACTTGGATGGATGGTCAATTCCAGTTCTGTAATACTGTCACAAGAATGCTGTGTTTGATTTTTTGAAATATAAATGCCGGATTGTTTGTATGTAGAGCCATTCCATTCGAGAGAATCACAGGCGGTTTTTTGTTGCTTTATACTTTTTGTGGAATGAATGGTCAGATCTAGTTTGATGATGCTGTCACAACCTTTGGTTGTGCTCAAGGTATCATAATATAATCCGCTTTGTTTATAATTCTTTCCCAACCATAATAATGAATCACATGCTGTCTGTGTTTGAATGAAGGATTTACTTTGGTTCAATGCAAGATTCAAAGTCACGATGCTGTCACAACCATTGATAGAAGAAAATGTATCTCTGTACTGACCTGTTGTGTTGTATGATTTTCCGTTCCACACATATTGATCGCAGGAAGAAATGAACTCATTGCTGTACAAAATGGTATCGATGCTCAGATTCAGAAAAACTATTGAATCGCAGCCATTTTCATTTTGTCCATTGAATGTGTATGTCCCGGAATTGGTATAAACATTTCCATTCCATTTGTAATTGCCGCAAGCTCTTGCATTTTGTATAATGGTGTCGGTGGGATAAATTGTCAAATTGAGGATGATGATGCTGTCGCAGGAATGGTCTGTCTGTCCTTGATATGTGTATGTTCCGGAATTGGTGTAAATATTTCCATTCCATTTGTACGATGTACATGCGGTATCAAAAATAATTTGCTCGGATTTTGGATAAATTTGCAAATCGAGGATTGTCAAACTGTCGCATCCGTTTCCACTCAATGTATCATGCATATACCTTCCGCTGCTCGTGTATTCTTTGTCGTTCCATACATATTTTTCGCAGACAGAAATGTTCTGCATTACTGTTACTGAATCCAACAAATTGAGATCAAGATATACGATCAGACTATCACAGCCTTTTTCATTGCTGAGAACGTGTACATATCTTCCTGTATCCTGGATCGGTCTTCCATAAAAATCATAGGAATATCCTCTGCAGATTTCTGCAGTGCGGTATTCCAATTCAGGTAAATCAAGGCTATGAAAAAAATTGTCCGTGTAATCACATTCCAATAAAATAAAATCTTTGTCTTCGAAGGGACCTGAATTATTTCTGTTGCTGTTTACCACAAGATAAAGCTCTCTGAGATTTTGTGCTGTCAGGCTGATCTCCAATCCTATCAGGCTATCGCCGGGAAGTAGTTTGGTTTGTGTATAATAGATGCCTAGTAATGCACCGCCTGTTTCCGGATTGCCATTATAAAACGAAACGGCAAGACTGCTGTCTGCTTGTGCAGAAGCATCGCTGCGATTGTACAAATCAAAATTTACAATATACTCATTTGTACTTTCATCATAGCGAATACAAAATATTGTTCCGTACAAACTCGCCGCAGGAACTTTGTAATTTCCTGCCGAGTCCAACAGGGTTTTTTGGGCCATGAAGTTATTGTATCGTCCATTCTGATAAGTTGCCTGATTTTTTTGTACTCGTGGCACTGTGAGATCATCATTGATGTAGAGTGGATTGTAGGCGTATTGATTCCAGATCGGACGGGCAGGTGCCCAGGGCAGACTGTCCGGTGGACCAAAGATCGTGAGGTGGCCGATATAATTTGTGTCCCTACATACGGTACATATTCTAGAACTTCCATGCTCATCAATACCTACTATTGTGGGATACTCGAACCATGTTCCAGCCATGCACTCTACTTTGTCCACCACATAAGGAATGGTATCATTGAATGCCAGAATCCTAAGGTGAAGTGAATCCCGCAATACCATTTCTTGTCTGCCATCACCGTCAAAATCAAATAGACTCACTCCCAATGAGCCGGACTCGTCTTGATTGGGCAATGACCACTGTAATTTGAGTTGTGTAGTTCCATCATAGATATAAGAATAAGTAATATTCACCCGATCAAATATCAAACTCGGATAAATAGAATTTGAGATTTTTCCAATAGATACAATTCCTATAAAATTGTATGGAGAGGGAGGATAACATTTGGCTATTAATTTTGGATTCCCTGTGTTGTCCAGGCAATATGCATAGACCAGTCCGGAATTATTGGCCCTTGCCGAAGCTACTACTACATCCAATTTTCCGTCAAGATTTACATCTGCTATAGAAGTAAGTCCATCTCGATATTCTTTGTCCACCATTATGTTGCTTGCGGTCATGGTATTTCCGACACGACCATTCTTGTTGGTAATTTTTACCTTATAAATGGAATAACCGGCAGCAAGCTCTAAGTCTGCAGGATCATCATCCAATTGTGCAGCTACTGAAATAGGAAAAGGCACTGTTAAAAAAGTGTCACGACTTATGCCTATTGCATTATTGCTTCCATCTACTAGTAACACTCCCGTCTGTGCATTAAATATTTTATTGTTGATATACAATTCCGGAACCCCATCCATATTAAAATCGGACAATGCTAATCCTCCTGTTCTATAATAAGGTCTAAATTGACTCCCTGGGATATCAGAAACCCATCTTATATTTCCATTGTAATCACAGCATTTTATTTTATCTTTAGTCCGATCAAAATAATCTTCAAATATAAAAAGTAATTCTGATTTATGATCTCCATCTATATCAAATAAAGCTCTTGTACTTGTATTATTATCATTTTGAGGGATAGGAAATTCATTTAATAAAATGTTACTTTTTAAATTAAATAATTTCAAATAATAATTATAATTACTAATTATAACTTCTGGCATACAATCTCCATTCCAATCCGTAACTAAGGGAAAATCATAAAAATCAATGGTATCTGCCGGAACAGTTTTAGTTCCAATTTTGATAGGTTTTTTTTCAAATTTTGAACTTCTGTAACATTTTAAGGTATCGGTATAATCAATGCAATTTTGACTGCATAGCCTTTTTGAATTTAAACCAATAAGTATTAAACTAAATACAAGAAAGTTAAAACTAGAGAATAGCTTATTCATATCAAAGAAAAATCAAAATAGTCGGGGCACCTACCCCCGACTATTTTGATTTTAAGGTTTAATGTTGTAAAATAAATTTAACGACTTTCATTTTCCCCCCCGGAGTGAAATACTTAATAAAGTACAAACCTGAAGGTAAATGTCTAAGATCCAATTCTTTTCTTTGTTCAATTTTTTGGTGAGGCAATATCAATTTCTGATCTATGCTAAATAGTTCAAACTTAATATTTTCATGACTAGATTGGAGCGTAATAATCCCTGTGTTAGAAGGATTAGGAAAAACTAACAGGTCCACCGTATTTAGATTCGTTTTCTGCTTTTTACTACGATAGTTGAGTCTTGAACAATCCGGCTTAGGAATAAAAATAGTTTTGAAGCAGGATGGTGCAGGACAATTACAGGCAGCATTATTACACTCATAAACGGTCAATGTAATGTCTGAGCTGTAAGGTCCAAGAGGGCCGGATGGAAGTGGCCCCATGACTCCTCCAGGCATGGTTTTGTAACACAAAAAATTGCCTGTGGACTTGACATCTAAGGTAAAATAATACAAATTGCCTTCCTCATTACAATACAAATCCTTCCTATAGACTTCCAGACCACAGCTCGCACTGCATGGTTTTGGAGGACAAACATTAATCAATACAGCAATATCGCAACCATTATTTATAAATTCAATCTTATAATTCTTACACTCTGTCCCGATGTTTCCTCCATTAATAGTACAAGGGATGGCGCCGGAACTGCAATTTGTAAATGAATTATTACTCAAATCTGTAACCATGTATGGCCCCCCCGTAGGTACAGTAAGATCAAAGGTCCAAGTATTGTTGGGATAGCAAGTTACATTTCTGATGGATAAATTATTAAAATCTTGACATAAGGCACTACAAAATGCAGGTGGAGTGATCTGGAAACTAAATAAACAACCATCCACATTTACAGTTAAAGTCCAAGGGCCTTCTTGTATGATAAAAGGTCCAAGATTTATGACAGCACTTCCATTTCCTGTTTTAAGCGTGTAGGGACCTGGTTCATTTGGATATGGGTTATTCAGTTGTCTTTGGATGATATACGAGTGACTGCCAATATTAATCATATCTAATTGAACATAATAATAATCATCAGACATAAGGTTGGTGGTATTATTGTTTTGACATTGACCGATGGCATGACTAACCCCAAAAGCAATAAAGTCATCATAACAAATTTCGACAGCATTACTATTTACAGGAGGTAATGAAACACCATTGGATTCATAGACAAACACAGTATACAAATCTCGGCATTGCCCCACCACAAAATTACTTATTGGAATGTCAAAGCAATATGTATTATTAATATAGTTGATTGAATAATTTGATATGTTGAAACCTGGGACATACATCGTATCTATTATCCAATTACCACATATTGATGGTAAAAGGAATGTACCACAAATCCTAATCGTATCTCCATAACAAGAATATTTATCAATCCCCAAACCAGAACTATTCAAGGAATGATCATACAATATATTTGTTCCAAATGAGCTAATGGAACAATCTTCACAGATTCCATCCACATAAGCATAGCCAAAATGTGCTCCACATCCACAATCAGCAGCAATGATACTTAAAGTTGCAATTTGACCAACTGCGCTTTGTGGTATATTTATTTTATGACACGTCCAATCGACTGTATCTATCTTCTCAAAATTACACAAAGTATCTGTTCTTATATTATCACATTCTAACATATCCGCATCAAAACAAAGAGTTTGTTCTGGTACTAAATCGCAAGATATACTGAACCAAGGTTGGCTATCTCCATGACCATCAGGATTCTCCAATATTGCAGCAAACCAAACTGCAAAATGACGATTCTCCTCTGTCACTCTAAATCTTTTTTGAATCCTGTTCACATCTTTATCTCCATCACATTGATCTAAATTACCGTACCTATTATTGAGCATCAAAGACTTGGAGCCGAACTTTGTCCTTGGAATTCCAATGAGTGGATCAGTACCTCCAGACACAATTTCAAACCTCCGATAATATGGTAAACTTACGTTATAATAGACTGACGGATTCCCACTATTCAAAGGTGTACAAGTTTTGCTTCCACTTGTATTTGTCGCAGCACGACCTTGGTAGTAGAGAAAATCTTGCTCGAATCCTCCATTATCGCAAATGAATGTATCCACTTGTGCATTTGACTGAGTGAACAAAAATATGGATGAAAGAATCAGAAATAGGGTTTTTCGCAGAAAGATTCTGGGATGTGGGATGTGGGATGTGGGATGTGGTTAAAATTAAATTTTGCTTTAAGACAATGTGTTTCATTATAATAAATTTATGGGTTAATAAAAAAAATTCCGGTTTTTGGGAATCGACTGTGTTGCTTTATTCTTTTTGAACCATAGGCAGTACTTTTTAGTATTCTATTTTCAAAGTTAAGAAAAATACAACGAATTGTCAATAAATATTTAATATATTTTTTAAAATAATATGTCGAGAAGGATTTACCGCACAAACTTCATTGATCCTTTAACGTTTATAGATGTGATTGCCTATTTTATTTCAACTTGTAAGACTATTTGATTATTATGGATCTCTTCTCAGTATCTGATCGTGCTTTAAACAAAGTAAAATTTGATAAAGCGTATACAAGACTAAACCCAAGGCAGCGTGAAGCTGTAGAAAGTATTGAGGGTCCTGTTATGGTAATAGCGGGTCCCGGTACCGGTAAGACACAGATTCTTTCTGTACGTATTGGAAATATTCTCAGAAAGACGGATACTGATCCAAGAAGTATATTGTGTCTCACATACACAGATTCCGGAGCGATGAATATGAGACAACGCTTGCTCGAGTTTATTGGAAGTGATGCATATTCAGTGGGTATTTTTACTTTTCACAGCTTTTGCAATAAAATCATCAAAGATCATCCCGATGAGTTTAGAATCCGAGATGGTCAGGAGAAAGTCTCAGACCTGGAATATGCTGAACTGCTCGAAGAAATTTTCGATGAATTGTCACCGGAAGATATACTCTATCATTCGCAGCAATTCAATCAAAATAATATATACAGATTAAAGCAGTTTCACGAACTGAGAAAAAAAGAAAACTGGGATCCAAATGACATCATTGCATTACTGGATGAGGAAGAAAAAAATGCTCCCGACGATCCACAGTTTCAGTACCAGATCAATCGTAAGCCCTTCAAAATAGGAGATCTCAATGTAAATAAACTCAATAAAGCCAGAGCTTCCTGGGAAAGAACCAGATCATTCTGCAGATTGTCCCTGCGCATAGATGAAAAAATGGCTGAAAGATCACTCTATGACTACTACGACATGATCAGATGGGTTCTGGATAAATTTAAAATGGATGATGCTTTTTTGGCAAGTTATCAGGAACAGTTTCTCTACATTTTGGTAGATGAGTATCAGGATACGAATGGAAGTCAGAATGATTTACTCTATTCATTATTGTCATTCGATCAACAACCCAACATTTTTGTAGTGGGTGATGATGATCAGGCGATCTTTAGGTTTCAGGGAGCCAAAATGGACAATATGCTGGAATTCAAAGATAAATTCCATCCTAAGCTGATCGTCCTCGAAGACAATTATCGATCGACTCAAGCTGTCTTGGATGCTGCAAAGTTGCTCATAACACCCAACAGGAAAAGGTTAATCAACCAAATCCCTCACCTTAGTAAAAACTTAAAATCCAGGGGTGAAGGATTGGCAGGAGGGCCCCGGGTCAATTTGACTTCTTATTCCTCACCAGATATTGAAATGGTGGAAGTTGTGGATCGGATAGAACGATTGATAGAAGCCGGAACCACTCCTTCAGAAATTGCCGTTCTATTCCGTAAAAATATAGGTGCAGAAAAATATGCTTCTTACATGCAAAGCAGGGAAATTCCTTGTTCAGTAAGTAAGGAACTGAATGTTTTGAAAACATCCCTGATCAAACATATACAGCTAGTTTTAAAATTCATTTTAGAAGAAAGGCGAAATCCACTACAGAATGATGATTTGCTTTATGAGATGATGCATTTTCCCTACTTTAATATCAACCAATATTCCATTTCGAAGTTGGCATGGCATCATCAGAGCTTTAGAATATCATTACAGGGATCAGAAAACAAATCTCCATCAGATCTGCAGAGTATGTTAGTCACTGATTCTACACTCAAGGAAAGCTTGAGTACAGAGAGTATATCAGAGTTTGTGAGCTTTGTACAAATCATGCAGGAGCTTGTGAAGTCATCATTTGACCTCACCTTGCAGATGTTGATTGAAAAAATATTTCACAGTTGTCATATTCTTTCTCACACCATAAAAAGTGAAGATAAATACCTGAGATTGGATATAATGCAGAGCTATTTTGAAATGGTAAAAAATGAATCTGCAAAGAATCCAGACCTTGATTTGGTAGCTTTTTTGCAAATGGTGGAGTTGATGGTGCAACACAATATCACACTGCCATTGCAGTTAGTAATTGGCAATCGGACAGGAGTGCAGTTGTTTACAGTGCACAAGTCCAAGGGTCTCGAATATGAGCAGGTATTTATTCCGGATGTCGTCACTTCAAGTTGGGATAAAGGGCCTGACAAAAAATTCAAACTTCCAAGCGCTTGGTCTTCGCAGCAATCAGCTTCAGTCAAGGAATCAACCGAAGATGAAAAATCTGAAGTTAGAGAAGAAAACCGGAGACTATTTTATGTGGGGATGACACGTGCCAAAAAGGAACTTTACATTTCATATCACCAAGATCATGAATCAAAATCCAAATCCCAGATGTCAGAACTTTTGGTGGATTTGGATGCCTCGGATCATCTTAACAGAAGTATTGTAGACCAGACTACTGAGTTCAAATTGGGACAATTGGTCATTTCTAAATTGTCCGAAGATCTCAAGAAAATAGACCTTTCTGATGAAGTAAAATACAATTCATTCCTTGAAAATTTCAGACTCAGTCCAACATCATTCAATAGCTATATTCGATGTCCGGTATCATTTTATTATGAAAAGGTGTTGAAAATACCTGCAGCCAGAACTGCGGTATTGGGTTATGGTAATGCAGTACATTATGCCTTGGAAATTTATGGAAAGAAATACTTCAAAGAAGGTGTTTTGGATGAAGATCAGCTGCATTCATTTTTTGTCATTGGTATGGAAAAGTATCGTTCACATTTTTCACCAAAAGAATGGGATCATTATCTTGACGAGGGCAAACGAACTTTATTCCCATTTGTAGCATATTATATTGAGGAGTGGAGTCAACAGGAAGAGCGTTTTTTTGAGAAGCCAATTAGCGCAGCTTATTACCAGGGTGTTCCCGTCAGTGGAAAACTAGATCGAATAGATATATTAGGGGATAAGTGTCAGGTCGTGGATTACAAAACGGGTAATTCTTCAAAAGTAAAAGAGAAAACCAGTCCGATCAAGAATAATCTTCCACATGGAGGAGAATATTGGCGGCAAATGATTTTTTATGGATTATTGCTCGACCAATTCAAAGAGTTTTCTGGAAAATACCTTTCTTCAGCATTTTACTTTGTCAATAAAAATAAGGAAGACGAATTTGTGAAGGCAGAAATCATGTTGACATCTTCGGAAAAAGAAATAGTAGGAGCTATGGTTGTGGACGTATACGAAAAAATAAAGAATAAAGTTTTCAATCCAGGTTGCGGTAAGCCGGAATGCAGGTGGTGTCAGTACATAGATTTGGGGGATGCAAAAATTATTAATGAAAATGATTCGGAATTGGATGAGACTTTTGACGAGGATTAATCTAGATCTTCGCCTTTGAGTTTTTCCATATTTTCTGCCACACGCAATGCCTCAATAATTTCTTCAATATTGCCTTCCATGATGTCTGACAGATTATAAAGTGTAAGACCTATACGATGATCAGTTAATCTGTTTTGAGGAAAATTATAAGTCCTGATTTTATCAGAGCGGTCCCCTGATCCAACCAGCGATTTTCTGGCTGCTGCCACGGTATTTTCATATTTTTCTACCTGAGCATCTTTGATTTTTTGTAGTAATCGGCCAAAAGCGATTTCACGATTTTTGTGTTGGCTCCTGCTGTCCATGCTTTCAGCCACCACTCCTGTAGGAATATGCGTAAAACGAACGCCGGACTCCGTTTTGTTAACGTGTTGACCGCCTGCTCCACTGGAGCGAAATGTATCAACTCTGAGATCAGCTTTATTGATGTTTACGTCTTCCATTTCCAGTTTTGGCATGACTACGACAGTTGCTGCGGAGGTATGTACCCTACCTGAAGACTCAGTATCCGGAACGCGTTGGACTCGATGAGCTCCGGATTCAAATTTAAGTTTTCCAAATACATCTTGACCAGAAATGTCCAGAACGATTTTATTATACCCTCCTACACTTCCAAGATTTTCGTACAGCACCTCATAAGTCCAGCCTTGCATATCAAAATACCTGCTGTACATCCGCATCAGGTCTCCAGCAAACAAACTCGCTTCGTTACCTCCGGTGCCCGATCGTATTTCGAAAATGACATCTTTACTATCTTCGGGATCTTTGGGCACGAGCATGAGTTTTAACTCATCTTCCAATACGCTCTGTCGATCTTTAGCTTCAAGAAGAACAGTTTGACCTAAATCTGCCATCTCCGGATCACCTGAATCCATCATTTCTCTGCCGCCAAGGATGTCATTTTCAAGTTTTTTGAATTCTTCATAATGTTTGATGATCGGTAGCAGGTCTTTGTAGTCTTTGCTGATCTTCGTATATTCTTTCACATCGGATACAATGGAAGGATCTGACATCCTTTCTTCAAGGTATTGGTATCGCTCGTACACGGCTTGCAGTCTTTTGATCAGATCCATAGAAATAGAAATGGCGGCGCAAACCTACAATTTTTTTCTTTGCCTGTCGAACTAAGGAACGGATGTAAGGTGATTTCGCTCCAGCATTATCCTATTCATTCACTGCTGGACAAAATGTAAAAACCATTCAAAAGCCTCTGTTTACTTCTAGTAGTGCAGATCATTTGAATGGATTAAAATGTAAGCTCCAAATTTTGGTTTTCAATCAGTACCACCTGAAAAAATTTAACAATGTTCAGCTTTTCCGGGTACCTGAACAATTGCTTGAAATGCCGGTGCCTTATAGACTTTGGATGAAATAATCAGATATTGTTTAGCTTTGGGCAATGATCAACATTCAATTGCTTTCAGATATCTGCAGAGCCCAGGGTGCACCCGGTTATGAAAATGAGATCCGAAATCTGATTTTATCTCAGCTTGAAGGTAAAGTAGATCATCTTGAAGTGGATCCTATGGGAAATATCATTGCGATGAAACGAGGTCGCAGTAGAAAGAAGCTCTTGTTTTCCGCTCATATGGACGAAATCGGATTTATTGTCCAGCATATAGATGATGATGGATTCGTCAAATTCCTGCCACTAGGCGGCTTTGACCCAAAGACACTTACCGCACAAAGAGTTATTATCCAGGGTAAGAAAAACATTATCGGAGTCATGGGTAGCAAGCCCATACACCTGATGTCTCCCGAGGAGCGCAATAAAGTCCCTGCCATCAAGGATTATTTTATTGATACCGGTTTGACGAAGACAGAACTTGAAGATTTCATTTCAGTGGGAGATCCGATCACCAGAGAAAGAGAGCTGATTGAAATGGGAGATTGTATCAATGCAAAGTCTCTGGACAATCGAATTTCTGTGTATGCTCTGCTCCAGGCAATTCTCGAAATTTCAGAACCCTCCCTGGACACCTATGCAGTGTTTAGTGTGCAGGAAGAGGTCGGATTGCGTGGTGCGAAGGTAGCAGCTCACAGGGTCCAGGCAGATTATGCGATCAATCTGGATACTACAATTGCTTTTGATGTGCCGGGCTCACAATCTTATGAAGTAGTCACCAGGCTTGGTCAGGGTACAGCTATTAAGTGGATGGACTCCAGCGTACTTTGTGACCAAAGGCTAATCCGATTTCTCAAATCTTGTGCTGTCGCAAGAGGGATACCTTGGCAACCCGAACTTCTTCCTGCGGGGGGAACAGATACCGGCGTAGTGCAACAAGCGGCCGGAGGATGTATTGCAGGAGCCATTTCAATTCCAACAAGACATATTCACCAAGTCATTGAAATGGTAAATCGCAATGACGTCAGACATACTATTGACCTTTGCCTTGAAGCGATGATAAAAATAGACAGCTATGATTTTTCGTTCTGATTCAGTAATCAGTCTTAATAAAAATCAATGAAGTATTATGTGGGTTGAGAAGGACAACAAACTATGTGCAAGTTTTCGATTCAAAGATTTCACTGAAGCCTTTGCCTTTATGACAGAAGTCGCTATGTTTTGTGAGAGAACCAATCATCATCCTGATTGGTCAAATAGTTGGAATAAAGTGGATGTTCAATTAAACACACATAGTGCAGGTGGTATCATTACAGATAAGGATAAGTTGCTTGCAGACAAGATGGAAAAAACGTACCGACGCTATAAAATCGAAGCGAGACCTGAGTGAATCATAGTCCCAGGAGTTGAATCGCTTTGAAGGTCCGCAAATCTTACAAATACTCCGCTATCTTTGAGCACTCATAGTCTGCTGAATGAATTATCTCAAGCTCGAAGGAATAAGTAAGTCTTACGGTGAAAAGCTGCTTTTCAATCAGATCGATCTATTGATCAATCAGGGTGATAAAGTTGCAATCATTGCTCGCAATGGAAGTGGAAAATCAAGCTTGCTCCGGATAGCTGCCGGGATAGACACACCTGAAGGTGAAAAAGCTGACTATTGGATCAATAAGGATATCAAAGCAGTTTATTTGGCTCAGGAGCCCAATCTCCAGGATGAAGGCAACATATTGGAATCTTTGCTACATTCTGACGAACATTGGTTAAAACCGCTTAAAGCACTCCATGAAGCACAAGCATCCCATGATCCCCAAAAAATAGAGCAAGCTTTACACCTGATGGAGGAAAGTAAGGCTTGGGAGATTGAAACGAATATCAACGAGCTACTGAGTAGGTGCAATCTTCCGGATGTTAACTTTCCTGTGAGAAAACTTTCAGGAGGTCAGAGAAAACGCCTCGCACTTGTTCATGCTCTCTGTCACCAACCCGATTTTCTGATTCTGGACGAGCCCACCAATCATCTCGACCTTGAAATGATAGAGTGGTTGGAAAAATACCTGGATCAATCGCAGATTACTTTGCTCATGGTGACGCATGACAGATATTTTTTAAATAGAGTTTGCAATGTCATTCTCGAGCTGGATCGTGGACAACTTTACAAGTATATCGGTGATTATGAAAGTTACCTTGAAAAGAAAGCGCTGAGGCAACTCAATGAAGCAGTTGAAAAAGACAAAACAGAAAAATGGCTTAAAAAAGAACTGCAATGGGTGCAAAGAATGCCAAAGGCCAGAACGACCAAGTCCAAATCCAGAGTAGATCAGTTTTATGATGTCAAAGAAAGTTTACAAGGGCCAAAGGAACCTGGCGAAATAGAATTTGAAATCGAGACCCCAAGACTAGGTACAAAAGTGCTTGAGTTGCATCAGGTTATCAAGTCCTATTCCGATCGAAAAATCATCAATGGTTTTTCTTACAAATTTAAACCTAAGGATCGTGTGGGTATAGTTGGTCCCAACGGTGCGGGAAAAACAACTTTACTCAAATTATTTACTGGACAAATTAAAACGGATCAGGGCAAAATTATTATCGGTGAAACAGTCCATTTCGGATATTATGAGCAAGATGGATTGATCCTGGATGAAGACAGGAAAGTAATAGACGTCGTCAGGTCAATCGCTGACTATATTCCATTAAAAAAATCACACAAACTTTCAGCCGAATCATTGTTGGAAAAATTTTTATTTCCAAGACCTCAACAGCAAGTTTTTGTTTCCCAACTCAGCGGAGGGGAGAGAAGGAGACTTTATCTGCTCACAGTGCTGATCAGTAATCCTAATTTTCTCATCCTCGACGAGCCTACAAATGATCTGGATATCATCACACTCAATGTATTGGAAGAATTTTTGCTTGATTTTCCTGGTGTAGTAGTGATTGTTTCCCATGACAGGTATTTTATGGACAAGATTGTGGAGCATCTTTTTGTTCTGGAAAAAGATGGTCAACTAAGAGATTTTCCCGGAAATTATTCCCGATATAGAGAGTCTTTAAAAGCAGAAACATCAGCTCTTGTATCAAGTTCTGACCCTCCTGTGGATCAACCTAAAGTCGAGAGGCCACGCAATAACAAGCTCAGCAATCAGTTTAAAAAAGAAATGAACAAAATAGAAGCTGAGAATGAAAAACTAATGAAAGAAAGAGATGCACTGGTTCTGCTTTTTTCAGAAGAAACAATGAGTAATGATCGCATTAGCGATCTAAATAAGAGACTCATAGAAATTCAACGTATTATCGATACGAATGAGATGAGATGGATGGAACTCGCTGAGATGGAATAAAAGAATATTTGCCCCTATAATGAACGCACTCAAATATTTTTATTCAGGATTTATTTTATATTTTTTCTTCAAATGTTTGAGCACCTTGGCTTCCAGATAGAAAATGATTTCTTCAGCGATGTTTTTGCACTGATCTCCTACTCGTTCCAACTTTCGGATAGAGGAAAGACAATTCAAAGATTGTTCAATGTTCTCAGGATTTTGTCGAATGTATTCTGCGATTTTTTCATTCGCATTGCGGTTAATAACATCAAGTATTTCATCTCTTGCAAAAATTGTTCTTGCAAGTTGTGAATCCTCTTGTTCAAAGGATTTTAACAAGGACTCCAACATCTCAATGGATTCGTCCATCATGCGATAAATTTCGCTCTGTGCTACTAAATTAGGTTCAAAAGCAGCGTTGGATTGGATGACGAGTTTGGCAATCCCCTGAGCGATATCACCTGTTCTTTCGAGATTATTATTTATTTTTAATATAGCCAGAACAAATCTCAAATCTATTGCAACAGGATTGAATAATGCTATAATATTTTCACAGTCCTGATCTATTTTCAGTTCCATGGCATTAACTCTTTTCTCGGTAGCATTTACTTCTCTCGCAATATCAGAATCGAATTGTTGCAATGCCATCCTGGTTTTTTTAATTTGAGAAATGACAAGATTCCACATTTGCACAGTGGTCTGTCTGAGTTCCTGCAATTCAGTTTCGAGATGATTCATATTCCTTTCTTTTTGTATTCAATGATAATCCATTTAACCAAAGCGGCCTGTGATATAGTTTTGGGTGAGCTCTTTATTGGGATTGGTAAATATTTTTTTTGTTTGGTCGAATTCGATCAGATCTCCTAAATAAAAAAATGCCGTCTTATCACTTACTCTGGCTGCTTGTTGCATATTGTGTGTCACAATGATGATCGTAAGATTTTCTTTGAGTTGGTATATGAGTTCTTCAATTTTTGCTGTAGATATCGGGTCGAGGGCAGACGCTGGTTCATCCATTAGCAGGATCGTCGGATCCACAGCCAGTGCACGCGCTATGCATAATCTTTGTTGTTGTCCTCCTGAAAGTGAGAGAGCGGATTTACTTAATTCATCCTTGACCTCATTCCAAAGTGCTGCTTGAATGAGAGATTTTTCGGCAATTTCGTCCAGTTGACTTTTTTGGCGAACTCCTTGGATTTTCAACCCATAAACAACATTTTCATATATTGATTTTGGAAAGGGATTTGGTTTTTGAAAAACCATCCCAACTCTCTTCCTCAAATCTTCTACTATGACATCTTTATCATAAATGTTCTTCCCATCGATTCGGATGACACCTGTTTTTCGGAAATCTTCGATATAATCATTCATTCTGTTGATACATCTTAAAAAAGTAGATTTCCCACATCCGGAAGGCCCGATGAATGCAGTGACAGTGTTGCTCTCTATCGAAAGACTGGCATCATGGATCACCCTTTTAGAGCCGTAGTAAACGTCTATATTTTCAGCTGTCAGTTTTGTCATATAAAATCATTACCAGTTAACTTTTTTTTGCCATCTGTTACGCAAATAAATTGCCAATCCATTCAAGATCAAAATAATGACCAAAAGAATAATGATTGCAGCAGATGCATTGATAATAAAGCCCGGTTGTGGTCTGGACAACCAGTTGAATATTTGGATGGGCAACACCGAAAAATCGTCAAGTGGTGTACTCGGTAGTGAAGATATATAAAGCATTGCTCCGATGACAATGAGTGGAGCTGACTCGCCAATTGCTCTGGACATCGCAAGGATCACACCTGTTAGAATTCCTCCTGAGGCTGCCGGCAAAACCTGATGCAGTATGGTCTGCCATTTTGTTCCTCCAAGTGCGTAAGATGCTTCCCGAATGGTCTTTGGCACAGCTTTCAAGGCTTCTCTTGTAGCCACAATGATGACAGGCAGAATGAGGAGAGAAAGTGTAAGTGCACCGGCCAGTAAGCTTTTTCCTAATCCAAGCCACCTCACAAAAATTTCCAATGCAAGTAGTCCGTAAATGATCGATGGTACACCTGCCAGATTGGCGATATTGATTTCTATCAATGCGTTGAGCTTTGATTTTCGTCCATATTCTTCCAGATATACTCCTGAAAATACACCAAGAGGAATAGCAATGACCAAGGTCAAGGCAAGTATGTAAAAGGATCCAACAAGAGGTACGATGATTCCTGCTTTTTCAGGGGATCTTGAAGGAAATGAACTTAGGAAAGTCCAATCTATTCTTGATGCCCCTTCGCTCAATAATTTGATGAGAAAAAAAGCGAGTATCATCAATGCAAAAAACGTGCAAGCCAAACCAAAGTAGCGGAACATTTTATCCATCATCATAGATGTCGAACTGTTCGATTTAGACAATTTACTCATACTTTTCCTGCAATCTTTTTTTCATCCAAAAACTGAGATTGTTCAACGCGAATGTTAAAACAAAAAGCGCTATCCCGGCTGCAAATATGGTTTGGTATTCCAGAGAACCCTGAACGACATCCCCAAGACTCACCTGAACGATGAACGTGGTAATGGTCTCAATAGGTACCAGAGGGTTTGCTGTCAGTCTGGGTTGCTGACCTGCAGCAATGGCCACGATCATGGTTTCTCCCACGGCTCGAGAAATGGCTAGTATCACTGACATGATGATGCCTGATGATGCTGCGGGAAGCAATACTTTGAATGAAGTCTGAAATTTTGTCGCGCCTAATCCGTAGGAAGCTTCTCTCAAAGACTTGGGGACAGCAAATAAGGCGTCCTCACTCAAAGAAGATATAAAGGGAATGATCATAATTCCCATCACAATTCCTGGAGATAAGGCATTGAATCCGGACATTCCGGGTATCCACTTTTGCAGGAAAGGTGTGACGACCATGAGAGCAAAATAGCCATAGACTACGGTAGGTACCACGGCCAGTATTTCTAAGACAGGTTTGACTATTCTTCGAAAAGATTTCGGGGCATATTCATTGATGTATATCGCAATAGTCAGACCAAGGGGTAAGGCGACTGCTATGGCAATCAAAGAAGTCAATACTGTACCTGATACCAAGGGTAGGATTCCAAATTTTTTTTCTGCGAAAAGCGGAGTCCATTCTGTCCCTGTAAGAAACTCAACGATAGAAACATGACGAAAGAAAATCATAGACTCAGTAAAGAGCACCCACAGTATTCCAATACTGGTCAGTACACTCACTGCTGCACATGCAAGCAGAAATGTTTCAATTAATTTTTCCTTCGTTTTAATTCCCTTGAGTAGCATAATAGCTCCTTACTTCACTTGAATATTGGCGACAAAAGAGTCCCATTTTTGATGTTGCTGGTTAATTTCCTCAGTGGTCAGTGGAACATATCCTATTTCTTTGGCCAATGTTTCCACATGTTCAAAGTAGAACTGAACAAAATCCCTGACCTCCTGTCTTTCAGCAGCTTTGCTATTGATATAGATCATGAGTGGTCTGCCGAGTGGGGCATAATTTTTATTTTTAACTGTTTCGATCGAAGGTTTTATTGCACCGGCACCGTTTTCAGCTTTTCCATCATCCAATCCGATGAGTTTTAATTTATTCATATTTTCTTCGTAGTAAGCCAGTCCAAAAAATCCTAATGCTAGCTTATCATTCATGATACCTTGCACCAATACATGATCATCCTCACTGGCAGTGTAATCTCCACGACTCGAGTGACTCTTGCCTACAATTGCTTCTGTAAAATAATCATAAGTTCCGCTTTCGACTCCAGGGCCAAAGAGATGGATTTCTTCATTTGGCCATTCAGGTCTGATTTGATTCCATTTTTTGATAGTTCCCTGTGCAGCTGGTTCCCACAACTTTTTGAGTTCTTCTACAGTAAAATCATTGCACCAGGTATTTTGAGGATTTGCCACTATTGCTAATCCATCATATGCGATCAATAGGTCTAAATATTCTATATTATGAGCTTTTGCCAGACTGTCTTCAGCAGGTTTTATTGCTCTGGATGCATCGTTGATATCAATTTCGCCTCTGCCAAATTTCTTGAATCCACCGCCTGTACCTGAGAGCCCGGCAGCTACTTTGACATTTGGAAATTTCTTATTGAATTCTTCTGTAACAGCTTCTGTAATGGGATATACCGTACTCGAACCGTCTATGGTGATCGATTGAGTTTTGCTTCCTGAAGCACCCGATTCAGGGCTTGAATTTTTGCATGCAGTTCCCAACAGCATAACTGCTGTTAATGCGAGTAAAGCGTTTTTCATGAAATGAAAGTTAATTTGTGTTTGAATGATAATTCCTTCGAAATGTAGTATCAGAATCTAATAAGTTTTTACCGTTATCTGATAATTCATTGCAAAGGTATTGGGATGCATGCAGCTGTCCCGATTTCCAATATTAAGTAAATATTAATTCTTATTGCAATGCAGCGGAGCCATCCTTCTGGCCTTGCGAAATAGTATTAAAAGAGGAGAGTCCTCCATTTATGAAGAAGGAAACATTTACTTACTGTTTCGAGGTCTGTATTTTGATTCTTCCAAAATCTTTTGAGGGGAAGTTTCAGCAATTAAGTCCGGCAAAGAAATACCGGGATGTCGGTCCATATAAGAAGAAACGATTTGATATCCTATGAAGCATCCGGTTCGACCGGGTGCTTCCTTTGGCATACCGGGAGAATTAGGACTGTAATCCACGTACTTAATAAATTTCATTCGATCGGTTTCATACATCAGCTTTTCATTCAAAAAGTATGACCAAATATTGGCTTCATTTTCTTGACACCATCTCATTTGGGAAGCACTGAATTCAAACAATACGCTGTCTTGTGCCTGGGGTAATATTCTGGAAAGTATATAAAGTTTCTTACCCTGTTGGATCATATTATCAATAAATTTAGCTCCTGTTTCGGTCCCCAGTTTATCTTCCACCCATATCTCCCAGGTTTTTTTGGCTACATGGTCCCTGTTAAAACTGCGTGTGATATATTCAGAAAACGCAGAATTTCTTGGATCGAGATCCTTGTAATGAATGGCATTTCCGAGAAAAAAATCCAGACCAATACCAATTCCTTCTGTTTTTTGATCGGGAGCGAATATGAAATTTCCAACAGAAAACTCATTGTACATCGTATAAAAATGAATAGGGAGAGATCCGGGAAAATAATGCCTCATGAATCGGGCACCTTGATCGATTTGTTCCTTAATATCTTCGATATTACCGTACTGTTGTTGAATCAGTGAAAGCACTTTTTCAGTGAGACTGTCATGTCTGAGTCTCCTCAATTCTCCGGTAAAAGAGCTGTCTTTGGGGTCAACCTTTCGATCAAAACCTAGAATGTTTCCAAAGTACAATTTATAGAACTCAGGTTGTGTTTTCTGCCAATCATTCAGGTAAGAGCTTAAGGAATCCTCCTTACCTAGGAAAAATTGTTCTTCAGATCGATACCAGCTGGTTTGTGGATCTATACTACTCACATTTGGAACATTTGCCCTTTGGTTTTGGTTACAAGAAAAGCCCACCACAAAAATCCAGGCGAACAAGAGTTTGAAGTCGTATGTTTGTGCCATATGCGGTATTAAACTGCGAACAAATTGTTCTTTTTATATCAAACGATTCTTTTTACAAACAATTTTTACACATTGCAGTCTACAAAATGGCGAATGCAATGCAATGAAATATTTAAATAACTACAGTTCTTTATAAAATCAAACAGATGAAAAAAGTTGTAATCTATTTACTTTTCTTACTGCCTTTGGCAGCTTCAGCTCAATTCGAAAATCTAAAAGTAAGCTTTATTCTTGGCCCGAATTTGAGTTGGATGGGATCAAATGACTCTAAAGTTACTTCTGATGGAGCCAATTTGGGCTTCAAAATGCATGTTCTAGGGGAATATTTGCTCAATGATCGATACTCTTTCACAGGTGGTTTGGGTTTGAGTTTTCTACAAGGGGGTAAACTGAGTTTTGCCCAAGGTGGAAATCTATGGTCTGAAGCAGAATTGGGCATCCCGAAAAAAGATTCATTGTCAAATGGAGTTGTACTGGGATATAGGGTAAATTATGCAGAAATACCTTTCGGATTTAAAATGAGAACGGATCCATTTGGAAAATGGCGATTTTATGCGAATGTTCCGGAGTTTTCGATCGGACTTAAATCAAGAGCACGGGGTTCTATTGATAAAAATATCAATAATTCGACCAAGGAAAATATTTCTAAGGAAATCGCATTTCTGAACATTTCTTGGGCTGCCGGGATAGGGACAGAATATTCTCTTTCAGACAATCTGGCTATTATCGCAGGGATTAGATATTTTCAGAGTATCACTGACATAACCGATGACAGTGGAAGGTATTTCGATGGAAGCAAGGAAGATTCCAAGGGAACCATCTACAATATCGACTTCAGGATAGGTGTCTTATTTTAGATTCAAAATGGACTTAAAACGGTTTATTGAAGAAAGCCTATCTGAGGATGTCAGGTCTGGAGATATCACCTCGTTGGCATGTGTACCAATCACTAACAAGTCTGTAGCACATCTAAAAGTCAAAGATGACGGTGTACTGGCAGGAGTTGAATTCGCAAGAATGGTTTTCGACTTTGTCGATCCTGCGATTCAATTTGAGCAAACGATTTCTGATGGGACTTCCGTAAAGTATGGCGATATCGCTTTTGAGGTGCGTGGATCCAGCAGAGATTTGTTAAAAGCTGAGAGATTAGTATTGAACGCCATGCAAAGAATGAGCGGTATTGCAAGTTTGAGTAGAAAATTTGCCGAGGCCGTTTCTGGACTTCCTGTGACTATTTTGGATACGAGGAAAACCACGCCCCTGAATCGCCAATTGGAAAAGTGGGCTGTGCGTATCGGAGGTTGCCACAACTACAGGGATGGCTTGTATGATTGGTTTATGATCAAGGACAATCATATCGAAGCTTGTGGTTCCATTACAGATGCCATCAAAGCAGTCAAAGCTTATCAACATCAGAATGGTATGGAACAAATAGGAATCACTGTGGAGGTTAGAAACCTGGATGAATGTGAGCAAGTGCTGTCTATCGGAGGTGTGAACCGTATCATGTTGGACAACTTTGATACGGGATTGTTGAAGGAAGCGGTCAGTTTGATAGACCATCGCTTTGAAACCGAAGCTTCCGGAGGAGTAAACCTACAAACTGTACGTCCGATCGCTTTATGCGGAGTGGACTTCATTTCCGTAGGAGCACTCACTCACAGTGCCGGAAGCCTCGATTTAAGCTTGAAGATACAATAAGCTCAGGCCGGATAAGTTGCTAGAAGATATACAACCAATACAGTTGTGAATATCATCACCAACCAAAACCTAAGATCCTTGTAGAATGCCACTGGGGACTGGTCCGTCTTCATACACTTTTGATTTTTGGTTATTAACAATAAATCGTTTTCTTCACTGTTGTTGGTGAGTATTGCATAGCACAAGCAAAATGATTCAATACTCTATTCATTTTTACTTTTCCGAATATACAATACACACACACGACCCCGACATCATCATGTCAGCGCAATACAGAACAACCGGAGTTGTCCCCTGGTCAAAAATCTATCGGCAAAACAAGGTGGCTATTTTTCAAGCCTGATCGGTTTATTCAGACATCCTATACTTTTCAAAAATGATGCCATAACAGATTCATGTAATATGACATAGTATACAGTGTTTTCAGGTATCCTGTGATAAAAAATCATCATGTGAGTTCGAAATAAAAGATTTTTTTTTGAATTATTTTTGGGCCTGAAATCAAGCCTCAGGATGAAATTCCTTCCTGCTTTTTCTGGCATGATTTGAAAACTCAAGTCGGTAGCAGATTCCTATATAAAGGAGCAAGATTGAAATATTGATGAAGTACTTCATCAAAGCGGAGAGGCTTATTGAGGAATAAAAATAATCTGTGAGGATACTTATCCCTACCGCTGCCAATAAGTATCCGCTCATTCTCATCAACGGATAACTTTGAGACATATATTTATTTCCGATCAGGTAGGATACGACAGTGATAAAAAGATTGCACACCAATAGTATCCAGGCAGTAGCTGTTGTACCATAGAGTGGTATTAGCCATACACTTAGCACAGCAGTTATCAAAAGTGATATCAGGCTGATCCAGGCAGCGATAAATGTTCGATCTGACAGTTTATACCATGTAGAGAAGTTAGAAGACAAACCAACAAGAATATTGGAGATGAGCAAAATGCTCAACAGGGACAACGAACCCCTAAAATTCTGGTTAAGCAGCAGAGCGGGAATATCTCTGAACAGGCAAACGATCAGGTAAAGTATAGAAGAAGCGATAATAAAATACAAGCTGGTCTTGCTATATATTTCCACCCTGTCCTTCGCTGTGGCATTCCTGAAGAAAAATGGCTCGGCTGCATAATTAAAAGCTGTTACGAAAATATTCATGATGACGGCAAGCCTCAATACAGCTGAATAGTCAGCAGATTGTTTGAGGTTTTCCAAAGCGGTGCCGGGCATCAGATATTTTAGAAAACTGATTCCTCCAAACTGGTTTATAGTATATGCGATTGTCACAAATACCAAAGGCCAGGTGTAATGAAACAATTTTAGATATAATTTCTTGTCCGGTGGATCAAATGTATGTCTGATTTCGGGAATGAGCAAAGCATAAGAGGAGGCACTTCCTAATACATTTGCCAGAAGGATACAGAAAACTTTTAAATGAGCATCCTGACTCAGCTTCACCCAGGGTTGCACCAGATGCCTGTATTCTATTAATAGAACCGTGAGCAGAATTGTCAGTAATACGGAACTAACTTTAATCAAGGCATATTTACGTGCTTGCTTTTCAAATCTCAATCTTGCAAAAGGGAGTCCAATCATTGCATCGAGGACAATGATCAGGAATGCAGGGATCAAGACATTGCCCAGATCTGGATAAGACAGCCATTCACCAATTTGCTTCCTGAATGCAATGGAAAAAATAGAAAAAAGCACGCACGCGCTTAGTATCATTCGTGATGCAGTCGGGTAGATTGATTTCTTAAATTGATTATCGCTGACAAATCGGAAATACGCCGTTTCCATTCTAAAACTCAAAATACCAACCATCAACGCAATCAAAAAATAAATCTCGGTCTGTAAAGAAAAATATGCTTTTTCATCCTTGAACACGGAAGTGAGGTAAGGTGTCATGATCACAAAATGCAATACACGGACAAGGCTATAGCTCATGCCATACAAAACTGTCTCTTTCAGCAGTGATCGCAGTACACTCAAAGTTAGGACTTGGTTTTACAATGTAAAGGTAGTATTTTAGAAGATTTGTACCTCAGGTAAAACAACTGTCACCATCACCACACTGAATCTCCTTCAAATAATCTTTCAAGAAAGGCCAAAGATCCATTGAAATCCGGAATCTCTTTGAGATAGGTTTTTTGTACAAACAAAATACAAATTGTTTTTTCATTTGTAAGACCAATTCAGGATGAAAAATACTAATCGTTGAAATTCGATTCTGTATAATAAATTGACGTAAAAATGAAAATGTAGATTGAGGATTTGTAAGATGACCATAAAGAACTTTCAAATGTGAATTCCTGATGCTGAGCATCAAGACATCAGAGTATTCTCCATTCGAATCTTTTTGTACAACCAAATGATTTTTAAAATACTGGCTGATTGATGAAAAATAATATTTTTTACTTTCGCTGTTTTCAGGCTTCATCAGGAGCCAGGGATACTCTCTTATCCAATTGAGTTCCAATTGAGTTCTCCGGAACTTGTTTTTAGTATTTTTATCCAAAATCCAATCAGAAAGACCTTGATCAATTTGATTGACTTCAAAAAAATTGTGTTTATCAGAGTCTGGGCTGTAAAATAAATATCGCTTGTCAGCAATATAATTCAATATTCGATCAGAGAGCTTAAGAATACCTTTGATTTGCCTAAAGAAATTGTGTTTAGAAGATAAAATAAAAGCAGTATCAAATCTTTGATAAATTCTTATTCCTTCATTGAGATTGTCATGTTGAAATTTGTTTGTCTTATTGTACAGGATGTTGGCTTCATCCGTGTAATCGGTAATGCAGATATGATCATTCCAGGCCTCAAGCGCACGATTTACCAACTGTTTTCCGATGCTTCTGCCTCGAAGTACAGGATCAACCCACAAACAACTAAACCATCCAAAATGTATTGCAGATTTATTTTCTTGAACGATATCATCAGGCAGGATACCTATATACCCTATTAACTTGCCATTTTCTTCAGCGCTTATGAGCAGAATGTCTTCATTTTTTGCTCGTGGATTTTTTATTTGAGAAAGGGCCCGATGAGTGCTGATAGGAATATAATCTGCCTTCCAAAATTGATCTGAATGTATATATCGTTCTAATTGATTTTTATTGAAATACTTAAATTCCATCAGCCCTTACTATTTTATCTTTTCCGAAGAATTTTTTGATATTATAATAACACAACTCTGCACTCAATACTTGTTGAGCATTCAGATCTTTTACTTCCATAGGTACTCTCTGAATATGGTTTGGAAAAATTTCATTTTTTAATCCTGCACAACCAAAGGTCAGAGATTCAGGATAATATTGAGCTAAAATTCTAAAAAAATTATTTTGAACGCCATAATCTGTAAAAGGAAAAGCAAAACTCTGGACTTCCACCTGAAATGCAGATGTTACATAATCAATACTTCTAATCGTTTGTTCAATTTGTACAGATTGTGGAAGGAGCTCATATTGTGGATGATCCCAGCTGTGTGCTCCAATATCAAAGCCCTGATGAATTAATTGTTCGATTTCGGTTTTTGTGAGATAGGGTGTGTTCTGTTGGAGATAATTATCGAAATTGATTTGATGTTGATTAGCGATTTCATCTGCAAGGTTCTGTTGTAGATAGTTTAAGGATTTTAGTTGGCTCTTAGTAATGAAGTCAAGGATTTTATTTTTAGAAAGATACTCTATCAGGATACTGGCCTTGTGTCTGAAAAACAAATTTTTATTGTCAACAAATGCAGGATTTATAAAGAAAACAGCGGGAACTGATTTTTTTTTCAAGATTGGCGCAACGATATGATTCATCTCGCTCAAACCGTCGTCAAAGCTGAGGAACATATATCTCTTGCCGGAGTTGTTCCCGTTTTTGAGAATATTTTTAAGTTGAACGATGTTAATAGGTTCAAAAAATTTCAACATCAGATCGAGATCATTTTCAAATTGTGTCGTGCTTCGTACCGGATATAAATGCTTGATATGGTCTGGAATCTTGTCACTGACAAGATGATATACAGGACAAAATAATTTGATTTGACTGCGCTCTAACCACCAAGACAAAGACATTGGCGTCGTCAGTGAATGAAAATTAATTATAAATTTATCCCGGTAGCCTGCCATAGCAGTTTTAGCTTTTGAAGCTGCAAATTACACAGCATACTATGCATGGACTTATATTTGACGGAATTTTATTGCAGAAGATATGAAAACAAAACGCGAGATAGTTGAAAATTGGTTGCCCCGGTATACCGGCACGGCTTTGAATGACTTTGGTCAGTATATTTTGTTGGTGAACTTCAGCCATTACGTAGAAGAATTCGCTAGATGGCACAATGTTGAAGTCAAGGGAAGAGATCGGAGTATGATCAATGCCACAGCAGACAATATCACCATAATCAATTTTGGTATGGGAAGTCCAAATGCGGGTACCATCATCGACCTTCTCTCAGCCATACAACCCAAAGCTTTACTTTTTCTTGGAAAGTGTGGTGGATTAAAGGTGAGTAAAAACAAGGTAGGGGACTTCATCTTGCCTATTGCTGCCATCAGAGGGGAAGGAACTTCGAATGACTATTTGCCACCTGAAGTGCCAGCACTGCCTGCATTTGCCCTCCAAAAAGCGATTTCTACTACGATAAGAGATTGTGATAGGGACTACTGGACAGGCACAGTTTATACCACGAACAAACGTGTGTGGGAACACCGTGTGGATTTCAAAAGATATCTCACCAGATTGAGAGCGCTGGCCATTGATATGGAAACAGCTACGATATTTATTGCTGCTTTCAAGAATCGTATGCCTGCAGGAGCACTTCTGCTCGTTTCAGATATGCCTATGGTTCCGGAAGGGGTAAAAACTGAAGAAAGTGACAAATCTGTTACTGTAAATCATGCTGAACTTCATTTGCGCATCGGTATCGATTCCCTAAAGCAGTTGATCAACAATTCCATGACAGTAAGACATTTGAAATTTTGATAAATCCCCAATGGGAGCTTGTTTGTCAAAAAGCATGAATATCTTATATTTGCACATTCAAAATTTATATATATAATTTTATGCCATATCTTTTTACGTCTGAATCAGTTTCTGAAGGCCATCCGGATAAAGTAGCCGATCAAATTTCAGATGCTCTTATTGACAACTTTTTAGCTTTTGACAAAGAATCAAAGGTTGCTTGCGAAACATTGGTGACAACTGGCCAGGTAGTAGTAGCAGGCGAAGTCAAAACTAAAACCTATCTGGATGTTCAAAAAATAGTTCGGGATGTCATTGCAAAGATAGGTTATACTCGAAGTGAGTATATGTTCGAAGCAAACAGCTGTGGCGTATTGAGTGCAATCCATGAACAAAGTGCTGATATCAACAGAGGTGTTGACAAGAAGAAAAAAATTGAGCAAGGTGCAGGAGATCAGGGAATGATGTTCGGATATGCTACGAATGAGACTGAAAACTACATGCCTTTGTCCCTTGATTTGGCACATATGCTATTGCAAGAACTCTCTCGTATTCGAAAAGACAAGAAAGTGATGACCTACCTGAGGCCGGACGCTAAAAGTCAGGTTACAATTGAATATAACGATGATAACAGACCTCTTCGCATTGACTCCATAGTGATATCTACACAACACGATGAGTTTATTGTTGCTAAAACCAAGACCCAAGCAAATCAAGAAAAAGCCGACAAGGTAATGTTGGAGCAGATTGCCGATGATATCAAGCATATTTTAATACCTCGTGTGAAGAGAAAACTGCCAGCTGCCATCCAAAAATTATTCAATTCAGAAACCAAGTATCACATTAACCCTACAGGAAAGTTTGTAATTGGCGGTCCTCATGGTGATACAGGCTTGACCGGTCGTAAAATCATAGTAGATACCTACGGGGGCAAAGGTGCTCACGGAGGTGGCGCTTTTTCGGGCAAAGATCCATCTAAAGTAGACAGATCCGCAGCTTATGCTACGAGGCATATAGCAAAGAACATGGTTGCTGCCGGACTTTGTGACGAAGTATTGGTCCAGGTTTCATATGCCATTGGACTTGCTAAACCTTGTGGCCTTTATGTCAATACTTATGGCACCGCTAAAGTAAAATTGACTGACGGTCAAATAGCGAGAAGGATTGAAAAATTATTTGACCTTAGACCTTATGCCATAGAGCAACGACTCAAATTGCGCAATCCCATTTATTCCGAAACAGCATCCTACGGTCACATGGGTAGAGAGAATCGCATTGTGGAAAAAGTGTTTACAACTCCGGAAGGAAGTTCGAAAATAGTGAAAGTGGAGCTTTTTACTTGGGAAAAACTGGACATGGTCAGACCTATTCGAAAGGCATTCAATCTGAAATAATAATACAATTTTGCTGATTTAATGAGATGAAAAGTGCTGGATTTGCTTAAAAGCAAGACCTAAAGAATCAATGATATCACCAGCGCAAAGGGATTCTGTAGATTGATTTCTAAGAGCCAAATCTCCTGCTAAACCGTGAACATATACCGACAATTTACAGGCCTCCTGAGAGGTATAACCCTGTGATAACAAGGAACATACTATCCCAGTTAATACATCTCCACTACCTGCTGTAGCCATTCCCGGGTTGCCGGTTGCATTAAACCACAAGCTGCCGTCAGGACTTGCAATGCAGGAATGAGCACCCTTGAGAATTACATAAACACCAAATTTCTTAGCAAACTTCTGTTGACCTTCCTGCCTCGAAAAGCTGTCGGAATGTTCACCACATATTCGATCAAATTCTTTAAGATGGGGAGTCAGGATACTTTCCTTTGGCAGAAAATTCAATAAATTCTTATGCTCCGCCAAAAGATTCAATGCATCTGCATCGAGAACAACAGGTCTTTTGGATGACTTCAATAACCGTTCCAAGACCTCCTTCGTTGCTTGCTTTTTACCGATGCCGGGTCCAATACAAATTGCCTCAAAATCTTCTATTCTATCAACTGCCTCACTGATATTTTCATGAGGTCCTCCTTCCATTGCCATCACTTGAGGCACAGTGGATTGAATAATGTCAATTCCTACATTTGGAACAAACGCTGTCACCAAACCTGCTCCTGACCGAAGGGCTGCTTTTGAAGCTAACGAAGCAGCACCCATTTTACCTTTTGAACCGGCTATAATCAAGCAATGTCCGAATGTACCCTTATGCGAAAATTTGCTCCTTGGCTTGTAAATGTTTTTTATTTCCTCTGCATCAATCAAGTAATAGGGACTTTCGGTGATTTTAGAAAACTGAGGATGTAAACCAATCTTGATCACTGACCATTCACCTACCGCTTTTTCATTTTCAGGGTAAAAAAAGCTGAGCTTAGCCTGTTCAATGGCGTAGGTGAAGTCTGAATGTACCACCATATCCATATCTGTTGAACATAATATTTCTTCCGTCTTAAGCCCGGAAGGAAGATCCACAGAAATGATTTTTGCTTTACTGTTATTCATCCGACGGATGATTTCCAGATATAATCCCTGAGGTCTTCTGTTTGTCCCTGAGCCGAGCAAAGCGTCAATGATGATACTTCTCTCTACGATATCCGGATTGAAATCTTCAACAGCATTGACTTGACATACCGATATCAAATCCTCTAGCAATTCTAAATTTTTTTTTGTCTCAGGACTCATTAGAATACCACCCGGGTTGCACAGAAAGACCTGCACTTTTATTTTACGTGTATGAAGCATTCTTGCAATTGCAAGGCCATCACCTCCATTATTTCCGTACCCACACACCACGATATAATTGGATTCAGTTCCGCAGTTCTTTAAAATTTCGAAAGAAAGTGATCTGGAGGCTTTCTCCATTAAATCATAGGAAGTAATTGGTGTTTCACGGATGGTGTATTGATCGTATTCCTTAATCTGCTTTCCTGTAAATAATTTCACTATAAGCTGCTTTATTTATTTTTCAAGAATAAATCCTGAGCTGAATTTCACCATCTTCATTCCAGCTGGCGCGGTACATGCCTTCGGTATTGAATACCATCGAAATGTTTCCATTTCGATCTATGCCTATCAATCCTCCGTCACCTCCAATTTTTGGCAATATATGATGGATTAACTCTCCCGTCGCTTCACTTAGATTTTTACCTCCATATTTCATGAGCGCTGAAACATGGAAAGCTGCATTTGTACGTATAAAATACTCGCCTGATCCTGTACAAGAAACAGCGCAGCTTTCATTTGATGCATATGTTCCAGAACCAATGAGGGGGCTATCTCCAATTCGACCATATTTTTTATTGGTCATACCTCCTGTACTTGTAGCTGCCGCCAGATTTCCACTTTGATCTAATGCGACTGCTCCAACTGTCCCAAACTTTTTTTCATTCAATACGCTATGGTCCAGAATTACCTTGTCAGAGTGTCTTGCATGTTCCAACTGATCATATCTGTGTTGAGAATAAAAATAGTCATCTGGTTCAAATTTCACTCCTATTTCCTTTGCAAACAACTCGGCTCCCTCTCCGGCCAATAGAACATGGTTTGTTTTTTCCATTACTAGCCGAGCAAGTGAAACGGGATTTTTTACATTGCGCAGTAAAGCCACAGCTCCGGCCTTTCCGCCATTGCCATCCATAATAGAAGCATCCATTTCATGGATTCCATTAGAAGTAAAAACAGAGCCTTTACCAGCATTAAATAATTCACAGTCTTCCAGTGCTACCACCGCTTTTTCTACCGCTTCTAAAGCACTTCCACCGGCACTAAGGATTTCTACTCCTTTTTGAATGGCAAATTTCAACTCTCTTTTATAAAGGCTCTCCCTTTCTTCATTCATGTCCTGAGGTCGAAGAGTTCCTGCTCCTCCATGGATGGCTATCCCAATTTTATGCATTGGTTTTGTTTTTTTTGCAAAGTAAGCAAATTCAGACTGTATTCCGTTCAAGGCACATAATCTCGTCATTTAACTTTATTTTTACACTCAATCAATCCTGTTGTACCATGAGTTTTTCAAGAAGAAAGGCCCTCCAAGCCCTGGGCTTAGTTATAGGAACAAAGTCTTTTCCCATCGAGCAATGGATCGCGAATTCAAATCAGATACTGCATCAAAGGGATCCTCGTCATCTATCATTGCAAAAACCCGTGACTGCAATTACACTCGGTGCAGGAGCAAGGGGGAATACTTATGGATCATATGCTACTAAATATCCTGACCAGCTTAAAATAGTTGGTGTAGCTGAACCGATTGTGCTGAGGAAGGAAAGGTACATCAAAAAGCATCAAATTGACGTAGATAAGGCATTCATCACTTGGGAACATGTGCTCAATAGACCAAAATTTGCAGATGCCATAATCATCACGATGCCGGATCATTTGCACTACGAGCCCTGTATGCAGGCACTTGCTCTTGGATATGATGTTTTACTTGAAAAACCTATGGCTCAAACTGAGCAACAATGCCGCAATATCCTTAAAATGGTGCAGAAAACAGGCAGGATTGTAGCAGTCTGCCATGTTTTGCGATATGCACCATATTTCATAAAACTAAAAAATCTTATCCATTCGGGTGCGATAGGGGAGCTTATCAGCATGCAGCATTTCGAACCTATCGAACATATTCATATGGCTCATTCATTTGTGAGGGGGAATTGGCATGATTCCAAAGCAACTACGCCTATCATTTTGGCTAAATCCTGCCATGATCTGGATATCATGAGATGGATGATAAATAAACCTTCAAAGATGGTGAGCGCTTTTGGTTCATTGAGCTGGTTTAAACCCGAAAATGCACCTCCGGGAAGCACTCCGAGGTGTACTGATGGTTGCAAAATTGAAGCTGAATGTCCTTATTCCGCTTTGTCTATTTATCTTCGAAAAAGAAGTTATACTTATGTTTTTGATCTCCCGGAGCAGCAAGAGCTGCATGCGGATTTTATTCATAAACAATTACAAACTACCAATTACGGCAGATGTGTCTATCAGATGGACAATGACCAGCCGGATCATATCGTCAGCAATGTACTTTTTGAAGATGGAATTACTGCAAGTTTCAACATGGAAGCTTTTACTTCATATCATGGCAGGAGAACACGTATTATGGGATCTATGGGTGACATTGTAGGAGATATGAAAAAATTCTCATACACAGATTTCAGGACAGACACAACAACAGAATGGGATGTAGATGAAGACGAAGTCGGAATTTATAAAAATAGTGGACACGGTGGAGGTGACTTCAACCTGGTTGCAGATTGGGTGCAGGCTGTTGCGCAACATAAACCCGAACTTTTGAGTTCTACAATTGAAGCATCGATAGAGTCACATATTATGGGATTTGCGATGGAAAAAAGTCGCAAAACCAAAAAGCAAATACTTATAAAAGTATAATAGGACCAAACAATGAATTCCCGCTCAATTTTTAGATTGAAAACGAAGCATTTTCCACTTCTGGCATTGATTTTAGTGCATATTCAATTCTCTTGCAATTCACCCCAACCACAAGCTCAGACAAACAATGCCGGATCGCTGGATTCGCTCGGTTTCATGCACAGCTTGATCGCTGCCAATCCATATGCAGACAGTTTGTATTTGCAAAGGGCAAATCTTTACTTTCAAAGGCAATTATTGGATTCCTCAATCGCAGATCTAAATAAGGCTATATTTCTCGATTCATTAAACAAAGATTACTATCTCTACCTGTCAGACGTGTATCTGGCGAATGCTCAATCTAAATCAGCAAAAGAGATTTTAGATCGCGCGCTTGCTTTGTTTCCGGATAATGTAGAGGTACTGCTCAAAATTGCACGGCTTCAGTTGATCTTACAGCAACATATCCAAGCGATGACAGTCATGGACAAGGTGTTCATGATTGATCCACAGAATGCCAAAGCATATTATCTCGCAGGTCACCTATTGTACGAAATGGGTGATACGACAAAGGCGATATCCAGTTATCAAAAAGCTACGGATTTTGATCCAGAGTTGGTAGAAGCTTGGATACAGTTGGGGGATCTGTATACAGAAAAAAATAATCCGCGTGCAATCCAGTATTACGACAATGCCATCAGGATACATCCGGATGATGTGGAGACTTTACACAACAAAGCGTATGCATTACAGAAATTCAACCGCGTTCAAGAATCCATAGAATTGTATCGGCAGATTTGTGACCGCTTTCCGCAATACGAACCGGCTTTTTATAATTTGGGAATACTCTACAAGAGTGAAGATTCTCTTGATGCTGCAATCAAGCAGTTTTCTAGAGCCATTGAGCTCAATCCGGCAGAATCATCCAATTATTTTCATCGTGCTCAGGCTTATATATTGCAGAACAATAAAACTGCTGCTCGACAAGATTTATTGAAATGCACCAGCCTTAATCCAACTGATAATGAAGCTAAAGAGCTTTTATTAACTACAGAAAAATAAAATTGAAACAAGCATGTTTTTTCCAATAGGAGACGATCAGATTCAAGGCGGACAGAAGCCCATATTTACCTATAGTTTAATAGTAGCCAATGTTCTCATTTTTTTATATGAACTAAATCTTGGATTGGAAGGAAGTGAAGCTTTTATATTCACTTACGGTGCAATCCCACAAGAAATCGTGTATGGTCAGGATTTGTACACTTTGCTGAGCAGTATGTTCCTTCACGGAGGCTGGATGCATCTGATAGGTAATATGCTTTTCTTATGGGTGTTCGCAGATAACATTGAAGCCATAGTAGGAACCTTCAATTTCATCATATTTTATCTGCTTGGCGGTATAGTAGGAGCACTAATCCATATTGCTTTGAATTCCGGAAGTGAAATGCCTATGGTTGGTGCAAGTGGTGCAATTTCAGCGGTGATGGGTGCTTACCTGGTGATGTTTCCATCTTCCAGGATCAAAGTCCTGATTTTGATCTTATTCACAAGTGTTTATATCCCTGCAATTTTTTTTCTAGGCTTTTGGATTATTCAGCAGATGTTTGCGGGAATCGGCTCTCTGCAACCAGTAGGTGAAGAATCCTCAGGTGTTGCATGGTGGGCACATATTGGTGGGTTTGTATTCGGTATGCTTGCGGGATTTTTGGCACGAAAATCTTATCGTAATAAATATAGATATATTGAAGACGAATGATTTTATAATAAAAGGGATTTATACTTTTTTATCCTTGCTCAAAAGCTTCAAGAAAAATTATAATGTAATATTCTCTAAAATAAAAAGGGCTCGTTTTCGAGCCCTTTTTATTTTGTTATGAAGTGTAAAACTTATTGCACATTTATTTTTCTCGTGCTCACTCCATTTGGTGAACTGATCTTCAATTGGTACATTCCCGAAGTCAAATCGATCGGGAATTGTAAAATATTTTTACCAGCACTGATATTTTTTTGACCAAATTGGGATACGACACGTCCATTGAGATCAAGCACTTCAAAACGAAGAACTTGAACAGCATCAGATATCAACTCTATGCCTAAATCCTTAGAAACCGGATTTGGATAAACAGTAATACTGCGCAAATTTTCTATCTCAGGGAAACCTACCGGAGCTGCGCCTTCTCTGAAACTAAAATCATCGAGGAACAAGCTTTGACCGCCACCTGAAGTGATAGCCAACTTGATTAATACATCGGCTAAACCATCTAATTCTTTAAGATCAAATGAATCTGTCTTCCATTGATCAACCTGTGGTACAAAAAAAGTAACCAATGGATCTACCGGATCTGCAACAGAGGCCAATTCTTTTCCCGACTTAATACCTGCTGATTTCCAAGTAGCGCCACAATCAGTGGAGTATTGCAAATCAATTGAGTTGTCAGAAAAATCATATGCCTGAGCATGCGCGATAGAGTAAAAGAATTTTGCATTATTGACCGCTGAGAAATTTAGTTTGCTGAAAATAAAATTACTTGTAATTCCTGGCGCAGGTGAATTTAAATCAATGAACAGACTCTTAGCAGATTGTCCAAAGCCTCCCATCTCCCAAGTCACTCCACCTGCGGATTTATCAGCGACAAAAGTTCTAAATCCAGTACCAAGTTCAGTATATAAATTAGTAGGTATACTACCAACTGATACATTTTCAAAATCGAAATTTAAAGGAGCAGAGGCAGCCGCATTTGGAACAACAATTAAACGGTATTCGTCGCTCAGATTATTCACACTTCCAACGTCTTTTACTACTCCATTATTGGTAATGATTGTGTCAATTGTCCAGCTATACCGCACTATACCGTTTGGAAGTGAAATATTACTAATTTTATACGTTGTTTTTTCTCCCGGAAGTAAGGTGCCTTTCCATACAGATCGAGGGCGCTTGGCTCCATTTTGATAGGGTAATATTCCGATAGATTTGATCGTATCAGTACCTGTAGATTTATTTGTGAGTTCTATGGAAACACTGTAAATATTGTCGCAATAACTAGTTCTTGTTTCAGGAGTATAATTGGCAGAAACATCATAAAAATTCCCTAACAAAGGTTTAGGCAGACTTTCCCTTGCTTGGAGTATCTCTTTTGAAGTTTTCATCTGTACAAAACTCACAACACCAAGTTGAGTGTAGTCATATATATATGATGGTATAGGAATCGTGAAATTGAATGTTTTACTTTCTCCGGCAGGCAATTCTGTAGTCAAGGTAGTGCCATTTGCATTTGGCACCATTTTGCGCATCACAGATGGAAAAGTCTTGTCCCCATTGGTGCCTGGAGGGGAAGCAAACTTAATCACCTTTTCTATAAGAGCAATGTGTAGAATTGCTGCATTTGCAGCAATCGGATTACTGCTTACATTTTTGATCGTAACGGATATAGCGACAGAATCATTTTTTTCAGTCAAATTGTGATCTAGGGTCATTTCCAATGGACTGGTTACGGCAGCTCTGTTGATCAAAAGTTGTTCGGTCAAATTTGCAATATGTCCGTTGTATTTATTGCCATCCATCGCACAATATGGGATTCCTTGTGAAGGGACTGCCGGATAAGTTGAATTGTATCTGGTAGATACCTCTGACTTGTTTTGCGCATTCATTGGATCTACTCCCGGAAACTCACATTGGTACTTCAAAACGACGACATGTTCAGCCTGATTTCGAAGTTTTTCAGTAAAAGCAGGACCATACACTGCACATGGCCCACACGAAGCATTGGTGAATTCCTCCACCAATACTTTTCTCACCGCTTGTGATTGCACTGTAATTACAGACAATAGGAGCAGCGAAGAAAGCAGAATAGTAAAGTTTCTTTTCATTGGAAAATTTTTGTTGTGAAGTAAAAATATTGTTGGTTTTTAAAAAAGTCAACAATATTAAGCATTCTCGGTCGATTGTTGTAAAAAAATTCTTAAAAGATTAGGATTGCACCCAATTTTAACTAATCCAAACATCACGAAAAGTTAGGTGGAATCTCCAAGGAGAACAAAATACTAGGCTTTGAGCAAATGACATATAAAAAAAAAAGAGGCCGGACCCGAGCGGCCCGACCTCCTTAATAATAACACTATGAGAACACCCTAAATTTCAAATTTATTTGCAAACTTCCCAATTAATTTTGTCAACATTTTACAAAATTCTCTTAGTAGTCTAAGTATTGGCGTTGCAGGCACAAATATACAGCGACTTTTACTTCTGTCAAGTTTTTTTTTATTTTTTAAAAAAATTCTGCTAAAAATTTGGCATGGATTGTCATTTCAGAACAAAAGCTGTTTGTCTTCACAAAGTATTGACAAACAATAATATATATATATAAATAATAATGCAGTATGAATGGTATGTAATGATTGACAGGATTCTCATGCCGAAAGCCGGTAAATAAAAAGGTCGGATGAAATCTTCCACCCGACCTTTTTATCTTGATTTTGTATCTATATCTATCTACTACAAAGAAGCAACTCGCTTCATAAGGCTGCTCTTTAGATTAGAAGCCTTGTTTTTATGCCATGTATTTTTCTTAGCCAACCTGTCAATCATTCCAATTACTTTAGGTAACTGTTTCTTGGCCTCTGCCTTATCTTCCGTTGTCCTTAACCTCGCTATTGCAGTCCGTGCAGACTTCTTATAATAACGATTTGCCATCCTGGTCACGATGTTTTGGCGGATTCTCTTGAGAGCTGATTTGTGATTTGCCATATATATTTTTTAAAGGACCGCAAATATAGTGAACATTGAGCAATATTTTCAATAACTACGGATGTTTTTTTAATTTTAAAATTTATCTAAGCCTATCCATGGATCGGACCAAAGTCTCGTCTTTCCGAATTGCTCGATTAGCAAGCCAGCAAAATAATATGCCGCTGACACCGAGTAACATGGCAATTCCGGGGATCATGTCATTTAGATGTTGATTTTCATAAGTCAACCATATTCCAACTCCAAGGACCCCTACCAATTGGATGATTGCTGCCATCCCACTCAAAAGTGCTTGTCTGATTCTGATGTTAAACAGAAATATTGCCGTCAGCGCAAGTAAGGAAGATAAGATACAAGCGCCCAATAATATCTTATTTTCAGTGATGTGAAGAATCTGGTCTGAAAATACACCACTCCCTGGAGACTGTGTTTGAAGTAAGTACACGGGAGGTACTAGGGATATTCCAAAACAGAGTGCAGCCATGAACAACCATAAAGTTTGAATTCGCTGTATCATCGATTTGATTTTTGAGCTGTAAATGTACTGTTTCATCCGCATTTTACGACATTGGAAGTCATTGTTCATCAGATACAAGCCATTTCATTCTTAACAAGCACGATTTGCTTTATTTTTGCGTTTCATTTGCAAAAATCATCGACTTTGGGATTTCGTCTCATCCTTTTTATCTTTTTGGTCTCCTGTGTTATCAAAATAGCCGCACAAGCTGACAGTGGGAAAGTCACGGTCATCCATGCAGATATTTGGAAGTTTGAACGATTTGATGGTAAAGAATACCAGTATTTGAGTCACGATGTATTGGTTCAGCATAAACAGACTTACCTGCTTTGCGATTCTGCGATTATCCTCGACAACAAAGTTAAAGCAGTGGGTCATGTGAGAATTGTTGAAGGCGATAGTCTGCAAATTTTTGGGGATACTCTTTATTATGATGGCGATAAGCTTGAAGCTGACTTTACGGGTAAGGTAGTCTTAAGGCATCGAGATAGACAGCTGTTTACCAATAGGTTGCGGTATGATTTGAGGAGTAGAATTGCCAGTTATTCACAATCCGCCCTCCTGACCAGTGGAAGTACACATTTGACCAGTAAGAAAGGCTATTATCACGCACGGGAGGAACAAGCTTTTTTCAAAGACTCCGTGATTGTACTACTCAAAGACAGTATGCAGCTGTTGGCGGATTCATTGGTATATCAAGCGAAAAAGCAAATCGTTGTTTTCACCGGCCCAACAGCCATACGCAAAGGGGAATTGAAAATTTATACTGAAGCTGGTTATTACGACACTCAGAAAGAGCAATCCGAGTTCAGGAATAACCCGCAGTACACAAACGGAGGCCAGAAAGCAGATGCGGAGGTCATTCGTTACGATACACGCAATGGCGTCATTACTTTGAAGAACAATGCCTGGATTCGGGATAGTCTAAAGGAAGCCAGAGGAGACAGTATCTATTTTAATGAAATCACCAATTGGGTATACATCATAGGCAATTCCATGTATAAGGAAGGTGAAAGGACCCTGAAAGGGGACACGATTCAATTCAATCGTAAGACATCTTCACTTTTGATGACAGGTAGGTCAGAAGTATTGGAAGGAGCAAGGACGATAATCTCGGACAGATTGGACTATCAATCTGTTACAGATTCCGGACTAGCCACAGGGCGGGTGGAGGTTAGAGATACGATAGCCAATTATTCTTTGTTTGCCGATACACTCATTTATCACAAGCAGAACCAATATTTTAAAGCACTTGGGCATAGACCTTATCTGGCTACAGTCCTTGATCAAGATTCTTTATATCTGGCGGCAGATCAACTCAGTTCTGAGATTCGATATTATCTAACGGATTCCTCACGAGTGCTTAATGCAGACGGAAACGTTTTGGTATGGTCCCACAATCTCCAAGCGAAGTGTGATTCCGTATTTTTTGAAAGTCGAGATTCTACTTTTCATCTGCTGGGAGACCCTGTAATGTGGGCGGATACCACTCAGTTTTCAGGAGATACTGTCTGGTTATTGCTCAAAAACAATTCCCTTGATGAAATAACCATGCGTCCAAAGGCGTTTATTTTAAATGACTCTAGGGATAGTTTGATTAGTCAGGTTAAAGGAAGGGAAATCATCGCTGTGTTTAATCAAAAAAAGCTTCATCAAATGTTTGTCACCGGAAATGCAGAGTCAGTTTATTTTCTTCAAGATGACACCAAAGAATACATTGGAACTAATTATATCCAATGCAGTAGAATGAACCTGCATTTTACACCAGATCAAAAAGTATCACATATAGATTTTTATATCAAGCCGAGTGGACAGCTGCTGCCTGTACAAGATGGAAAGTCAAAAGTTCTGGAAGGATTTAGACCCAGACTCAATGAAAAACCTATATCTTTAAAACAAATCATCCAATAATATTATGAAATCATTTAAATTAATCATATTGTTTTCAGGCATCGTACTTCTTATGTCATGCAAGAAACAATGTGATTTTACTGATTCGGATCTAAGCGAATGTGTTCAACAAAGACTAGAGGAATTCAAGGGTTTGGGGGATGCCCACAGCTTTGCTCTTTACAGATTTAGAGAGAAAAATTGGTACTTTCTGGACAGACAACATGCAGCAGTGGACGGTGCTGATTATTTTATTGATTCTAAATGTGATACAGTATGCCTGATCTGCGGAGAGTGCCAACCACCTGTTTGTTCGGAAGAAGTTGTTTTTGTCAGAGATATCTGGAAAAAATAGTGTTTCTATGATTTGACCAAATCACGGATAGAGGATATCACAATTTTTGTTTAGGCTTTATTTTGTTTAATATTTTTGGATGTTATCTTAAACAAAATCATTTTTAGTTTATTAGATTGGGTACGTTTGGGATCCCAACGAGAATAAATAAAGTATGAAAGTAGTGATTATTGGCGGTGTTGCAGGGGGAGCTAGCGCTGCAGCAAGGTTGCGTCGAATGGACGAAAACGCAGAAATCGTTCTGATTGAGAAGTCAGCATATATATCTTATGCAAACTGCGGATTACCCTATTACATAGGTGGCGTGATACATGATAGACAAAAATTATTTGTACAAACGCCCTCCTCGTTCAGGCAGAGGTTCCAAATTGATGCGCGGATTAGTAGTGAAGTAATTCGTATCGATCGAGACAGAAAATCGGTATTGATCAAGAATCTGAATTCTGAAGAGACCTACGAGGAGCATTATGATAAATTGATTTTATCACCAGGTGCTGAGCCTATCAGACCACCATTACCCGGTCTTCAACTTCCGGGAGTGTTTACACTCCGCAATGTTGCTGACACAGATGCAATCAAAAAATTTACTGAGGGAAAGTCTAATGCGAAAGCAGTAGTCATAGGAGCTGGATTTATTGGACTTGAAATGGCAGAAAATCTACATCATCTTGGCATGCATGTTAGTGTAGTAGAAATGGCGTCACAGATCTTAGCACCTGTAGATTTTGCGATCGCAGCAATCGCCCAGCAACATTTAAGACACAAAGGTCTGGACCTTTATCTCAATACCTCTATGACCGGAATCCGCCTAGAGGATTCCCATTTATTTGTCGATTTGAAGGAAAAAGAATCCCTAGAAGCTGATATAGTCATCCTCAGCATTGGAGTCAGAGCGGATACCCAGTTGGCTCAGAGCTCCGGACTTGAATTAGGTCCGACCAAGGCTATCAAAGTAAATGAGTATTTACAAACCTCGGATCCGGATATTTATGCTTTGGGAGATGCTATTGAATTTGATCATCCGATCCTTCACAAATCCATGCCTACATACCTTGCTGGACCAGCCAATAAACAGGGTAGAATCGTTGCAGATAATATAATCTTCGGAAATCAATCCAAATACAAAGGCGCTATTGGCACTGCTATCGTGAAGCTCTTTGATTTAACGATTGCAACTTCAGGTGTGGCTTCCAAGCATCTGAAAATAGCTCAGGTACCACATATAGTATCAACAACTCACAGCGCTTCACATGCAACATACTATCCCGGGTCACATCTGATGAGTATTCAATTGGCAGTTTCACAGTTGGATGGTAGATTGTTGGGTGCACAAGCTATCGGGGTTCAGGGAGTGGACAAACGGATAGATGTGCTGGCCACTGCTGTCCAGAGAGGAGCTTCTATTGAAGAACTGACAGAATTCGAACACGCTTATGCGCCTCCATACTCTTCAGCAAAAGATCCGGTGAACATGGCAGCATTCGTAGCACAAAACAGATTAACAGGCAAAAGCAAAGCCATCACATGGGATGAATTGAAACTCAGACCAAATGAATCCCAGCTTGTGGATGTACGTACCCGGGCTGAATTTGAAAAAGGCCATATACCACAAGCCCTTCACATTCCAATTGACGAACTGCGGGACAGAATCTCAGAATTGGATCCGAATAAACCGGTGATCGTTTACTGTCAAGTGGGGTTGCGCGGATATTTATCAGAGAGGATCTTGCGGCAAAGAGGTTTTACAGACGTGATCAACTTGGCCGGCGGCTACTATTCCTGGAGTTTCTGTGATAAGGAATTGCAGATTACTTAATTAGTTCTGTGGATTGAGCCAAGATTGTTGGCTAACATTCCAACTTATTCATTCCTTGAAAGGAACGGAACCAAGTATGTATCAAACAATTCAAATTATAATTTTTTCCAATATCTAATTTACTATTGCAATTATCCCTGAATTCAAATTCAATTAGCTGCGCAATAGATCTTCGAGTCTTTATTTATGATCAAGGGGGAAATGAATCTTAATTGACAGATATTTATTTCAAAAAATGCTTGAGGTTAATCACTTCTTGAGAGGTCAAATGCCTATACTTACCGCGTGGTAAATTTTTTTTAGTTAAACCAGCATAATAGACGCGATCCAGTTTTTCAACTTGATAATTGAGATTCTCAAAAATCCTTCTGATGATTCGATTTTTTCCTGAGTGTATCTCAATTCCTATTTCATTTTTTTTGCCATCTACATAACTGATTCCATCCACTTTTGCTTTTCCATCTTCTAGTATTAAGCCTTCAGATATTTTTTGAAAATCAGGGACAGAAAGATTTTTGTGTAAAACTACATGGTATATTTTTTTGACTTGAAAAGATGGATGTGCTAATTTTTGTGATAATTCACCATCATTTGTCAAAAGCAGAAGACCCGTAGTATTTCGATCTAATCTGCCAACAGGATATACGCGTTCTTTGACGCTGCTAGAGACCATATCCAAGACGGTTTTGCGGTTTTTTTCGTCTTTGGAAGTTGTAACCGTGTTTTTAGGCTTATTTATGAGAATATATACTTTTTTCTCTTCGGGAGTGATCAAATTTCCCTGGTAAAAAATTTTGTCTTTCGATTGGACAATATATGATGGATTGAGTTCCACCTGCTTGTTAACCAAAATCAATCCTTTTTTGACAAGTTCAGCAGCTTCCCTTCTGGAACATATGCCACAATGTGCGACGTATTTATTCAGTCGCATCAATTCATCTTTAGGTGCAGACACTTTGACGGAAGCTGTCCGCTGTTTTTTTTCTCTTGGAGGCTTAGAATGGAACGTAGTCATCATCGTTGAGTTTGGAAGGTTTAATCATCACCTGCATACTATCTTGGAATCCTCCTCCCATGGAAGAAAAGCTACTTTCTGCAGGCAAGAACTTCGCATAATCCGAGACAAATTTCAAGAAAATACTGCCCACTGAACCATTCCTGTGCTTGGCAATGATGAGTTCTGTATACCCTTTGGGCACCTCAGGCATATCAGCGGCGTTATCCCAATAATCTGGTCTGTGGATGAACAGAACCATATCGGCATCTTGCTCTATCGCTCCTGACTCTCTCAGATGCGAAAGTTGCGGACGTTTACTACCATGCATTTCAGCAGCACGATTGAGCTGTGACAAAGCTATTACTGGGATATTGAGCTCTTTGGCCAGGCTTTTTAATGCTCTTGATATAGACGAAATTTCTTGTTCTCTCGACCCGCGTTTGTCATTGGTACCCAGCGTCATCAATTGTAAGTAGTCGATGATGATCAAACTGACATTGTGATGTTGGTGGAGTCTTCTGCATTTGGCCCTCAGCTCGAAAATATTAAGTGAAGGAGTATCGTCGATATAGATAGGTACTTCACTCAATTCTTGAATGGCGTGGTGGATTCCCGTCCACTCATCGTCAGAAAGCTTTCCACTTCTCAAACTCGATCCGTTGACCTCGGCATGCATAGATATAAGACGATTCACTAGTTCCAGATTGTTCATCTCCAGAGAGAAGAGCGCAACCGGTTTTTTGTAATCCATGGCTGCATTTTTGGCTAAAGCCAAAGTAAAACTGGTTTTTCCCACACCTGGTCTTGCAGCTACAATGATTAAGTTTGATTTTTGCCAACCGGAAGTGATTTTATCCAAATCGGGGAAGCCAGAAGGAACACCCACTACTTGATCCGCATTTTGCGACAATATTTCAAGTTGCTTTTGTGCCTGATAGGCCAATGAGCCAACACTTTCATATCCTCTTCTCAGGTTTTTGTCGGTGATGGCATATAAGTTTTGTTCAGCACTGTCGAGCATGTCAAAGACATCTTTGCTGTCCTCAAATGCGTCTTTGATGACTAGTGTTGACACTCGAATAAGTTCACGTTGAAGATATTTCTGGGAGACAATCCGCGCATAATGTCCCACATTTGCAGAAGAACTCACCTTATTGGAAAGTTCCAAAATAAAAGGCACTCCCCCCACTTCTTCCAAAGTTTGAGTTTTGCGCAACTGCTCTGTGACAGAAAGCACATCAATAGGCTGAGTCATGTTAAACAGTGTCATCATGGCTGCAAATATTTTCTGATGCACAGGTTTATAAAAAGACTCCGGTCTGAGAACTTCCAGCGCTTCGTTGATGGCATTTTTATCCAGCATGATTGCTCCAAGAACGGCCTCTTCCATATCATTGGCCTGCGGTTGAATTCTCTCGTATGCAATGTTTGAAAAATCAGCCGATTGTTGCTGTCTTCCAGATCCTGAGATAGGTCTCAAGGTATTTTTTATCGGCTCTGCCATATATTCGTCTTGCTTGCGCTTGCAAAATTAGACTTAATCAAATGATCTACAATTTACATATGTTTTACAACAAAATGAAAAACAGTTGATAAAGTGTTGAAAACTTGTGGATAATTAATCAGCAATATTCGCACAATTTCTTTACACATTACAAGAAATTGCAATATAATTAAAGGAGATTAATCAGAAGTTGATAATCAAACAGATAGTGATTATTACCTTGCGATAAAATACATTTCTCAGCTGTACCAGTTTAGCCTCTGAAAGCGATAATTTCTGGTGATAAGTTTTACAGGAGCAAGAACATGTGAAAAAATATTTTATATATTATTTATCTTAATATATTACTTGCTCTTACCAATTTCAGATAACTTTTTTTGGACCATTTCTACTGTTTTCATTTGGGTATTGATATCGATCTGTGCTTTCTCTTGGTCTTTGCCATTTTGGACGATATTCATTTCGGCTTTTTTGATTTTATCCTTGGCAACCTCTATATCTTTATTATATCCATCCAAATCTCGTTTTAGTTTTTCCAGATTTTTCTCATATTTTTTTAATTGGTCCTTCTCATTGTCAAGCTCAATTCTTGTTTTTTCCCTTTGAACTTCATAGGCAAACTCCTGAATGAACTCTTCCGCGGATTTCGCTTCTTTAGGGTTGTCTATTGAGTTGATAAAACCGTTTTTATTATCAAAAAATACAGCTATAGAGTTATTTTCTATTGCGGTATAAATATCCATAGCATTCTCTCCATTGATCGTTTTGATCACTGCGCCTTCGATAAAAATTTCGTCTGCTTTTTTATTTTCCTTTGTTTTGCCATAGTCCTTGGTGAACTTTTTCCACTGTTTTTCAATGAACTTATCCTCAGTATCTGGAAGGGAAATAGAAAATCCGTTTTGGATTCCAAGGCTCATTTGTTTTTTAGCTTGAGCTACCTGTCCTAAAAGACCAGTACCTGAAAGGATTGAGAAACATGCGATAAAAGTCAATAATGTAAATTTTTTCATTTTTTGGTGGATTTAATTGTTGAATGTTTTTTAGACGAAATAACAGCCCAAAAAACACAATTTTGAGGCCGAAAATTCACTTTTACACTAAAATTTGTCTATTCTGTCTAAATTTCGACCATCAGGAAGCCCCAAGTGCATAACTTTGAAATCTGAATTGATTTATGAATAATCTCCTTCTTGACCTTCGATCAGTAATTAAAGAATATCAAAGTGCCCGTGCAGTCGATCAGGTGAGTTTTAGCTTATCGACAGGCTGTGTTACTGGACTCCTGGGGCCTAATGGCGCAGGAAAAACCAGTCTGATACGCATTATCACAGGAATCACCAGACCCGATTCAGGCCAGGTTCTGCTTTCAGGCGTGCCTGTACAGGATATCACTGACCCATCTATAGGCTATATGCCGGAGGAACGTGGTTTGTACAAGAAAATGAAAGTAGGTGAACAGCTGGTGTATTTGTGTAGGCTTCGGGGCTTGTCCGCAAAAGATGCGGAACGAGAAGTTGTGAGCTGGATGAAGAAATTTGAAATTACCAGCTGGTGGAATAAACGGATTGACGAATTGTCGAAAGGCATGTCCCAAAAAGTCCAGTTTATTGCCACAGTAGCGCACAGGCCAAACTTGATTATTCTGGATGAACCTTTTTCAGGATTGGATCCTATCAATACCCAGATGATCAAACAGGAAATTGCCCATCTAAAGCATCAGGGTGTAGCCATTTTGTTTTCAACGCACAGGATGGAACAGGTAGAGGAAATGTGCGATGAAATCGTATTGATCAACAAAGGCAAGATTATCCTCCAAGGCGAAGTAAATCAACTGAAAAAAGCATTTAGAGAATCAAAATATGACCTGAAGACGGAGGCAAGCCTTGATCCCATTATAATTGATAAATATAAGTTAGAGACTTATGCTCCTCAATCATACTATTTCAAAAGCGAAGGAATTCCGGCAACTCAATTGTTATTGGAAGTGATCCAGTCAGGTGTTGAAATTTCAGAATTTAAAGATATTCTACCAACGTTCAATGAGATATTTATTCGCCTTGTAAACAACGCCAACCATGAATAAAATAGGGCTTATCATTGCAAGAGAGTACTTGACCAGAGTAAGGGATAAGAAATTCCTTATCACCACTCTCATCACTCCTCTTGTGCTATTACTTTTCTTTTTGACGGTTGGATGGATATTTAGTTATGAAAGCGCTCGGGATTATCATATTGAAGTAATCAATCAAAGTGGTGTGGGAGTCAAGCTTCCCGAGAATAAGGCAAACTTAAACTTCCATTTGTCTGATAAAACCCTGGACCAATTGAAGTCAGAGTATCAAAACGGTAAATCCGACGGTATATTGGTACTGCCTAGATTTTCAGGAGTCGATGTGAAAGACTATACAACATATTATTACTCGGATGACGCTTTAGACATTGTAATAGAGAAAGATGTGCAAAAAGTTCTTGAAAAATCATTTCGGGATGAAAAATCCAGAATCCTACAGATTGACCCAGAAAATTTAAAAAAGCTGGATTTAAATCTGACCCTAGATCCGGAGCCCATTGCGCTTGATCAAAGAGACCGCACTGCCTCTACTGGTAAAATCGCAATGGTTCTTGGAGGTGTGATGGGTTACATTATTTTCATCGTCATCATCTTGTATGGAGCGATGTTGATGCGATCAGTATCTGAGGAGAAAACCAACCGAATAGTTGAGTTGGTGATTTCATCAGTCAAACCAACACAATTGATGTTAGGAAAAATTACAGGAGTAGGATTAGTAGGAATCACCCAGTTGTTGATCTGGATGGTTTTGATTCCAATTATTATGACGATTGGCACACAACTTACAGGACTCAATCCTGATGAAGTACAGACTATGTCAGGTGATTTGGCGGGTGCAAAGTCTCAAATCAATGAATTTGAAATTCAGTCTGTATTTCATGAAATCTTTCAATTGAATTGGTTCAAGATCTTCTTCCTGTTTATTTTGTACTTTATTGGTGGCTATTACATTTACGCATCTCAATTTGCAGCTCTGGGTGCTGCTATGGGAGATGATACATCTGATTCCCAATCTTACACATTGATCGTCACGATGCCCATTGTGTTGTCGATATACATTATGTTTCAAGCAATACGGCTTCCTGAAAGCAACTTGGCATTCTTTGCTTCCATTTTCCCATTGTTTTCACCTATTGTGATGCCTGCATTACTCGCTTTTGATCCACCTTGGTGGCAGATAATTTTGTCAGTTGCAATCCTGTGTGCATTTGCGATATTTATGATTTGGTTGTCAGGAAAAATATATAGAACAGGAATATTGATGTATGGTAAAAAAGCAAGTTTTAAAGAACTGGCAAAGTGGATATGGGCAAAAAATTAATTAGTCCGAAAGAAAAAACCTGATATCCCCAAAAGAAAAAATTTTCTGCAAGCCAGAGATTTCCACGTTAATCTGCCCGGTTGGTAATACGTCGATTATTTTTATTTGGTCGATTTTTTTCCCATTAATTTCAGCTGTCAAATATTCATTTGATCCGTATAAGTGTTTTCTGTAAAGATTCATGAAAATATCCTGAGGGCCGTTTTTCAATAAATTGAGCCTTTCAAGAAATACATTCATGAATTGTTTTAAAATTTTCATGCGATCAAAACTTTGATTGGTCAGTATTTTGAGGGACGTCGCTTTGTCCAAAGACTGAAAATCTGTCTGATCCACATTCAGTCCGATACCAATCACTGACCAGCTTAATTTGTAATCGCGAATGCTGTTTTGGATAAGTATTCCAGCCAATTTGGAATGATTGGCAATCAAGTCGTTTGGCCATTTAATTTGGAGAGTAATCGATTGGCTCAAAAGCGGAAAAACACATTCCCACAGTGCGCAGGAAGCCAAAAGCTGGAGATCGAAGATTCGGTCTAAGGGGAGCCAGTCAGAAGAGAAACATACAGAAAATAGGAGGTTTTTCCCAGCCTCACTCTGCCACTTTCTGCCATATTGTCCCCTCCCGGCTGTCTGTTCGTCAGCAAATACAACAAAAATCCCTTCAGGCTCACTTTTTGATATAATGTCTATAGCAAAATCATTGGTTGAGCTTGTCTTGCTGAGGTGGATTAAATTATAGTTAAATTCGTCTCTTTGACCGATAAGATGATCTAAATTCAATAGTTTTGTGTTTAATCAAATTATAAATTCGTTCAAACCTTATTCATTTGCCTAAAGCGAAACAAAATTCTGCCACTTCCCATCCGGGAAATCAAGAACAAGCTTTTTTAGAACTCATCATTGACAGTATTCAGGACATCAAAGGTAAAAATATACTTTTGCTTGATCTCACAGCTCTTCATGATGCACCTGCAAAGTACTTTGTGATCTGTGAGGGCGAAAGCTCAACCCAAATTAAAGCCATTGCAAACAATGCCTATCGCAGAGCAAAAGACGAAGCTAAAGTAAAAGCCGCTCATATCGAAGGACAACCGGGAGCAAAATGGGTTTTAGTTGATTTTTTTGACGTGGTGCTCCACGTCTTTGATAAAGAAACAAGATCCTATTATGACTTGGAAGATTTGTGGAGTGACGCAAGCTTCAGGCAATACCAAAATTTATAGAAGGCCGCAACACTGAACTAAAACCAGGCGTTCTTTATTTATTAAAACCATATCAAATAATCAATGGAACAAGATCAGAATCCACAACCACCACGCAAAAACGGCAATGGATTTAATGCATACTGGATCTATGGCATACTCTTTCTTGCAATCATAGGAGTCAATTTATTTTATTTTGCTAACCCCGGAGGAGGTCAACTCACGATCAACCGCTTTGACCTTATGGCAAAGCAAGGCGATATTGAAAAAATAGAGATTTCAAATAACAAATATGCGAGCATCTTCCTCCGTAAAGAAGCATTAGGGAAACCCGAATATGAGGATGCAGTGAAATCCAGTTTTAACGATCGAGCGCATTATATTTTTAACATTGGCCCGGCAGAAAATTTTTCGGAGCGTGTCGACAAAATCAACGAAACACTCCCCACAAAAATGGATATCGTCTATGAGGATAGACAGAATTGGTTAAGTCCAATTTTACAGTTTTTAATACCATTTCTCATTATTTTAGGTATCTGGATGTTCGTCATGAGACGTATGAGTGGAGGCGGCTCCGGACCTGGAGGTCAGATATTCAATATAGGCAAATCCAAGGCAACTTTGTTTGAAAAGAACCAGAATACGAATGTCACATTTGAAGATGTTGCAGGACTTGAGGAAGCGAAAGAGGAAGTGATGGAAGTTGTCGATTTTTTAAAAAATCCTAAAAAATATACCTCTCTGGGTGGTAAAATTCCAAAAGGAGTGCTCCTTGTTGGTCCTCCTGGAACTGGTAAGACCTTGCTAGCCAAAGCGGTAGCAGGCGAAGCCGGAGTGCCCTTTTTCACGATTTCGGGATCTGATTTTGTGGAAATGTTCGTAGGTGTTGGCGCATCCAGAGTCAGGGATTTATTCCGGCAAGCGAGGGAGAAAGCTCCTTGTATCGTATTTATTGATGAAATTGACGCGGTTGGACGTGCAAGAGGAAGAACGCAAATTCAGGGTGGAAATGACGAAAGAGAAAACACCCTCAATCAATTGTTGGTGGAGATGGATGGTTTTTCTACCGATAAAGGAGTAATTCTAATGGCAGCTACCAACCGTCCAGATATATTGGATACTGCTTTGCTGAGACCGGGACGTTTCGACAGACAGATATCCATAGATCCACCGGATCTCAAGGGAAGGGCACAGATTTTTAAAGTGCACCTGAAAAAACTTAAACTTTCTCCGGAGGTTACGCCTGAAGTATTGGCAGAAATGACTCCTGGATTTGCCGGAGCAGAAATAGCCAATGTGTGCAATGAGGCTGCTCTCGTGGCAGCTCGTCGAAACAAAACAGAAATCGCATTAGACGATTTTAATTATGCTTTGGATAGGGTGATTGGTGGTCTCGAAAAGAAAAATAAGCTGATCTCTCCGGAAGAAAAACAAGTGATCGCATATCATGAAGCGGGGCATGCGATTTGTGGCTGGTATTTGCAATATGCGTCCCCATTGGTGAAAGTAACTATAGTGCCTCGTGGAATTGGAACATTGGGTTATGCCCAGTATCTACCAAAAGAAGAGTATATCACTCGGACAGATGCTCTATTGGACAGAGTATGTATGACTATGGGTGGCAGAGCAGCCGAAAAAATCATCTTTGACAAAATTTCCACAGGTGCACAGAGCGATCTGGATCAGGTTACCAAAATGGCCTACAGCATGATTTCTGTATATGGAATGAACGATAAAGTTGGAAATGTATCTTTTTATGGAATGGCTCAGGAAAATTTCCAGCGTCCTTACAGCGAAGAAACTGCAAAGTTGATGGATCAGGAAGTGCGCCAACTCATCGAAGAACAATATCAACGTGCGCAGGAATTACTATTGGAGCGCAAAGTAGAATTGGAAACATTGGCTCAACAATTACTGCACAAAGAAGTATTGCTGAAATCTGACGTAGAGCGTTTGATCGGCCCATCACCTTATCATAAAGACAAACACCAAGAGCCTGTCCCACATAGTGGGCAGCATGTATCAGATGAAAAGCCTGGTACAGGAATAGAAAACGTGGATTAAATAATTGAACAAGAATATAAAGATTGACTGTACAACAGTCAATAGTGCTAGATTCGAGGTAATAAAATTCAAATATTACCGATGAGATCTGTTCAGACGCAATATGACCTTAATATCGAGGCTTTGTTCTATTTAGGATTCGTAAGCTTAGTATTTTTTATACAATACTTTAATCTAGTTAATTGGGCTTCGACTTGTTTCCTTAATAATTGATCCGATTAAAATCTAAGAGTACTCAAAGTTTACTCTCAAAAGTGCAATCGCAATGCCGAGCAAAGTTTTGCTCGGTTCCCTCATTATCCAGTGAAATCCTTCACTCGATAATCGCTTTGCGAAACCATTTCGGTCAGATCCTAGCTCTTGATTTTATAGGCCATATGATTCTCAAAAAGATCCCAAAGTAAAATTGGAATTAAAATTTATTTTTCCACATCATACTTTCGATAGGTCTATCGGTTCTTTCCGTGTATTTCGCATTAGATTTAGAATGATATAAGTTGGATATATTGCCCTCTACAGCGAAGTAAATGAGTTGGCCGATGGGCATGCTTTTATAAATTCGGACAGGCTGCACACAGCTGATCTCCAAAGTCCAGGTATTGCAGAATCCAACGTCACCCTTACCGGCTGTCGCATGTATGTCAATACCCAGGCGTCCTACACTGGATTTTCCTTCTAAAAATGGGACGGCATTATGGGTTTCTGTGTATTCCATGGTAACGCCAAGGTAGAGGACACCAGGTTGAATGACATAACCTTCATCAGGAATCTCAAAATATCTAATTTTATTGTGATGTTTAGCATCAAGCTCAGCTGCTTCATAGACTGCAAGCGTGCCTCCCAAGTGGACGTCGTATGAATTCGTTCCTAGACAGTTTTGATCATAGGGTATAATAACAATCTGTTTTTTTTCGATGGATTCAAGTATCTTCTGGTCACTAAAAATCATTGGTCGTATAGATTTGAATTAATAAAAAATAGCAATTTCTTCCAGCTTTTTGCGGTGAATATCAGGCACCTTGGCATTTTGCTCAGGAAATCCGATAGGTATAAGCAAAAACGGTTTTTCGTTTTGAGGTCTTTTCAACAAAGTTTGAAGGAAATTCATAGGACTTGGAGTGTGCGTAAGCGCAACGAGCCCAGCATTGTGAATTGCAGTTATTAAAATGCCACATGCCAGCCCAACGGATTCGTGTACGTAATAGTTTTTAGAACCGCTCCCGTTTTCCAGAATGTCGTAGTTTTTACGAAAGACAACAATAAGTGCCGGGGCAATTTCAAGAAATGGTTTTTCCCAATTGGTTCCTAAGGGTTCCAGATCTTTGAGCCATTCTTCAGGCATCCTCCCATGGTAATTGTCGTATTCTTCTTTTTCAGCTGCAATGCGAATTTCTCTTTTGATTTCTGGATTTCGGACAACACAAAATGTCCAAGGCTGCTTATTCGCTCCCGATGGTGCTGTGCCTGCAGCAAGGAGAATGTCTCTGATCAAATCATCCGGAATCTCATCTGGGGCGAAGTCACGAACCGTTCTCCTACTATTCATGAATCCATAGAAACTCTTCGCCCTATCCAGCATAGTCTCAACTGGATAGCGCACAGAACAATAATCAATGAATACTTGGGATTTCATAAGTCTCCAAGTTGTGGTCTCATAATGATTTCTTCTACGACTGAATCAGGGCCTAACTGTATAGTTGCGCATATCATTGCCGCAACATCTTCAGCAGGCATAAGTCGGTTTTTGGGTAGATCAACACCTTTCCATGAGTTTGACCAAGTAGCTCCGGGATAAACTGTCACAACACGGATACCATGAGGTTTACATTCTTCTCTGAGGCAAATTGAAAATCCATTCAGAGCAAACTTGCTGATACAATAGTGGCTCCCACCGGGATAGTAATCCAGTCCGGCAATGGAGCACATGTTCACGATGGTCCCAGATTGGCGCTTGATCATTTCAGGCAGTAATGCACGAGTCAAATGGTACACGCTGTAAAAGTTGGTATCCATCATGATCTCTAAATTGTCCTCAATAGGATCTATGATACTACCTTGTAGGAAAATCCCTGCATTGTTGATAAGTACATCAGGCAAGAGACCTGACTTCAAGCAATACTCGCTCAACTTGTTAATTCCCTCCCCTGTCGATATCTCAGATACGCAGATATAAACCTTGAGATTTTGGTTTTTATCCAATAACTCCTTTTGAAGCGAAATCAAATCAACTTCTGTACGCGAGTGTATGATTAGTCCGCTAGCAAAGTCAGCACACTTTAAAGCTGTTGCTCTGCCTATTCCCTTGCCAGCACCTGTGATTAAAATTAGCATGGCGGCAAGTTAAAACAATTCGAATGAGCTCTACTGATGGTTGATGACAATTTTTTCTACCTGCCATGGGCTTTGTATAAAGTAAAATCCTTCAGGCCAAGAATCTGTGGCTATTGTGGATTCCAGAAATTCTTTTGAACTGTAAATTTCATGCCCGAAAACATCCCAAATTCTAAGAGGAAATCCCTTCAGAGTTTTAATAGAAGGATCAAATAAAAAGTGAATCTGTTTTGAAGCAGGATTTGGATACACACGAAACTGTTGTATCTCTGAATTTATATTGATTTCCGTCCCCTCTGTTAAGCTGAAAGTGTTCAGATCGGGACCAATGTAAATTTCGTTTGCGAATTCAGGATTTAAATGCAAGGGTGTTGAAGGATTTGTAACATCAGCTGAATAAACAAAATAAAACATTGCCTTGTCGGGATCTACTTTTAAATCATTTCCCGTGCTATAACTTAAAGTAATGCTTCTCGAAGCTTGATCCAGAAATACTCCTTCTTCGTCATCTATAGCTGAAATTAATTCAAAATTGTCGATAGCCGGATCAATATCCCATTTTGATTGAATTCCTTGATAATTTGAAATACTCCTCAACTTTACAGGCATGATCATTCGTCCATCAGATTGTTTTTTTGGTATGCCATAAATGATCCTATAGTCATTTGCACCGCTAGTTCTGCTTTGACCGGAATAGAGATTGTTGTCTCTGTAACTCAAATCCATATCTCCTAATTTGAGAGCAAGTACGTCTGCATTTTGTCTAGGGAAGTTGCTTATACTAAGTCCCTTGAACAAGATCGAATTAAGAGTCTGATAAGGTTTGATTACACTCTCCCAATCGGGTCTAAGAAAATACCAAGAAGGTACAGCTGAAAAATTGAGCTTAATACCAAGGATCAATCTTCGAATTTCAGATATGTCTGATGCGGTGATATTGTAATTATAGTTGACATCTGCAGCTATATACCTCAGAGTATCTTCAAGCTTTTTGATACCCAAAATATGTTTTTGGATAATGACAATATCTTTAGTACTGACTCCATTCAATGCTTCAGAGTTTTTACTAAAGCTAAATTCATGAAAACCCGTTTTGATCTTGTCCAATATATACCCATACTGCAAACCTCCATTTCTTGAGACACAGAATAGTTCAACATTGTCCGCATCTGTTATTTTGATTTCATCGGGATAAACTCGATATCCATTGAGGGTTTGAATTCTTCCTCCGATATCTGCGCGAATTGACATTGACTGCAGTTCGAAAGTCAGTACACTGGAACACTTGTTCGCATCCGTGACAGTGACCATATAAATGCCTGATTCAAGTTGATGGCGACTATTGGATATAGTGCTGTCTGCCCAACGATAGGTGTATGGAGTGAAAGATCCTTTAGCATTCAGCTCAATGAAACCTTCTTTCTCACAGACAGCCTCTGAAAAATGTTGATTTTGATCAAAGGACTGAGCATAGTTGTAAATTGTCACATATGTATTCGCTTTCCTAGTAACATTGGGCAGACACTTGTCTTGAATTGTCCATCTCCTCAACATTCTGACGTCACCGTGACAGTTATTTCCTGAGATCAATGAATCTTTATAACTAATAATCAAGCTGCCGGGGTCTCTGGTCAATCTCAAAATGGTGTTTGTAAAATCAATTCCATCCACATAGTTAATAAAAGTGTCAGGAGTGATGTAAACTGATGTCGCATTCACCCAAGCAATATTGATAGATTGAATGCAGCGCACTTGCTCGCCATCGGCATTGGATACCGTGAAAAATCGAGTAATCACATCTGACTTCGTACGACAATCTCCCCTGCTAAATGCTTCAAAGTAAGTGATGGTAACAGCACCTCCGGTATTGCTGGTCACTTTTGGTGCACCTAAAGTTCCGGTATCTGTACGCATTCCTTCGACGATATTCATCGTTGGAGGACAAGACACTGTCAAGGTTAATGGTGAAGAACTCCAGGCTCCGTTGCATAGAAAAAATATGCCTGTGATCGACATTAAAAATTTACTCATGCTTGCGTCTTTTTAAAGCCCTAATTTACAGTTAAATTGACAGCTTTGCAAGAATGTTGCCTCATCACATTGGGTTTTGACAAATATTCTCATACTTACTAAAGTATAATTTTGCTGATTTGGCATAGTAACAGAATATAATTATTCGCATATAAATATTAAATATGTAAATGCAAAGTTGATTTTATTCGGGTTTACGGTCTATAAGGCTTTTGACTCATGAATTATTGAAAGATATCATCCTTGTTTTCACCATCAAATAGCATTGAATTTGGCTAGAAATTTGTATTTCAACATCCCAAAAAGTATTCGATGGAATCACTGATGTTAATTAATTGTTACGCTAAAAAATAAAACACTAAAAAGTCCGAAATTACAGCTCATTAAAAATTAGAATTTTACTAAAGGATTTAAATCATAAATATGGCAATTCAAACTGGTCGAAAACCAATTAAGGAAAATGGAGTGGAGAAGACTCTCCTAAAAGGCAAATCACCTAAAACAGTGGCAGAAAACATAGTTTCTACTACTGATAGTAGCGATGCTACAATAAAGTTAAGTGAGTTGAGCAGCCTCAAAACCAAAAGTGATCTGCGCAATCTTTTTCAGAAAAATAACAGCGATGCAGCCAAAGTCATCGAATCGATCAGGTATGAAGAAGAACTTGAGAAATTGCAAATTGAATTGGTAAAATTGCAGCGGTGGATTCAGGCCAAGAATAAGAGGTTGGCTATTTTGTTTGAAGGTCGAGATGCTGCCGGAAAAGGAGGTACCATCCGCAGATTTACTGAACACCTCAACCCAAGAGCTATGCGTGTGGTTGCCCTTCCCAAACCTACTGAAGAAGAACAGGGCCAATGGTACTTCCAGAGATACACCAAACAGCTACCAAATCGCGGTGAAATGGTGTTTTTTGATCGCAGCTGGTACAATCGTGCCGTGGTGGAACCTGTGAATGGCTTTTGTACAAAAGATCAATACAATACTTTTTTGCATCAGGTGCCTGAGTTTGAGCATATGCTCCACGAGGATGGCATCACGATCATCAAGTTTTGGTTTTCCATTTCTAAAGATGAACAATTGCGCCGTTTCAAATCTAGACAAGCTAATCCCCTCAAACAGTGGAAGCTCAGTCCTGTGGATATGAAAGCTCAGGACATGTGGGATATCTACACTCAGTACAAGGAAGACATGTTTAGTAAAACGCATAATTCGTTCTCACCTTGGATTGTGGTCAAAGCAAATAATAAGCAGAAAGCTCGCCTGGAAAGCATCAGGTACGTTCTTTCAGTGATACCTTATGAAGGGAAAGACGAAAAAGCAGTATCTCTTCATCCGAATCCAAATATCATCACAAGATTCCACCGTAAAGCGTCAGTGGTAGATTAATCCCATTGTAATGGTGCAACTAGAAAAATAGTCACAAAAAAGATATTTAGCTTTTATTTGATGCTGGTTTCGGCAGCTTGATAAATGTATTTTGAGCTTTCGTCGGCACTTACATAAGCAACTATGCTCAAGTGACTGTCTTGCCATAAGATATTATCCTGTGGTACCGTAAAGCTATAGATTTTGTTGATTGCCGTTCCTGCAACAAATGGTCCGGTAATTTTTTCGCCGGGAACCGGTGTGATCAGCTTTCTCAATACATGATTGAATGTATAGTTTGAAATGATGCCAACCTGCTGATCCTTCTGGGAAGCAACAATGCCTGATTCTGTAAGCATTACATGAAAATGTAGATTTTCACTGATGTTTTGCTTTGGAGTAGCTATAAATTCAATTTGAAGATTTCGCGTAATTGAATCATAACTACGGTTGATTGAAAGTTCAATGATTGGTTTTTGATCCAGTTCTGACTTGAGAAACAAGCGCCAGGAATCTGGTTTGTCGAGGCGTATATAATCTTTGTTGGGAAATTTAAATCGATTGATCGAAGCTTCAGGTTTTCCAGTCCAGCCTCCAAGAAAATTTTCTATTGCCTGAGCATCGGGATTTGATAGTTTTACCTCACCTGAAACTGCAGGAGTACTTAAAAAATTGGAATGCACAGCAACAACAACTAGATTGTCAGGAAATTCCTCCAATAGACCATCAACAACAGCGGTACCGGCAGGACAATTTACACAACTTGCCCCTGTGAAATCTTCCATAAGGACTACTCTGCCTGAAGTTGGTTTGTTAGTGGGAGGAAGGGAAAGTTCTTTTTCCCATTGATTGCAAGAAATAGTCAGCAAACTACCAACTAGAACGAAAAGAATTGCAATATTTTTCATGTTTGTTGTTTTCGATTAAAATGTCGTATTTATACTAGCTCTGATACCACTAAAAGCTGGTTCTAATCTGCATATTCCTCCACTACAAACGATACCCTCGATTTGTTTAACGTATCTTACACCAAAACGCGTAGGACCATCAGTATAGACAATTCCCAAGGCCGGATAATGCAATGCTTTTTTTCCTTTAGTTGGCTGCGTATTGTACATGTCAGAGATTTCAAATAAAAAATGTGGCGCATAACCTATTTCGACCACACCATTCAACCAACTACCAATATCCGTTTTGTTATTCATATACTGACTTTCCACTCTGATGGAAGTCTTTCGATTAAATTTGTAAAGAAGTTCTGCAAATGGCGTGATGGTGTTCACATTTTCTTCTCCGGTTTCACCATAGTAAACGGCAATATTGTAAAGTTGGTGCTGAACGCCGGCGGTCAGTTGCCAAGAGTCGTCATTTTTATAAATGATTTCTCCGTAGATTTCATTGTACAATTGATTTTTGAAACTGTGGTCACGTATGTCTGAATAATTGACTCCAAAATTCCAGTGGTCACCCAAAGCATATTTCAGATCGACCTGATAGGCCATTTCACTGAGAAACTGTGTTGCGGGATAATATAATGCATTGAGCCTATATGTATTGATTCTCGCCATAGGTGGGATGAAATTGATCAAGCCTTTATTGAGGGAAAGCAAAGGTTCAGCGCGAAAATCCATTCCCAGTGTTTTTTTGGCTTCCAAAGTAAATCCAAGAGATTGGATTGTTCCAGATAAACTTGAATAAAAAACATACCCTTCTTTGGAGACTAATTTTCCAAGGGTACTGTTTCCTCTGGGTAATGATCTGATCGCTGTGGGATCAAAGTAGATATCCTTTGGTTTGAATGCTGTTTCAATGTACCAACTCAGATTTTTGTAGTTTAAAGTGTTGAAGATGGTAAACGCATTGGTATTGTAAAACGGAATAAACTGATCCACAGGTTCATAGCCAGCAACAATTCCGAGCAATTCTTCAGCCATTTCACTGGAAAGAGTACGGTTGACAAATCCGGCACCCGGTGAAATACTCCAGTTGACGGAGTCCCCTTTTGGTTGATAGAATCCATTGAATGCGAGTCCTTTAATGGAGGATCTGTAGGATGAAAATAAGTTCCTTTGTTTGCCAAAGAATCCACGAAGATTCCAGTCCGGAGTAAAATTCATTTTTGCGGCCACCCCGATAAGAGCATTGTCTATCAGTTGCGTTCGCTCTTCATATGCGCGATAAATGATGCCTGTGCCGATCTGGTCATAAATGTGTCCTGCCGATAAATCGAGTTTGTTTACGGATTTGGTGATGTACCACTGACCTATCCCCTGATCTGTGTATGAACCTTGGGGGTTTAGCAAATTGCTGTTGTTGAAAAGGTCAAAACGGATACCCCCATTGAATCCTGCATATGAGGCATTTAAGTTGAGCCAGGCTTCTCCGCCAAAAATTTGATGGTCATACTGTGGGATGTTAGCTGCACCTATCTGACTGTCTCTCAGGAAAATGTTGGCATTGGACTGAAAGCCACCACCCAGAATTAAATTTTCTTGTGCATCAATTTGATACAAAGAAAAAAATGCGCAAATAATGCCGATCAACTTGTTATACATACGTTAAATACATTAGCTACGTCAAAAGTAATTGAATTTTCTTCTCAGTTTTACGTTCAATCTGTATATTTAATTTTTCAAACCAATGAGTAAATACAACTTCGTTTTCGCACTGATCACATTCTTGGGAATGTCATTTGTACCTGTAGACAAGAAATTCCCCAATTTGAACTTGAAGACCCTTGAGGGCAAATCTGTTGAATTGAATAAAAGCTTTGCAAAAAATAAACTCACCGTTGTGAGTTATTGGGCTACTTGGTGCTCTCCTTGTAAAAAAGAACTCGATGCAGTCAAGAATCTGTATGATGGATGGAAAAAGGATGGCATTGAGGTCATCGCCGTGACAATAGACAATGCTCAGCAACTCAACAAAGTGAAACCACTAGCCAACCAGAAAAAGTGGTCTTACATCGTGCTTTCAGATGTCAACAGTGAAAGTTTACGTTTACTTAACTTTCAAACCATTCCGCAGACATTTGTCGTCAACAATATGGGTGAAATCGTTTACTCTCATTCTGGATATACTCCGGGTGACGAATTTGAACTGGATAAAAAGTTAAAGTCCTTACTGGGTAAGTAGAGATTTCTCTTCTCTTATTCTTCAAGATAGGTTTTGTTATGTGTATTTCTGGGAATCCGGGATGTTTCTGTCTAAAATAGACTAACTTTGGGTGTTTAATTGCTGTTTATAGCAAGTTCGTTTTCAGTGCTGAAAAAATTGCATCCGGATGTCTCTACAAAGTATTTCAGAATTGCTTGGAAATCAAGCAGAGTATTATCTGTCACACCAGTGTAATACCATTTCTAAAAATCAACTTCATCTGCCATCAGCTCATTTTATTGATGAAGTTTGGGCTCATTCCAATAGGAATTTACCCACATTACGCAGCTTACAACAACTCTATAACCATGGTAGATTGAAAGATACAGGCTATCTCTCTATTCTTCCGGTAGATCAAGGTATAGAGCACAGTGCAGGAGCTTCTTTTGCTCCCAACCCGATTTATTTTGACCCGGAAAATATCGTCAAACTGGCCATTGAAGGAGGCTGTAATGCCGTCGCGTCGACTTATGGCGTATTAGGTTCTGTAGCTAGAAAATATGCCCACCGCATTCCTTTTATCGTCAAGATCAATCATAATGAGTTGTTGACATATCCCAATAAGTTTGATCAAATACTTTTTGGAACTATCAAGGACGCTTGGGACATGGGTGCTGTGGGAGTTGGAGCGACTATTTACTTTGGATCTGAAGAAAGTGGCAGACAAATTGTTGAGATTGCCGAAGCATTTCAATATGCGCATGAATTAGGTATGGCAACAGTACTCTGGTGTTATATCCGCAATAATGCCTTCAAAAAAGATGGCAAGGATTATCACAGTGCTGCAGATTTGACAGGACAAGCCAATCACCTTGGGGTAACTATCCAGGCAGACATCATTAAGCAAAAACTCCCTACTTTGAACGGAGGTTATGAAGCTCTCAATATGGGAGGATCATCTTATGGTAAATTGAATCCGAAAATGTATACAGAATTGTCTTCAGACCATCCAATAGACCTTTGCAGGTATCAGGTCGCGAACTGCTATATGGGTAGAGCCGGTCTCATTAATTCAGGTGGGGAGTCAAAAGGTGCATCGGACCTTGCTGAGGCTGTAACGACTGCAGTGGTCAATAAAAGAGCAGGTGGGATGGGATTGATTTCAGGCAGGAAGGCATTTCAAAAACCTATGCCTGATGGTATCAAAATTCTGAATGCGATTCAAGATGTTTATCTGGAATCAGCCGTTACAATAGCATAAATCCATTTATTACAAGGCAAACCATTTCACTTCTTTTCTCCTCTCATTCATGGGGTTGAATCTGACTGAATCGATAATCTAGAATATGAAGGTATCATTATCCAAAGGCACGCGTGATTTTCTACCTCTGCAAGCACGGAGAAGGAAATATATATTTCAAACGATTGAATCTGTGTTTTCCAATTTTGGATACCAACCATTGGAAACTCCCGCAATGGAACAACTGGACACATTGATGGGAAAATATGGAGATGAAGGGGACAAGCTTTTATTCAAAATTATCAATAGTGGTGATTTTTTGAAAGATGCAGATGCCGGATTGCTTAGTGATAAAAACTCAAACGCTGTCTTGCGACAAGTCTCAGAAAAAGGGCTTCGTTATGATCTCACTGTTCCTTTTGCCAGAGTAGTTTCGATGAATCAACATCAATTTTCGTTTCCATTCAAAAGATACCAGATTCAAGCTGTATGGAGAGCTGACAGACCACAACGGGGAAGATATAGGGAGTTTTATCAGTGTGACGCTGATGTTGTAGGTTCAGGCAGCTTGGTATTTGAAGCAGAGCTGATGGAAATGTATGATAGGGTCTTTAAAATCCTACGGATTCCGGTGAAAATACAGCTCAACCATAGAGCCATCCTGGAGTCCTTTGCAATGCATCTGCAAAGACCTGATTTGTTTATCCCCATAACTACAGCTTTGGATAAATTGGATAAAACAAGTACCGATGAGGTAGCTCAGGATCTAGAAAAAGTAGGTCTAACTACCAGTGAAGCATCATGGATTTTGGCTCAGATCCAAAATAAGAAATTGGATGATTTTCATTTTCACGAAAACTCAACTAAAGGAGTCAAAGACTTGCAAACCGTATTTGATTTGCTAAGGCATTCCGGATTAAATAATGAAGTGATCTTTGAACCTACCTTAGCCCGAGGACTAAGTTATTATACCGGTTGTATTTTCGAAGTTCTTCCTGTAGGAATTAAAATGGGAAGTTTGGGTGGTGGAGGCAGATATGATAACCTCACAGGAGCTTTTGGTTTGCCTGGAATGTCCGGTGTAGGGATTTCTTTTGGGGCCGACAGAATCTACGATGTCATGGAAGAACTCCAGTTATGGCCGGAACATCTGGCACAATCCGTTCAAGCATTGATCATGCCATTGGACAGTTCAACCATAGAGTATGCTTTTTCGATTGCGGGTTTGTTGAGGAGCAATGGAATACCTACTGATTTATATCCGGAGGCTCACAAGCTTAAGAAGCAATTTGCTCATGCAGAATCAATAGGTGCGCGATTTGCAATCATCTTAGGGGAAAACGAGAAAAATAATCAACAAGTCAGTTTGAAAAATCAGAAAACTGGCGAACAACACATCATTGCGAAATCTGATTTGGTCACATTTATGCTTCATCAGAAATAAGATATATCACACCCAGAATCCGCTTAGATTATTTGATTTAAATTTTTGATGGTCCTTAAGATCAGGATATTCGTATAGCTTGAGAAATTAGCATAAGGCATTACCCAATTTTCAATATCTTGCTGCTTCAAAAATTTTGAAATTATGGAAAACGGCAAAACCAGCACCTTTAGACCATACGTAGACCCACATGTATCGATTGCTGAATTTACCCTAAAGTCCATTTTAATGGGTATACTTTTTGGGATTATATTTGGAGCATCTACAGTCTACCTCGCACTCAAAGCTGGATTGACCGTTTCAGCATCCATTCCAATCGCTGTATTGGCTATCAGTTTGGGAAAGCGATTTCTTGGAACAACAATATTAGAAAACAATATCATCCAAACTACCGGTTCGGCCGGGGAATCCATTGCAGCAGGTGTTGTATTCACTCTACCAGCATTTTTATTTTTGAGTGATGCATCAGTTGGAAATAACTATTTCCAGTATTGGACGATATTCACTTTGGCGACAATTGGAGGAATATTAGGAACGCTCATGATGATACCTTTGAGGAGGTCGTTGATCGTCAAAGAACACGAAAATCTCCCATATCCAGAAGGAACCGCTTGTGCGCATGTACTCATTGCGGGTGAGAAGGGAGGAGATTTTGCAAAATCAGCATTTCAAGGTCTCGGTTTTGCAATGATGTATGCGATTTTACAAAAAGTTTTCCATGTCATCAGTGAGTTGCCAACTTGGGGAACTAATCAAGCAAATAAGTACTTTCCTTCAGCTACAGTAGCTTCTGAAGTAACGCCGGAATATCTGGGAGTAGGATACATTATTGGTCCACGTATTGCGGGAGTACTTGTTGCCGGTGGTATTTTGGCCTCACTTGCTTTGATTCCTCTATTGGCTTATCTCGTCCCTGCTGAGACGATTGCACTTCAACTTTCTAAACTAAACCTCCTGGATATCAATCAGGTGAGTGAAAAATTTGGATGGGATCCGACGACAAAGACTATTCAGGAAACGGCGGAAGCCGTGTATAGGGCATATATTCGTCAGATCGGAGCAGGTGCCGTTGCTGCCGGAGGTTTTATCACATTATTGAAGACCATTCCCACTATTGTTTCTTCTTTCAAAGAAAGTATGAGTTCATTGAAGCAGGGTGCAGATGGGGCGAGCTTGCGTACCGAAAATGATCTTTCATTCAAAGTGGTGCTGATCGGTAGTTTGATACTTGTCATTTTGTTGGGAGTGCTACCACAAATACCTGGAGATTCTATTTTTAGTAAAATACTTGTGGGCATACTTGTCATCATTTTTGGATTTTTCTTTGTCACAGTATCGAGTAGAATAGTTGGAATCATTGGATCCAGTAACAATCCGATTTCAGGAATGACAATAGCGACTATCATGGCTACGGCACTGATTTTTATTGCTGTAGGATGGACAGGCAAGGTATATGAACCGATGGCTTTGGTGGTAGGAGGGATGATTTGTATCGCTGCTGCAAATGCGGGGGCGACATCGCAAGATTTGAAAACGGGATATTTGGTGGGAGCAACGCCGAGATACCAACAGTTGTCACTTTTTATTGGTGCGATTTTCTCCTCAATTGTCATTGGTATAACTGTCCAGTATTTGGACACACCGACCTCTGATATGCTTGCCAGAGGTGTTCATCATGCTATAGGGGAAAAGTATGCCGCTCCTCAAGCAACCTTAATGGCTACTTTAATCAAAGGATTGTTGAGTTTTAACCTGGACTGGACATTTGTTTTGGCAGGAGTGTTTATCTCTATTGTCATGGAACTGTGCGGTGTCAAATCACTATCATTCGCAGTTGGATTGTATCTCCCATTATCTACTACATTGCCTATATTTATTGGTGGCCTGGTAAAAGGCGTAGTTGACTGGAGAACGAAAAAGAATAAAGGTGAACTCGAAGATAGCGAACTGGGAAAAGGTAGCTTATTCGCTACCGGACTGGTCGCAGGAGGTGCTTTAGCCGGCGTGGTGGTTGCCATTTTGACCGTAAATGAATCCGTAGCTAATAGTTTGAAAAAAATCAGCGTAGAACCATTTTTGCACAATAGTTTTGGAATTGGTGGTTACCATTTGCTTGGTGTTTTGTTTTTTGGATTCATGGCTTGGGTATTGTATAAGATAGGGGTCGAAAAAACGAGGTAGTACTTTGATTCTACTCATGGAATCACTGAATTTGTACTCTCATTTGGTTGATAAGTTTATTTGCGAGCTTGGGATAAACCAAAGGTCTCCGTCAATGAGAATAATAAGCTGTTAATGCTTCGAAAATATATATAAATAGGGCGAAATCTTATAGATTTGCAGCCTGTTTTTTATTTTAGGGTTTTTAGAGTTATATATGTCCTATGGACAAATTGAAGCAATTATTTAAAGATAAAAGTAGCGCAGCAGTCAATGAGATCAAGCAGCTAGTCAAAGACCACGGTACAAGAGTCATCGATCAGGTTCAGATAGAACAGGTTTATGGTGGTATGCGTGGGATTAAGAGCATGATCTGGGAAACATCTTCTTTGGATGCCAATGCAGGAATCAGATTTCGGGGTTTTTCTATCACTGAGTTGAGGGAATTATTACCTAGAATTAATGGTGCTACGGAACCATTACCAGAAGGCTTATTTTGGTTGATGATTGCAGGTGAGATTCCTACTGAAGAGGATGTGAGATGGTTGAGTCAGGAATGGCAGCGCAGAAGCAAACTGCCTGAGCATGTGACTCACTTACTATCTCAGTTAGATTGCTCATTACATCCAATGACTCAGTTAAGTATTGGTATTCTTGCCATGCAATCCGAGTCGTTGTTTGCCCAAAAGTATGAGTCCGGTATGAAAAAGACGGATTATTGGGACATCATGTACGAAGATGTGATGAACTGTATATCAAGACTTCCTTTGGTAGCTGCATATATCTACAGAAAGTGTTTTCATAATAATCAGCAAATTCCGGCAAGAACAGATCTGGATTGGAGTGCAAACTTTGCACACATGCTTGGCATAGACAATCCGGAGTTTATGGATTTGATGAGACTTTATATGACTATCCACGCAGACCACGAAGGGGGAAATGCATCAGCTCACACAGTCCATCTTGTTGGGTCAACACTCAGTGATGCATACTTGTCTTTGTCAGCAGGAATGAATGCATTGGCAGGACCACTACACGGTTTAGCCAATCAGGAAGTAATGGATTGGATTTATGATCTCATAGAAGATCTAGGTACACGTACTCCTACCAAAGAACAAATCTCAGATTATGTCACCAAAACTCTTGCACAAGGAGTGGTGGTTCCCGGATATGGCCATGCGGTCTTGAGGTCACCTGATCCAAGATTTTTAGCCCAGAAGGAATTTGCAGAAAAACATTGTCCGGACGATGAACTCGTACAGATTGTGTGGAAAGTGTTTGAGGTTGTGCCGCCGATACTGGACAGCTTAGGAAAAGTAAAGAACCCTTGGCCAAATGTGGACGCCCATAGTGGTGCATTATTAGAGCATTATGGACTGAACGAACATAATTTTTATACGGTGATGTTTGGTGTGTCCAGAGCACAGGGAGTGTTAGCACAATTGTGCTGGGACAGGTCTTATAATTTACCATTGGAGCGACCAAAATCGCTTACATCCGAAGAGATCGAAAATTTTATTGCAAACTCAACGAATTAAATCATCAATATGAATTTCCCGGACGGATTACTATACACTAAAGAACATGAGTGGATCAAAATTGACGGAAATCAAGCTTTGATAGGAATCACTGATTTTGCTCAGTCAGAACTTGGCGATCTTGTATACGTAGAGATAGACACTATCGGCGACGTGATCGAAAGAGATGAAGTTTTCGGCACAGTAGAAGCCGTAAAAACCACATCAGATCTATTTATGCCTGTGACCGGTAAAGTACTTGAATTCAATCCTGCGATCAACGAGAATGAAGGAAACGACCCAACTTTGATCAACTCTGATCCCTACGGTGATGGTTGGATCATCAAAATAGAATTGACAGATCTGTCACAATTGGAGGATTTGCTTGATGCATCAGCTTATAAAGCGCTGATAGGCAAGTAAGACCAGAGTATAATATAAAAATGAAAGACATTGGAATCTGGGCGGTGGTGTGCACCATTTGGATTCTGTTGATGATTACCTTTGTATCCTTGCTTCCATCGCGGTCGATGGCAAGTATGAGCTGGATGGCTTTACTTGAAATGGATAAATTGGGGCATATGCTGTTTTATGCACTTGGAGCATGGTTGATGAATTTGAGCATACATGTGTATTTCAAAAAATCTTTAGTTTCCTCGATGCTATGGGCAGCAACAATCATGTCAGCTTATGGAATAACCATAGAGTACATTCAGGAAGGAATGGGATACGGTAGAACGTTTGATGGTTATGATGTTGCAGCAAATTGTATTGGTGTGCTTGTGGGTTCGTTAGTGATGTATGGATTTAAAATCATTTTTTCATTTATAAAAGCGGATGCATCTTAAATTGACATGTGTTCAAAATAAAAATTTAGCTTGTGACAGCAGAATTATTTCGCTTGTCAGATTATTATCAAAAAGATAAGGCAGCCAAAGAAATTGCCGGGATTCTGTCGTATCAGAACCAGTCACGAATTGTGGTGGAAGGTTTGGCTGGTTCGCGTGATAGCTTTCTCATCTATTCAAGTTTTCTACAAAGTCAAAAACCATTTGTGCTCATTGCGTCGGATAAAGAGGATGCAGCCTATCTGATGAATGACTTGGAGCAACTAATGCTCAGGAATGCATGCAGTTTTTTCCCGGATTCTTTCAAGCGTCCATTGCATTTTGAAGAGATCGATGCATTTCAAGTGCAGCAAAGGATGGAATCTCTCGAACAGATAGGTTCTGGATCAGCTCATTTATTGGTGACATATCCTGAAGCCTTATTTGAGAAAATAGTTTCGAAAAAAGCCATTGAGGAGGCAAAACTCAATTTTGTAAGCGGTCAGGAATTGGATATGGATATTGTGCTTGACCGACTTGCTTATTATGGCTTTGTCAGAGTAGATTTTGTTTATGAACCGGGACAGTTCAGTTTGCGTGGGGGAATATTAGATATTTTTAGTTTGGCGGCAGATCATCCGTATCGCATTGAGTTAGATGATGTCATCATTGAAAGCATAAGAAGTTTTGACACTACGACTCAGCTTTCTGTAAAGAATATAGGAAAGTTCACTTTGATACCAAATATTCATGCAGAATATGAACACGAAGAAAAGTTGAGCTTGTTTGAAGTACTTCCATCTGAAACAGTGATCTGGATAAAGGATGTATCTTCCACATTGGACACTCTCCAAAAATGCCTGGATGCGGCAGAACATTTTGGTGAAAAAATGATACATTATGATGAGGAGCTTCATGTCAAACTCATTCGGGAGAGATCATTTATTTTTCCCGGAGATATCATTAAAGCTTTAGATAATTTTTCTGTTATTTATTTTCATACTCTACCAACAAACCTCGGTGAGTTGAAGAAAGTAAAAGTCTCTTCGAGACCACAGCCTAGTTTTAATAAGAATTTTCAATATTTGATTGAAGATATTCGTACCCTTCAAGAAAAGAATTATACCTGTGTATTATTTACCAATAGCAGTGCACAAATAGAGAGATTTTATAATATTTTCGATGATCTGAAAGCAAATATTCAAATACTTGCGGAAGTAAAATCTATGCGAGAAGGATTTATCGATGATGAAATGAAAATAGCTTGTTACACAGATCATCAGATTTTCGGCAGGTTTCATGGATACAAATTAAAACAAGGATTTTCAAGGGATCAAGCCATCCATCTCAAGATGTTGAGAGAATTACAAACCGGTGATTTTGTCACACATATAGATCATGGGGTAGGGAGGTATGCGGGTTTGGAGAAAATTAATATCAATGGACAAATTCAAGAAGCTGTCAGATTAATTTATCGAAATGATGATATTTTGTATGTCAGCATTCATTCCTTGCACAAAATTTCTAAATATGTTGGTCAGGAAGGAACCGAACCCGTCCTGCATAAATTGGGATCTGATCAATGGAAGATACTCAAAGCAAAAACGAAGCAAAGAGTCAAAGATATTGCGAAAGAGTTGATCAAACTGTATGCAGAACGTAAAGCTTCTCATGGTTTTGCTTTTAGTCCCGATAATTATATGCAAGCTGAGCTGGAAGCCTCATTTATTTATGAGGATACACCGGATCAATACAAGGCGACATTGGATGTAAAGGGAGATATGGAAAAAGATTGTCCAATGGACAGGTTAATCTGTGGTGATGTCGGTTTTGGGAAAACAGAAGTAGCGCTAAGGGCAGCTTTTAAGGCGACACAAGATGGAAAACAAGTAGCTATTTTGGTGCCAACAACGATATTGGCTTTGCAGCATTACAGAACTTTTTCGGATCGTTTGAAAGATTTTCCGGTGGATATCGATTATGTATCAAGATTTCGCACAACCAAAGAAAAAAATCAAATTTTGAAAAAACTCAAGGAAGGAACACTTGAGATTATCATCGGGACGCACAGTCTTCTGAATAAAAAAACAGAATTCAAAGATTTGGGCCTACTTATCATAGACGAGGAACAAAAATTTGGTGTAGCCTCCAAAGAAAAGCTCAGACAATTTAAAGTCAATGTAGATACACTTACGCTGACTGCAACGCCTATTCCCAGAACATTGCAGTTTTCTCTGATGTCGGCAAGAGATTTGAGCGTGATCAATACTCCTCCTCCCAATCGTCAGTCAATACATACGGAGAGAAGGGTGTTCAACGATGAATTGATTCGCGATTCTATCATGTATGAAGTATATAGAGGTGGTCAGGTATTTTTTGTACATAACAGAGTAAAAACGCTGGCAGAAGTTGCCACAATGATCAAGCGTTTGTGTCCGGATGTGGATGTGGAAGTAGCACATGGTCAACTGGAAGCTGACAAATTGGAGGAAGTGTTATTGCGTTTTATTGACCACAAATTTGATGTGCTGGTTTGTACAAATATTATAGAAACTGGATTGGATATTCCAAATGCAAATACGATCATCATCAATAATGCACATCAGTTTGGACTCAGCGATTTACATCAGTTGCGTGGTAGGGTGGGACGATCGAACCGCAAGGCATATTGTTATTTATTTGCTCCGCCTTCGTCCGTTTTGACGATGGAAACTAGAAAGAGATTGAAGACCATCGAAGAATTTTCAGATCTGGGAAGTGGATTTCACGTGGCGATGCGAGATTTGGATATCAGAGGAGCCGGAAACTTGCTGGGAGGAGAACAATCCGGTTTTATTTCTGATATCGGATATGAAACTTATCATAAAATTCTTGAGGAAGCTATTGATGAGCTGAAAGAAAATGAATTCAAAGAAAGTTTTGCAGCACCTCCGCAAATCCTCAAACAGTATGTACGCGATGTGTCGATAGATACAGACGTGGAGATGCATCTACCGGATGAGTATATTTCGAATACTCAGGAAAGATTAATTCTTTATCAACAGTTGGATAAAATCAAAGATGAGGCAGGAATAGAAAAATTTGTGACTTCTTTGAAAGACCGATTCGGTCCTGTACCTAATGCGGTGAACGAATTGTTTCAAGGTCTCAGATTGCGATGGATTGCAAAAGAAATGAATTTTGAAAGGGTCGTTTTGAAAAAAAATAAATTGCAATGTTTTTTTATATCTAATCCCAGTTCCGCATTTTTCGAATCGACTTATTTTCAAAAACTTGTTGAGACAATATCAAAGGAAGGTATTCAACTTAAATTTACGCTCAAACAATCCAATCAACTTTTGATTTTAATTCGTGAAGAAGTAAAGCATCTGAACACTGCAATACAAATTCTTCATCATTTGCATCAGTTCATTCAGGATAAGATTTAGAATTAACGACCTTCCTGCTCCAACCAGTTGGTTTGGTATTTCAAGATTTTCAATATGAGATAAAGAGTTAGACTGCTTACGAATAAGCAGAACCAAATGTTGTTCCAGTAAGACAATTCAGGATGAAGGGCCCAAATGTGGAAAGCATAAAAGACATAAAATAAGCCGAATAAGGCAGCAATTCCATTCTTCTCTTTCTTCAATACTTTTTTCCAGCTAAAGCTCAAATTCGGAGAGGCCATGTTTCCTAATTTCGGGACAAATGCTGGTACACTTGCAGCCCATTTTAGGTATTGTTCACCGAATTTATTTCTTAGAAAATGCTCTTCCGCAAACATTATCCTTTCGTAATATAACCAGTATAATAACACAAATGAGATCACAAACCACAAGTGACCGGTAATCATAGCAAGTCCTAAGTACATTAAAAAATTTCCTAAATAAAGCGGATGTCTCACCAAACTATAAATTCCAGTTTGATTTAAAGTGTCAGCAAGCTGACCTTCACCTGTATTTCGACCTGAAGTGTTTTTGGGTGTATGTCCTACGGTGTACACTCTGATGATCAACCCAAGTAATGAAACTCCGAGGCAAAGCCAAGGGTAATACCCGTGAAAATTATCCAATCCGGTGTGGAGCTGAAAATAGTATAAGACCAATGCAGCAATGAGAATTATTATTGGTATATAGCTCCTGTAGCGAAATAATATGTTTCCCTGTGAATTGAATTCTTCAATCAATGCCATGATCTGAGATTATAGAATTTGCGTGGAATTATTTTTGGTAATCGTTCAGTAAATAATCTATCGTTCCTATCACTTCCGGTTTGTCACATGGTAGGGTTTTGGCCATTTTCAATATTTCAATTGCTTTTGCACGTTTTTTGTTTTCATCTAATATGAGAGCATAATTGAGATATTGATGCGCCTGTCCTCCATTTTCCATAGCTTTTTTAGACCATTTTTCTGCTGCAGACATGACCATTGTATTTCCCTTAAAGTATTTTAAAGCGGTTTGTGCGGTTTCATATAACTTTGTAGCATCGTTTTTTGCAATTTTAGAAACATAAGTTTTTGCACTTTTTACAAAAGACTTTGCTTCGCCGGTTTCTGAATAATATTGCACATTGGTTTGTAATGTAAACAACTGTTGCTTTTCAGGAAAATGTTTCATTTTCGCCTGAGCTTCTTTCAATAATTCAATGTTTCTATATTCGAGTGATTTCTTGAAGGTTTTTTGACAACAATTATAAACTTTTGTTTGAAAAACGGTAAGTGTCTTATCTCTAATAATTTCGTTTTTGTATTGAATCAGGTAATCAAAAATCTTAGAATCAGCTTCGGTTGCAGCTTCTGTGATGATATCAATATTTTCTTTTGTCGAAAGATCAGGCTGCGATGCGAGGTAATCATTTGCTACTTTCAATGAAGATTTGTCAGACCGATTGAGGGCTCTTATATAATTCAAAACAGTTTTTGGATCCCTTTTTCCTTCATTATACATTTTTTCAAAATCCTCTGCTCGACCTTGTTTTTTGAGCGCTTCCTTGCCAAGCTCTATGAAAGCTTCAGGTGGCCTGCCTCCTGAGGAGCGATGGACTATTTTGCCATTGAAGTCGATGTAAAGCAAAGTGGGGTAAGAAGCTACACTATATTTACCGCTTAAAGTGGGGCCTTCTCCTTTTTCCATGTCAACTTTTAAGTTGATGAAATTTTGGTTGTAAAAATCACCCACTGCAGGATCAGGAAAAACGTTCGATGACATTCTCCTGCATGGACCGCACCAGGTGGTGAATGCATCCATGAAGATGAGTTTGTCTTCAGTTTTTGCTTTATCCAACGCTTCTTGAAAGCTTCCTTTGAAAAATTCGATACCAGACTCTTGAGCGTTGAGTCCAAATATCGTGGAGCTCATGATAAAGAGACTGAAAATCAGTTTAATATCCCGAATTACCATAAATAGAATTTAGATTCATGCAAAGATGGTGAAGAAAAAACGAAATTTGACTCAGAAAATTCTATTCGCAAATCATCGAAATGTATCTACGCAGGCAGTTCCTGAATCAAATAGGACAAACGAGTCACACACCACAAATGTTTCATCCCGTTCATGCAGAGGGATGTTGGATGAGAGATGAACACGGGCAGGATTATATAGATCTCTCCAGTGGTTTCAGCGTGAGCAATCTGGGCCATCGCCATCCGAATGTGCTCAAAGCCATAAGTGAACAGATGGCTTTGTACCTGCATACTACGGTATACGGAGAACACCTGCAGAGCCCTCAACTCCAGCTAGCTCAAATTTTAAGGTCGGTATTGCCTGAGTCATTGGATTGTTTTTACTTTCTCAATACGGGTAGTGAAACTATCGATGCTGTATTCAAAATAGCTAGACTTCATAAACCCGGCTGTAGAATAGCTGCATGTCGGCAAGCATACCATGGAAGTACCTTGGCTGCTGAGTCTCTGAGATCAGATAAGGGACATAGTGCAGCTTTTAGACCTTTAGTACCCGGTATTTTGCAATTGGGATTCAACGAAGAAAATGAACTGGATCAACTTGTAGAGGATATTGGAGTAATTATCCTGGAAGTGGTGCAAGCAGAAGCAGGTGTCATCAAGGCAAATCCTGAATGGCTCTATCAATTGAGGGAGAAGTGCAAGCAAATGAATATTTTGCTTTGCTTTGATGAAATACAGACGGGTATAGGCAGGACAGGAAGCCTATATGCATTTCAACAATATGGCATTATTCCTGATCTGTTGCTCACAGGCAAAGCCCTTGGTTCAGGTTTACCTATTTCAGCCGTGGTTGGATCATCGGTACATATCGGCTTATTGGCATCCAAGCCAGGTTTATCTTATTTGAGCACATTTGGCGGGAACCCATTGAGTGCGGCAGCAGCTGCAGCTACATTGAGGACCTTAATGGATCAAAATCTGAGTTCCAGAGCTATAGTGATTGAAGAATTTTTTACTTCAGAGTTGAAAAAGTATTCCAGAATAGCATCCATCAGATCTGCGGGAGCATTGATTTCCATTGACATGTCCACTACAGTCAAAAGCCTTGAGTTGTTGGCTTTAGCATTTCAATCCAAACTTCTGATGGAGAGTTTCTTATTTGCGCCGCAATGTGTGAGAATAGCACCGCCACTTATCATCTCAGATAGTGAATTGGAACTGGTAATAGAAAGACTGGTGGTTTGCCTCAAAAAACTGTAGGCTAAGTAAGACCTTAAGTTTGAAGCAACTTCCAAATGGAATCTTTGAGTGCATCCAGACCTGCTCCTGTAACCGAAGAAATAAATACCGTTTCTATTCCGTCAGGCAATTCTGGTCTAATGAGTTTAAGCCACTCCGGTTCCACGATGTCGGTTTTGGTAATTGCCAGTAAACGAGGTTTGTCCAGTAGTTCAGGATTGTGTTGTTTCAACTCATTAACCAGGATCTGAAAATCTTTTTTGATCTCATGACTGTCACAAGGAATCATGAACAAGAGTAAACTATTACGCTCAATATGTCTTAGAAAACGAGTTCCCAAACCTTTGCCTAAATGTGCATCTTCGATGATTCCGGGTATATCTGCCATTACAAAAGATCTGCCATCTCTATAAGCGACGATTCCCAACTGTGGGGTTAGGGTCGTAAAAGCATAATCTGCTATTTTAGGTCTGGCTGCTGATAATGAAGAAAGCAAGGTTGATTTACCGGCATTCGGAAAACCTACTAAACCTACATCCGCAAGAATCTTGAGTTCAAGTACGATCCAAGATTCCTTACCATCCTCTCCGGGTTGGGCATAGTCCGGTGCCTGATGTGTGGAGGAAGTAAAGAAGGCATTCCCCTTGCCACCTCTTCCTCCTGGCAGGAGTATTTTTTGTTCGTCTTCATTAGTTATTTCAAGCAGTTTGTCTCCGGTCTCAGGATCAACAGCTATCGTTCCCAGGGGTACATCTACGATCACATCCTCGCCATCTGAACCCGTACAATTGTTTTCACCACCTCCTGTGCCATCTTTGGCGAAAATATGTTTGCGATATTTGAGATGCAATAGTGTCCAAAGTTGTCCATTCCCCCTCAATATGATGTGTCCACCTCGCCCACCATTACCACCATCCGGTCCACCTTTAGGAACACCTTTAGATCGAAAAAAATGGACAAATCCAGCACCACCATGTCCGGAACGAAACATGATTTTTACATAATCAACAAAATTTTGTTCAGCCAATTTTAAAAATGTTTCAGCAAATAACCTCGTCGATGCATCCTGTCAGTCGAGTATAAATGTCTTCGATTGATCCTAAACCCGATACTTGGAATGAAAGACCTTTCCGGTTGTAATAATCAAATACTTCTGAAGTTTTATTGCGGTATTCTTCCATCCTTTTGCGGATGATACTTTCATCGCTGTCATCGGGCCTTCCCGAGCTTTGCCCCCGCAACAATATTCGTTTCACGATTTCATCATCTGAGACATCCAAAGCGATTAAGCAACTGATTTTGTCACCTGAGGTTTGAAGCATTCTATCCAATGCATCAGCTTGAGCTGTTGTCCTGGGGAATCCATCATATATGAATCCTTGAGCATTTGGTTCCGAGGCAACTTTTTTTCTGAGCATATCTATAGTCACGTCATCAGGAACTAACTGTCCTTTAGCCATAAATTCTAAGGCTTTTAAGCCCAACTCAGTTTTTTGAGAGGTTTCTGATCTGAATAGATCTCCTGTAGAAATATGGTACAATCCGTAGTGGTTTACGAGTTTTTGAGCTTGAGTTCCTTTGCCGCTTCCAGGAGGGCCAAAAAGGATAATATGTATTTTATTGTTATCCATAACGATTGCAAATATAATGGGTATATCTGTGAGATGTTTTTAAACAGACTAAAACTACTTTTTGAATTATTTTTCGTTTTCTTTTTTATCGCCCTGCTTAAGTTTTTTCTGGATCGCTGTCAGGGAAGCTGCAAATTGTAGTCGATCCATCCAATATTCTGATGTTAATATATCTTCCTCGATTACTCCTAATGTCGAGGATGAATGAACCATGAGGAAATGGTCATCTTCATTTTCTGTCACGATGCCCACGTGTTGAATCCTGCTTTTCGTTCCAAAAAAAAGCAAGTCTCCCGGCTTAGCATTTTTTGCTTTAATTTTCTTTACCTGTTGAGATTGGGCGTCTGCGCTTGCTGCCATGGGCATTTCCATTCTCCCATAAACATATTGAACTAAGCCCGAGCAGTCGAATCCACCCGGCTTTTTTCCGGCTTTGCGATATTTGCTTCCCTTCATTTCACGTGCAAGTGTGATGATTACAAGTCTAAGCTTATCTTCTTTGGACTGTATGGAGACTTTTTCTGAGTGCCATGGTGAAGTGGATCCATTGACATCAGACTTTGGTATGCTAGAAGTCAATATGGCAAATACCAGCATTATATTTTTAAAGTACAGCATATTATATATTAATAATGTATTTAATATATTGTTCACATAAACTTTGACCCTCTCAACCTCAAGTATAGGAAAGTCCTCCTATTTTAACTCTTTTTGGTCCATTTATGCTTTAAACAAAAGGTTAAAACCTTGTTATCGATCCATTTTATAAAAGCATAAGCTTCCTTTCCAAACTGTTATAATACCCGAAGTAGATTAAATTTATGCTATCTTGTGAAGTACAATCGGATTATGTCAGCGTTGTTGAAGGCCATACTAATCTTATTTTTTATTGTAGCCATGTTTTCTTGTAGTATTTTGCATAAACATCGCACCATTGATTCAAGCAGCCAGTTGAAAGTTTCTGATTCAAGCTTGATCAGGCAGGCCATTGAGAACCTAGACACAGCTCAATTGCCTTATGTTACCATTTTCGTGAATATTCATTTTGTAGATTCTAAAACAGGAAACTTCTACCCGGGAAGCAAGGATGATACCTTGTATTACAATGGAATTTTTTGGACCCAGTTGCTCATCAATCATGCAAATTGGGTATTGCGAGACTTGAAATTTTCGCCTAGCAGTCCGAGAAGTTATGTAGGAGACAGCCATATACGCTATCAACTTTATTCTGAGCCAAATGAAGGCAGGGACAGTTTTGGTGGCATTTGGTTTTGGAAATCTTATCGCGATATCAAGAGAGTGTATGACCAAAAAGTAATGCACGTTGTATTTTACGATATTGATAAAGAGAAAGATTTTCAGTGCAGGGGATATGCCTGCGGGATGCATTATTGTAATGAAGTCGTCATGATGGATGCTCATGATAATGCCCGATATCATGGTCCCTGGGGTTGGTGGGCTTTTGCAGGTTTGATGAATCATGAAGTGTTCCATACATTTGGGCTCTGTCACAGTTTCTATTGTGATAATGAATGCAAGGGTATTGATATTGATCCCAATAAAGAGTGTCACAGCAATCCTTGTTTTAACGATTGCGGAGGTCCCCATGGCGGTACTTGCAACAATTGGGACAGCGGAAGTCAAAATATCATGGGGTACAATGCTGAAGGTAATTCGATCACGCCTTGTCAATGGCAACATTTGTACAGGAATATTTACCTTTCAAAAGCACTGCATTTAAAAATAGAACATTTGAGAATCCAGAACAAAATAAATAATTAATTGACCATATGAATTTTGAAGAAAAATATGCAAAGTTAATCACAGAGTATAGCCTCTATTTGAGACCGGGTGACCATTTGTTGATTCGAAGTACCACTTTGGCAGAAACACTGGTCAGGGAGATTTTCAGGCTTGCAAGTCAAAAAAATGTTCGTGTAGATATTGTATGGGAGTTTGACCAACAAGAAGAGATATTGTTGAGTTATGCCGACAAGGAAATCATTGCCAAACCGGATGAAAATTTGCTTGATTTGATTTCCAAGTGTACAGCATATTTATTGATAAGAGCACCATTTATCAATAGGAATAGATTTGTAGCTGATGCCGAGAAATTGAAACTCAGGACACAAGCAAGCGCAGAGTTTTCCAAAATTTATTTCCAAAGATTGGGGAATGGAAGTTTGAAAAGATCCTTATGTCAATATCCAACCGAAGCAGGAGCAAACTTTGCAGAAATGTCATTGGAGGATTACAAAAATTTCATCATACACGCTTGTTATTTAGATAAGGATGAACCTAGTGATCATTGGAAAAAATTGAGTCACATGCAGCAAGGAATTGTAGATTATTTAAATTCAAGCAAATGGATCAGTTATATTCATGGCAAACATCAACTGACAGCTAGAGTTGAGGGACGAACCTGGATCAATTCTGATGGCAAATCCAACATGCCTTCTGGAGAAGTTTTTACCAGCCCAATTGAAGATCAAGTCAATGGAGAAATCTATTTTGATTTTCCAACAATGATGATGGGTCAAGATGTACATGGCATTTATCTGAAAGTCAAGGATGGATGGATTGAAGAATTCAAAGCAGATCAAGGTCAAGATGTTTTGGAGAAAGTTTTTGCCATCGAAGGTACAAGAAGGTTTGGGGAAATTGCAATTGGCACAAATTATAATATCACCAGGACAACACGAAATATTTTATTTGACGAGAAAATAGGAGGTAGCGTACATATGGCAGTAGGACAATCATATTTGCAATGTGGAGGAAAAAATCAATCCAGCATTCATTGGGATTTGATAAAAAATATGCGCGATGGTGGCAAAATTATAGTAGATGACAAATTAATTTATGAAAACGGAGAGTTTCTCATTTAATATAAATTCATGATCATTTCCAGTATAGTTGCTTGTGCTCACAATAAAGTAATCGGCAGAAAAAACGAGATTCCATGGTATCTGCCGGCGGATTTAAAATTTTTTAAAAAAGTCACCAGCGGGCATCCTGTGATCATGGGCCGAAAGTGTTTTGAGAGTATAGGCAGACCATTGCCTTACAGGACAAATATCATTATTACCAGAGATCCATATTATATTGTGAGTAACTGCTTGATAGCTCACAGTTCGGAAGAAGCTATACGAATGGCTTCAGAGATTGATAACGATGAAATTTTCATCATAGGAGGAGGTGAAATTTATAATCAAACTATACATTACTGGCATAAAATTTATATGACGGAAGTGGATTTAAATGTACCTGATGGCGATACATTTTTTCCTGCATTGGATTTCAGTAAGTGGGAGCGCCTCAATGTTGAATCTCATCTCCCGGATGAACAGAATAAATACCCTTATCAATTTAGTACATGGATGAAAAAAACATCAAAGAAGATCTGATACAATACGTATGGAACTCTAGATTGCTCTCAGGCAAAATATTGCAAACTACCACGGGACAACTATTGCAAATAATTCACCCCGGTGTTTGGAATATTCATCAGGGTCCCGATTTTTTAATGGCTAAGGTCAAGATAGATGAGGTAGTCTGGGTAGGGCATATTGAAATACATGTCTTCAGTTCAGACTGGGTTTTGCATGGACACAAAGGAGATGAAAGATATGAAAATGTAATTCTTCATGTTGTGTATAAGAATGACAGTAAGCAGAATTTCCCTGCGGACCAATCTTATTGTTTGGAGTTGAAGGAACTGTTATCTCCGGATTTGCTCATACAATATGAAGCTTTAAAAAACACAGCTTACAAACTGCCTTGTGCAGAATGGATCCAAAAAGTACCCGAGCACATCAAAAACAACCAGTTAGATCGAATGCTGGCAGAACGTTGGGAAAACAGAGCTGTAAAAATAAAATCACATTTGGGGAATAATTACGATTGGGAACATCTTCTCTGGCAATACATTGCACATTACATGGTGACCCCAGCCAACAGTGATGCAATGGAAATGCTATTTGGGAAACTTGATTTTAGTATCATAAGACGCTTGGCAAATCGTCAGTTTGAAATGGAAGCATTATTATTTGGGACGGCGGGGTTTTTGAATGATGAAGAGGGAGATGAGTATTACTTAAAATTGCTGAATGAGTTCAAATACCAAGAAAGAAAATTTGGAATTCAAAAAATGGCGTGGCACATCTGGAAATTTTTACGAATGAGGCCACAACATTTTCCAACTTTGAGATTGGCTCAACTATCCGGAATGATGAGCCATAGCATTCCTTTATTTGATCAAATCCTGCAAGCACAAGATACGAGCGAAGTCCGGCGATTACTTCAACAACCTGTAAGCGATTTTTGGTGTGATCATTTTCATTTTAAAGATAGCGCTCATCCTAAGAAAATTAAACACATTGGAAAGCAAGTGCAGGATTTGCTCTTGATCAATGCAGTTTGTCCTGTTTTATATTATTATGGACAAGTTATGAATAAAACTGAGTTATGTGATAAAGCATTTCGATGGATTCAAACTATACCGGCAGAACAAAATTCAATTCTTAAACTGTACTCTTCTGAATCATGGCTAGCTCAGCATGCAGGTGATAGTCAAGCTATGCTCCAATTGAATAAGCAGTATTGTTCGTTGAAGAAATGTTTACAATGTCAAATTGGTAATTATGTCTTACATCATAAACTCAAATGATGGACTGTGGAATTAGAATTATTTGAGAAAGGCTTATAAACAAATCGAATGAGTTTGTCAATCTGCAACTTATTGTATTTTTTGGAAATGTAGTTTGAGCAAATCGTTTTGGGCTACAAAAGAATTTTGAGTTCTTTCTTGGATTTCAAAATTTTGAATTATATTTTTATTTTCATCAGAGAAGACAAATTGGTTGTCTTTCACATCCCATTGATACAATTTAAAAATGAATCTGGAAATCAAATCTCCTTTAGTTTTGATTGAGCCATCTTCAAAGAGCTGTACCTCAAAAATCTGCTGATCAAGAAAACTAGCCAATCCTGATATAGACTCTGTTGAGAGTTGGTCTGCATATTTTCCGATCTCATCTCCTACATTTCCTAACTGAATTCCTATTTGGGATATAGACTTAGCAAATGCAGTAGCTGAATATTCTACCTTTCCTTCAATGGTACTCGTATCAATCTTGGTCAAATCCAAATCAGTCATATGTTGTGCTTCTGACAATGCTTTTTGTGCGGACTTCATTCCTACTTCCACAGAGTCCCTCAATCCCGGCATTTGCAATTTATTTTTTTGCAGTTCGATGCGAACCTTGTACATTCCGCTGAACTGTTGTCTTGGAGAAATGGATTTGGTTGCACAAGCTCCAAGAGCAAGACAAAGTGCAGAGATTTTAAAGAAGAATAAATTCATTTTTGAATCAATATTATTTGTCTTGTTTGGCAAATACTTTTTTCAAAAGATCAGAAGTTCTGGCTGCTAAATTATTCCTGATATTTTTTTCTTCAATTGCAATCTTGCTGAATAGGGCGTCTAAAGCCTTGTTTGTCACGTACGCAGCTATATCAGGATTTGCTTGTTTGACAAAAGGAATTTTATTGTAACTAGTCACTGCCGAGGACCACAAATCAAGAGCACCCTGTTGATTTAGTGCCTGAGTGATCACCGGATTAAATTCTGCGTATAATGCCTGGGTGGTCGTTTTTTGAAGATATTCGGTAGCGGCATTGTCTGAGCCACGTAGAATATTCCAGGCGTCTTTGATAGTAATTTGCTTGATCGCTTGTACGAATATTGGTTTTGCCTTTTTTGCGGCATCTTCAGCAGCGTAGTTGATTTTACGGACCATGTCATCTTCGAGTTTTGTAAATCCCGGAATTACTCGAAGTTTGTCGCAAACATTTTTGGCATCTTGTGGCAAGGCTATCTTGTATATACTTTTATAAAAGGCATCCCTTGCACTTAATTGATCAGAGCCTTTACTTGTGCCTGAAGTCAAAGCTTCTTTCAAACCCATTGCGACTTCCTCAGTACTTACTTCTTCAAGACCAACCTCTTTTAGAATGTTACCAAATTGTCCACTGCATGACACAAATGTGAGCATCAGAACAACTACCGGTATTGAAATATAAAATCGATTTATCATGTTTGACATTTTTATTAATTAGACGAATGGTTTTGAATTTAGTTGGTTAAAATCTTGTGAAATTTTTATAAAATTACGGGATGAGGCCAACAATATTCCAATTGAATATTTTCTCCGTAGAAAATCCTTGTAGTTTTTTCGAAATTACTCGACAAATCAGAAACATAAAATCGGTTTGTATTTTTTGCACCTGAAAGATTCTCTAAGCTTTCATTCTTGAGGATTTGTTTAAGTTTTGTAGCTACTACTTCTGCAGAATCGACAACACCGATTTGATGTTTGAAAAAAGCAGAAATTTCTTTTTTGATCAAAGGATAGTGTGTGCATGCGAGTACCAAGGTATCAATTCCTGCCAGGTGTGGGTCATCTAAGTATTGGTGCAAGATGGCATCACTGATATGATCGTTGTAAAATCCCTCTTCAATCATGGGAGCAAGGAGAGGCGTCGCCAAGGCCGAATATCGGAGTTTCGGTTTCCTCCGACTGAATTTTTCTTGATAGACATTGGATTTGACAGTAGTACTGGTTGCTATGAGACCTACGTGGTGAATTTCCTCTTTGGATATGATGTATTCCACCATGGGGTCGATTACGTTGATCACCGGGACATTGCCCTTGAATTCGTCTCTAAGCACTTCATAAGCAGCTGCTGAAGCCGTATTACACGCGATAACGAGAGCCTTACAATGTTGTTTGTTGACAAGAAAATCTGCAATTGAAAGTGCATAAGAGCGGATCAAATCAATTGATTTGTCTCCGTAGGGCATGTGAGCAGAATCACCAAAGTAAAGGATCTGCTCACCGGGAAGGATCTTTTCAATTTCATGGGCGACTGTCAAGCCACCTATGCCTGAATCAAATATGCCTATTGGAAGTTCCCGGCGGCCAGACAATGTATTTTAATTATTTTCGACGAAATTAAATGCCCAGCTTTGTTTTTACCAGAGCCGTTACATCCATGGTTTCTTGCGCATACAAAAGGATTCCTGCGCTTGAATCAAATATGTAGGTAAACTGATTTTCTGTGGCCACTTGCTTTATAGCAGTATTTACCTTGTCCAGAAGTGGTTGCAATTTCTGCTGGCGTTTTGTGGCCAGTTCTTTTTGCATGTCTTCCTCAAACTTACTGATCTCGGTTTCTTGTGCTTTCAGTTTGCCCGCTTCCTCGTCAAGAGCTTTTGGCGAGATTTCTCCTGATTGTTCTCTTCTCTGTAGATCTTGATATTTGGTTTGAAGATCCTGTACCATTTGTTGGCCTTTTTTCTCCAATTGAGTTTGTAAAGCTTGCAGTTCTGCATCAGCTTGTTTGACTTCAGGCATTTCAGACAACAATGCCTGAGAATTCAAATAGCCAAATTTTTGTGCAGAAAGATTCGAAGAATTAAATAAAGAAATAAGGATTATTCCTAATGACAATAAAAATAACTTGAATTTCATTTTGTATGCTTAATAATTGAGTGTGCAAATATAGACTTTTAGACAGATAGCAAAAGTCTTAGCGAGGCATCATCTTTATCTTTTTGATGATTTCTTCTGTCTTGTCCATTTCTTTAGAGTAATATATGACTCCGGCGGATCCGCTAGTATCCAATATTACATCCAGACTTTTTCCGACGGCATAATCCTGGATGGCGCCATACACCCTTTCCTGAATCGGCCTGACAAGATCTTGACGTTTGCGGAACAATTCGCCCTCTTCACCAAATTTGTCTTTTTGGAGCTTACGGACGTCCTTTTCCTTGTTCATGATCTCTTCTTCTTTGGCTTTTTTCTGCTCTTCAGTAAGAAGGACCTGTTCCGCCTGGTACTTATTGTACATGGCCTTGATCTTGTCATATTCCAACGAAATTTCTTGCTTCCAAGTCGCAGCCATTTTGTCTAATTCTTCTTGGGCTTTTTTGTAATCATCGACACTTTCGAGCACTTTGTTTACATCAACGAGTGCAAACTTTTGAGCATTCACTTGGCTAAAGCACATTGCCAGAGCGGCAAAAAAGAGGGATTTCAATAAATTCATTTTTTAATTTTTTGATGTTTTAAAACTCTGATTCAAAGGTAGTGGACTTTTTCGAACTACACACTACTGAGACTCAGGGACTCTAACTCCGTTTAAAAGTCAACCGTTTGGCAAATAATGGATTTAACGAGAATTTAACCACCGGCATTTATTTATATATAAATTAAATAAATATTAAATATTTTAAATATAATAATTAACAATATAAAATATTGAAAAAAATAATTTTTATGCTCATTAATTTTTCAAATTACTTATTTAGTTTTGCCTTTTAATCACTTTAAATATTCCGCATGAAAAACCGAATCCTATCCCGCCAACTGTGGCTTTTTCTCCTATTGTTAACATCGAGCAGAATGTTTGCCCAAGTGGTAAACTTTCCACAAGTGCCCATGCCTCCGGGATTGCCAGCCGGACAAGTAGGTTTACATCAATATCTGATCTCGAGTGCTGACGTGATCAACTCCCAGATTGTCTCTGTGTCAAAATCAAACTTGATCCAAGCGATTACCAATGGCAATTTGTCCACCCTACTACCAGGAGACGGATCTCCCATGAGTTGGATAACTCTTCATTTTGATTATACTTCAGAAACGAATTATGAATACATTGGACTGATTACAGACGATGCAGGTGAAGAATACATCAACATTAATATGCATGACAATCAGCTCTATATGGAAATCAACACTGCCACAGGATTTTACAGGCTAATGCCTCTGAGCGATGATGTGCAGGTATTTCTCAATTACCAGGACAATTATGGTGATCAAACCTGTGTGGGCTTAAGCAATCCGGGAGATGGCACCTGGATCGAGCCTGATTGTAATATCCGGGTACCTGCTTGTGATATTAGGATGTTATTCATTATAACCGCTTCTGTAGCAAGTAGATACAATGGTGCCAACTTTTTGCCGGTTGCCGTTACACTTGTGGATCAAGCAAATTCTTCATTCAAAAGATCTGGAGTAGTCCACAGAATTACTCTAGTAGGAATGGAGATTTCAAACGACGTAGGTGGAGATGGTGACGTTTTGTATGAGTTAGCTAGAATGAATATTTACTCTATCTTACTTTCCGGGCAATTAAAAACATTGAGAGAACAGTATCAAGCTGATGTATTGTTTGGAGTGATCAACGATATTTGCGGTCCGGGAGAGACCTATGCAGCAGCATCTACTCCAGCAACTAACGGACCTCCAAGCAATTATGCCGGCTGTTGTGCGGTCGCAAAAGTGGCTCAGGTACTCAATGCCGACTTTACTGGAATACATGAGATCGGACATTGGCTCAACGGAAGGCATACCGACGATCCTACTGCACCTCCGGGAAGAGGCTATATTTTTACAGTACCCAATGTTTATACCAGAGGAACGCTGATGGATAATACCAAAAACATGAAGAGGATAAATTATTACTCTACCCCAAAATTGAAACATTTGGGTGTACCTATCGGTGACGCCGATCATAATAATGTGTGCAATATGAATGCTTATGGATGCACTGTAGCAGAACTAAAACCCAGTTCTACCTGCTCTTACACAAGCACATCAGACTTTGACAATGACTGTACACCAACTACTGTAACCATTGAAACCAAGCCAACAAGAAATTCTCCCACAAATTGCCACGTACCTGGAGTGACAGAGTATGAATTTTTCTACAGCACAAATGGTGTAAATTATACTTTGATTTGCCCAAGATCCACCAGTAATATCTGTACATTCAATGTTCCGATATTCAATGTGCTTTTTGTTAAGACAAAAATTTATCATCAGGGCAATGTATTTATCAATAGTAAAACTTTGCGCAAACAGTGCATAGCAGGTGTGACTAGCAGAGCAAAAGAAAGTATGGAGTGGGATGTGTTTCATTCACCAAGTGAAGATCAAATTGAAATTCATTGGTATCAGTCTTCCAACCAAATTTCTGCTGGCAGTCCTGTGTTCAGAATCTATAATGTTCAAGGAGTAGTGATTAAAGAAATCACTGGGAAGTCAGAATATGATATATTTGTACCATCGAGGAGTTTGGCTAACGGGATATATTATGTTCAGATGACTTATGACCATCAGACAGAAATTAAGTCATTTTTCAAAGCAAATTAATATGAAAAGCACATTCCTATTTGCATTAGTTTGTATGGTTTATACATACGTTCACGCACAAGAAAATCCTGTCCAAGCTAATATTGATGAAACAGCTGAATTTCAGCTGAACTGGGAGACACCTGATGCAATTGCATTTACCAGCTGCGAAATGCAGGAGGGAAACAGTCGAAATACGAGATATAATGGCTGTGCTACTGCCGTTGTAAATGGACAGAAGAAGTTCTATTATCCAAATGTATATTATTATCCTGAACTCAATAAAATTGACATTTCTTTGTACCAGTTTAATGACTTTGGTTCTCCAGTAGAACAGCTATTGTTGCAGAAATTTGATGCAGCACCCGGAAGTTTCACATTAGGAGAAACGATTTACTGTAATGCAACTTATTATTATTTGAGGGAAGAAGGTTGTACTGCTTCTGGTAGTTATCATTTTGAAAGTAACCGGGAGGATAATTCGCACAATGTATTGAAAATAATAGATTTTAATCCTGTCACAAGAATTGTAAAAGCAAGATTCAGGTGCATGTTGAAATATGATTTTGATTTGCACAACAATATGTTTGAAGTTAGGGATTTGCAATTTGAAGATGGCATTATCATTGCCAAATTGATTAATGACTTTTAATTATTTATTTTGTTTTCATTTCTAGGTGAAAATTATATAGGGTGGATATTATCTTTATTACGCCTTCCTATTTAATCAGTGGAATCAGGTAAGTTTGATGATGAAAGGACAAACCTGATTCCATTTTTTTTGATGTTCTTTACTTGATTATTAACTGATAAAGTGATATCATATCTTTTGTTGCCATCATACCCACTTATTATTTCAATAATTCCTTATTCATTATCAAAGCATAATCAATAAACTCGAGTAAAATTTCATTAGGTAAAATGAAAATACTGAAACTAGCTGGTAGAGATTATATTTATATTTGGGGCTTATGCAAGATTGGATATTAGACTCAAGTGAAAATCAAAGGATCTCGGATTTACTCCCTGTAGCGAATCATACACGAAAGATAAGATTGTCCGAATCGACAATTGCGAAGATTCGGGACAATCGCAGGATGGTCGAAGAAGATTTGTTAGGCTCCGGTAAGACATTTTACGGTATCAATACCGGTTTTGGTATACTCTGTGACAAAGTCATCAATGCGGATCAACTGGAGACTCTTCAGCACAATCTCATCAGGTCTCATAGTTGTGGTACAGGCATGTCCGCAGACCAAAGGGTAGTCAGGTGGATGATTCTTCTCAAGATCATATCCCTAGCTAAAGGTCACAGCGGGGTCAGGTATGAGCTAATAGAGTTTTTGATCATGCTACTCAATGAAAATATCTTGCCAGAAGTACCTGAACAAGGTTCCCTGGGAGCATCCGGAGATTTGGCACCACTTTCACATTGTAGCCTTCTGTGTATAGGTGAGGGTTTCTTGTACCACAATGGTGTTCGGTACGCTTCTGCAGACTTTTTCAGGAATCACCAAACTGTATTGCCCGGATTGAAAGAAAAGGAAGGTCTTGCACTTATCAACGGAACCCAATTTAGCCTGGCCCAATTGATCAATTGCACAATTGAAGCTGAAAAGTTACTGCAAACCGCAATAATTTGCGCTTGTGCTTCCTTAGAAGCATTTAACGGAAATATGGATGCTTTTGATGAACGGATCCATTTATTGAGAAACCAGGATGGACAGATTTGGGTAGCAAGCCATATTCGCAGCATTTTGGCAGGGAGTGAGATTTTCACAAGAAGCAAGAATTCAGTTCAGGATCCTTATTCGTTCAGATGTATACCTCAAGTGATCGGAGCGAGCAAGGACGCTGTGGATTATGTGAAATCAGTTGCCGAAAAGGAGATCAGCGCCGTCACCGACAACCCCCTTATTTTTGAAAATGGAGATGTTTTGTCAGGAGGGAATTTCCATGCTCAAAGTCTGGCTCTTGCTACAGATTTTTTAAAGATTGCCCTGGCAGAAGTTGGAAATATTGCAGAGCGCAGGATGTACCAGATCATCATTGGTCAGCGAGGCCTACCTGATTTTTTGACGCAAGAACCAGGAGTCAATTCAGGTTATATGATCGTTCAGTATTCTGCAGCTTCATTGGTTAGTTATAACAAACAACTCGCTACTCCAGCTTCGGTTGACTCTATAGTGACCAGCAAAGGTCAAGAAGATCATGTAAGTATGGCAGCAAATGCTGCTTTGCAATGCAATCGGATCATCGAACACTTGTGGCAAATACTCGCCATGGAATGGATGACTGCTTCCAGAGCATGGTGTTGGCGCGCAGGGTGGAATACGAGCGACATACTTCAAAAATGGATCACTCATTATAGGTCTGTAGTAGCTCTCAAGATACAAGACCATATTCCTTCTGAAGAATACAAACCGACAGTTAACTTTCTCGGGGAGTTAGATTTTCCTCAATGATCAGATTGCTTTCCAGTTTCATTTTTTATTGTTTGGGCATTTCCCTCTATGCACAGGTCAGTGTGCCTGACTGGGAGATCGCTTATTCAGTTGGTAGAATCGTACCACATTCTGAAAAGTTCGCTTATCGTCCCAGAGGGGTGAGCCAGTTTTTTCGTGGTGCAGTGTTGTGGCAGACGGGTGGAACACATGATTGGACGCGATATTATGGATTTCCACGAGTTGGAGTGCAGCTCTATCATGGTGAGCTCGGGGCGCCTCAACAGATTCTGGGAGATGTGTGGAGCATCAACCCATTTCTGGATTTTAATACCAGAGATTCAAACAAATGGAGTATGTATGTAAGAACTGGTTTTGGTATGGCTTACCTCACAAAACCATTCCATATAGTCAATAATCCTCTACAGACGGCTATCGGATCGCACTATAATATTTCTGTAAATGCATCCGCTGGTTTTCAGCGAAGAATTGGAGAGAGAATGTGTTGGAGGTTGGGAATATACATTGCACATTTTTCCAATGGCAACAGGAAAGCACCAAATCTGGGTTTAAATATATTTCAGGCAGATGTTTCGTTGCGATATTCCATGAATAGACCAGCTCGGTCATCAGATCTAAAAATCCATGAACCTCGATCAAAGTGGTCTTCTCAATGGCTCATCTCCTATGCAGCCAAAGAAGGGAAAATAATAGGTGGGCCATCTTTTCCTGTTGTAGGTTTCAGCGACGATATTGCGTATCAATACAAGCCATACAGGTATGTCAGGACTGGTATGGATCTAGAGTATCACGGGAGAACGTCTTATTGGCTTTACCGTAGTGAACTTGAGTCTGATACGCATGAGCGCTGGAAAAAAAGCGTTCAGATTCAAGCTTTTGCATCACACGAATGGTTATTCGGAGACCTCTCATTTGAATTTCGTTTAGGATATTTACTTTCATCAAATGAAATTTTAAATGTTTTTCGTTTGTATAATAAATTAACTTTATTGTATCAGATTCCAATTTCAATTTGTCAAATCTTGAGGCCAAATATAGGATTTTGCTTAAAGAGTTATCAAGGAGCAGCGGATCATTTTGCAATGGTGATGGGTCTGAGATTTGAACGTAAAACAGCTAAACACAAAAGCAATTCGCATGGACAAGCAATTATTAAATAGCAAATTACCAAAATCAGGATTATCGATTTTCAGTAGGATGACTAGCTTAGCATTGAAAAATGATGCTGTAAATTTAGCACAAGGGTTTCCTGATTTTCCATGCCCCGGTGAGCTGAGTGAAGCTTTATATCGCGCTACACAAGATGGATATAATCAATACGGTCCAATGCCTGGTTTTTTGCCCCTTCGTGAAAATATTTCGAAGCGAATCCAAAAAACATACAGTGTTCAAATAGATGCCCAAGAAGAAATTACCATTACAGCTGGAGCTACACAAGGTGTTTATTCTGCTATCTCGACTCTCGTATCACCGGGTGATAAGGTCATCATCTTCGAACCTGCCTATGATAGTTATGCACCTTCAGTATTGGTGAATAAAGGTGAACCAATTTATATCCGATTGGAGGAGCCTGAATTTAAAATTCCCTGGGATAAATTAGAACAAACCCTTCGTACGCAAGAAATTAGATTAATTCTGTTTAATAATCCTCACAATCCTACAGGGGTGATTTGGGAAGAAGAGGATTTTCAAAAATTGATTTCTTTGCTTCATTTCCAGAAGCCATTGATGATATGGGATGAGGTTTATGATGCTATGGTTTATGATGGTAAAAAGCACTTATCCGCACTTCAATATCCGGAGTTGTATGAAAGCAGTATTGTCACATTTTCTTTTGGTAAAACCTTTCACAATACAGGTTGGAAGATTGGTTACAATATCGCACCTCCACATCTTACTGCCGAATACAGAAAACTGCACCAGTTTACATTATTTTCTGTAAATTATCCGTCTCAAGTGGCATCTTCATATTTTTTGGAAAGAAATTTTGATTTTATCAAGGACCTATCTTCTTTTTACCAGAAAAAAAGGGATCACATGATAAATCTTTTGAAGCAAACAGAATTCAGTGCATTGTCTTGTAGAGGTTCTTATTTTTTGTTGGCTTCGCATGAGGCCATGCAGCGAATGGGAGATATTGTATTTGCTGACCATATCGTAGAAAACAACAAGGTCGCATTGATCCCTCTATCTGCATTTTATCATGATGGATACGATCCACATTTGCTTAGATTTTGTTTTGCAAAAAAGGAAAGTACTGTCGAACAAGCTGTGGAACGCCTGAAGAGGCCAACATTTTGATTGATTTTACGTTTTATCGCTCATCAAGTATAGGTCTGAAGGAATTAAAATTAAAACGAATGAAACTGACTAGAAATTTACTCCTGTTTATTTTGTTATTTACTTTCCAACATGCTTGGTCTCAATCTTTTTCGATAAAAGGAATTCTCAGAGATACAACAGGAGAGCCATTGAGTCTGGCTTCCATTTTTTTTCTCAATCCTTCAGATACCACATTAATAGAGTATGTGCGGGCAGATGAAGATGGAGTTTTTCTGGCTCAGGGATTGAATCGTAGACCTTATTTAGTCAGGTGCAATTATGTGGGTTTTCTTCCACATGAAGTGATGGTAACTCCAGATCAAGGTGGAATGAAGGACCTGGGAGTGATCGTCTTGAAACCAATTTCTACTCAGTTATTTGAAGTTGTAATTAAAGAGGCACGAGCACCACTAATTATCAAGGGTGATACAATCGAATACGATGCATCAGCATTCAAAGTCCCTGAAGGATCTACTATGGAGGAACTCCTGAAAAAGTTACCGGGTATCGAAGTTGAAAATGACGGAAGCATAAAAGCTGATGGAAAAGATGTGACAAAAGTAACAGTCGACGGCAAGCGTTTTTTTGGGGACGATCCAAAGCAAGCCACAAAAAATCTCCCTGCTGAAGGTATCAAGAAAGTCCAGGTATTTGATAATGTAGACGAGCAAAAAAAACTTACCGGATACAGTTCGCGACCTAGTGACAAAGCCATCAATGTGGAAATGAAAGATGAATTTAAGAAAGGTGGATTCGGAAAAATTGCAGCCGGTGGAGGTACAGAAGAGAGATTAGAGATAAAAGGAAACTATAATCAGTTTAACGACAAATGGCAATTGAGTTTGATAGGAGTAAGTAATAACACAGGACGGAATGGTTTAGGATGGAATGACTATCAGGATTTCAGAGGAAGTAATTCTTTTAATTGGAATGATGGTGGGGATTTCGGATTTGCAGAGAGTTCAGGAAGGAGATACATCCTGTTGGGATCTTCAGATTCTGAAGACAATGATGAATTGAGTTCGGGTTTTTTCAGTGGTGAGGCGAGTGGATTTCCAAAAAAATATTCTGCCGGTGTGAATCTCAATTATGATTGGAAAAAGACAAAGTTGAGTTCAATGTATTTTTACAATTTGGATAAGTTGGATCGCTTGACTGCTACAGAATCACAGTATTTTATTCCTGAAGGCAACTACTATCGTGACGAAACCAGGAAATCTTCAAATTCAAATTTCGCGCATGCTGCTGATATTCGTGTAGAACATTCTGTTGATTCAGCGACGACGCTTGTCAGTTCTTTCAAATCCAATTTGGGAAGTAAGCGAAGCGATCAAAATTTTATTTCCGAAAGTATCTCAGAAAATCAACAGAAACTCAATGACCTGAAATCAGATAATTTTACGGATAATGACATTCAGTACGTTCAAGGTAGTATGATTTTTAGAAAAAAATTGAAAAAGAAGGGAAGGGCAATGGCATGGAGCGGATCTTATAGTCTGAATAACTCTGTTCGAGACCTGACGCAAGATGCCTACACAAATTATTATGACAATAATGCCTTGGATTCATTCTATATCCTGGATCAGTTGACGGAAAGTATCAATAAGAAGCAATTATTCAAAACGGCTGCACTCTATGTTGAACCTATCAAGAAGAGATTTTTCAGTGAATCATTTGTGAATTATTTTATACAGAAAACGGACTACAACCGAGATGTTTTCAATCAAGAGCAGGCATTGTCCATTCCGGACTCAACGCTTACCCGATTGAATGATAATAGAGTATATACTGCCAGGATAGGAAGTTCCATAAGATATAGTTACAATGGTTTGAATATATCCTTGGGTGCTGCGTTACAAAACATTAAAATAATCGGTGACTATAGTTGGCCATTATCCGGAGTGGATTATTCTGCTGAAAAGAATTACAACAACGTCCTTCCGAATTTTGAATTGAATTATGACATGAAGAGAAACAGATGGTTCAGTTTAAATTACGGTATGTCTGTCAGTGAACCGAGTGTCCGCGATCTGATTCCTGTAATAGATCTTACGAATCCTATCAGTATTTTTGTAGGTAATCCAGATTTGAATCCAGAATTGAGACATCGTTTTAATGGAGAACTAAGCAAACATAGCAGAGCCACATCTATGGATTATGGTTTTAACGCAACGTATACACTTACAGAAGATAAAATTATACGATCTCAAGAGGTGGATTCATTTAGTGTCACAAAGACCCAACCGATCAATTTTGGAAAAGGTCATGATATCAATGGAGGATTGAGATTTGGTTTTCCTGTCATTCAGAATAAATTAACTGTGAGGTTGAATTATAATATGGGATATTCATTGAGTTCCTTGTTGATTAACCAAGTAGTGTCGGATGTAATTACTCTCAGACATACACCATCAGTACGGGTCAACATCACTTTGGTTGATTGGTTTTCATTATTTCTCAATGGGCGAATGAGTTTTTCTACTACGGATTACGAAAGTAATGAGCTAAAATCTCAAAAATTGGAAAATGCAAATCACTCAGCCGAACTCAATTTCAAGTTTCCCTTTGGATTATTTTGGTCCACAAGTTTTGCTTATAGTTCAGTAAAGAATCTGACGACGGATTATTTTTCAGAAACGCCAATACTCAATAGTTCTTTATATTATTTATTCTTGAAAAATAAACGCGCCGAAATCCGACTTTCGGCGTATGATGTGCTAAACAAGAATCAAGGAATTTCGCAGGTAGCTCAATCCAATTATCTGACTACCTCCGTGACTGAAACTTTATCGCGTTATCTGATGTTGACACTGAGTTACAACATGCGAGGATTTAAAACCTCTTTACAGAAAAACAGAGGGTGGTGGGATTAAATAATAAAATCATGAACAGGTATATTTTTTTTATTTGCATATTGGCTTTCCAAAGTTCGGTTTTTGCTCAAAAGAAAACCAGCGGAACTATCACTTATGAAAGACAGGAATCCTGGTCTAAAATAATGTCGCAAATGCCATATCTAAGTCAGGAGGAAAAAGACCGCATTGCGATTACAAATTCCAGAAATACAAATGAATTCAAAGAAACTTACGAATTGTATTTTACACCTGAGGTATCTTTTTATCAACAAAAGCAAAATTTGGCTAACGAGTCTTCGTATAGATATAGCTGGAGAAATTCTATGTACGTCATTTACCGAAATTTTAAAGAAAAGAAGGTCAGAGAGTGGCATGAAATGTTGGATAAGATTTATCTGTGTGAAGATGATTTGATCAAACCGGTCTGGAAAATCGGAAATGAAATCAAAGACGTCAATGGTTATCTTTGCATGAAAGCTGAAACAAGAGATACAGTAAAAAATCAAACAGTTGTGGCTTGGTTTACAGATCAGATACTGACCGAAGCTGGTCCAGAAGCTTATTTTGGCTTACCGGGAGCAATTATGGAGTTAAACATTAACGGTGGCTCAGCGACAATCACTGCAGTTTCAGTTCGATTTTCTGAAGAGCCACGAGAAATCAATTTTCCAAAATCAAAAGCAAAGAAAGTAAATTATTCTACCCTGAATAAAGCGATTTTGAAGTTTATGAATTCAAGTATTCAGGCACAGAAGAATCCATTTCGATCATTGAGATATTAATGCAAGTAGTATAAAATCTATGGATTTTGAGTTGAGAAATATTCAATTGGTTTTTGATAACTATTGTATTCAGCACTGTAATCTAACAATTAAAAGATACGATACATTGGTTGAATGTTCCATCGAATTCCTGCTTTTAACCACCAATCTTTTTTTTCGTTGGCTAAAATTTGTTTTAGATTTTCATTTCTTACAGCACATTCAGTTGTCAGGTAAATGCTTTGCCATAGTCTGAATTGAAAGTTTAGTTGAGTGAACATGATAGTTTGAGCGATTCCTTGTGCGGTAAAGTTGCAATAATCCGACACCCTGCTTAAATGAGATTTTAAAATATTTCCTCCGTAGTTTGAGTTTCTATCATCCAGGCCTTTGTTGATGAAAAAAAGTCCAAAGTCAGATTGCAGTCTTTTATAATTAAACCTTGATTTCAATATCAGCTCTTTGAAATTTGCACCAAGTGGATGTGCCAAAGCTTGGTGGTAATGACTATAATTGGCTAAACTATCCCGAAATGAATAAGTGTACGGTCTCACCGTATTGTATTCCATCTGCAAATCCCATTGCTTAATACCAAATGCAGAACTGTAAAGTACACCTGCTTGAATTCCATATTTGTTCGCCCACCAGTTTTTATTTTCAAAAACCAATTCTTTGAGTACGAATTCATCTAACAGCAGTTGACCATATAACTTGATTTTTTTCCATAGTATGAGTTGTGACTGTAAACCTATCATAGCATTGTCAGGGCTGCCTATGGATTGTTCAACAGAGCGATATAATATGAGAGGGTTCAAATATTGAAGTTCAAATTGGTTTTTTCTGGAGAAGACGACCGACTCAAATAAACCCAGGCTCCAGTTTTTGAGGATGTTGATACTGAGGTAATGCGCTGCCAAATACTTTTTGTCTAATAAGTGGTCTGTGGTCTCAAATTTGCTTTCAGGGGTCAGTTCTGCAAATATATTCTGGTAATTAATTTTCCAAAAATAGCTATTAAGTCTCAGGTAAAAATAAGGAGCACTGTCGTCTGATAAAAATAATGATCTCACACCATATCCAATGAAATGCCTGCCATGTCCCAGGCTGACATCGATATGTTTTCCTGTATGATAGCTGACTCCTCCTTCAGAGCTCAGATAATCATAAGCAGATTCTGATTTAAAAAATCTACTGTCGTAACGCTTTAGAAATCCTGCGCCCGGAAGTGCATTGTATAAGTTGACATATTCTTGCACATACTCAGGAACGACTTCTTGTGTTTCAGTCACGGATGCAGAAAAAAATAATTTTTCTTTTAGGTGGCCTTTTATGCTCAATCCCCTTTTGTTTGTTAGTAGAACCGAATGATCAGACTTGCCAACCATTTCTTCTAACATAGGATCTATCGCTAGTTGATAATCTTGTCCAGATACAGCAAAAAGATGAGGCGGGTGCGTGAAGAAGTATCGGAGTATGGACTTTGATTTTATTGTAGAGGATAATGAGTCTTCTTTACACAAAGGCAAATAGTTGCAGGACAAATTTTGGTATAACAAAAGGTTGGGAAACTTATCCTGAGTGGTTATGGTCTCAACAGATTGAAGTAGTCTGGCATTGCTCATTGGCCTGACATCTGAATGTATGGAGTTTAAAGTTCCGGAATTGATTTCATTATCCTCAATGAATTGCTTATCAATTAAAGTGGGTGAAACGTAATCTCCTTGAGCGATGCAAGGTAAAATGGATAACGAAACCAGAAATAAAATTAGGGTTAGCGTTTTCCACATCAACATACCATTACTTTTGGACCTCCTTCTTTTCATAAATGAATTTCTATTTTTGGACACGTTCAAAGCTTTTTTCCAAATGCAAAAGTAATGAAATCCTTTGATCTTCCTCTCAGATAGATTGCACTTAGAATATGAGCGCCAAATAAAAGATATATGAAAATAGGATGTTGTTTCCAAAAGTTGGAAATAAGGTATCGGTTATGAAAATTTAGAATTTTATTTTGAATTCTTTGAAAAGGGGAATTGATTAACATATTATAGAAACAAATATATTTAAATATGTTATGTCATTTTTTTTTTTTTTATATAGTTTTGTAAATGATGATGGATAAATCACATATGATAATCAGAAAATAGGATATTCATTTTTTGAAAAATTTTATTTTGCACTTAAATTTTACATCCTTTTTTCTTATCTATTGTAATTAGAGTTGATCTTTAAGTGATTGAAGGTGACTCTATGGTGTTAGTTCGATATTTTAAAATAAAAAATATGCATTTGAACAAAAAAGCCCACGACCACTTATCGAAATAAGTAACGCAGGCCAACTATTCGCAACAATAGACTGCGAAAATATGGTTTTTCTTGTGAAAATGCGGTTTAATTTTTTTAACTTTTAAAACTTTTTTTATGAGACTTTTATTTTTATTGGAAACTGTGCTGATAGCTATCTGTATGATGGCAATCATTTCCTGCAAGCACGAGATGTCACAAGATGATCCGGAAGTATCCGCCTTATCATTGCAGACCATTGAGAATCCTTGTAGTCAGGCACAAGGTATTTGTGAGAATCAAGTTTGGCTTCTGGATACTTTGGATATTATATTGCCTGAATATCCGAACTGTGTTTTTAAGGTAGAGTATTCGGCAAAATTTTGTCCCAATTCCTTTGAAGCAGATGTGAAATTGTTAAAATACTGGTCAGATCCTTTTTGTGATGAATGGGATCAGGATATAGACAGTGTGGCCAATGCCCAGGGCAATATTACTTTATGGATTTACAAATTTGAGAAAAAATTGATGGTTGAAATTGCTACAATAATAGGATTTTCTTATAATACTATATGTGGTGTAAATCAAAGTTTTTTAGCATCATTCACCAATGCTGCATGCAGTAAAAGGTGCATAGTCAGAGTTCCTAAACCTGATGGAGGTTATACTTATAGAGCGATTACAATTTATTGTGGAGAAGGATGTTGTGAAACACTGATTGAGGTCTGTATAGATCCTATCACACAGAGCCCTGTAACAACGGTTTTGCCATCCAGTCCTGCAAACCCAACTAATTGTTTTTCTTATGGTGCCCAACTCCAATGCCCATACAACACAATATATAGCGGCCCTTGCGCAGTTACTTGTGGAAATCTATAATCAATAATTATTATCGGGAACAGCATTGTTCCCGAAAATTTTAAATATATATTATGAAAAAATTACTCGCTTATTTGCTTTTAAATTGTTTGTATTTCCAAGCAGTTACATCACAAATTGCTGCTCCTGTGTGGCAATTCTCAGGTACTCCTGTTGAATGGGCTAAGAGGCCAAACCAATTGTATTATAGCAATAAAAGCTTTGAATTGTTTTTGCAAAGGAATGCTCCTATTTTAACAAATGATTATATGTATATTTTGTTGACAAATCCTGTTGAATTGGGAAATTATGATGAAGGATCTACTTTGATAAAATATGACTTATCAACTGGTGATACAATCTGGCAACGAGAGTACAGTGCATTAGGGGAAGTTGGAAACAATGGATATAATTATTTTCCTGAGTTTTATGTAGAAGATACTATTATTCATTTGTATGGTTATTTGGGAATTGATACAGTCAATGGATCCGGTAGGAAGATCCACCTGAATGGATTTCCTTCTCGAAGGCAAGTATCTACAATTACAGGAAGTACGGTGAAGCATGAGTATAGCGTAGATTTTAAAAATTTGTTCGGATATACTAACCCAAATACTTGGCATAAAAATGGTGATGATCGTTGGTTTTATTATTTTCAACTTATCCGTCCTCCTTTTGATACCATTGCCAAAGCATATGTAAGACCTTATCAACTCAAGTCTGATTTAAGCTCACAGTTAATGGATAGTACCAAGGCTGTTTATTTTGACATACCGGCAAATAATCTCATGGTTTTTTGTGGACCACTTTGCATAGGAAAAGATAGTTTTATACACTTTGGTAGCACGCAAATAAAATCCAATTTGTCTTGGAGACATTTTATGTGGAAAGTAAATATTGATGGACAACCTACTGAGCTCTTCGATATCACTAAAATAATAGGAGGCGAAGACTCTACATTTGGTTACTATGGCGGAAATGCAGTTATTTCTGGTAATAGTATTCGTATGAAAGTGCAGTCTTCAACTACAAATGCATTACAGCGTGATGGTGTACCTGGTTATATTTATTTAGATTTTAATGGGAATTTGATCAAGGACCAAAGAAATCTGCAAATTGATGGTAAATATTTGAGTAAAATTGTTTCAACAGATCTAGCAGAAGGTGTGTTGCATGTAGTTCAATTTTTGAATGAAAAAAATGTATTTATATACTTAGAGGATAAATTTGGAAACTTCAAAAAGGTAGGTTCTCTATTTAATGAAGGGTCGCATATCTATATGTATATTCCTGTGCGAGTGAATGTAACACCAAGCAATGATGCGTTGTTAAGTTTTATGGTTCTTGTAGATTCCAGTTTTTCAGGTTACAAGCCTTTAGAGTATGGAGGGTGGCCTTATTTTTGTAAGATTAGTGGCGAGCATATTGGTTTGAAGACTGGAGTATTTGATGAAAAAGTGGCAAAGAGACTTCGAGTGTATCCTAATCCCGGAAGGGGCGATTTTTATCTGGAAGATTCAATTATAGGAGAGTTGACATTATTAGATATTCAGGGTCGTCAGGTAATGAATAAAGAGTGTTTAGGTGAATGCAAAATTGAAATAAATTATTTGCCTGATGGACTTTATTTATTGAAAGTAATGGATCAGAAAAATCAGGAAGTTAAAGTTTGCAAAATATTTAAGCAAAGTGATTGAATTTTCTTTCATCAAGCTTATCAATGCTTACTTCCATGCTTCTTATTTAGGCAATTTTCGATGCGATGTAAATTGAAGCTGCGAGTTGTGTACAAGTAATAGGGATGATGTATTTTGTCTAAAAGACAAATGAATCATATCTTGAATTCCAATAGAAAATTTTTCAAGTAAGCAAGAAATTTATCTTCTTCAAAAAAATGGATCTTCATCGGCAAAATAAAAATTTCAACTCCTTCAAGTTTTTCTTTAAATTTTTCTAGTCGGACCGCATCTTTTTCAGTAGTGAGTATAAGTTTGTTGAAATGACTAATGGTTTGATATTTTTTGATTACTGTGTCTATTTCTTCTTCTGTAAAAAAATGATGATCCTCAAAAGGGAACTCTGTGACTGCAGACACCTGGTCTTTTAAAAAGTCAGTGATATAATCTGATTGTGCAATGGCAGAAAGTAAAACGACATGCAAGCCATCGTTGAGCTTGAAAATTCGGGAAGGGTTGAATAATGAGTATGGATCGCCATACGTCATTTCTGAAAAAAAGAGAGCTTGATGCTCAGTTAATTTTAATCGCTTGGCCCAAGCTTTTTTTTCCTGTTCATCCGGTTGATGTGGACATTTTGTGACTATGATTGCATCCGCTCTTTGCGAGCCATACCTCCATTCTCTCAATCGACCTGAGGGCAACAAGTAATCCTTAAAATAGGGATTTGCGTATTCTGTCAGCAGAATATTCATGCCGGGTTTAACCTGCAAATGCTGATATCCATCATCCATCAAAATGGTTTGGATTTCCGGGTGTTTTGCCAGAAATAAAGGGATACCAAGACCGCGACTTTCAGAAACTGCTACCGGTATCTCCGGAAATTTTCTTTTGATCTGTAGGGCTTCGTCTCCGGAAAGCTCCGGAGAATCGACTACAGTGACCAATCTAAATCCGTCGGTTTTACGCTTGTATCCTCGGCTGATCACCCCGGGATATAAATACTGCCGGAGAAATCTCAACAAGTATTCAATATGTGGAGATTTGCCCGTGCCACCAACAGATAAATTTCCGACCGAAATGACAGGAATGCTGAAAGAAGTCGATTTTAGAAAACCATTGAAATAAAGTCCTTGATGGATACTTACGCCTAAACCGTACAGGAATGCGACAGGAGAGAGAAGTAAAGCGAGAATCTTATTCAACTTGGTCTATTTTATTTTCTTTCTACCCAATTTAATGTTTCTTTGTAACGAGTCAAACTTTCGGAGATCAGTAAATATTCTATTACAATTATCAGTATGATTAAGACATACAGTGACAAATAAAGCTGAAAATTGTTTTCTTTGTCTGTCTAATTCCAAAATATATGATATCAATTCGCTTTTGCCTGAAGATCGTTTCGTTAATGTTATTGGTTCCGTACACTGATGATTATATTTTTGCACAGACTACATTGATTACTGTCAATTCAGACAGACGATTTCAGACAATTGACGGATTTGGAGCACATGAGTCGAGCTTACAGGTGAATACCACTGCTTGGCAGCAGCTCTTTTTTGACAAACTTGGGGCAAGCATGTACCGAGTGGATCTTACTCCAAGGTTGAAAAGTCCTTATTCGGATTTGAGTTATTATAGTCCCTGGTTCATGGGCAGTCAGGTGCGCAGTGTTTTTAATCTGGAAGATCAGTCTAACCCAAACGGGCCTGAGAATAATCGCGTCCGCACTTATACAGGTCCGGCAGACTACAGCAGGCTTTTTGGCGGGAGATCGGCACCCATAGCGGTCATGGGCCCTGACATAGAAAAAAACCTCACTTACTTCGTTTATTCTCCTGATGGTGCTATTGCAGCAGGTTTGCAGCGGTCTAAAGCAGGTGAATCGTTCAGGCTGATCGGATCGTTATGGTCTCCGGTGCCGTGGGTGAAACAAAGTTCGGGAAATCGATATGGAGACAACTGGTGGCCCGGCCCGGTTGCCAATCAAGCCTGGCCTTTTATCTGGGGTGGCAATTTTGCCGGGGGAAAATTAGATTTGTCAGAGACTGCGCTTGCAGTATTTGATGACAAATCACAGGGTGGTACGGGGCCAACTTCTTCGCTTACTCAATTTGTGAGGAGCACAGCAGCATACATTCTTGGTTTTCAAAGATTTCACCAGATCAAACTCGCCGCAATCAGTATTCAAAATGAACTCAATTTCGAACAGTTTTACAATAGTGCAACCTATCCGCTTGCATCTCAGTATGTCAAGGCGGTTAAAGCAGTCCGCATTGAATTTGACAAGCACCCCGAGTTGAAAGATATTCAAATCATGGGACCTGAAGATCTGTTGGGTGGTGATGCTTATGGCATGTGGGAGTATGGCGGGCCTGTTCATAAAAACTTACAGTATATTCAGGCAATCGAATCTGATTCAGCAGCTTCAAGGGCCGTCAGTTTTTATTGCGTGCATGGATATGACAACAATGGAGTTAGCTCTTCCGGAGCGAATTCCAGCCTATGGAATTGGTGGTACAATGGTTGGAATACAAGACCTGCACCCGGGCTTCCCAATCAAGTAAAAGGCGTGTCAAGCTATGGCAAAAAGTCCTGGATGACAGAGACTTCCGGAGAAAATTCAGAATGGCTTGCTCCTGTATCCGGTTTTCCTTCTAACGGTGGGTGGAGTATAGCATTGAAGTTGCACCAGGCGCTCACTGTTGGAATGCAGAGCGCTTGGTTGTATTGGAATTTTACTGAAGAAGCAGGAACCGCAAATGTAGGTGATCAATCTCTGACCACTGTTGCTTTGGGAGAGAACAGTCCCAAATATGCTGCATTCAAACATTTTTGCAAGTGGATCCGCCCTGGATATCAAAGAACAGAAATGAACTCTAATAGTACACAGGTAGTGGCTAGTTCCTTCGTTGACCCACAGAATCTCAACTGGACATCAGTACTCATTAATACATCGACTGTCAACCAAGCTGTGATCGTTCGGCGACAAGGTTCAATACCTTTGAAAGGGAGATTCCGATTCATTTCCAGTGATTGCGGAAAGTTGTTGGATACTTTTGGATTAATTCCTACTAATGGAGATTTGACCTTCTCCATGAAACCTTTTAGCGTGATAACAATAAATGGAAAGTTGGATCAGACAACGGATTCGGAAATAGCTGACAAATCAAATGTACTTAGCTGTAAAATTTTAGATGGAAAATTAGTTTGCAACGGTAAAATTAATTTGTCTGAAATCAAAAAACTAAGACTGTACAATTTACATGGTGCAAAGCTGATGGAAATGAATTATTGCGGTCTTTCCGAAATGCAGAATAGGGTTTCTTTTGAGGCGGAGCTTCCGGAAATGAATTCAGGTATGTATTTCTTGGAATTTGTTTGTGGAGCTCGTTCCCACATACAGAGAATCGTTTACCCTTGATTTTATTGACCCCATCTGAATGATTGGATGTTTATTCCGGCAAGATGGAGTGCTCGATCTGTGACGGTACTAGCCAGATCATCCATGCTCTGTGGCTTACTATAGAATGAAGGAATTGCAGGACAGATTATAGCACCGGCCAAGGTAAGTTGTTTCATATTTTCGATATGGATCAAACTAAAAGGTGTTTCACGCAGTATCAGGATAAGTTTTCGCCGTTCTTTCAGCATCACATCTGCTGTCCGACTCATGAGATCATCGGATAGCCCTTGGGCGGCTTTAGCCAGAAAACCTGCGCTGCAAGGACAAACAATCATGGCTGAATAGTCGGAAGAGCCGGAAGCAGATCCCTCAAAAAAGTCATTTCTGTCCGCAATATGAAATCCAAAACTCTGAGGATCAACACCGGTATTTTCCAGTTCCCAGTTGACTAGGCCGTTTTTGGAAAAAATGACCGAAACCGCTACATTTTCCAATGTAGCAAGCTTTTGAAGCAACACTCTGGCATAAATTGAGCCACTTGAACCTGAAATGCCAACCACTATTTTATTCTTCATCAACTCTCAAAACAAATTAATATGTACAATGATCACTAAAGCTATTTTTTGCAGTTAAGATATGTCGAGTGATACAACTTATTTTAATCGGAGATTTGGTTTTGGGTACCAAAATGAGAATTAAATCGGAAAATAAATAAAAGAATTTTAATGTGACCGGATGGACGGCGATGTGAAAACCGAGTGAACTGAACAAAACTTTGCCCGGCATAGCAGTCACTCTCAAGTGAGTAATCTTGAGTTTTCAAAAACCCAGATTTTGCAGTCAATTCGTTTCGTAATAGATTTTCAATTGTAGAATCCGGGATAAATTTCATTTTGACCAACTTGAAGGAAGAAAGAGAAACTGTAAAATTTGGGTTAAATCACTTCCGCTACAACGAATATACTCCCTGTTACCAGAATTAAATCGTCTTTTTTTGAAGAAAGTTTAGCATATTGCAATGCTTTACGGACGCTGGAATATGATCTCCCTTCCAAGCCATGGCCCGAGGCTTGTTGTTGTAATTCTGCTGCATCTAAACCACGAGGAATATTTGCTTTACAGAAATAATACTGTGCATCTTTAGGAAAGTAATTCCATAAATGATCAAGTGATTTATCTTTGACAAATCCGCACACAATGTGCAACTTTCGAAAGGATATTTTGGCTATTTGTTCGAAGGTCAAACGTATCCCATCCTCATTATGTGCACTTTCACATAATACACGAGGATGATGCTTGCTCAACCAGTGGAATCTTCCCATGATTTTCGTTAGGGAGACGCAGTTCTCCAGAGCAAATCTGACTTTGGCAGGAGAAAATTTATAATTCTGATTTTGGTGTAGCAAGGCATATGCGGCAATAGCAGTTCTGATATTTTCCTGTTGATAAATCCCCTGTAAGTCAGGTACGAGTTCGATATCCAGGTTCGGTTTTTTCATATGAATCAGAGACCTGAATTCTGATGTGGCAGACCGAAGAAAATTGTGCTCTAACATTTCTTCTGCGTAATAAAGTTGAGCTTCCCGTGATGCTGCCACTTCCTCAAAAACCCTTTGCGTCTCCTCTTGCTTTCGGCCTATCAATACAGGAGTTTTGTTTTTGATGATACCCGCTTTTTCGGCAGCAATGAGTTGTAAAGATTCACCTAAAATGTCCGTATGATCTTTGCTAATATTGGTGATGATGCTGAGCAATGGTAGTATGACATTTGTTGAGTCGAGTCTGCCGCCCAATCCCGTTTCGATGACAGCGATATCAATATTCTCTTTTGCGAAATGATCAAATGCCATCACTACAGACAATTCAAAAAATGAAGGTTGTATTTCTGCCATAACTTCACGGTTTCGCTGGAGAAAGTCGATAACTCTCCTTTGGGGAATATATTCGCCATTGATTTTAATACGTTCCCTAAAATCCCTGTAATGTGGAGAGATATATAATCCGGTTTTATATCCATGTGACTGGAGCAAAGCAGCAATGAGGTGGCTGACAGAACCCTTTCCATTTGTCCCTGCAATGTGTACCGTAGGAAATTTTAAATGGGGCTGGTCATTGGCAGAACAAAGTGCAAGCGTGTTGGTCAAATCTTTTTTGTAAGCCGCGGTTCCAATACGATGGAACATCGGCAGTTGCTGATACATCAGTTCTAAAGCCTTTGCATAGGATTTGATTGGCTCCATAAAAATTGGAGATGAGTTTTGGACTACTCCGAACCGGTTTTTTTCTTGCTTTCTTCTTTTTTCTCTTTGATTCTATCCCCATTCTTGAGCGATTTCGCGATAGCCGAATACGGCCCAATCACGACAATATCTTCAGGTTTTAGGCCGGATTTGATTTCAATAAAGTTTTCATCCTGAATCCCTGTGGTGACGTCTATTCTGGCACAAGTGTCTCCCTTTTGTAAAAAAACGGCTTCCATAAATTCACTTTCATGCACTGGTTGATCCGTTGAGCCGATTTCGTTGGAATTATTTCCCAATTTTTCCCTCTTTTTCTTTTCTTCTTCTCGGAGATCATACGCTGTTACAGCAGTAATCGGTACTGACAATACCGATTTTACCTGATTCGTGATAATGTCAACCGTAGCAGTCATGCCCGGCTTAAAAGGAGAGCCGTTTTTGGAGTCGACCAGGTTTTTGTAAGATTCTTTGTCTATTCTGATTTTTACTACAAACTTCGTTACCTGATCTGTAGATAGTGCATTCGCAACACCAAGATTGGAAGCACTGTTGGCAACTTCAGTGACTGTTCCCTTGAATTTTTTATTTTGGTAAGCATCTACTTCAATGTCTGCCGTCTGTCCTGTTTTTACACGTACGATGTCATTTTCACTGACTTCAACCTGAACTTCCATAGCTCCTAAATCAGCTATGCGCATGATTTCTGTTCCACTCATTTGGATAGTACCTACGACTCGTTCGCCCTTTTCAACATTGAGTTTGGAAACGATTCCATCAGCAGGAGCTTTTAGAGTAGTTCTGCCCAGGTTAGTTTTTTGTTCTTTGAGTACAGCCTCCGCATCACGTACCTGAAATCCTGCGGACTGTGCTTGATTTTGGCTTGCTTTGATAGAATTTTCTGCTGCTCTCAGGTTGGACTCCAAATTTTTCATAGCTGTCTCAGAGGCATCCAGGTCCATCTGAGAGATAATACCCTCTTTGAACAAACTGAGATTTCTACGGTAGCTCTTGACAGCATTCTCGTACTGTGCTTTCACCTGATCCCGATTCGCACGGGCAGTCTCAACGTTGGATTGGGAGGCTCCTGCCTGAGACCTGGCTACACTGACACCGGCCGTAGACCGTTCCACTGCAGATTGGTACATATCCGGATTGACACGAGCCAGTATTTGTCCTGCCTTGACAGAATCACCTTCTTTGACATACAATTCGACGACTTCACCTGAAACGTCTGATGATATCTTGATTTCTTTTTCCGGATAGATTTTACCACTGGCAGAAACAGTTTCTATAATGTCTCTGCTTGTTACTTTCTCCAGGTAAACCTCCGTACCCTTCGGCCTTGACTTACCTTTGATGATAGCGGCAATGATAAGGACCAGGGCAAGTGAAATGCCGATGATCCACCACCATTTTTTTGATTTTTTTGGACTGAGTTGACGATTCATAAACTTAAAATGGAGAACTTTTAGTTGATTTTCTTTCCTGCATAATAATCCAACACTTTTTGCTTGAAAAGCAGGTCGTATTTTGAAATCAAGAGGCTGACACGTGAGTTGAGTAAATTGGTTCGGATAGCATCCAATTCATATGTGGTAGCTGCTCCGATAGAGAATTTTTTTTCAAGCTTCTCTGCAGTGATTTTACTCGCCTGGTAGGTTTTGTCGGCAGCTTGGTATTCTTTTTCAGCTGCTTTGAGGTTGCTGGAGGCCGTATGGATATCCTGACTCAAGGCTAGTTTTTTTGATTCCAGATTGATTTGCTGCTGCCTGCTATTGATCTTTGCCCTGGCTACAGAATTTCTTGTCCGGTTTTGGCTGAGGATTGGTATTTGGATATTTAAACCTAAACCATAGCCTAGAAACAAATCGAACTGTCTTCTGAACGGGATGGATCTCAAACCATCGACGACCGGAGATTCTTGTTCGAATATTACCTGGCGTCCATCGATGTAGATACCGGGGACAATTGTCTTTTTGATCGTGTACCCGCTGATTTCTTTTGCTGCATTCGAATAGTTTGATCCTAAATTGGCTCCAATTCCTACAGATGGAAAATAAAGTGAGCGCGAGATTTTCTCACCTATATTGGCTGCTTCCAACTGGAGCTTTGCAGCTTTCAGCCCGGGTTGATTTTCGACAGAAATATCATACAAAAAGCCGGGTTCATAGGTTTCTATGACTATTGTATTCAGCTGAGCATCACTCAGTTTTTCAAGCTCAAAGAGGGTAGATTCTGGAACTCTGAGCGCCTGTCTAAGTTTGAGCCAGGCAAGATCAAAATTATTCTCAGCTGTGACAAGTTGCTGCTCAGATCTTGCCACCTGGGTTTGCAATTCCAATCCATCCAGTTCCGGTTTTGAACCGGCCTTGATAAGACTGTTGACCTGTTCTAGTTGCCTGTTGGAGGCAAGGAGGTTTTCTGATGCAATGTCTATGCTTTCATCAGTCAACAGCACATTTAGATAATATGCTGCTACCTGAAGTGACAGGTCAAGCTCTGCCTGTTGATAATCCAGATTTTCTGCATCATAAAGTTGCTTTGCCTGCCGGATTGAATTGCGAATATATCCACCCTGAAATAAAGTGATACTTGCATTCAAACCATAGTTTCCTGAAATGATATTTTGGGTGATATAGTCATTGGAACTGGGATCGATATTTCTACCAAAATTAATCCCACCATTCGCAAAACCTGAGAGCTGCGGGGTCATGAGAGATTTTTGATCACTCAATTGAATTTTGGCTTGCTCAAGTCTGAGTTGTTGAGATTTCAGGCTCAAATTATTTTCTACAGCGATGTCGATACATTTTCGAAGCGACCACGTTTCTTGAGCTTGCAGCTTGAAATGCGTTGCCCAAAGGAGGAAGAGTGCAGCGATTGCAGCAAAATTCAAAGATGGGGCAACAAGCGTTATTCTCACTGCCTTGTTTTTAATCTGATGTAACATGCGCATGGACTTGAATTTTTGCTTTCATTTCTAATGCAATATTAAATGATCTGGTTTGCTCTGAGCACAATTATTCGAAGAAAAGGCGGATTTGGCGGATGAATTTACAGAAAAATCGGTCTATAAATGCCAGACAGGACCTTGTATATTATTTGTTGTAAGAAAAAAACTGCTTGAAATATTTCAATTGATCGTATCGGGCACCAAATGGTCGATAATACACTCCCATATAATATTCATTTTCGGTTTCTTGTGAGTTGCCTTCCAGTTCAGAAAAATCAGGCAGTCCGCGCTCATCCGGGACAGCATAGAAAAAATTATAAATACCGGTTTTTAGCAATACTGAGGCTTTGTAGGATTGGTCGGATTGGTCGTATTGCATTTTAAATTCGGGCTTCAATTGCCAATCAGTCAATGCGCCTACGATATAAACAGCTTTATCGACCTCTGGAACCTCCAACCGGAAGTGGGCTTTAAAGTATTCGGCAGATGTGTTCTTATTTTGGTCAGAAATTCCGGTGATGACATATTTGCCATTAAAGTCAAAATCGCTTACGAAAGGCTTGTAAGCTCTACTAAAGTCAGTCGTCAAGTATGCGTGATAGTCCCCACCCTTTTCGTCCCAAGTGACGATGTCTCTAGTTTTTGAGACCACTGTCCTGATATCTTTTTGCCTGAACTCTTTCAGGCCGGGAAAGCTAAACACTGACCTTTTATCAAAGCGGAATATGTTATCGAGGCTACTGTTGGGATCATTGCTGCTTATCAGAGAATAGGGATTCTGGTTTTGCCATACTTGGAGGGTAACTTCATTCGTAGCTATGTGTTTTTCAGAATGAATGGCTTGCACTTCAAAAGTGAATTCTTGATGGGAGTGCACCTCTGCAGGACGATAAGGGGTTTCAATTCTGTATTTGACGGAAAAGCTCTGGTCTGTAATAAAAAAACGTCTGCTCAGAAGCAGAGTGTTGTCTTCTTCATAAACTAGTACGATATAATTTCCTGACACTAAAAATCTACAGTTAGAATTCGGCAAACTGAGAGAATAATGAGTATATGGGTAAAGAGTCCGCAGAGAGGTAGAATAGTCGGTGATATCAGCTCTATCAAAACCCTCCATATATTCTGGTAATTCCAGGTCTGAAGGGGTCCAGTCAGAGTTGAAATGATAGATTGAATAATAAAGTCTGCGTCCCTGTGATTCAAGGAGATCGAACTGCAGACTTAGACTTTGGTTGCTTTTGAGATAGAGCACAGGTGCAACGATACTATCGGAATTGTGAAAGAGCTGAACTGTATATACTTTTGAATCATAGATGGTGTCTTTGGGGACGAATTCCTGAGCAAACAAACGACCATTCCAGATAAACAAGCATAGGCATAAACTCAAATACAGGCGCAGAGTTTGTTGAAAAAATAACATGTATGGATTGCTATCTGATCGGCTTTTCATGATTTAACTATGTAAACGTCATTTTGCCTGAAAAGATTTCTGAATAATAAGGAAGGATGTGGATATAGAGCAAATGGCAGCTGGGATCCTCCAGGGAACCATTTTTAATCGGAGAATGAAAATTTTTAGATTGTAATTAAAAGTATTATATTTGTAAAACAAATCCGATTGGATGGCCTGTGATTTTTCACCAAATATTCAGTGGATGACGAAGTTTTTATAAATAGTAAAATATTTGTTATCATTACTGATTATATACGATGAAAAATTTGTTGAATTGAAATTGTTTATTATTTCGACCAATTCATCCAAAAATATGAGAAGACTATTCTTTATTTGTTTAATTATTTTACCTCTGTTGAGTTATTCTCAGGTAAAAAAAATGAGTCCTAAGCAAAGCAGCAATCCTTATCCATTAAAGACTGCGGATCATCTGGTATTTTCAGGCAGATTTGACACTGTGCAACTGTACAATGACTTCACGAGTATAGGTTATGCTTCTGCTTTGAAAGATAAAAGAAAGGTAAAGATGTATCCTATTGCAACTTCTCAAATCAGAGAGAAAGAAACTTACAATGCCTTGAATCTTTATATTTTATTTGGAGATGGCGAAACAATGGGGCTGTTATCTTTTATGAGACCTAGATTCAAAAAAGGTATATCAGATATTAAAAATATAAATTTTATGGAGGATGGCTATTACCATATTCAGAATCAACATGGGTGCAGCGGTGAAGAAAATTATAGAATTGTGGTGGATGAGAAAGTAAAATCTTTTTTAAAAATAATAAGCTACAATGAAGAAACCGGGGAACTCAAAGCAAGATTTCGAGTTCACTATGAAATGGATGCTAATGACAAGCGAAAATATCTAAGCTCACCAAAAGTTGTATTATTTGAAGATGGTGTGATCCACACCACAGTATTTAAGATTTATGAATGATTCCGGAATCCTATTTGTATTAAATTGAAATCAACAGGATTCGATCCATTACATTGATCTCAATACAATTCAAGTATTGGAGTTCAAAATGTAATTCTTGCTACAAATGTAATGTAATCTGTTTCTCTGTTGTAGATCATATCGGGCTATTCGGTACCAGGCCAGTTGATTGGTCCTTGATCAGGATGCTACTGATTCACATGAAATAAACTTTTTTTAAAGTTTGTGCGTTTACAATAGCTCAATCGTAAAATTATGTATCCAATAGAACTTGTTCGTCCCATGACACAGGAACTCACGGAGCTGGGTTTCAAAAGCTTACATTCTGTCCCTGAAGTAGATCAGGAACTCAATAAATCTCAGGGGACCTGCCTATTAGTAGTCAACTCGGTTTGCGGGTGTGCCGCACGGAATGCTCGCCCTGCTGTCAGGGTGGCTCTGGAAAAAGGCCCAAGACCTGAGAAATTAGTGACTGTCTTTGCAGGTGTAGATACAGATGCTACCTCACGAGCACGAGAATATTTGTTGCCCTATCCTGCTAGTTCACCGGCTATGGCGCTGTTTAAAGATGGCAAATTGGTTACCATGATCGAAAGACACAGCATAGAGGGAAGGTCGGCAGATATGATTGCAGCTGATTTGAATAAAGCATTTGAAAAATTTTGTACCGCCCAATGAGAAAGATAAATCAGGCGCTCAGCGCAATATTGGCTTTTACATCATTTCTTAGCGTAACGAGAGCTGAATTGAAGCCTATGATAGACAAGGAACAGCTGAAGAAAGAGAAGCAGGATCTCAAGGAATTCAAAAAGCTGGCAAAAGAATTTAATAGCGCGATCAAGTCTTCTAACCTTGATTACCAGAACGTCATCTGGCAGCGTGTAAGGGTGTATATAGATAAGGAAATTAAAGAGACCAGTTCAAGAGTAGGCACGATGCAGAAAAGTAATTTGATTCGTCCCAACAAGATGAATGCACAAGACTCAGTTGAGATGGCTGACCTTCCACAAGGATACAATCCACATGTCAATGGCCAGATTAAAAACCTGAGCAAGGAAGAAATCGAAAAAGCTAAAAAACAAAATGAGAAAATTGGTGATTTTGTAGAATTGAGTAAAAAACAAAAATCTTTGTTACAGCAAATTTCACAATTGAAGGAAATAAACTCCACCACGACTTCAGGGGTACTTCAAGAAGCCAAATCTCAGATCCAGAAATTTTTGATGTTGATGAAAGACGAATTGGTATTGTTGAAAAAGTTGGCTTAATCCCGATTCAATTCCTTTTTTTGAAACGAAATCTCAAAGCTTTCCATAAACATAGGATCAAAAATATAGCACTAGCTGCTATGGCGATATGAGCGATGACGTCACCTGTAAAACTATATAAGCTATGCTCGTCGTTGAGTTGGATTTCGGCAGCTACGACGCCCTCAGTGTCATAAGCCCGCGCATGATGCACTATACCTCGTTGGTCGATGGTGCATGATATTCCGGTATTTGCCGCCCTCGCTATGTCCCGACGAAATTCAATGGCTCTGAGTGCACCGATCATCAGGTGCTGTTTGTAGCCTGGAGTATCGTCCCACCATCCGTCATTAGTCAGTATACAAATGGCTTCTGCACCATTGCGGATAAAACCGGCGAGAAATTCACCATAAATACTCTCATAGCAGATCACAGGTGCAATTTTGCAATCTCCCTCATTAAAAACGGTCCTTTGACTTTGACGTGCAAATCCCTCAATGGATCCACCCAACATATCGACAATAGGCTTCAGAAAAGGTAATATTTTTCTATACGGAAAAATTTCAGCTCCAGGCACCAATCTGGATTTGTTATAATATGCGGAAGATTCGGGTAATGCTAAAAGTGCTGCATTCGAAATTTCATAGTAATGACCGGGACGTCTTCTGCTTTCTCGAGCAGATGGGCCTGGAACTTCACCCGGAAAATACTGTCTTTTCGCTGTTATACCTGAGAGCAAACTCCTATGATTGGAGTCAACGATCATTTCTCTCCATTGGTGAAGGCGATTGTCTGCTTCCAAAGCAGTCAACTCAAACGGTAATGAATTTCCAAAGCTAGTTTCAGGGAAAATCACAAGCTGCCCACTATCTGCAAGGTATGGTTCCAGCAATTGCATACATTTGTTGAATTGCAAGTCTTCATCCACCTCAAATTTTTGGTAGTGTGGCTCATAATTGGATTGAACAATAAGTACTTTTTTGCTTCTTCCTTTCTCTTCATAATGATGAAAAATGTATAATGAAATTAGCAAAGGAATCAATATGGAGCACAAAATTGCAATTGGGTATAGAACTCTTTTGGGAAAATCACTTTTCTGAGAAATATTTGACCTGTTTTTAATCCAGAAGAACAACAAGACATTGATCAACCATATCCAAAGGGCGCCACCAAATATTCCTGTGAATTCATACCATTGGATCCATCTGACATTTGATGCAAATGAGTTACCTATGCTGAGCCAGGGCCACGAAATTTCCCAGTTGAGATGAATGTACTCCCAACTCATCCAAAAAACAGGAAGTGAAAGCCACCTGAGTTTGTTGAAAAAGCGTCCTGTCCAGATGGCTGCCATCCAGGGGATCGTCATGAACAAACTATTCAGTGTAAACGCAGCAACAGCAGGTATCAAAGCTGAATTAGCTACCCAGAATGTGGTACAAATGTTCCATACCAAAAATGTATGATAAGCATATGTCCATTGTATCAAAGTTCTATTCTTTCTTTCCGATTTTTCAATTTCTTCACTTGCTATCATTAAGGGCACAAAGGCTACAAACATTAATGGAGCAAGAGGAAGTGGAGGAAATCCAAGACTCAATATAATGGCGCTCAAAGTGGAATAGATCAGGTATTTTATTTTTGAATCGTCTGACCACAATAGTTTTTTACTCAGACTGACAATTATTGTCCAAGTTGCCAGGAACAAACCAAGAGGGAGATAAGACCAAAAGCGTTGTTGTGACATTAAATACGAGGTAGTAATGACCCCTACCAATCCTACCGACAATGCCACGAGCTGAGCTTGGTTATATCTCATTTGCATCGGTTTCAAAATCCATTATGAAATACGAATCTGACATGATGATCTAAAGTAAAGTGAGTCACCACGAAATTACATCGAAAATTCAAAAACGCCTTCAAAGGATTTTAGTCCTTCATAAACCATGTCGGTTGGTAGTCCCATGATATTTGCATATGAACCTTCTATGCGCGCTATCTTAGACAATCCTATCCATTCCTGTACAGCATATGAACCTGCCTTGTCATATGGTTTGAAAGTATCGATATACCATAAAATTTCTTCATGATCAAAAACGCGAAAATAAACTTCTGAAGTAGCTGTAAATGATAATTTTTTGGACTTATCGCGAAGGCACACTCCTGTATAGACAGTGTGCATTTTGCCGGAAAGATGGGCCAAAATGCGATAAGCGTCCTTGGCGTCCACTGGTTTGCCAAAGATTTGATTTCCCATGACAACTACGCTGTCAGCAGTCAGCAGTATTTCATCATTCTGTATAAATGAAATCGAGGCTTCAGATTTTTTTTCAGCTAGAAATTGAGCAATTTCGTGCAAAGGAGTTTCATCCGGATAATTCTCATCAATTTCTGTTTTTTTTACTTCGAAATCATATGATGCTTCTTCCAATAATTGTTTTCTCCTTGGGGAACCGGATGCAAGAATAATTTTTCGTCGATTGATATATCTGTTATCCATTTGTAAGTATCTGATTACATTAATACAGTAAAAAGTAAATCATACCGATAAGCATATACCATTTTGCGGCAATGCTCAATTGATGAAATTGTTTTTTTTCTTTTGCTTTAATCAACATCGTCGTCAATACAATCAGAGGTAGTAATATCAAAACACCAAACTTTAGTTTCGCTGATGCATCGTTCGATTGTAGAAAATACAAAAGCTCAATTCCAAATAATATCATGAGTACAGAGGCAGCGATCATCTTTGCTGCTGATGATCCATACACGACAGCTAAGGTCTTGCAATCGCATGAGCTGTCACCGTCAATATCTTCGATGTCTTTTATGATTTCACGAAACAGGTTACTGCATACAGCAAATGAAGTCAAGATGGCTATGTGTTGAAAGGCAAACCATTTATTATCAAAATTCTCGTTGAGAAAAACTTGCCAGTTTGCATAAGGAATTAATAGCAGGGAGAAACCAATAAAAACCGATACAGCAATGTTCCCCAAGAGCAGACTGCATTTGAGTGAAGAGGAGTACAGATACAGGAGAAAATTTGTTGCAGGAAAAATTATCCAAGACATTAAAAATCCATATTTCCACGCCAGATAAATACTGATCAAAGTACCTAGAAAGATCATCGAGAAATAAATCTGATAAGCCCTACGAACAGATATCAGTTTCGGTACTATATTTTTTGTCCTGTTGACAGCATCTGTTTTTTGATCGAAGATATCATTAAGCACAAATCCTGCTCCTGCTACCAAGAGAGTACAAACCACCAGCAGTGCAATATCTGTACATGAAAATAATAGCGATGTCTCAGGGATGGTATGATGGATAAACCTAAAATAAATTAATAATTGAGCTGCAGCAATGATCAGTAGATTTGGCCATCGCACCAAACGAAGAACAGCAATCACCACAATTGTTTAGCCTGTAGGATTTTTTCAATGATATCTCTTACACATGTATCACCTCCTTTGCGTGGGGAAATATAATCTGCAATCTCCAGAGTTTCAGGAACTGCATCTGCAGGTGCGCAAGCTAATCCCACGTATTTCATGCAACTGATATCCATTATATCATCACCCATGTATGCAATATCTTCCGGACTGAGGCTCCAGTTTTGAAGGACTTGTTTAAGTACTGGCAACTTATCTTCCACTCCGAGATATACATCACTAATTCCAATGATTTCTAATCTTTTTTTGGAGCCAAATGATTTACCACCTGAAATCACTGCAATTTTTATTCCTGCATCCAATGCGCGTTTGATAGCATAACCATCTCGTACATTCATACTCCTCAGAAATTCTCCTTGATCGGTAACCAATATTGTATTATCAGTAAGCACACCGTCAATATCCAGAACCAATCCACGAATTTTTGAAATTTGTTGATAATATGTCAATCCTTCAATATTTAAGTGAGGGACAAAAATATTCTTATCCTTTCATAAATAGTTTTTTTACACCTTTTAAAATAATTGGTGGTGTAACATTTTCAACTATATTGACCAGTGTATTGAAATTTTTCATTTTATTGCCATCCAAGCCATCGGCTCTTTCTTTGAAAATGGTCATATGTTCCTTTTTGAAGGGATCTATTTCTTCCTGGGGGCGACCGTTGGTATAGTAATACAGTGCTAGCGATTTGCGACTCCATCCTTCCGGGCAGCTTAATGGATCTGGATGTCCGTGCCAAGAGTAATCTGTGGTAGAAAACATCGCCATTCGATTGAATACAGGCAACACTTTTTTGACACAATGTTGCATTTCTTTATCCCACAATTCGAAATGACCTCCATATTCCTCTTTCCAATCTTTATTGAGGTACACCAATACGTTCAACCTTCGGTCAAGTTTAGTAAATTTATTTTTATTAAAGTCAGCATGAATTTTTAGAAATCCGCCCTTTTTAATTTGATGAAAGCCTCCACCTTCAAAATAAGGATCCGGAATCAGTGCATCGATTCCTGTCAATTCAGTTAGAAATTCTAGAAAGGTCTGAGAATTTAAAAAATGTGCAAACATTTTGCTCGTTTCACCAAACCGGTGCTCACCTCTGCTCGCATATTTATTTTCATTGGGATTATTGTAATGCAAGTCAGTTCCTTTTTCCATATCGGGAAACTCTGCCAAAACCTGATCCAGTACTTCGGGATTGAACACATTGTCGAAGTATGCGCTTGGAAACGGATCAGCGTTTTTGTATTTGTCTTTATTCTGGCGAGCCACCTCTAAAAGGTCTTGATATGCCGGTGCTAAAAATTGCATATTAAAATTTTTTATATGTAAAAGTACAACGAATTCCTAAAAACAGACAAATTGATCTTTATTTTTTTGGGGATAAGACAGAATGATCTGAATCGAATATCAATCATCTACCCACATAGATCAGCAGTATGGAAATATCAGCAGGTGAGACACCACTGATCCTTGTTGCCTGGCCGATCGTGATTGGTTTTATTTTGCTGAGTTTTGATTTTGCCTCATTGGAAAGTGCAGCGATAGAGTAATAGTCAAAGGACTCCGGTAGAGGAACGCTTTCAAGACGACTCATTTTCTCAGCCATTTCCTGTTCTTTCTTGATATATCCTTCATATTTCACTTGAGTCTCAGTCAGGTCCAATATTTCGTCGTCATACGGTGAAAGAAAAATATCAATTCCGGCCTCAAGAGATTTGAGCTCCTTGAGGCTTATATCAGGTCGAGACAAGAGCTGGAGCCACTTGGTTTTTTGATCTACCCGAGCTGAGGATTTTGACTCGAGATATGAATTTATCTGCTCAGGGGATGCAGTATTGGTCTGTAGAAACTCTTTGATTTTTACCAGGGCTTCTTCTTTTTGTCGGACTCTTTGCATGCGATCCTCCATTCCATTCATGCCTTGCGCGAGTGCGAGAGGAGTAAGTCGGAGATCTGCATTGTCCTGTCTCAGAAGAATCCTAAATTCTGCCCTTGAGGTGAACATTCGATACGGTTCATCTGTGCCTTTGTTGACAAGATCGTCAATCAGTACCCCTATGTATGCATCAGATCGGCTCAGGATGACAGGAGATTCGTCTTTGACAAATTTTGCCGCATTCCAACCAGCCATAAATCCCTGGCAAGCAGCTTCTTCATAGCCTGTTGTCCCATTGATTTGACCGGCAAAAAACAAGCCTTGCACGAGTTTGGTCTCCAGACTTAGTTTTAACTGAGTGGGCGGAAAATAATCATATTCTATAGCATATCCCGGCCTGAACATGCGCACATTTTCTAGTCCGGGAATCCTCGTGAGTGCTTTGTACTGAATATCTTCAGGAAGAGAGGAAGAGAATCCATTCAGGTATATTTCCTGCGTATCCCATCCTTCTGGTTCGATGAATAGTTGGTGTCTGTCGCGCTCACCAAACCGCTCTATTTTATCCTCAATGCTCGGACAGTATCGTGGACCAAGTCCCTGAATTCTTCCCGCAAACATGGGACTTTTATCAAAGCCGGTACGGAGAATTTCGTGGACTTCAGGGTTGGTGTAGCTAATATGGCAACAAAGTTGACGTGAAAGTGGCGGAGTTTCCGTAAATGAGAATCTGGAAGGATTGTTGTCACCCTCCTGGATTTCAGTTTTCGAATAATCAATACTTCGGCCATCCAGACGAGGAGGCGTTCCTGTCTTCATCCTACCGGATTCAAATCCCAAAGAGACTAATTGTTCTGTGATGCCTTTTGCAGCCGATTCTCCGGCTCTACCGCCGCCAAATTGTTTTTCACCAATGTGTATAATTCCATTGAGGAAGGTTCCATTGGTTAATACCACCGTTTTAGCCTGGATATGGATTCCAAGACTGGTTACAATACCGCAAACCCGATTCTCCTTGACTTGTAAACCGGAGACCATGTCCTGCCAGAAATCAATGAGAGGATGAGCTTCTAGCATTTGCCTCCATTTTCTGGCAAAGAGCGCTCTGTCACTTTGAGCGCGTGGACTCCACATCGCAGGCCCCTTTGAGCGGTTGAGCATACGAAATTGCACCATGGTATGATCTGTCACGATACCGGAATATCCGCCAAGGGCATCAATCTCTCGGACGATCTGTCCTTTGGCGACGCCACCCATAGCCGGATTACAAGACATCTGTGCGATAGCTTGCATGTTCATCGTGATCAGAAGCACCCGACAACCCATATGGGCTGCAGCGACCGAGGCTTCACAACCTGCATGACCGGCTCCAACTACAATGACGTCATATTGAGGAAATATTCCGGACTCATTCATTCCATCTGTATTGCATGGTCGGCAAAGTTAAGACAAAGGCATCTACTATTGGAATTGAATGAATTTTCCTCAGTAGCTTCCGCTCTGGTTGGAAGCGTGTGAATTGAAATTTACACTAGGCGTCAGGAATATTAGGCTCTACTAATTTGGTGAGTTTTTCCAATGATTCTTGCCACCCGAGATAACACATTTCGAGGGGAATCATTTCTGGAATTCCTTCTTGGACTATCGAAATTTCAGTGCCACAAGTGACCTGTTTCAAGTGAACAGTGGTAATCATTTGGCCCGGTAGATTGGGGTCATCGAAAATATCCGTCTGGCGGATTAATTCATTTTCTTTAAGATCCAGGTATTTGCCACCAAATGAATGACCATTACCTGTGGTGAAATTTACAAATGACATTTTATAATTTCCACCTACTCGTACATCCATTTCGTGGACTTGGCAAAGAAAGCCATAAGGAGGAATCCAAGAAGCTATAGCTAATGGGTCTGTATATGCTCTATACAGTTTTTCCGGGCTAGCTTTGATGACACGGTGTAGTTTTACTACATGTTTTGATTCACTCATGATTTCAATTATTGGTTCTAACGCGAATGTACGATATACTGCAATATGAAATTTCAAAATGAAGAAACTAAGACCGACTCCCTGCTGGAGAGCCAAATGCCGGCTGTTAAGATCAGAGTAAGAAAACAATAACGATTGGAATATAATATGGGTCGATTCAAACTATATTAATTTCAAAATCCGAACCAAGGTATAAAAGGGAATTAAAATATTTCCATTTGAAATGAATGCCATGGCGATCGAAGACTATCTCAAGAGTTTGTAAACCCATTTAAATACAACGATGTCTAACTGAAAAATACCCTACAACTTATTTTTTCTTTAATATGTTTTGGGCTGCAGCGGATGTCCAAGAATATAGTTCAAAGTGATTCTTGCTAAGGTCTTAAGTCAAGGTCTTTTTACTATGGTTTCTATTTTGACGCTATAATCATTGTTAGGATGAACACAACTAACACATGATGTTTAATTTTTTTTTAAAATGAGAAATAATTGTTGCCAAACTAGATAAGTATTGTAATATTGTAGCTGAATTATAATAAATATGAAAACTTTAGGATACCTGCTATTCACGGCCTTCGTGGCGCTATCTTGCCATAAGCCCCAAAATAACGATATGGCTCATGAAAGTACCTGTGATGAAATTCTTCAGGACAGTATCATTAAAAACACTTCACCTATATGGTTTTATAAAACAGAAAGGGCTTACCAAATAGCAAATATCATCCCATTGAGGACGCGGGTTTTTACCAATTACGTCCAAAACGAGTTCTCTATGGTCTGGGATCCTTTGGATGGCAAGCTAATTAGGACTTTAGGCTCTAAAGTCTTCAATCAAATTACTTTTGGAAAATATTTTACTTCATATGGAGATACTGTTGCTTATTTAGATTCAAATTTCGACTATTCTGAGTATAATGCTATAGATGGCACTTTGTTATTTAAAGAGGATAACGATAAAGACATTGAACACTTAATAATATTCGATGATGAAATTTATTGCTTACAGAACTCCACCTTTAATCATGCAAGAGTCGCTCTAATTAGAAAGAAAAAAATTGGAGAGAACAAGTCATTTCAAAATGTTCTGATTATTCCACTTCCAAACCCTGAAGTTAATTTTGTTGTTAGTTTTGAAGTATATAGGACAGATAACGGAGCTATGCAACTTACTTACGAATATCGTGCTGACAGCAATAAATTAAACTTGGTTACGTATGATCTCTCAACTGGTAACAAGGTTTGGGAGAAAGAAATAGGTGAAGTGCATTCTCCTCCCGTTTCTCTTTTTATACTGGATAATCAATTGTACTATAACAATGCCTTTAATAGCCTTGTCCAAGTAGATAAATCAACAGGAAACGTTAATTGGAGTTCAGCTTATTTTATTCAGGGCTTCTTTAAGCCACTGAAGTACAACGATAAACTCATTTTCAATTTTTATGAAAACATGGTATCCACTATAAAACAAATCAGTGCCAGTGATGGAACATTGTATAAATCAACTATACTTTGCGATTGTTTTCAAACAAATTTTAACTTGAATCTCGTCAATGATTATTTGTTTACAATCGAAAATGGGAATGTAATACGGGTTATGAATTTGAATCGCCCTGAAAAATCAGGAATTATTTTTGCACCATATGAAGATTGTTTCAGCGTGGCCGGAATGAAGGAAGGCTATGGAATGGCCGTCTTTCCGAACTTGAATTATATAGTGGGTCTAAGCAATAATTCCTTTTTCTGTTTGAAGTATTCAATGTAATATCCATTTGTTTGCGAGGATATATCATTCAAGCCTGATTTTGCCGCTTTATTCTATAATAGAACAAAATCGGGTAAGCAGTCGACGTACCGTAGGTACGCAATATAAATGAAACAAGTTTATAGAATGGAAGCAAGCTAAAAATTTGATATTGGATGCCTACAGCACCCTGATACTATCTCAACATTATTGGTGCGACTGCTAAATTGTCCCTAGCGGGACAGAATATGAGGCTCTGTGACCATTAGATAAAGTCCCGTTAGGGACTGCATGTTGGTCAGAAGAAAACAAGGAAAGTATTTAGCGTACCGTAGGTACGCAATATAAATGAAACAAGTTTATAGAATGGAAGCAAGCTAAAAAATTTGATATTGGATGCCTACAGCACCCTGATACTATCTCAACATTATTAGTGCGACCTCTATATTGTCCCTAGCGGGACAGAATATGTGGCTCTGTGACCATTAGATAAAGTCCCGTTAAGGACTGCAAATTGGTCAGAAGAAAGCAGGGAAAGCATATTGCGTACCGTAGGTACGCAATATAATATCTTTTAATATTGGAACAAGATCAAAGAATCATTACTCTAAAGATTTGAATAAATATTGTTCCTTGTAATCCACTTCAAATTCTAGTAGCATGGCTTTATATTCTGATAAGAAATCTTTTTTTCTGTGATGCTCTTCTTGATTTTTAATATATTCTATGACTGTAGGGATAGTAGATTTATTATAAGAGAAAGCACCATAACCTCCTTGCCATGAAAACTTCGAAGATGTAAACTTCATTCTATTGATCCATCCGGAAGAATCTCCTTTGATATCTTGCATAAGTTCAGAAAGAGATTGAGTCGGACGCATTCCAAATAATATATGAATATGGTCAGGCATTCCATTTATAGCTAAGACTTTGTGAGAATGATTTTGAATAATTCCTGTGATATATTTATGCAATTCATCTTTCCAAGATGACAAGATCAAGGATTTACGAAATTGCACAGCAAAAACAGCTTGAATATGAATTTGTGTATATGTGTTGGGCATGAGCTAATATTTTAGTAGATGAATATTATTGTTTTGCAAAATAGCAAGATTATTGAATTCTGGATTTAATAAAATGATTTTTATTATGATAGCATCAACCTAGAATTTTGATATTGGATGCCTAAGGCACCCTGATACTATTTCATCATTATTAGTGCGACTGCTATATTGTCCCTGGCAGGACAGAATATGAGGCTCTGTGACCATTAAATAAAGTCCCGTTAGGGACGACATATTGGTCAGGAGAAAGCAGGGAAAGCATTTGGCGTACCGTAGGTACGCAATATAAATGATACAAGTTTATAGAATGGAAGCAAGCTAAAAAATTTGATATTGGATGCCTATGCGACCTTTATTCTGTCCCTAACGGGACAGAATTTGTGAGCAACAATAGATGAAGAACTGCTAAGCCAATTCTGTCCCCAACGGGACAGAATTTGAGGCTCTGTGACCATTAGATAAAGTCCCGTTAGGGACGACATGTTGGTCAGAAGAAAACAAGGAAAGTATTTAGCGTACCGTAGGTACGCAATATAAATGATACAAGTTTATAGAATGGGAGCAAGCTAAAAATTTGATATTGGATGCCTACAGCACCCTGATACTATCTCATCATTATTGGTGCGACTGCTATATTGTCCCTAACGGGACAGAATTTGAGGCTCTGTGACCATTAGATAAAGTCCCGTTAGGGACTTCATGTCGGTCAGAAGAAAACAAGGAAAGTATTTAGCGTACCGTAGGCACGCAATATAAAGTAATAGAAGAACAAGCTTCTCTATAGTTCACTCAGAGTCACAAAATGGGTATTATGAGCCTTGATAAAAGCCTGTTCATGGCTTAAAACTGCCTGTTCGTGGCTCGGAAAAGCCTCTTCGTGGTCAGTCCTCAATTTTTCTCATTTAGTCTATTGACCTTTGCTTGATTAAACCAATTTTTATGAAAAAAATGATTACTTTTTTATCATTCGTGGTTGTAGCCCTGTTTTCTGGGTTCCCACAGGAAGCGAAAGCGCAAAACAAAACATGCTATGTCCTCAAGATCAAATACTACTACTCAGACTCCAGTTATTGGACTCCAGATAGTATAATACTCAAAGATTATACGGCAAAGCTCGAAAAAGTTCTAAACAATGCTTCTGGTCTAAACAAAGGCTTTGTACTGGAGTACAAAGGTATGACAAAAATTGTAGATACGATTAGGTTTGAATGGAATAAACGATTAGGACAATCTCAACAAAGTGTAACTCTTGGTGGTTATCTAAAATATTTTGAACCTGATACGACTATTTTACCGATTTATCTGGGTAATCTACGGATGTTTACTATCAATTATCCTACTAATATCTATAATTGGACGATTTGTAATCCTGCCATGGGATACCCAAATTATACTCGAAATGGGATAGTAATTGTGCGTAATGATAGTTTACCAAACTACAACGTTCCATTTTATATCAACGTAGGAGCTCGAGCGATTATGACAAAGATGGGTATATCAGTCTATCCATTTGATGGATATCTGATGTCTACCAATATCTGGACCCTGACGGATAAGTGGGATCCAACATCTATTAATGGAATGAATATCAAAACATTTTCTTGTCTCAGTACTACTTTTAAACCATGCGGCACAACCGGCACTATCACCTTTGACCCAGGCGATACACGTGATGATATCATCATCAAGTATGATGAGATATCCAATCCCGATCTCCATCAAGTCAGAATATATGATATAACTGGCAAACTATTGTTGTCTTCTGAAAAGCAAATGATTAATTTAGACCATTTACCTTCAGGGATTATTTTTATACAATCAGGAAAGAAACGTTCTATCAAATATATTTTACAATAGTATTTTTTGAAAAAAAATAGTCATAAAAAATGGTTTGATAAAAATCTCAACAATGGTACAGGTTGTATTCTTTTGCCATTGTTGGGCTTATGAATATTGATATTATTTCCATCAAAATTCTGTAGTATTTTTCTATGGTACATTTTTTAATTCATCAAGCTAAAAAATTTGATATTGGATGCCTAAGGCACCCTGATACTATTTCATCATTATTAGTGCGACCTCTATATTGTCCCTAGCGGGACAGAATTTGAGGCTCTGTGACCATTAGATAAAGTCCCGTTAGGGACTGCATGTTGGTCAGAAGAAAGCAGGGAAAGTATTTAGTGTACCGTAGGTACGCAATATAAATGATACAAATTTTAGAATGGCAATCGAGCTAAAATTTTGATATTGGATGCCTAAGGCACCCTGATACTATCTCATCATTATTAGTGCGACTGCTATATTGTCCCTAGTGGGACAGAATTTGAGGCTCTGTGACCATTAGATAAAGTCCCGTTAGGGACGACATGTTGGTCATCAGAAAACAAGGAAAGCAGTCGGTGTGCCGTAGGTACATCATAAAGTTCTTGACATCCATTCTAGTGGTTACCTCAAATTCACCTAAAAAAACCTCGAATTCACGTTTTTACTGCCGGTGCAGCTTGATTTATTGAGTGTAGAGACGATATTTTTGCTCTATAGCTGACTCGATTTGAGCTCAATTAAATGGTGTAATAAAGTTTTGAATGAACACAAATACCAATCTCGTACTCTCCGCCGATCAGGGCCTGATCGTTCCTCTGAATAGACTTCTATACATTCAAGCAAAGGATAATGCTTCACAACTGTATATAGAAGGAGGCCGAAATCTATTGGAATGGAAGCCGCTTAAATACTTCAACCTGATGTTGTCGGATCAGGTTGGTTTTTTACGAATCCATAGATCTTATATAGTCAATCGTCTTTATGTAGTCAAGAGTAGAGCTAATGAGCTACAGTTAACCGACGGAACTGTCCTTCCAATTGGGATCACCTATAAAGAAAAAACACATCAATGGATTTTAAAGCCTCCGGAAAATACGGATAGATAAATACAGATTTATCTTTTTTTTACTCCTTGCAAACCAATTTTTTCATCAAACAATCCAATACTAATTTTAATCTATCCCATTGAAACACATTAAATATTTCCTTTACCTTCTGTTCTTAGGATTTTGTAACGTTACTTATACACAATATCTCGCTGTGCAGGAATACTCAACAAAGGACTATCCCTTTTTAAGAAATTGCATAGTTCAAAAAGTCGCACCTGATGGAAAACTTTGGATAGGCACTTATGGTGATGGGGTTGTCTGTTTTGATGGTACAAAGTTCACTCAGATCAGTACTAAACAGGGTTTACTGAGTACAATGGTACTCGATCTATTGCATACACATGATGGAGCCAGTTGGATTGTTGGAAATCAAGGTTTCTCAAGGATCAAATCCGAGTCTATTCGGAATTATAGCTATAAGGCACTCTTTCCAGATATTGCTTTTTCTGAACAGCACTTGTTGAAGTATAATGCCAACACCAAGAGACTGATCTGCTGTGATGTTCACTTGTCAAGATATTATGAATTCGATTTTCATAAATTGGAATTTATACCTATTGATCCATTAACCACTTTCAAGAAATCAGAATATTACACTTTGCTTGCTGCTAATGATTTTAATTCCTTCATATCTTACAATAACCTACATCCGGATTCTACCTATCTTATAAGAGATTCTGTATATAAGCTACTACTACAATCTAAAGACAATGTATATCATTGGCAAGACTCCTTTTTGATATATCAATCAGGAAATAAGTTATATAAATTAAATCCCAAATCAAATGATCAAGCTTCACTTTTTTATTCCTCAAAATACCATATCCTAAAGGTAGAACCGCGAGAGAAAGAATTGTATCTGATAGAATATTATAATGCTAAGGAATTCCTCATTACAGAATTGAACAATGAAGCTAAGATCACAAGTCAATTCAAGCTCAAAAGTGCAGATAGAATTACATCGGTTGTCAAAGATAAAGCAGGTAACTTTTGGTGCGCCGGCAATCGCGGATTGTTCAATGCCATTGCGTGGGTGGAGGAATTGGACGACGATCATTCAAACATACCGCCATCGATTTGGGCCATCAACGAAGACAGTAAACATCGCATTTGGTTTTCTTCCGAGAGGGATGGATTTCGTTTTTTAGAAAATGGAGTTATAAAAACTCCGCTTTGGAAAAACCAAGTGGTATATGCACTTAATAGCAGTTTGCAAGATGATTACGGCAATTGTTATTTTTCAATTTCCAATCCTTGTTCTGTGGTTAAAATAAAAGGACCCGACAAGATAGAATATATAGATTCTAAAGAATTTGTCTATTTTTTGAGCCGTTTCCGTTCAGGAGAACCGGTGATGGGGAAAAGTGGAGGAGCAGGACTTTGGATTTGCACAAAAAATGAAATGACAAATGACCATCAAGATTATATAAAAATAGATTCAAGCAAGGGGCTAAAATTATTTAATGTGCTTACAGCCTCTAAGGATAAGTTGGGAAATGTTTGGATGGGTAGAATTTCTCAGGGTATATCCGTTTACATTACCGGCCGTGATAGTGTAATCAATTTTCTCAAAAAGGAGAACGAAAAAATACCCGGAGCTATTTCATCATGTACTGACAGTAGAGGGAATATATGGATGGGAACAGATTTTGGATTGGTTTTTATTGATGTGGATCGTTTTGTTCAATCGAATTATACATTGGTTTCCGTCTTAGAATATCGCTTTGAAGAATTCATTGGGAATTCTACTGTTGGTTCTTTATTATGTCAGGATGGGAAAATTTATTTTGGCAATCAGGATGGCATAGGTTGGTTTGATGAAAATGAAGTTTACGGCAGTTCACCACAACTGCATTACTTCAACCGCAGAGCTGGGTATTCGGGAGGAGGCGTAGAACAAAACGGAATGTTTATAGATCACGCAAAAAATCTATGGGTATGCAATACTCTTGGAGTTTTAAAACTCAGTTTGGAGAAATACAAAGAAGACAGCTTGAGACCTGAACTGAGTTTTAGCAAAATTTGCTCTCAGGACAGCTGTTATAATGAATCCAAGAACCTCGAATTCGAGATAGGGACCCATTCAGTTCAGCTTTATTTTGATATAGGAAAGTCCGAATGCCTGTATGATAATGTCCGATTGAGTTACAACTTGGATGATAAGGGATGGATAGAAGGGACAGACCCCGGCATAATTTTACTTCAAAATTTGGCTCAAGGGACACATCAAATTAGGGTAAAAGCCATTAAAAATCTCAATATTTCTTCGGAAGAAAAAAGCCTTTCGTGGCTCATAAAGGGGCATTGGTGGCAGAATAAGACCCTTTGGTGGCTGTTGACCCTTATTGTCATCGCGAGTAACCTATTTTTGATTCGAATTCTAAAAAGGATTATTCAAAAAAATAAATTACTGGTGACCAAAGAAACAACAATTTTGGAGCAACACAACCAATTGTCTCAGATGCACTCTCGCGAGCAGCAGATGCTTCAAGATAAAATGAATCTTCAGGTGCAGGCGATAGTAAATCAGCTCAATCCCCATTTTTTGAAAAATGTACTCAATTGGATCCAGGTCAAAACCATCTCTGTGCCGGAAGCTACACAGGTGATTGGAAAATTGGGTGCCAACATCGAAATTATTTTTAGAAACAGCAAAGAGAGAAAACCCTATCATAGCCTCAAGGACGAGCTCACGTTGGTAGAAAACTATCTGTTCATCCAGCAAACGAGATATCAGGAAAAATTAAAATTTCAGGTTCCGGACAAAAGTGAAATAATAAACATAGAAAATGTACAGGTCCCACTACTGTCCATTCTTACACATGTAGAAAATGCAGCAGAACATGGAATAAAAAACGCAGTAAACGGTGGCCATATCATCGTACAAATACACCAACCGAACAGTGATTTCATTCACATCAAAATTGAAGATAACGGTGTAGGGAGAGAGGCTGCAAAAATAGCAGGAAGTCAGGGCACACAGCAAGGAGTAAACATGCTCAAACAGCTCATAGACATCTATAATATCCACAACTCTAACAAGCTCCAAATGTGGTATGAAGATGAGATCTATAAAGATGAGCAGGGCCGCACCCATGGGACCCTGGTACACTGGCTTATTCCTATGAATTACAAATATGATCTATGAAGAAAGTTAGGATAATCGCTATAGAAGACGACCTTACACTTCTCGATTTTGTTTGTACTGCACTTGAGAAAATGTCGGATGTAGAGTTGATAGACAGGGCAGAGGATGTAGATACTGCTTATGCTCTCATCATCAAGCACAAACCCGATGCACTTTTTACGGATATTGAGATCAGAGGAGGAATTGTAATCACACAGGTGTTACAAAAACTAAAGCTCAATGGATACGAAATTCCTTGGTTGGTTTTTCTTACAGGGCATCCGGGGTATGGCAGCAATATCATCAATGAATTCAGTCATCGTGCTGTAAAATATATCGACAAGCCATTTATACATCATTGGGAAGTCAAGTTTCGCGAAGCTTTGGACGAGATTCATAAACGCAGGTATGCAATACAAGATAAAGAAGCTATCCAAGCTAAAAATCATTTTTTTATCAAACAAAAAGACCAGCTTATTCGCTTGGAATATGACAGAATATTGTGGATCACTGCTGCGGGCAATGGCAAATCATTTTACGTCACAGAACAAGAAGATATACCTGTGGACAATAGTCTCAATAGTATTTTGGATTTTTTAGACCCGGACAGATTCATCCGCATCTCTCGCGAGACAATAATTGCCATAGACAAGATACAACGCCTCATTCGTGATGAACGCATATTGACTATTCTTCGACGCGGGAAAGAAACATCACATGACATAGGAGATAATTATTATAGTGAGTTGTTGAAGAGATTAAAATGATGGAGAAGTTGTTGCTGCAAATTTGCGAATTGAGTCATTTTAAAAATCCCCTTTCGTGTCGAAAAAAAGCCTCTTTAACAGCTTTCGAAGCCTGTTCGTGGTGACTTGCCCTTTTGATATCTAGATGTGGCTCATCTTTGTGGTACAAAATTTATTATATATGAAAAAATTAGATTTTATTCCTTATAATTGTCTTTTGATCATTTTAAGCCTTGCGACTTCTTGTACCAAAGAAAGCTCACAGATTGAAAAATATGCTACAGAAATTGAATTTGTGCATGCATTTAAAAAGTTATAAAAGGTTCTGTGAATGTATCGAGATAATATTAGAGCCTCAAACTATTTTTTTATGTATAATTTTTCTATATTAAAAATGACCAGTAAACTTAGTTCAAGTAATAAATTTATACAATTAATTAATGCAAATTTAATAAAATTCATAATTTCATTTTCGTTAATATTCTTTCATAATTTTGCATTTTCTCAATGTAAGCCCATACTTTCCCTTCATTTTTCAGGGAATACTCAAGATCAAAGTGGGAATAATGATCACGGAATGCTCAATGGAGTAAGTAATAATCCTATCTTGACGAATGATAGATACAATAATCCTAAAAGCGCTTATCAGTTTGGAGGATATTACAATCAGAATTGGATTCTTGTTCCTAATAGTCCATCTTTAGCATTAGGAAAAAGCGTATCGTTATCCCTGTGGTTCAAACAATGTAGTTTTGCAGGAATGGACGGAAATGGAAGATTTGCACAGAATGGTTACTTTCAATTGATAAGTAAAGCAGGTGATGGCATAACGGCTGAACCTGGCATATGGTGTGGTACTGGCACAGACAATACAGGATTGTTGCGAGTTGGTTTTAATAATAGAAATGGACAAAGTGGCCCCATTAATTTTGCAGAAGATACTACTGTAACTTGCTTCGATACCTGCGAATGGGTGCATATGGTTGTAGTGGTCAACAATAACTTATGGAGTATGTACTTCAATGGGAGATTACAAAAACAAAAAAGAATCAACAATGCAAATTTTATAGAAGCTAATAATAGAGATCTTGTGATAGGAAGAATGTTGGGTGGTGGCACCATCTGGTATCCATTCAATGGAGTTATAGATGATATCAACTTATATAATTGTGCGATAGATCAGAACACTATTGATTCTCTATACGGTGATTATTCAGATCCACTACAGAGCTCTGCAGAGGCAAGATCCAATAAAGTATTATACTGCATAGGAGATAGTCTAATATTAACAGCAGATACCAGAAAAAATGCAACATACTCATGGACAGGACCAAACGGCTATAGCTCAGCTAACCAGAACAACACAATTCCTGCTATTACACAACAAAATATAGGCAAATATATCTTGACTGTAAGAGTGGGAAATTGTAGTATAAGCAGAGATACCATTGAAATAAAATTAGACAAATGTATTAAATCTTGTATTGGTCCCGAAATAAGCTTGAATACAGGGAGAGATCCCGTATCAGGTGCATTATTATCTAATAATACCGAGGATAAATATTGGCTAATCGTTTCTGTCAAAAACGCGTATGTAGAGCCGGGCTATACATTACCTTATCATCCATTTGTTACACCTACTATCGGTCCTTATTATTCGACGAGCAATAGCAGATACTTGAGTTTTTCAAAAACAAATTGTCAATCAGGGCAACAACCCACTGGACCTCAAGATCCCGAAATAGTGATGGCTAGACATTTCATTACTGTAATGCCAGATTCATTCAGAGTAAAAATTCAATTTCTTGTAGATAATTATATACTAGATTCCATAAATAAGTGCGACAGTTAATAAAACATTCTTTTGGAGAAAGACCTATTATAAAAATAGGTACTTTCCCCTCAAGATTTTTAACTGTACACAAATGTATAAACAAATCACCTACCCTCAAAGGGTATTAATTGAACAATTTAAAAGGCAAGGAATGAGCATTATTCAGATTGCTGTGGAATTAGGATATCATAGAAGCACTATATATCGGGAACTCGATAGAAACTCTTCACCTGGTTCATACAAGTTATATGGAAGCGCAAGAGCTCAGGATCGGAGTGAACAGAGAGCACAAGGAAAGGGAAGGAAGAATAAAATTACAAGCGATCTTAAAAGCAAAGTGGATCAATTACTTAAAATCAAGTGGAGCCCAGAGCAAATCGAAGGTCGAGCGAATATTGATAAGTATGAAAGGGTTAGTAAAGAGTGCATATATCAATATGTATATGAAGATAAAAGGAAAGGAGGTGATCTATGGAGTAATTTAAGACATTCCCACAGAAGTAGGCGAAGACGCAAAAATACCTATAAACAAAGGGGAATTATCAAAAACAGAGTATGTATTGAAGATAGACCAAAGATTGTTGAATCTCAAAAAGGTATGGAGATTGGGAAGGAGATACTATAGTAGGAAAGAATCATAAGTCCCAAATTGCCAGTATGGTGGAAAGAAAATCCTTGTTTGTCAAGATCATTAAGCTGGAGTCCAAAGAAGCTAAATTCACAGCCAAAACAATCAGTTGCAAATTGAAAAAATATAAAAACTTATGCCATACAATTACATTAGACAATGGAAAAGAAAATGCAGATCATCAAACATTGGCAAAAGCATTGAATACTAAGATATACTTTGCTCATCCATATTCCGCTTATGAAAGAGGTTGCAATGAAAATATCAATGGTTTAATACGACAATACTTGCCAAAAAATCAGACTTTTCCATGCTCAAGCAAACTGACTTGGATCGAATTGAATCCCAAATAAATAATCGACCAAGAAAAAAATTAGGCTACAAAACACCAAATGAAGTATTTTTGAACCTTGTCGCACTTAAATGTTGAATTCAGCTATTAATTATTTTTCTATTGATGGAATTCAATATTTTTCATCTACACCTACCCCTTTGCAATGGCCATTTACAAGTCCAAATCTTGCCTTGGACACCACAATATTCTTACATGAAGGGTGCCATGATATCACTTGTTCTTTTAGTGACTATAATGATGGAAAAGTAATTGCTGCGGGCTGTGTAAGTATTAATATAGATGGATCCATAAGATCAATTTCATCAGATAGCACGATATTACAAGAGGCGTGTTTTGAGAATAAACCTCCAATTGTTATAGGGGATCATCAAATAAAGGTCTGTAAAGATTGCGAATTGATATCTCCAAATTATCAAATAGAAGCAGGAAGATATTGTACTACTCTATCGACTGTCAAGATATATTTTGAAGAAGGCTATGAACAATTTGTTGACACGTTGATTCTCAAACCTAAGCATGAGATCACATCTAATTTTGATTCGAATACAGGAGTATTGACACTAAGTGGAAATTCTAATTTTGGTGTATGGGAAGAAATCATCAGAACTATTTGCTATCGGCAAACTAGAAAAGGAAGTAAAAAATCGAAAAAAATCATCATAGTGTTGGGAGATGCATTGTTCAATTCAGAAAATGGGCATTATTACAAATTGATCAAGAGCAATGTGCACATAGATTGGAATACAGCAGAAAGAGACTCTAAGGCCCAAAACCTCTTTGGTGTACAAGGATATCTTGTTACTATAACGGATAGTGGAGAAAACAATTTTTTATCACGATTGATTCAAAGTAATTCTTGGATAGGAGCTAGTGATAGACAAAAAGAAGGAGAATGGCGCTGGGTTACTGGATGCGAAGGTCTTGAAGATGGAGGGAAAGGAAGACATTTCTCTAATCAAGACAAATACGAGTTTTGTCGTGCTAGACAATCCAGTGGAGTCAATGGATATTATGCCAATTGGTATGTGGATATGGTAAGCGGCGAGCCAAATGACTGCCAATGTTGGCCTGCCAACCACTGCGAAGACTATGCCCACTTTATATTTGTCAATGGTATAGGCGATGGGACTTGGAATGATTTTCCATTGAATGGTGTGAGTCAAGTCAAAGATTATATTGTAGAGTTTGGCTGTGGAAAAAATGACATGAATATCCATAGTGAAATTTTCATAGATATATTGGAACCATCCGAATCTTTTGTGAGTGCAGAAATATGTGAAGGAAATTCCTATCATGGATACACTACATCTGGGATTTATATGGACACGCTCATAGCTTCTAATGGATGTGATAGCATAAGAAATTTGAATCTTACTGTTCATCAAAGTGAAAACTTCACAGAAACTAGAATGATATGTGAGGGAGAGAATTACAAAGGAAGAAACAAGACTGGGGTATATATTGATACATTATTTACTATAAAGGGATGTGACAGTATTGTGAGCTTAAATCTTCAAGTAAATCCTATTCAGAATTTTACAAGAACTATTGCTGTCTGCGCTAATCGTTTTCCATTCGAAGGGCACAGTTTTCCAGGTATTTATTTTGATACCCTAACTACATATCTTGGTTGTGACAGTATTGTAGAGTTGAGTTTAACGAAGAATGATTTGAATACTGTGACTAGAGCTATTAGTATTTGCGAAAATGAATTTTTTGAAGTAAATAATAAGAAATACAATATGCCTGGTATTTACATTGATACATTGAGATCGCTTTTTGATTGTGACACTATTTATACTTTAAACCTTGAGGCAAATCCCATTCAATACAAGCAATTGCAGAAAGAAATTTGTGAAGGTGATTTTTTTCAAGTGGGCAATAGTCGCTATTTTAAAGCTGGATTGTATGTAGACACAATGTGGACTATTTATAATTGCGACAGTGTAGTCGAGCTTTCTTTGATAGTTCATTCTCATAATGTAGAATTGAACACTATAGAAATCTGTGAATCAGACTCAGTTAAAGTGGGGCATAACACATATTTTGAATCAGGAATTTATATTGATTCGTTGAAAAATGAATTTAACTGTGACAGTGTAATTCAAACACAGTTGAAAGTCAACTCAATTTATAAAATTAATATCGAAAAAAGTATCTGTGAAGGAGATTACTTTAAGTTTGGCAACAGGCAAATTTCTAATGCTGGAATTTTTCAAGATAGTTTAAATTCAAGTAAAGGTTGCGATAGTATTGTCATTTTAGACTTAGAAGTGAGGGTAAATTCTTTCAAATCACAAGAGTTTACGATTTGTGATGGAGATTATGTTACAGTAGGATCAAATATATATGATGCGGATGGAATCTATACTGACTCCTTGATATCTCAAAATAATTGTGATAGCGTATTGACATCTAGAATAAAAGTAAATCCAACACAAGACCTAAGTCTTGATAGCACATATTGCATAAACTCATATCTAAAAATAGTAGAAAAACATTTAGATAAAAATGAGATCTTTTATCTCAAATATCTTAATCAATATGGCTGTGATAGCTTGGTGACATTGGATGCACGAGTACGAAAATGCAATCACATCTATGTACCCAATGTCTTCAGTCCAAATGGAGATAATATTAATGATTATTTTGATATTTATGGAATAGACGTAGACAAATTTGAACTCTATATCTATGACAGATGGGGTGAACAGATCTATTATACACAAGAAATAGAGAAAAAATGGGATGGTACATTCAGAGGACAAGCTATGAATCCAGGAGTATTTGTTTTTCTCATCAAAGGAAAATATTTTGATCAAACTCCTTTTCTATTTACAGGCGACATTACTTTAATTAAATAAACCAACGATTATGAAAATTAAATTTATTACAATTTTACTTTTTTTTAGCACATTGAGATTATTTTCTCAAGCTTCTGGCAAGATTTATTCTCATGGATTAGCATACAATGCAAGGCCATCAGAGAGCTTATCTATTTCTATTAAAGATATTGCGATGAATACAAGTCGATCTGGATCTCTTTCTGCGAAATTTAAAAATTATTATATTCTCGATAAAGAAAAAATTCCGAATAAATCAGAAGAAATTTACCAATTAAATTTGGAAATAGTATTACCTGATGGCAGAAGATTGAATTCTGATCTTGATAGAACATATATTGCCAAACCCGGAAGTAAATGCTATATACAAGGCGAAGCTGGTATAATAGAAACAGACCTTAAAATTTCTCCAACATTTTCTGGACAAATAAAAGGTTTAAATGAATCCAAAGTTTTTTTAATGCTATCTGACGCTTACTTTGTATGTGTGGCAGATATAAACGAAAAAGAGACCTATGTTATTGAACCATTAATTGAAGACGGCGGAATTATGAATTCTTCAAAGTTATTATTTTACAAGGCTTCTGATATAACAAATTCTAAAATATATAAATGTTTAGCGGAAGATGTTCATTTGGCTAAGGCAAATATACAGGCAGAATCAAGTATGGCAGGGTGTTATGAGTTAGATATTGCACAAGCTGCTGATTTTAGTATGTTCCAAAAATATGGAAACGCAGATGGTGTAAATGGCAGAATGGCAGCAATAATTGGTTTAAGCCAGCCAAATTTTGAAAACTCATTTAATTCTAAAATTTACTTAAGGATAGCAGGAACTTGGATTTCAAATTGTAGCTCATGTGATCCATGGAATGGGACTAGTGATATTAATGACCTCCAAATTCAATTTCGTGATTGGTCCTTTAGAGATAATAATTTTCTAAATATTAATCATGATCTAAGCCAACTTTGGTCGAATAGAGAGTTTAATGGATTTGTAGGTTGGGCCACAATAAAAGCAATTTGTGTATTTGATGCAAAGCAAGTCATTCGAGATTATACAAATGATTTAGATTACCTTCGATGTACAGTTTCTCATGAGCTTGGTCACAGTTTTGGTGCGACACATGATGGAGATGGAATAATGTTAAAAGATGCTGCTCGTGTTGGTCATTGGAGCTCAAAATCTAAAAATGAAATTAATCCTTATATTAATGAGTTAATTAACAACAAATGCCTATTTCCTTGTACTCCATATCATTTTGAATATGCAAAAATCGCTGAAGAAGGGTTTAGATTTCGACATCCTTATCAAATATTAGAACAGACGAAATTTTATGAATGTGAACCCATTTGGCGTTATTGGAGTATTGATCAAATTTCACCAAACATAACAATTCAAGGTAAAAGTGAATTAATTTTACCTGATGGACAAAAAGATATTTATGATATTAACTCAAATTCAGGATCTGAAATTTTATATTGGAAAAGATGGATGCATGAATTTTTACCAACTCAGTTAGGTCAACATATCTGGAACTTTTACCAAAAAGCTGACAATGGAGAATTATGTTTAATGTCATCCAAAAAATTTGAAGTTATACAGAAGCCAACAAATTCAATTTGTTCAGAGCGTCTTTATTTAGACTGTGATGGAAATATTAACGATAAATCAAGTTTTTCTAATCATCCTATTCCAAGAAACGGAAGTGTTGGATATGATAAAGATCGATTTGGAAATTGTAATAGTGCTATTAGACTAGGGAATGGGACATTTTTAGAAGCTCCCGTAATAAATGAACGTGCAATAAGTTTTTGGTTTAAAGTCAATCTACAAGAACAAATGGTCATCTATGATGGAGGCCCTAATGGCATGGAATCATGGGATTTGAATATCTCAATATACAAGCCTGGAGGTTTAGGAGCACAAGCAAATTTTGATAATACTTATGGTATTTTTTTCGATACATGGGATAGAGATATTGCTGTCCCGTTTGATGCAGTAAAATCAGGTTGGCATTTTGTAAGTATCAGTCGAGATATTTCTAGTTACAATCATTTTAGGATTATGATAGATGGTCAATTCCCACCAGGTTATTTCTATGATGGTTATGAGACTGTGCGACAGTGGTTTCCTCAAAATTCACAACCTTTTGTTTTTCCTGATGGTGGCTATGGTGTTCCAAATCTACATGACTATAATTACAAATCATATATCGGTAAAGAGTCTAAGGATGAAAAAATATGGGGAACGGGTTTAAGTTATTTTGATGGTTGGCTGGATGATATTCACATCTTTGGACAGTTATTAGATGAAAATGAAATGATGGCTTTGTATAAAGCTCAAAACTCAAGTCCTTTGAAAGCATCGGTGACATCCAACACAGGTTCATGTAGTGGTCAAAATAATGGCTCACTTACAGTTACCTCAAATGGTGGATCTAATATTTCTTATAAATGGAGTAATGGTGGAACCACTCAAACAATAAATAATTTGGCTCCTGGTACATACACCTGTACAATAACGGGAGTTGTATCAGCTAATTGTATCCACACAACTACTGTTTCTGCAACAGTATCGAGTTTTTCACGTCCTGTAATTTCCATCTCTTCCACCAACGGCTCTTGCAAAAATCAATCCAATGGAAATGCGTTAATTTCTGTTAGTTCTGGAACTGCACCTTATCAATACAAATGGAGCAACAATCAAACTACTTCTACATTATCCAATGTATCTGCTGGAAATTATACAGTGACAGTAAGCGATGCTAATGGTTGTTTTTCTTCTCACATTGTCAATGTAGCTGAATTGCCACAACCGACTCTATGGAGTAGTAACATTAACAATGAATGTTCAGGGCAAAAAGATGGATCTGTTCTCATCGCAATAGGTGGGGGCAAAAGCCCATATGTGTATAAGTGGAGCAATGGGCAAACATCCGAGAAATTGTCCAATGTTGGTTATGGAGATTATCTAGTAACCGTTACTGATGCAAATGGCTGCAGTGCTGCTTTTGCTTTTAAAGTGAAGGAAAAGGAGCAAATTAACAATAACTTTAGCATATCAATTTCTAAAAATGAGGTACAGTATACCAATTTAACAACTAATGCTAATCGATATTTTTGGAATTTTGGTGATGGAAATAACTCCATTGAGTTTAGTCCTAAGCATACCTATAATAAGTCAGGTCATTATATAGTGTGTCTAACAGCTTATGGATGTGACTCTATTACTTTCTGTAAAGACATCACCATCAACCCAGGAGTAGCGACCAAAGATATGTCAAAGTCAGGTCTAGTGCAGATTTATCCTAATCCAGCACAGGACGTCCTTTATGTCAAAACAAATCAAGGATTCACGGTCCATCATATGGAAATATATGATTTCAATGGAAAGTTGGTGTCAAGAAATCTATCTGCAGGAAACAAAGAATCTATACTTCAGATAAGTACAGCAGAGTTAGTGAATGGAGTATATGTTTTGAAGATATATTCTGGACAGGATGTATATGCAGGAAGGTTTAGTGTGATGAAGTAAAATTTTTTTAGTTTTCATTTTCTATTATTTTGTAATTTAGTCTAATAGCATAGAAACCTTGGTAGGTGATGTTACATTAGTCAGATAGAATATTGTTTGATCCTTGCTTTGGAGTTAATACAAGGCAAGGATTTTTTCATCTTTTTGGAAATTTTTATATCAGACCCCTACAGGATCTGGATGCTATCTCTTCATTATAAGCGCGACCTGTGTTTTGTCCCTAGCGGGACAGAATTTGTGACCATTATATAAAGTCCCTTTAGGGACAACATAGCGGTCAGAACAAAATATGAGAAACGGTCGGTGTACCGTAGGTACGCAATATAAATGGCTCAAGTTTATATAGAATGATAAGCAAGCTAAAAATTTGATATTGGATGCTATGCGACCTTTATTCTGTCCCTAACGGGACAGAATTTGTGAGCATTATATAGTGTCCCGTTAGGGACTTCATAGCGGTCAGAACAAAAAAGGGGAAACGGTCGGTGTACCGTAGGTACGCTATATAAATGGCATAAGTTTATAGAATGATAAGCAAGCTAAAAATTCAATATTGGATGCCTACGGCACCTGGATGCTAACTCTTCATTATAAGAGAGACCTGTGTTTTGTCCCTGACGGGACAGAATTTGTGAGCATTATATAGTGTCCCGTTAGGGACAACATAACGGTCAGAACAAAATAGGGGAAGAGGTTGGCGTACCATAGGTACGCAATATAAGTGGTACAAGTTTTAGTAAAGTAATCAAGCTAAAATTTTCAATAATGGATGCCTAATGCGACCTGTGTTTTGTCCCTAGCGGGACTGAGTCTGTGATCAATAAATAAGTCCCGTTAGGGACTGCAGATTGGTCAGGAAAAACAGGGGAAGCGGTCGGCGTGCCGTAGGTACGCAATATCAATTCTATAAATTTCTATTTTGTGTTAGTTCCACTTGAGGCAAAAGAATGGTAATATTTGATGAGAAATCTGTATTGTTTGACGTAGCTAGGTCATTTTTCATCATTCTCATTTTCAAATTCAAGCCGTATAGTTTTACTTGGGCAGATTAATAGAGGATTTGATAAGCTGTGAGCAGGCGCCAAATCGGGTTTATTTATCTTTTATTTAGAACTCATTAATTATTGTAAAATGAAAAAAATTATATATTATGTACAAAATATTGTACATTTGGGCGTACAAATATTTGTTATGAAAACCGCAACCATTAGCCAATTAAGAAGCAATATCAAAAAATATCTGGACGAAGTGACAGAGTCTGACGATATTCTTATCATTCCGCGCACATCTGATGATGATGCAGTGGTCATTCTTTCTATGAAGGAATATAATGCAATGCAAGAAACGGGATATCTACTTTCTTCACAGAGCAATAGAAAAAGACTGCAAGAGTCCATACAGCAGCTTGAGAAAAGGCAGGTTAAAAAACTCAAATTGAAGGATCTGTAAAATTTATGGGATGAACTTCGAATTTACTTCTCACGCTTGGGAAGATTTTGAATATTGGATGGAAAACGATCCTGAGATAATAGAGAAAATTAAAAATTTATTAAGGGATATTAAAATTACACCATTTCATGGACTGGGAAAGACTGAGCCATTAAAATATGATTTGCAGGGATTTTGGTCTAGGAGGATTACTGCGGAACATAGACTTGTTTATAAAATATCCAGCGAGAAAAAGCGAAGTCAAAAGTGTTTGATAATTCAATGCAGATATCATTATGATCAATAGTTTTGCTGATGGGTTGATCTTAAAGTATGTGGTCAACTCAAGAATGAAACTTGGGATAGTTATTGTAATTTGAAGATAATTTGTTTTTAGCATTTTATCTGCAGGCTTCAAAGACTAGTTGGGCGAAGAATTTTCTTTATTATAAGCGCGACCTGTGTTTGTGTTTTGTCCCTAACGGAACAGAATTTGTGCGCAATATATAAAGTCCCGTTAGGGACGACATATTGGTCAGGAGAAAGCAGGGAAAGCATATGGCGTACCGTAGGTACGCAATATTTATTTAAAATCAGAAAATCCCATGGAGGATTATACACAGAGTTATCACTTACTAAGGAGTTCCCTGTGTGTTTTAGGTAGGCTGTAAATTACTAATCTTGTTTGAGGAGAAATTGGGTAGTTGCTTCATAATAGAACTATATACTGGCTATTTAGCAAATTTGCAATTTAATATTACTGTTCATTAAATTTGTCAAAAAGGATTGTTTACTTGAGCTCATCTGTGAAAATAAATAGAACTTAGATTAGTTATAAGTAGATTGATTTATTTACTTTTGATGTAAATTTATTCCCATGAAAGAAGTTATTATCTTCATTTACAGTATAAGTATTATTTTTTATTCACAAAAGATTTATGGACAAGATTACAAAAAAGATAGCCTTTTGAGGGTTCTGCTAAACAACCCTAAGGAAACCGATAAAGTTGATATTTATCAGTCATTGACTGAGATTTATAGAGCATTTGATTTAGACAGCTCATACTATTACTCAGAGCAATTTCTTCAAACTGCAAAAACCATTGGGGATAAGAGCAAAATTGGGACTGCTCATGCTTACATTGCTAATTCCTTAAGATCACAAGCTAAAAATGATCTTGCATTAAACCATGCCAACAAAGCATTGACAATATTTACTGAATTAAAAGATACGGTTTTACTATTAAGGGCAATTACATTGAAATGTTCAATTTTAAATAGACTGGGAAATAATGAGGCTGCCTTAAATGAATTGAAAGAATTATTGAATTTGGCAAAGGTTGCAGGAATAAAAAATGTAGAAGCAAATGCATATAATGAATTGGGAAATGTGTATTCAAATTTAGGTGATTTTAAAACTTCTATGAATTCATATTTAGCTGCTCTTAATCTTTATGAATCTTTGGATGAAAAAATTAATATTGGGAAAACACTTAATAATTTGGGAACCCTATCCTTTTCTATTAAGGATTATAAAAAATCTGAAGAATATTTCTTAAAAGCTATTGAATTTCATAGAGCAAATGGAAATTATACCAATTTGGCTAATACTTATACTAATTTGGCATCAATGAATTCTATTAAGGATAATAAAAACGCAACTTCAGTGAAATTGAATAGATATTCCGATTCAGCTTTGTATTACAGTACAATTATAAAATCAGATTATCTAATAGGTTTGTTAAATGGTGTAAAAGGAAATTATTTTTCCAATATTGGTGAACATGAAAAAGCATTCGGGTATTATAAAACTTCTTTGGAGATCGCTTTAAAATTAAATGATTCATTAAGTTTTTCTAATGCATATTTGAATATGGGAAATAATTTGTCACGTCGAAAAAAGTTTGAAGAGGCAGATACTTATTACAGAAATTCTTTGAACATAGCTGAGAAATTGAGTAATTCTGACCAATTATCCAAGCTTTATAGGAATATTGCGGAACACAACTATTTGTATGGAAATTATGCCTTGGCAAGTCAATATTATAGAAATTATTCTATGTTTCAAGATTCACTTTATGGAGTTCAGGTGCTAAAAGTAACAAAAGACCTCGAAACCAAATACGAAACAGAGAAAAAGCAAGCCACAATTACTAACCAGAGCTTAGAACTAAAGAATAAGAATCTTTTTCTTGGTATATTGTCGTCTTTATTATTAGGTACTTTCGGAATAGGATTTTATTTTTATTCTGCAAAGAAAAAGGAAGCAGAAATTAATCGATATTTGGATTTCCAAAATGAACAACTTAAATTATCAAACCAAGGATTATTCATTCAATTGAGTGACATAAAATCTAAAGAACAACAAAAGACTGAAGAGGAGATGGAGATAGCAATTAATAATGGTGTGAATTCTAAAGTAAAATTGAAGGATATTGTGTTCATTGAAGCAGAAAATAATTTGCTTAATATTTATATAAGTGATGGGACGGTCAAACATGATTATCAGAGACTCAAGAATTTTTGTGATTTGTTCAAAAATTCTACCTTATTGCGCCAAGTACACAGATCCTATATAGTCAATGCTTTGCATGTTAGCGAATTGAAGGCGAATGACATAAAATTGTCTAATAAGAAAATTGTGCCAATCGGTATCACGTATAAGACTGAAACTCATGAATGGCTCAATAAGTACATGAGTTAATATTTTAGCTGATAGATTGATATAAGAGAATGCCAACATAGTCGTTGCATAGGATCTCGTCATGGGATATTCTAAGTTTTACCTTCTTCCCGGAATTATAAGATCTAATTATATAATAGGTCAAATTATCTACAAGTTAAAAACTTGCCGCTATGCGACCTGCGCACGAATTTTTTTTACCGGGCTTTGTGAAACTGTATGTTGTTACTGTTCAATTGATGCAAATATATTTTAAGTAAGCTTGATTATACTCTCTTAAGGTCTATCACAAAGTCGAACAAAGTTTTGCTCGGTTACTTTATCCTCGAGAGAAATCACTCACTTTATTTTCGCAGTTCAAAACCATTCGATCATATCTAAGCTTTGTTTTGGTCCTCTTGTGTTTTAGCCTAATTGTCTGCCAAGACGGTTCTCAATACAGGAAATGCGAAAAAAAATGAGGAACAATGAAAACAGACAGTAATCTGCAAGGGTGGAGTATAAAAAATACCAGCTAGTATTTTGTTTAGATTTAATAAGGGTATAAGTAAGTGCTTTGTGGTTGAATTGTTTCGATGATTCGCTATAGCAATTATTTGGTGCATTGGATCAAATGAAGTGATTAATCCAATATCGCAAAACCATATCTTCCAAATTCAAATCAATTAAAATCCTTTTTATTTCACAAACACATTGTATCGCACGACAAGCCTGTGGTTGCTGGTGCTGCGAGGGATATCTCGAAATCTGAGGACTAATTCAGTATGATTTTCTATTGTTTTAAGTATGGATTTTACATCAGCAATACCTCCTGTAAGATGTAACACACCAGATCCAATATTTGGTAGGGGATATTCCTCAGCGATAGGTATGAATAGATTGAGATCTTCACGGGGAGCTACTGTAACTTTAGCACTGTTGATTAAAGCATAGGAAAAAGAACTATTCAACACGGGTTCGATATAAATGTCAGCGGGCTTCACAGCAGTGACCTGATCTAAGCTAAGTCCATGAGTTTTGAGATATGAATCAAGCGGAGACTCTAAATTCCAAAAAAAAACGTGACTCAGAGAAGGACTCAAACCTGCGGAGATGGTAAAGTTGAGAGACTGTTCCATCTGATAAGGTGTTACTTCCTGTTTAGTACAAGAAATAGTCATTGCACCCAACCACGAGAAAATCAAGAAAACACCTAGTCTATGCATCTAAGTGTAACGCATTCACAACAGGAATAGTTATATCTCCATGAATTTCATTTCCATATAAGCATTAGCTCTCTGTTTTGCGCTTATCTTTGAGCTGTGAAATCAATCGGAGAGCTGAAGCAGATCGCATCACAAGTTCGGCGAGATATCGTCCGGCAAGTGTGGATGGCAAAGAGCGGACATCCTGGAGGTTCTTTAGGTTGTGCTGATTTCTTGACCGCGTTGTATTTTCGGGTGATGAATCATCATCCGAACTTCAACATGAGTGGAGAAGGTGAGGATGTTTTTATTTTATCCAACGGTCATATTTCACCTGTTTTTTATTCTGTTTTGGCGCGGTCAGGATATTTTCCGGTCACTGAATTGTCAACCTTTCGGAAGTTGAATTCAAGGCTGCAAGGTCACCCTACGACCCATGAACATCTTCCGGGAGTTAGAGTTTCTACAGGTTCTTTGGGACAGGGTCTGAGTGTAGGTTTGGGTATCGCCAAAGCGAAAAAGCTAAAACAAGATAAAGGATTGGTTTTCGTCCTCACAGGGGATGGCGAACTTCAGGAAGGTCAGATATGGGAAGCGCTACTCTCTGCGCCTCACCTCAAACTAGACAATATCATTGTTACAGTTGACTGGAATGGCCAACAAATCGATGGTCCGACTGAAAAAGTAATGTCACTTGGAGACCTTCCGGCCAAATTTCGGGCATTTGGTTGGGATCTGTTAGAGATGAATGGTAACGACATGCAAGAAGTTGTCACAACGCTTGAAAGTGCTCGAAAATTGACAGCTAACGGCAAACCCCTTGCCATTTTGATGAAAACTATAATGGGCTACGGAGTGGATTTTATGATGGGTACTCATAAGTGGCATGGCATTGCTCCAAATGATGAACAGTGCAATCTGGCCCTTAGTCAATTAGAACAAACACTTGGAGATTTCTAAGCGATGAGCAACTGGGACAAATATCAATTCACTGAGAAAAAAGCCACTCGAAATGGATTTGGAGATGGCCTTCTGGAAGCTGCAACAACCAATGCAAATATTGTTGCACTTTGCGCTGACCTCGCTGGCTCCCTCAAAATGGATTTATTCGAAAAAAAATATCCTGAAAGATTCATCCAGACCGGAATATGTGAAGCCAACATGATGGGAATGGCTGCGGGTATGGCTACAGCAGGATTTATTCCTTACACAGGCACTTTTGCCAACTTTAGCACCGGCAGAGTTTACGACCAGATCAGGCAATCAATAGCCTATTCCAACAAAAATGTCAAAATCTGTGCGTCACATGCTGGCCTGACCTTAGGAGAAGACGGCGCCACCCATCAAATACTTGAAGATATAGGATTGATGAAGATGCTTCCCGGAATGACTGTGATCAATCCTGCTGATTATGCTCAGACAAAGGCAGCTGCGATAGCTATTGCTGAGTGGGATGGTCCTGTTTACCTGAGATTTGGCCGACCGGATTGGCCTGTTTTTCTCAAAAATGAAGAATTTGAAATAGGAAAAGCCCTTACCATCAAAAAAGGTAATGATATAAGCATATTTGCTACGGGTCACATGCTTTGGTATGCACTTGAAGCTGTAAGAGAACTCGAGAAAGAGGGTATCGACTGCGAATTGATCAATATTCATACGATAAAACCTCTGGATGAAAAAGGAGTTTTGGACTCAGTCCGTAAGACTGGCTATGTGGTGACTGCAGAAGAACATCAAATGGCCGGTGGCCTTGGCGATAGTGTTGCTCAGCTCCTTGTTCAGAATCATCCCTGCAGACAGGAGTACGTTGCTGTTAGGGACAGCTTTGGTGAAAGCGGTACACCTCTCCAACTCTTAGAAAAATACGGATTGGGAGTTCAAGATATCATTGCTGCCGTACGGAAACTACTTTCCAGATAAATTTTCATATCTCTTAAATTTTGAATGTTGCAATCAATGCGCGGTTTCTTCTGAAAGACAAGATGGAAGGTATAGGGCATTACACCTGGGAGATCATCAGGCGAATCATCATACTTCATCCGGAACACCGGTATTTTTTCATTTTTGACAGAGCATTTGACCAAGCATTTATTTTTCACCCATCTATTCATCCGATCATTATTGGGCCGCAGGCGAGGCATCCTATATTATGGTATTGGTGGTTTGAGAAAAGCATCCCAAAGGTGCTCAAAGATTGTCGCGCTGATGTTTTCCTTTCTATGGATGGATATTGTTCATTGACTACAGAACGTCAGCAGGTGATGGTTATTCACGATCTTGCCTATAGGCATTTTCCAGAACAAGTACCTCTATGGGTCAGGCTATTTTACAAGTATTATGTGCCACGCTATGTACAGAAAGCGGATCATCTGGTCACAGTGTCAGAAGCGAGCAGAAGGGATGTAAGCGACATGAGCGGGATAGATACCGGCCTTATCTCAGTTGCATACAACGGATGCCGAACAGAGTTTAGACCGCTAAATGGTGCATCTATTCAAAAAGTAAAAGAAAAGCTCTCAGCTGGAGAGCCCTATTTCATATTCGTAGGAGCAATTCATCCTCGCAAAAATGTGCTGCATTTGCTTCAGGCATTTGAGCGTTTTAAATGGTCTTCGGGCAGTTGTCACAAGCTCATACTTGTTGGGAGAAAAGCCTGGATGACAGAGGATCTGGATAGATATTTGGCAAGCATGAGCCATAGATCTTCTGTGATTTGGATGCCCTATCTCGCAGCAAATGATCTTGCTGATGCCGTAGCAGCAGCATCAGCCTTGATTTGTCCATCTTATTTGGAGGGTTTTGGAGTACCTGTCCTAGAGGCATTGATGTGCGATGTACCCGTGATTATATCGAATCGCTTCTCTTTACCGGAGGTTGGTGGACCAGGTGCGTATCTGGTTGATCCTGATTCTCCGGAGCAAATCAGCTATGCTATGGAGACAGTGCTGAAAGATCCGGATTTGCCCCATAGGATAGAATTGGGTAGATCTCATCGAACGAAGTTTGATTGGGATAAATCCGCTGAAGTAATAGCCAAAATTATTTTTCAAAAGGATGAGAATTAGCGTTCCCAACTTTTCATAACCCGGATCGTTTCTTAGACTATCCTATCGATTATTGACCATGCGAGTAGCCATTTTTCGTAAAGCACATTTCAATGCAGCCCATCGGTTGTTTCATCCCGCTTGGGACGAGCAGAAGAATAAGGAGGTGTTTGGGATTTGTTCTCATCCTAACTTTCATGGCCACAACTACGAACTGGATGTCAAAGTGAGCGGTGAGTTGGATCCAGAGACAGGTATCCTTATGGATCTTAAAGTACTCAAGGAGTTGATAGAAGAGCATGTTGAACTCAGGTACGATCACAAGAATCTTAACATGGATCTACCTGAATTCAAGGATAAAATCCCTACTGCGGAGAACATTTGTATCGAGATATACAACATTCTTAGGGAGCAGATTGATCCCCGTATGGATTTGCAGATCAGATTGTACGAGACCCCCAGAAATTTTGTAGAATATCCTGTGAGTTAAAAAAAAATGCCGCTGCTGAATTTACTCTGCAAACGGCACTTTTCTTATTCTTTTGAGAAGTTTTCCTATGGTCTTAGAGACCTTTTCTCCAGTCGTACAGTTCGTATCGCCTGATTATTGTCTCCGATGATGCGTACCATGTAAAGCCCGTCTTCAAGGAAAGAGATGTCGTAGCTCTTGTTGGGAGCAGTTTTGAAGTTGGCGAGCTGTTTTCCAAGTAGTGAAATGAGCTCCAATCTCTTTACACCTGTGTTGTATTCCAGTGTAAAGGCATTTTGGGCAGGATTAGGATACATTTTCATGGAAATGTTCTTTACCTGATTTGAGCTGAGTGTCTTGTTAAAGAGGTAGTCCACTTTTATTCTTTGCGTCGTGTCTTCTTTTTCGAATACCCACATTACTATATGTGCACCATCTTGGCCGTCAGTATTGACGTGCACATCAAGTTCAACTTGTGAGTTTGCTTTTACAATATTTGGATTGTCCGCCGGACATTTTTTTACAAATGGAGAGTAGCATGAGTTGCCATCACATACGTATGCGTTCCAGGTTTCAGGCAGGATCAGATCTTCCCTTTGCCATAAAATATTGATGCTGCTGTTGATCTGATTTTTTACTTTCACACCACAATATCTATCTGGTTCGTTTTCATCATATGTAAACTCAGTCGAACAAGGTGCAGGTGTTGCTGCAAATCGCGATTGAGCGGTGAGCTGGGATATTCCCAAGCTAATGAAAATTGCTAGAAAGTAGATTTTTTTCATAAGCATATTCTTTTAATACAACACCTTGCAAATCTAATTCGTTTTTTTAAATTTTTTAAGCTTTTTGGCAGCGCTTTTTTTTGTGTGCTAAAAGATTACCTGATTTACACCAGTGAATTTATTTTTTTTGATTTTCTATGCTGTTTTTATGAATAAAGTCATTAAAATCGACATTATGTAATACATTTGGCGATAAAATCGACCAATGTATCTGTCTTGTCATAGTTACTATTCTTTGAGATATGGGACGATTCCGCCCGAAGACCTACCGCAGATAGCTGCTGACATGGGAATAGACCGTCTGTGCTTGGCTGACATCAACAATACTTCAGAGACATTTGCCTTCATTCGTGCATGCAGAAAGTGGAACATCCATCCGGTTTGTGGGGTTGACTTCAGGCAGGTGGATCCTGAGACTAAGAAGCTGGAGTTTCGTTATCTCGGCATTGCCCGCAACAACGAAGGGTGGAACGAGCTCTGTCGATATCTCAGCGAACACAGCTTACATTCTCAGACGATGCCTTTGCTCGCTCCCGAATGGCGTCACTGTCATGTCGTCTACCGCAAACTGGTCAAGCCAATAGAGAGCTTCCTTCCCCACGAATGGCTGGGTATAAGCCCGGGAGAAGTGCATAGCTTGTATCGTTCTCCGCTGCGTCAGCACCTCGACAAACTCGTGATCTATGCTCCCGTGACCTTTAGAGATCAGGAGCATTATCGCTTGCACAAACTCCTCCGATGCATCGACCGCAACATCATACTCGGCAAACTGGAACCCGCAGATTATGCAGCCGAAGATGAGCATTTTCGTCGACCGGATGACCTAGTCCGCGCATTTGAAAAATATCCGCAGATCATCGCCAATACCCGATCTGTTTTAGATTCTTGCACGCTCGACCTGCCTTCCGGAATGGACAACAATCGCATCAGTTTTACCGCCTCCGTATCGGATGATTACAAGTTGCTCAACAAGCTTGCCTTGCAGGGCTGCAGACGACGTTATGGCCCTACAAACGAAAAGGCTCTGGAGCGTGTGCGCAAGGAACTCCGTGTCATCCACAACCTCGGCTTTTCCTCTTATTTTCTCATCACCTGGGACATCGTCCGCTATGCCCAGAGCGCCGGTTATTATCACATCGGACGCGGCAGCGGCGCCAACAGTATTGTCGCTTTCTGCCTTTATATCACAGACGTGGACCCGCTTGAACTAGATCTTTATTTCGAGAGATTTATCAACCCACACAGAAGTTCCCCACCGGATTTCGATATCGATTTTTCCTGGAACGAACGCGATGATGTCACAGAGTACATTTTCGAACGATACGGTCGCGAACATACTGCTCTGCTTGCCACATACAACACTTTCAAGGGCAAATCCATCATCCGCGAACTGGGTAAAGTGCTCGGACTGCCCAAAGCCGACATCGACACGATCGTCGATCATCCCCTTGCTTCTGACAGACATCACCCCTATGCGCGACACATCTTCCGTTATGGCAAGCTGATGGAGGGCTTTCCCAACTACCTCTCCATTCATGCAGGTGGAGTCCTGATCTCTGAGAAGCCATTGTTCTATCATACCGCTTTGCAACAAATGCCCAAGGGCTTTCCCATCGTCCATTTTGACATGTACGGTGCAGAAGATCTCGGTTTTCACAAGTACGACATCCTAAGCCAGCGTGGACTTGGACATATCAAAGATTCCGTAGATCTTATCCGCCAAAATCGCGGCCAACAGGTCAATATCCATGACATCATCCGCATCAAGTCAGATCCTCAGGTCAGAACACAACTCCGCAGTGGTCAGGCCATAGGCTGTTTTTATGTAGAATCACCCGCCATGCGTGGACTACTCACAAAGTTGCGATGTGACGACTACGTTCATCTGGTGGCCGCCAGCTCCATCATCCGGCCCGGTGTAGCCAAGAGCGGAATGATGAGAGAGTACATTGAACGGTTCCACAATCAGGCAGAGATACGCTACCTCCATCCTGTATTTGAACAGCATCTCAGTGAGACCTATGGAGTCATGGTTTATCAAGAGGATGTGATGAAGATAGTCCATCATTTTGCGGGCCTTGACCTCGACGAAAGCGATGTACTGAGACGTATCATGACCGGCAAGAAGAAGTCATCTGACACCTTCCGCAATCTGATGGAGAAGTACTTCCGCAACTGCAAGGAGAGAGCTTACAGCGACGAACTGACGCAGGAGGTGTGGCGTCAGATAGAGAGCTTTAGCGGGTATTCGTTTTGCAAGGCACATTCGGCATCATTTGCAGTGGAGTCTTTCCAGAGCCTCTTCCTCAAGACCTATTATCCCCTGGAGTTTATGGTTGCGGTGATCAATAATTTTGGTGGCTTTTATCGTACAGAGGTGTATGTCCACGAAGCCCGGATGGCAGGCGCTACGATAGAAGCTCCTTGTGTCAATCATAGCAGATACCTGACCCATATCTATGATAAGACTATCTACCTCGGCTTTGTACATGTCTCCTCTCTGGAGGCCGACTTATCAAGGCAGATTGTGAGCGAGCGCGACAAGAGAGGACCTTTTGCGGGTCTCGAGGACTTTGTACAGCGCGTACGCATAGGACGCGAGCAGCTCAATTTGCTCGTACGCATAGGCGCCTTCCGTTTTACGGGAAGACACAAGTGCGAGATGATGTGGGAGAAAACCGCAGTGTTCGAACCCAAAACTCACTATACGGCCTCCCGACCGATATTTGCCATTCCGGAAGACGAGTACCGATTGCCTTTGCTCGAAGATGGTAAGTATGACCAGGCTTTTGACGAGATCGAACTTCTGGGTTTTCCATTGTGCAGCCCGTTCGACTTACTCAAAGATAGCCTTCCGAGAAGTGTGCCCACAGCAAGGATGAAGGACTTCATAGGTCGCAAGGTCACCATGCACGGCTATTACGTGACATATAAACCCGTCACTACGTCCAACCACAAGCACATGGCTTTCGGCACCTGGCTGGATCGCGAAGGCCGTTTTTTCGACAGCACACATTTCCCCCAGTCCTTGCAAAAGTATCCATTACAAGGGCGCGGGGTTTACGAGCTGTACGGCATCATTACCGAAGATTTTGGTTTTCCCTCCATAGAAGTCACAGCTCACAAAAAGCTCCCTTACGTCAGCGACGAGAGATACTGACGCTGCCCTGAGCCAGAATCGATGAAATATCAGTGGGTGTGCCCCTTCGTCCCTGACGGAACGAGGGTCGCCGTGTACAGGGGTTCGCTTCGCTCCGTGCAAGCACCAAGCCCTTCCCACAGCTCACACGAATTTGAAGTCAATTTGGTTCGTAATAGATATTCAAAGTGAAATCCGGTTTGACTTTTATTCAGACCAATACAGCAGGAACCATTGCAGCAACACTTGGCTTTTTTAATAAAAAACTACCTTGCATATCAGACATACCTGAAAGCGTTGAGTTTGCAAATAATTTGACTCGAATTAAAATTTCAACTTCAAAAATTGGCTTACAACAAGTTAATCCACCACACTATCCCTTGAAAAAAAATGGAAAGCTGAACGTACCTTCATTCTCTATACACATGTGGAGCAAATATACTCCGGGATATAATTTGCCTATAAAAAGGCTTTCCCGTCCTTCTGCGGTAAAAGGATCTAAAGAAGCAGCGATTTTACCTGATAGATCGAGTATTTCAAGAGATTGAATCTTCCTGGCTTGATTTGAGTTGATATGCAATTCCTGCCCTGAAAAGTAAATGTCAAATTCAGGTATATAGCTCAATTTTTTCTGATCCGTGAAGACATCTTCCATCACTTGAACGCTTGTCTCATGATGCTCCAATCCGGCTTGTTCGATAACTGAATATTCAATACATGCTACTGGACAACTATGCCCTTTTGTAAGCCATTCATAAATGTCAAAATCTCCCTTGACGATCAGGCGACCATTTTCATACAGTCGCTGTTTCATATGGGTTTTGACGCGAAGACAAGGCCGTTCAACACCTGGCCCGTATTTGACATCCCCATAAGCATCTACATCACTGTTACTTTCGACAGTCAATAAGAGTTTGTCAGCAGCCGAGATAATGACTGTGTCCAAATCACCATAGCTATAGTTATAGCGCAAAGGAAAAGCATAGACCAGAGCACCGTTGCCATAAAGCAAAGGACCGCTTTTGTCATAACTTCCGAGTTCATACAAGCCTTCGGCTGTATTAAGTGCAAAAGTCCAACTCGTGTCCTGATCCATCGTTCTGAATACAACGTTGGATGTTGGAAAATTACTGCTAAAGGTATATTTGCTCGGACTTTCGGTGTATTCAATCGTTTTCTTGAGGGGAAGGTCTCCTAGAACGCTAAAATCCCAATAATGAGATGGTTTTATCAATTCGTTCAGCACGCTTACTTCGGGCTTTAAGCTCTTTCTAATCATTACCTCTCCTATGTTCGGACCGTCAGTAGAATCTATGACGATCTGTCCCAAACTGCGCTGCGATAATGTCATTAATGCAAAGCAACATATCAAAATGATGATTCTTTTCATATCAGACTCCTCAGATACAAAGCTATAACGTTTGAACTAATCCGGATGCTCCAACATTGATCTTTCTTATTTTAAACCTCCAAGACCTTCATAGCAGATGTCGAGTGAACCGTATGGCCCATGAAGTACAGGTGATTTCCTAATGCAAACCTTGCAATATTCAATCATAGGATAACGATCACTCAAATATTCTTGAATGCGGATGACCAGGTTTTCCATCAAGCCCTCAGGAATTTTCATCTGAGCTCGTACATCTGCATAAACAGCGACATAATCTATGTATTCTTCCGGATGATCAGGATCAAAACTATACCTGATCCAAGTGGAAACCAGAAAATCTTGCTTTGTTTTGTTTTCGATTTCGTAGAGTCCGTGACTCTCACGAAAACTCATGTCAATGATGTGAAGTGAGATTTGTTGACTTGCCATAAATAAAGCAAATGTAAATACAAGATGATCATGCGGTCTATCTTCTGCCTGATTTGACTTACTTTTGCCCCACAAAATCTAAATCTGATGAAACACAGAGAAGATACTTACGAAGGACACGATTATTATGCGCTGAATCAACTGTTGTCAGAAGATCATCTGATGGCAAGACAAGCCGTCAGGGATTGGGTAAAGCGCGAAGTTAGTCCTATCATAGAAGATTACTCAGATAGGCACAGTTGCCCCACTCACTTGTTCAAAGGGCTGGCAGATATTGGTGCTTTCGGGCCAAGCTTGCCTGTCAAGTACGGAGGTGGCGGCATGGATGAAATAGCATATGGTGTGATCATGCAGGAGCTCGAAAGGGGCGATAGTGGTATCCGCTCAATGGCATCAGTTCAAGGCTCTCTCGTCATGTATCCCATATATAAGTACGCTTCCGAAGAACAAAAATTGAAGTACCTACCCAAACTTGGATCGGGTGAATTTATAGGTTGTTTTGGCTTGACTGAACCAGATTTTGGCTCCAATCCGGCTGGAATGGTCACTCGAGTTGTAGATGATGGAGACGCCTATGTCCTCAATGGTTCGAAGATGTGGATTACCAATTCGCCGGTCGCCGATCTGGCAGTGGTTTGGGCAAAAGATGAACAAGGAGATATACTGGGAATGGTTGTAGAAAAAGATGCGAAAGGGTTTTCTGCTCCTGAAATCCACGGAAAATGGTCTTTGCGCGCTTCTATCACGGGTGAACTGGTTTTCGAGGACGTACGAGTTCCGAAATCTCAGGTATTCCCAAATGTAAAAGGTTTGAAAGGTCCCTTGTCCTGTCTTTCCAAGGCGCGCTATGGCATCGCTTGGGGAGCTATTGGTGCAGCTCTGGATTGTTATGATTGCGCATTAAAGTATTCCAAAGAGCGGATTCAGTTTGGTAAACCCATTGGCGCATTCCAGTTGACCCAGAAAAAACTGGCTGAAATGATTACAGAAATCACAAAGGCTCAGTTGCTGGCTTGGAGATTGGGGTCGCTAGCTAATAAATCCGAGGCGACACCTGCCCAGATTTCGATGGCAAAACGAAATAATGTCAACATGGCTCTCCAGATTGCCAGAGAAGCGCGACAGATTTTTGGTGGTATGGGCATCACAAACGAATACCCAATCATGAGACATATGATGAATTTGGAAACAGTTCTCACCTACGAAGGTACACATGACATTCATTTACTCATAACAGGAATGGATGTGACAGGTTTTAATGCATTTCAATAGTTCAAATTCGGGCAGCCCGGCTCATATTTCAACTTTTCTGAAATGTCGGGGAATCCATTTTAATAAAGATTGCAAGCAGTTAATTTTAATGTTTTGATTTTAGAAAATCTTTTTGGGTTTATCTTTTAATCCTTTCATTGAGTTTGGAATTTTCTGTAAGGAGAAATTTTTAAATAAGGGTGTAACTATGCTTAATTTTCGTCCTGAAACAGGATTGCGTTGGATTGTTAGGCACTGAGCGGTATTTAACTACATTGCTTCCCGCATTTTTACAAAAACAAACCATAGCTGTTTTGCTTTACTCTATTTGATTCATGATCATTTAAACTGACTGTATGACTACCATCGACCTTCTTCGTGATTTAGCATCTCAACGCATTTTGTTGCTGGATGGTGCGATGGGTTCTCTGATCCAACAGTATCAGTTGAAAGAGTATGATTTCAGAGGGGAGAGATGGAAAGAACATCCCCAGGATCTCAAAGGGAATAACGACCTATTGTCTATCACCAGGCCGGACATTATTCTCTCTATCCATAAGAGATATTTAGAAGCTGGAGCAGACATTATTGAGACAAATACATTCAACGCCAATTCGATATCTCAGCTTGACTACAAACTCCAGGATTTGAGTTATGAAATGAACCTTTTCTCTGCTCAATTAGCCCGACAGGCCTGCAACGAATATAGACAAGAACATCCCGGAGAATTCAAATTTGTAGCGGGTGCACTCGGGCCTACCAACAGAACAGCATCTTTGTCCCCCGACGTGAACAGACCTGGTTTTCGTTCTATTTATTTCGACGAACTCAAGATGGCATATAGAGAACAGGCTCGCGGTCTCATCGATGGCGGTGCAGATATACTACTGGTAGAAACCATTTTTGATACGCTCAATGGTAAAGCAGCCCTTTACGCCATCGAAGAATTGCTGGAGGAGAGGCAGTTACGGATGCCGGTGATGATTTCCGGCACGATCACCGATGCAAGTGGGAGAACGCTTTCCGGACAGACAGTAGAGGCTTTTTATGTGTCTATGAAACATGGAGAACTATTTTCTATCGGCCTCAATTGCGCGCTAGGAGCCAAAGAAATGATGCCTCACCTTCAATCGTTGTCGCGGATAGCAGACTGTCTCGTCAGTGCTTATCCAAATGCCGGACTTCCAAATGAATTGGGAGCATATGATCAGGGGCCGGAAGAAATGGAAACATTCATTCGCGATTTTGCTCAATCCTCCTATGTCAATATAGTCGGAGGATGTTGCGGAACCACACCTGACCATATCCGTTGTATGAAACGCGCCATACAAGGCATTCCTCCCCGCAAGTGGTCCATTAACAAGCCTTCTCTCACGCAACTTTCGGGATTGGAATCTTTTAGTTTTCGCCCTGAGATCAAATTTGTCAACGTAGGTGAAAGGACTAATGTCACGGGTTCAAAGGCTTTCGCGCGTCACATCTTGGGTGGCAATATGGAAGAAGCTCTTAGCGTGGCCTTACAACAGGTAGAGGCAGGAGCACAAATCATTGATATCAATATGGACGAGGGTCTTCTGGATGGTGTCACAGCCATGCAGGATTTTTTGCATTTGATCAGCTCAGAACCCGATATCATCAAAGTCCCGGTGATGATTGACTCCTCAAAATGGGAAGTGATTGAAGCAGGACTGAAGTGCCTTCAAGGCAAATCTATAGTCAATTCAATTTCATTGAAAGAGGGAGAAGAACGCTTTGTGGACCAGGCGAAAAAAGTTCGCAGGTATGGCGCTGCAGTAGTGGTGATGGCCTTTGATGAAGCCGGGCAAGCGGATTCACTCCAGAGGAGAGTTGATATTTGTACACGGGCTTTCAAAATTTTAACGGAACAAGTGGGCTTTCCTCCCGAAGACATCATTTTTGATCCCAATATTTTTGCCGTAGCTACAGGTATAGAAGAACATAACGAATATGCCATCCAATTTATTGAGGCTACCAGTAGGATTAAAGCACTTTGTCCTGGTGTTAAGATAAGCGGTGGCGTCAGCAATCTATCTTTCTCATACAGGGGAAACGAAGTCATTCGCCAAGCCATGCATTCGGCATTTTTGTATCATGCAATTCAAGCCGGAATGGATATGGGTATCGTCAATGCCGGACAAATTGAAGTATATGATCAAATTGATAAAGATCTGCTCACATATGTCGAAGACGTCTTGTTTAATAGAAGACCTGATGCTACCGAAAGACTGACAGTTTATGCCGAATCCTTAAAAAATAAATCCGCTCAAAAAGCTGTTGCCAATCTGGAATGGAGGCAATCTCCCATAGAGTTTCGCATAAAACACGCATTGGTAAAAGGAATCTCAGAATATATTGTCGCAGATGTTGGCGAAGCTCTCAATCATTATGAGAGTCCGCTCCAAATTATTGAAGGGCCGTTGATGGATGGTATGAATGAGGTAGGAGATCTATTTGGCTCTGGTAAGATGTTTTTGCCTCAGGTAGTGAAGTCTGCGCGGGTCATGAAGCAAGCTGTAGCTTGGTTAACTCCACTTATGGAGCAAGAAAAGACAGGCCAGAACCGGAGCAAAGGAAAGATTCTACTGGCTACTGTCAAAGGTGATGTACATGATATTGGAAAAAACATTGTAGGCGTTGTTCTTTCCTGTAATAATTATGAGATAATTGATCTAGGTGTGATGGTGCCCTGCGATAAGATTCTGGATACCGCATTGGAAATTGGAGCAGATATAGTCGGTTTGAGTGGATTGATTACACCGAGTCTGGATGAAATGGTGTATGCAGCATCACAAATGCAGAAGAGAGAAATGAAAATTCCACTTTTGATTGGTGGCGCTACTACCTCAAAATTACATACAGCAATTAAAGTGGAAAAAGAATACCTACAACCTGTGGTTCATGTGCTGGATGCTTCTCGCGCCGTCGGTGTTGTTTCTGCGTTACTGAGCAAGGATGATGATCACAGGCAGAATTTTATCAATTCTGTAAGGGAAGATTATGAAAGGGTAAGGGTACAAAGAGCCAACAGACAGTCACTGAAAAAGATGCTCGACCTGGAATCTGCACGGGCAAATGCATTCAAAACAAATTGGGCAGAGTACCTACCACCTGTACCTAAGCAGATTGGTGTTCAAGTAATTGAAAATATTGAGCTGGATACACTGGAAGCTTTTTTTGACTGGACTCCTTTTTTCCAGAGTTGGGAACTGGCAGGAAAATACCCGGAAATACTGGAAGATGCGGTTGTAGGAAAAGAAGCGAGATCTTTGCACGCTGATGCTATTAAGGTTTGGAATGAGCTGAAAGAAGCTAAGCAAATCAAGGCCAGAGCTGTTTTCGGCATATTCCAAGCTTACGCTGAAGTCGACGATATCATTGCAATCCAAAATTCGGGTAATCGTTTAATAATACCACAGCTCAGGCAACAAGTTCATAAAACTGAAGGACAAGCGAATTTTTGCTTAAGTGATTTTATTGCCCCTGAAAGCTCAAAAAAAACTGATTATATAGGAGCATTTGCTGTCAGTGCAGGATTTGGTGTAGATGAGCTGGTAAAAAAATATGAGGCAGAAAATGATGATTACAAAGCAATTTTAATAAAGGCACTGGCAGATAGAGCAGCTGAAGCATGTGCTGAGTATTTGCATCATTACATCAGAACGCAAGTTTGGGCCTATAGTCCGGGTGAAAAACTATCAAATCAAGAGCTCATTCATGAAGATTATGTGGGGATACGTCCGGCTCCTGGTTATCCAGCATGTCCGGACCATACACAAAAGGACTTGATATGGAAATTATTGCAGGTACAGGAGAACACTGAAATAAAATTAACTGAATCAAAAGCAATGTGGCCGGCAGCTTCAGTAAGCGGCTGGTATTTTAGCCACCCTGAGGCTAAATACTTTGGGATTAGCGAAATCATGGAAGATCAGGCAAAGGATTATGCACTGCGAAAATCTTGGAATTCTGATGAACAAAAAAAATGGTTGGGTTCGATCATGAATTGATATTTTTGAAAATATTATAAAATTATGGCGGCATTAAATCAATCATTATTATTCCAATCTCACTTGAAAGTAAACTTTTGTTGGTCGTTGATATTTTTAAGCTTTGCATGTATTTGGACAGGATGTAATTCCAATCAACATGTGAAGTCGTTTTCACTGGATGAAGTCAAGTCGTTTATCGGACGACAAAATACACAATACAACGAGAGATTTTCGGCATCCATTCCTGAAGCATTACAATCCAGATATACTACTGATGCGTGTATTTTTCCTCCCGGACAGCCACGTATTTGTGGGATACCGGGAATTACGAGTTTCTTTTATTCCAATGGGGAAAATCGTGGTATGAAGATCCAATTTGACCAAATTAAAATCCAGGGCAACGAATTTCAGATCACAGAAGAAGGTGAGTACAAAATGTATGGTAAGCTGGGACAACTTTTGGACATTGGCAAGTTTCTTACTTTATGGAAAAAAGAAGGCGAAACTTGGAAAATTTACCGTGAAATTTGGAATACAAGCGAAGAAAAACAAGTTCCAAATACATCGTCGAATTAAGGGCCATTCCAAAACGCTCATATTGCGCACAAGCCAGCTTGAATGGAATTCAACATTTCATTCTACTTCACTGAATTTCGTTGTTCTTTAGTCAGTTATAACTCTTTAAAGCTTTTTACGGTACGCCTCATTCTGTGTTGTATAATCAACTATGCACCACAGAAAAGTCTTTGGGTATGCCTTTAGCTATTAAAATTGAAGGAAAAATTTTTACGATAAAAATCTTATTCGTTGTCCATTGATTTATTGAGCATCATGGCTTGAATTTGTTTCATAGTTTTTTCCATTCCTTGAGCGCTACCATCTAAGAAGATGACATTTCCTTTTGATGTTTCTGCAAAATATTTTACTGCTTCTGTCCACATGCTGAACAATATCACATTTGTATCAAGGTTAGCCTGCTTCATTTGTTCTGCAGCTTGAGTCATTCCCTTTGCTACTTCTTCACGGAACAATGCAACACCTTGTCCACGCAACATTGCAGCTTCTCTTTCTGCAGTTGCTGCAATTTTGATTGAATTTCCTTCAGCTTCAGCTGCTTTGGTTTTTGTGATGAGAAGTGCTTGACCTTCATTTTCTGCGGCTGCCTTGAGATTATTTGAAGCAACCACCCGACTCATGGATTCCATGATGGCTTTGTCAAAGGTAATGTCATTGATCTGCAAATCCATAAGATGATAACCCCAGTCTTCTAGAATGGAGTCAACATGGCTTTTAACAAAATCGACGATATCTTTTCGAAGACCAAGGATTTCAGTTTGTTTTCGAGTAGCCACAAAGGCCCTGATGTTACCCTCTACTGTGCGTACAAGTGCTTGCATAAAATCTCTCTCGCTGATAAATTTGAAGGCTACGTTTTTAATCGTCTCTTCTTCATTTCCCAATACGCTGTACAATAGCATGGATTTGAAATAGACATTAGCCTGATCTGCAGTTACAGCTTGAAATTCTAACTCAACGGATCTGTTTTGAATAGAAATTCGCTTGTAAACAGATTCAAGAATCGGAATTTTTAGATTGAGACCTGGCCTGAGTACCCTGGAGTATTTTCCAAACATAGTGAGTACAGCAACAGTACCTTGATTGACCGTCACGATTCCTGTGAACAATATGAGAGCGACTAAAGCGACAGAGAGTATTGTAAGAACTTCCATTTGCAGGGATTTGTTTTTTCATAAATAATGATTGGATTTCAAAATTAGTTCCTCAAACATGTGTTCGTATAATCAATTCTTTTCTAGATCTTTAAGGTAATTGTACTTGAGATAGACATATCTTGCATTTTCATAAGCAAAGGTGAGACCAGCCACACCATCTAAAAAACCGAACTTAATAATGTAATTTTTAAGAAATTGAAATGTCGGATTGAGATACAATTTAAGAAAATTGGCTTTTTTATTTTTTTGATACATTTCGCGGGCTGAAAATTGAGCATATCGGTCCATTTTTATTCGATGTTCTAATCGCGACCCAAATGAATAATGTTTGAGATTTCCCGGTAGTTTTTTATATGAACTAGGGCCCAATGCAGTCAACTCTTCATGGACAAGTTTATCGTCCCAGAAGGCATGACGGCGGTTGAAAATTCTTGGCCGCCACTCGTCTCCGACACCTCCAAAATTTAATTTGCGTTTGCAATAATATAAATTTCTTTTCAGCAGGAATATGGTATCAGCAGAAAGCTCATGCTTAGATTTAGTAATCGTAATAAGTTCAGAAATCATTCTTTTATCAGGGATTTCGTCTGAGTCCAGACTCAATATCCAATCATTTTTAGCTTTTTGATTGCCGAGGTTTTTAGTGGAGCCGTAGCCTAGCCAAGCTGTCTCAACGAGCCCTATCATCAAGTTTTTAACAAGATCAGCAGTGCCATCTGTGCTGCCACTGTCAACCACCAGAATGTCGGACGACACAGTCCTGAGTTCAGGGAGTAATCTGCGGAGATTTTCGACTTCGTTTTTTGCAATTATGACTATACTCAATTCAGGCATCACCGCTAATGTAGATAAATCCTCTCATTCGCACACTGCTAATAAATTGGTTGATTGAGTATCTTGTTTCATTTAGCCCTTAGCACTGCAGAAAATTTTCAGATATTTTCCTTCGCAACAGTTCTTTTTTCATCAAGTTTTCCAGCCGTTTTGAACATACCAAAAGCTTAAGATATTTTTACAACATGAAAGTATTGATGGTTTGCCTTGGCAATATATTCCTATCACCAATGGCTCAGGGTGTGTTAGAACAGAAACTATTCGAACGAGGTTTGAGCTGGAAAGTAGATTCAGCGGGTACAAATGGCTATCATGATGGTGAATCTCCTGATCCGAGAGCAATAAAATGTGCTGCTACTCATGGTATTGATATATCAAATCAGATCAGCAGGAAAATTACTCCTGATGATTTTCTGGATGCTGACCTCATCTGTGTCATGGATGACATGAACTATCATACCGTCACCAAATTAGCTCCCCCATATTCCCGTGATAAAGTTTATTTACTTATGGATTTTGCTCCGGATCCACCTTTTTCTTTTGTACCTGACCCATATTATGACAACAGTTTTGAAAGATCATATGAACTCATCAACCTGGCTTGTGAAGCACTACTTACAAAATACAATGGTTCCGTTAAAGAACTTGAAGTTTAATGTGTATTTGCTTATAAATCAATGTTTTAAATATAAATCCTATAAATATGCTTATTGTGGCATGAATTTTATGGATAGAGTGTGAAATTATTGTTAACTTAGCAAAAATTCAACAGATGAAGTATTTATACCTGACTGCATTTATGATTGTAGCACTCATGAACACATCCCAGGCACAGTATATCGGTGCTACTGTTTTTGCTAATGCCGGTGGGTTTGGCAAGTCCGGAGGGTACAATTTGGATTTCACTTTTGGTGAGATCGTTTCAGAATTGTTGGTGAATGGTGACATCAACCTCCAACAGGGTTTTCAACAGTATAAGCTTCAGCATGTAGGCGTTTATACCAATTCACCTGAACTTCAAGGAGTGAATTTATATCCAAATCCAGCTTCTACACAACTCACACTGGACAACCAAACAGGAGAAACAATTCAAGTAAAAGTATTGGGCATTGACGGCAAAGTGAATAATCAGTTACAATATGCAAACGGCACACATAGCGTGGACATCAGTTCTTGGGTTGCGGGAACCTATATTATGCAGCTTGTCAAAAACTCTGAAGTAAAAACTTATAAAATCGAAAAATATTAATCTTTCAAAAACAAACTTTTAAAAATGAATAGATTTCTACTAACCCTGTTGTGTGCCGGTTTTGCAGGATTGCTTGTGGCACAAACAGTACCTTCATTTAAGTATCAAGGTGTAGCTCGCAATTCGCAGAATGTGGCTCTAACCAATGTTTCTGTAGGACTGAAAATGACCATTCTCAATTCAAGTAATGTTGCTGTGTATTCAGAAACATTTCTTACCAGAACATCAGAGCTTGGTATCTTTAGTGTAAACATATGCTCTGGACAAAATCCGCAAGGAAGTTGCAGCACTATAGACTGGAGCGTTCCGGGTTATCAGCTCAAAGTAGAGATGGATCCTGCAGGAGGCACCTCTTATCTCAACATGGGCAATTCTCCAATATTGGCAGTCCCCATTGCTGTTTATGCAGCAAAAGCAGGTTCTGTTCCGGGAGATACGGACCCAAGTCCTACAAACGAGATACAGCAACTCGCTTTTGATAATGCAACCAACAAATTGACAATCTCCCAAGGCAATAACGTTGACCTTACTCCACTCAAGAATGATGCGGATGCAGATGTGACAAATGAAATTCAAGTACTTGCATTGGATACTGTCAACAGTATTTTAAGCCTGTCCAAAAGTGGTGGTTCTGTGAAGCTAGGTGGATTAGGTAGCACAATTTGGGTAAAGACTGCTTCAGATCTGACGCACCAATTTAATCCCAATGCATTTATAAAATTCAGCCCTTCCAACTTTACATTAAATTTTGGAACAGGAACAGCATACAAGTTAAATTCTCTCGGCATCACCAATTCAGAAGAATATTTTCCAGACAATTCAACTAACTTGGACAAATATGCTTGGGGGAATTCAATCCAAGGATATCAGAATGGCAGATATGTTCAGAACTACTTGCGAAAAGATAAAGACACCATGTTCTTTATGCGTGTAGGAGGCAACTTCGTTTTCCCTGCCCCAAATAGTACTATTATCAACCCGCTTTCCTTTATGAATGTGACAAGTTTAGCCTTGAATGGCAATACTCCGGTCAATGTTACTTCTGCATATATTTCAGCCCAAGGAGGCCTTGGAACTGTTGCAAATGCTATCGGTGGTAGACCAGGTGGTGCTTTGACTGCAGCAATCGTAAATAATGTATTAGTGCCTTATGTCGGTTTATTTAACCCAACAAATCCTCAACAACTTGTTGGGGGAATTTATTGGGATGGATCAAAATCAATCGTCAATGCCAACGTTAAGAATTTCTGGATGGATCATCCAAAGGACCCTACAAAGGAAATCTGGTATGCCAGCTTGGAAGGTCCTGAAGCAGGCGCTTATGAGAGAGGAACTTTTACATTGGTAAATGGCGAAGCGTTTGTTCCATTCTCAGATCATTTTGAAAACGTGATCAATCCTAGTACATTAACTGTACAAATGACTCCGCTATCCGCAGATTCAGAAGGCCTGGCTGTTATTGAAAAGACATCGAAAGGATTCCGCGTAAAGGAATTGAGAAAAGGTACAGGAAACTATAAAGTTGACTGGGAGGCAAAAGGTGTGCGCGCAGGTTATGAAAATTACAAAGTTGTAAGAACTAAAGGCGTGGATACACCTCGACCTGCAACTTCAAATGACTTTATCAAATTGGATTAAAACGATTTAACAGAGATATCTGTAAAAGGTCCGAAGATTGTTCTTTGGACCTTTTTTTTGTAAGAATTTAACCCAATCATTGCCATCTACGTGTGTTGTTAGAGGTAAATGAGTAAAAGTATAAAATGAATTACATAATAGACCTTATTATTAAACAACGGTGTATTTTATATTAAACCAGATGTTGTTTTCAATTTGGTTGCCAATAGATCTTCAACCGTAAAATTCGGGTTCAAGGTGAGTGTTGATCGTTTTGCGGTTTCAGCTCAATCTGCTTTGAATCTTTCAAATTCAAGCTCTGCATTTTTTCGTATGCAGGTTGAAAATAAATGATTAATCAATAAAAATCAGATGAAATAAAAATCGTGCGCAAATAAATTTATACAATTTTCATTTTCATCATTTCAATAAGTTGGTTGATTTCATGGAGCAATTCGGACCAGGCCTTTTCATCCATTAGCTTTTCTGTTGAAACAGAGGTGTCAATCATGAGTTGGCATTTTTGAACAAGATCATGACAGCTAATCATGCTTAGATTTGTTTTCAGATCGTGGAGATTTTTGAAAATCAGTTGATTCTTTTCACGGAAATGTAAATCCATTTGAATTACTCTCGATTCTGTATCAGCAATCCATTCGCCAATCATTTCTTCGAGAAGTTTTTCATCGTCAAAAACAATTTGGCGCATGAGATGGAGATCAATTGAGGTGTTCATATTTTTTTCTCAATTCTTCTTCAAGGGGGAAGTAAATAAATTGTGCTCCCATTTCAGATAATACAAACAGGCAAAGATGATGGTCGTGATCTTGGTATATTTTTTTGAATTCATCAATTTTCTCAGGTAAAATGATATTTTTTACTACAAATTCTTCCAGGCTCGACGCATGTACTGACCATATCCCTGTCGCCGGACCTGCTACTATGAGCGGTACTCCCATCTCAAGTTCTTGTTGATGCATGATAAAAATAGGAAATAGACTGATTTCCTGTGCCAGCATTATATCCTGAGCTTCATGTAATGCTTTCCGATATCTACGCAAATCATTTTCTAAATCCAGGAAAGCTTCTATATTGACTTTTTTCATTTTTTAATCAATTGTGCGACCGACTCTACGTGATGTGTATTTGGAAACATATCAACAGGTCGGAGCTTTGTGAGTTTATAGGCTGATTCCAACATAGAAATATCACGAGCTTGGGTTGCAGGATTGCAACTGACATACACTATTTTTTGGGGAGCGAGTTCAAGAACTTGTTGTATTACCGCATCATGAAGCCCTGACCTGGGTGGATCCAGGATTACAGTATCCGCCTTTCCATATTTTGTATAAAAATCTGCTTGAAGGACTTTTTTTGTATCTCCAGCAAAAAAATGACAATTGCTCAGCGCATTATGATTGGCATTGTATTTGGCATCTTCGATCGCTTCTTCGATTTGTTCTATGCCGATTATCATTTTGGCGTCTTTAGCCAAATAGAGTCCAATACTTCCCACACCACAATACAAATCATAGATTACTTCATTTGGATTGGGTTCTGCATATTCTTTGACTATGCGATATAATCTTTCTGCTTGTGAAGTGTTGGTTTGGAAAAATGATTTTGGACTAATGAAATAATTTACATGATCCAATGATTCCTGTAGATATTTTGCACCACTGTAGTGAATCATATCCAAATCAGACCAGGCATCATTTAGTTTTGAGTTTATCGTATAGAACAAAGAGACAACCTCCGGAAACTTTAATTTTAATGCTTCAAATAATGATTTTATTTTTTCTTTATCTTCTTGGTTGACAGAAAGTATGAGCATCGCTTTACCTTCTCGATTGGTGCGTATCATTAAATTTCTTAGCCATCCTTCATGCCTTTTGATATTGTAAAATGTCCAATTATTTTCAATAGCAAAACTCCAAACAAAATTTCGAATTTGGTTTGATATTGAAATTTGGAGATGACACTGATGGATGTGCACCACTTTGTGGAATGACTCCGGTCTGTGAAATCCTAATGCCGGTAAAGTGTTGGTTTTGTCTTCAGACTCCCACTCTTCTTTCGTTTTCCATCTGTCAGGTGCGAAAGTAAAATCCATTTTATTTCTATAAGCATATTGAGCTAAACAGGCTAATATTGGCTCAAATTCGAAGTCGCTGATTTTTGCAATGCGTTGGAATGCATCCAGCGCCAGTTTTGATTTTTGTCGCAACTGCTCTTCTATCGATAGATCTTGCATTGAGCAACCACCACAAACACCATAGTGAGAACAAACGGGCTCTACTCTCCAGGGAGAGGAGAAAATTCTATTGGTTACTTTACCTTCAAATATGCCTTTCCTTTTTTTATTTAAGCTGACTCGGACACGATCACCCGGGAGTGCATTTTTTGTAAAGACAACCAAGCCTTCATCCGTTCTTCCGACCACATAAGACTTGTGGGCTATTCCGGTTACTTCGACTTCTTCTATTCTGTTGGTTTTTCTTCGGCTCATGGATTGAGTATATGAATTTCTACACGTCGGTTGTTTTGTCTGCCCTCTTCGGTGGAGTTGATGTCAATTGGAGCAGATTCTCCTTTCCCTTCATGTTGAAGGCGCTGAGGGTCAATTCCATGGCTGATGAGGTAGTTTTCAACTGATGCAGATCTGTTTACTGAGAGTTGCTGATTATCCGTTTCTGTTCCTACATCATCTGTATGACCTGTAATGAGTATTTTTATTTTTGGATTGTCATTGAGAAATTTGGCCAATCTGTCCAAATCGAAATAGCTGTCGGATAATAATTGTGCAGAGCCAGATTCAAAAAATACATTTCGCAATACGATGACCTTGGATTCGATTTGCAAAATCGGTTTCAATTCTACATCAATAATTTTGGGTTTTCCTACTCGAGAGCTGTCTGCGGTTTCGAAATAAAAACTTTCAAATGTGTAGTTTTCTTTTTCGACGTGGATGGCATATTTTTTTGAAGGTTCGAGTGCAACGAGAGAGACACCTTTTTTGTCAGAGAAAGCTTTATAGACCGTTTTATGAGAGTTTATATCCTGAATATGCAGTAGTCCTTGCAATACTTCTTTGGTTTTTGCATCTGTGATTCTCACCAAAACATAGCTTGCTGCAGCTGGTCTGATAGAGGCTGGTAATTCAAATTGATAGATGTCGAGATTTTTGATTTTAGCCGACATCAAATCACCAGGTTTATCATAAGCCCTGTCACTGGCGATATATGCATTCATTCCTGTATAATCCACCATGATCGCTGATTCAACCAAGGGACTATTGATCGGATAGCCCAGATTGATAGGTTTGCTCCAACTTTGAGGACCTGATTTATTTGTCATAAACAGATCGGCTTTCCCCATTCCGGGCCAACCATCTGAACTAAAAAACAAAGTTCTGCCATTTGGATGCATGAACGGACATTCATCATTGCCTGATGTATTGATGGATGGTCCCAGATTTTCCGGTGCAGACCATTTGTGGTCAGACAACATTTGGCTTACCCAGATATCCCTTCCTCCCAGAGTACCTTTGCGATTGCTGCTGAAATAAATAGTCTTGCCGTTGTCTGCAAAGCAGGGCTGTGATTCATACGAAGGAGTATTCAGTATATCGCTGATATTGACAGCCGGCCCCCAGCCTGATTCAGTCCACTCTGATCTGAACATGTCGCACCCGCCATAAGATTCCCTCCTGTCACATGAAGTAAAGACTATTGTTTTGCCATCGGGCGAAATCGTTGGCGCACCCTCATTAAATAATGTATTGAGTTCCCTGATGGGCTGTGATTCTGTCCAGCCGGTATCCGAAAGATGACTGATAAAAAGATCTTCATTGTCCATATTTAACCTCCTTGTAAATACCATCGTTTTACCGTCCGCAGTAAGGGAAGGTAGATATTCAGAATAATAGGTATTCAGAGATTGGACAGGTTTTAATTCAATATGGAGTGGATATCTCACAGCCGAATCTGCAAATACCAGATTCGGATACAGTTCATTCGCTTTGTCGATCAAGTCCTTATTCTTGGTTTCCCTCATCAGAAAAGCATGCATGTTTTGCTTTGCTCGGTCATAGTGTCTGCTGCGGTAGTTGCATAAGGCGAGGGTGTAATAAACTTTTGGCATCCATTCCGGGGCCAGACTGATTGCTCGATCAAAATGTGTTTCAGCACAATTATAATCTTCTAAGTCAAAACAAATTGAAGCCCATTTGATTTCTGCTTCCACTAACTTAGGCTCTGCATCCAGGGCTTTTCTATACAGACTTATGGCTTTTGGATACTTATTTTGTTGGTAAAGTTGGTTCGCTTTTAGAAGCATTTTTTGAACCTTGGGAGCTGCATCTTTTGTCAGCACAAACTCCTGTGAAAAGCACATGTCCACACTCCATATCAGGAAGAGTATTGTTTTGAAAAAAGTCCAGATCACTGTCCGATTAGACATGATAATAAAATGTGAGGCTGAGATAATAAATTCAATAATCTGATAACGTTTAGACCGTCTCTGCCAGTATCCGTGCAGCTGTTTCTGATCCCAGCTCAGATGCTCTGCGCAAATCCACAATATAATCCGGCAAGCCGGCCGCTTTGCGGGCTATCCCCCTATGGGTCAATAACGTTGCTTTTGGTACACCTCCGTTTGGATCCTCCTGAAAACTTAAACTCTGGTCAAATGCCTCCAGAGCATCGTCCAATCTTCCTATGGCAAACAGGCATTTGCCATAGTTGAACCAAGCCATTGGCAGATGCTTGTAATTGGGATCGGTTTTACCGTATTGACGTGTGGTGAACAGCTTGTATTCAGCAGAAGCTCTTTCATAATCATTCAACTCCATATGGCATTGAGCTTTGAATCGTCTGGCAGTCCAGTACAATGGTTGGAGTGCAACCGAGTGTTTGCAGGTTTCTTCCATATTTTGTATGGCTTCATTCCACTGATTCTTGATAGCATATGCTCGTCCTAAGCCATAATATGCTGATGCGTTCATATCATCTATATGGATGCTTTTTTTGAAATCATAGATCGCATCATCGTAATTTTTCAAATGATAATTCATGTATCCTCGCTTCTCATATGCTTGACTATGCCTGTCGTATTTTTCTATTGCCTCTGTGAAAAGTTTGATCGCCTCTTCCTCAGAACCGATTTGCTCGGATAATTTTTTTCCTTCTTGGTAGAGAGTGACCATGGATTTTTCTCCCATAGGCTCTATCGCAAAGTGCTGCAGAATTTTACCATTGTCAGTAAGCCAGGCATTAATTGTGCCTGAGAATGAAAACTGTGCGCAGTATTCCAGAAGAGATATGGTGTTTTTCCATGATTTTTCAGATGTGTTACAGATATGGCGACCAAGCTGAAGACGATAACTTTCGGGAATAAAGAGAGCTTCCGGATTCTTAAAGATCACGTCCTTCTTGTACAATGTCTCCATACGTTGCGTGTACAAAGTCTGAATCTTGGAATAGGACTTTTCGTTCCCGAATTCCAAGTTACCTTGTATGATCGCCTTATAAAAAATCTGTTGATGGTTCATTTTTGTTTGTTTTCTTACCTACCTAGACCCAAAATTGATTTAATACATTTATAAATATTATATATGTAAAAAATTTATATGACCTTTCTATTAGGATCACAAATTAAAAAAATATATATATAATAAAAAAAATAATATAATATCGCCAAGTCGGATCAGATGCAAATTTCTGAAATGTCTTTTACACAGGCAAATTTTTAAAGAGATTTTCTATATAATCGCTTGAAAAACTTTGGATTATCTCTCAAATCCACACTTTAGTGCCCTCTGTACAGTTTTGGCAAATGTTAATTTCGGATCGACTGCGGAGCAATCTCTGTCTGAAATCCACGTAAGCAACCGATTTCCAACCTTCCCGCATAGATGAATCAGGAAACTTGAATAACTGATGCTGTGCATCTTTGTCAAAACAACAGGGCACGACCCTGCCATCCCAGCATACAACAAATCCGCTCCACATTCTCCAGCATTGGTTCAACTGGTCATTTTTAATTTGATATTTTCCATCCGTTTGTCGAGCATATCTTGAATACAGATCCTGTTCAGGGATCAAGGCTGAGCCGTTGTGATAATCATAGATTTGTGCAGTCTTTAGTTTGACTTCATCGACGCCCAGACGCATGCCCATATCTTGAATTTCACCAATCTGGTGTTCATTTGGTCTCACGACCAGAAACTGTATGATCAGGTAGGGCGTCTTGCTTTTTAACCTCCGTTTCCACTCGACTACCTGTTTTACACCTTCAATGACCTGATTCAAATTGCCACTAACTCTGTATTGTTCATAAACTTCCTGACTTGTCCCGTCAATAGAGATTATGAGTTTGTCTAAACCGGATTGAACTGTAGCTTTAGACGTTTCAGAATCCAGGAAATGCCCATTGGTAGAACAGATGGACATGATTCGCTGATTTTTTGCTTTTTGGATCATTTTGAGAAAATCGGGATGGATATACGGTTCACCTTGAAAGTAAAAATGAATCGAAATCAGCTGTTTACCAATAGCCCCTAATATCTTTTCGAACAGATCCAGCTTCATGTTTCCTGTCGGTCTGTCAAATTTTCTTAAGCCTGATGGACATTCCGGACATCTGAGGTTGCAGGCTGTAGTTGGCTCGATAGAGATGAAAGCAGGCTGGCCTATCATCATTGGACGCCTCAATAGTTTAGAGAGCTGAAATGATAAATAAAGTGATACCAGATTTGAGATTCTAGTAATCGAAAGAGTTCTGAGCCAAATCTGAAATTCTTTTTGTTTCATCTGTCAACCGGTCCCAAATGTATGACAGCTTTCCGTTTGAATATGAATGCAATTGAAAATACATCGAAATTCATACTGTGCAATTGCCTTATTTCGTTTTGCAAAACCTTACTTTTGATCTCTATTGTTCTTGTAATATAAGAGAATTTACTCTTTTATTGTTTTTTAAAATAAAATTTCAGCAAATGGAAACAGTAAGTCAAATCGCCATTCAATCAAACTCAACAGATACTTTCCCAATATTGGGAACCGATTTTATTGAATTTTATGTCGGTAATGCTAAGCAAAGCGCACATTTTTTTCAGACCGCATTTGGATTTGATCTGGTAGCTTATAAAGGACCGGAGACCGGAAACAGGGATTTTTGCTCATATGCCTTGCAGCAAGATCGGATTCGCTTTATTTTGACATCAGCGCTGGAACCTGATCACGAAATCGCAAAACATGTGGCACGGCACGGAGATGGAATCAAAGTGCTGGCATTGACAGTTGAAGACTGTGATCGTGCGTATCATCTTGCTATGGAGCGTGGAGCCGAATCTGCATTTGCGCCTTACACTTTAAAAGATGACAACGGTGTAGTGAGAATGGCAGCCATCCGTACATATGGTGAAACGATCCACACCTTAGTAGAAAGAAAAAACTATCAGGGCATTTTCCTCCCGGGTTTTGTTCCAAAGGTGTCAGGTATACATAGAAGTCAGGAAGTCGGTTTGCGTTATGTAGATCATTGTGTAGGAAATGTGGAACTTGGGGATATGAACAAATGGGTCAAATTTTATCAGGATGTGCTCGGTTTCAAACTTTTAATCACTTTTGACGATAAAGATATTTCAACAGAATATACCGCCCTGATGAGCAAGGTGGTGAGCAATGGTACAGGTTATGTAAAATTTCCAATCAATGAACCGGCCAAGGGCAAGAAAAAATCTCAGATCGACGAGTATCTGGATTTTTATAAAGGTGCCGGTGTGCAACATGTTGCAATTATCACAAATGATATTCTAAAGACAGTAGTTCAACTCAGATCCAATGGCGTAGAATTTCTGCATGTACCGGACAATTATTATGAGACTGTTCCGGAAAGAGTCGGCATGATCGAGGAAGACTTGGAAGACGTCAAAAAACTAAATATTCTTGTTGATAGGGACGAGGACGGATATTTGCTTCAGATTTTCACCAAGCCGCTTCAAGACAGACCTACCGTATTTTTTGAGATCATTCAGCGTAAAGGAGCCAAATCTTTTGGAAAGGGAAATTTCAAAGCATTGTTTGAAGCCATCGAACGGGAACAAGCCTTGAGAGGCAATTTGTAATGCATAATTTCACCAAATCCCAAATATTCATTTTTATCATATAAACTCATTTTTTCTAACTACTTACAAACGATATATTTAAATATCTCAATAAGTTATAATGTGACAAAATTTATATTTTCTTCAAAGGAGGATCACAAATTATTAGACGAAACGTTTTATTATTACGGCTGGAAATCTTATTTTTCGTTCATTCGCAGAATATTATTTCAAATTGATAGTATTTTTTATTCATCAAACAAATTAAATTTTTATTTACTAATTCGGTTAAATCAATTTTATGAGCAATCAAAACGCATCCCAAGCATCTAGCGGAAAGTTTAGCACCATGTTTGCCAGCATTCTTATCCCTCTGGCTCTCATCGTGGCGATCTTGATTTACAAATTCATATTGGGTGACCCAAGTCACTTTGAAGGTGGAGACAACACAAAACATCCTCATTCCGGAGACTATCTTGGTATGATGTACAAAGGTGGTATTTTGGTACCGGTGTTGATGGCATTGATGATTATAGTCATTAGTGTAATCATCGAACGCTTTATCACATTACGAGTAGCCAATGGTAAAGGTTCCATTCCTGCATTTGTACGTAAAGTCAAAAATTTATTGGACGGAAACAATGTTGAAGCGGCCATAGGTGAATGTGACAAACAGAAAGGTTCAGTAGCAAATGTCATTCGCGAAGGCTTGGTAAAATACAAGGAAATGGAGAAGACATCCGGTCTGGACAAAGATCAGAAAGTACTCGCCATCAGCAAGGAGATAGAAGAAAGTACCTCTCTTGAATTGCCAATGCTGGAGAAAAATCTCGTCATTCTCGCAACGATTTCATCGATTGCAACTTTGATGGGTCTTCTCGGAACCGTATTTGGAATGATCAGAGCCTTTTCAGCTATAGCAACAGCAGGTGCTCCGGATGCGGTAGCGCTTTCTACCGGTATTTCTGAAGCCTTGATCAACACAGCTTTAGGTATATCGACCTCAGCTATTGCGATTATTGCATACAATTATTTTACAACGAAGATAGATGGATTGACTTACGGCATAGATGAAGCGGGATTTACGATCGCGCAAAACTTTGCTGCTAAGCATTAATTCCATTTTAATCTATCATTAATCCAACTGACTATGCCAAAGGTTAAAGTCCCGCGGAAAAGTACGGCTATTGACATGACTGCTATGTGTGACGTGGCATTCTTGTTGTTGACGTTCTTTATCCTCACGACAAAATTCAGACCTCAGGAGGCAGTACAGATTGATATTCCTCCTTCCACTTCTCAAATTCCAATTCCGGATAAGGATATCATGATGTTTCAGATTGCTCCTGATGGACGCTTGTTCTTCGGTCTCGATGACCAAAATACAAGATTAGCTTTATTGGACGCTTTGTCTACCAACTATCAGCTTGCTTTATCCGAAAAACAGAAACAAGCTTTCAAACTTCTTGAAATCTGGGGTATGGATATTCGCGAACTGCCAGCGTTCTTGGACAAAGAACCAAATGAAAGAGCGGCCATTCAACAGCCCGGACTAAAGATTGATACTACAGGAGGTGAAACTCAAGTGGAGGATTTGATCTTGTTTTCCAGGAGAGCTAACAACAACTTACGCATCGCCATCAAAGGTGATAAAACTACAGAGTATAAATCCTTTGATAAGCTGATCCAGGCACTGCAGAATCGAAAGGTGAATAAATTCAATATCATCACTTCAGCACGTTCCAAGCAGGAGTAATTATTATTAAAAAAGCATTGTTCAAATTAAAATAGAATTATGGCTGAAATGAATGTACCCGAATCCGGGGCGAAGAAAGGACACAAGAAGGCGCGGTCGAAAAAATGTCAACGCGTGTCGATTTGACAGCTATGGTGGATCTTGGATTCCTGCTGATCACATTTTTTATGCTAGCTACTACCTTCAATAAACCTAAGACTATGGAGGTAAATAAACCTGCCAAGGAAGAAGACGAAAAAAAGGAAGAGGAACCACCGATCAAAATGTCCAAAACATTGACTATCATGCTTGGGTCAAATGATAAAGCATATTGGTATGTTTCACCGGATGAGATTGATGCCAATACTCAGCTGACTTTAGACAGTGTAGATTATGGCTCAACCGGGATACGTAAAGTGATCAAGCAACGACAAGATGAAGTTCAGGCTCAGTGGGGAAATAGAGAAGATCTCTTTGTCATGATCAAACCATTACCAAAATCAAAATTGAAAAATACCGTAGATATTCTGGATGAAATGACTATCAACAATGTCAAGAGATATGCTATATTGGAACCAAACGATCCTATTGATTCTTTGGTGGCGATTAAAATCAATCAATCCAGAAAATAGAAATTTTTTAAAAAAAATGTAAAAACAGCGATGAATCACGCCTGCTACACGTTATACCAAAAGGTGCCTGTAGCAGACAGGTGAACGATCAAAAAATACAAAGTATGGAAAATAAGCTTGCTGTTTCCGCTCAATCAAGATCAATGGATGATCTCATTTTTGAGCAAAGGAATAGGTCCTATGGTGCTTATCTTCTGCGCCAGATCTACTCCAGTCACATGACAAGAGGTACGATCATCGGGATTTTACTCTTTATATTGGCAATCACAGCTCCTATGATTACTAAGATGATCAAAGGCTGGATTCCAAAAGAAAAGGAAGTTGAAATGATGAAAGAGGTCGTGCTGGCAGATGCGCCACCGATTGATCCTAAGAAACCACCACCACCACCACCACCTAAAGTGGATCCGCCACCTATCAAGGATCAGATCAAATTTGTCCCTCCAAAGGTGAAGAAAGATGAAGAGGTGAAGGAAGAGGAACCACCTCCGCCAACCATTGACGAAATCAAGGATAAAGAGATAGCTACGGAAACAAAAAAAGGTGAAGAGGGTGGAATAGATGCTTCTTTGCTTGAACCACCACCACCACCACCGGTAGTAGAAGAAGAAAAACCAAAAGAAGAAGCAGTATTTAAATTCGTAGAGCAAATGCCGGAATTTCCTGACGGTCAGGCTGCCATGATGAAGTATATCCAATCCAATATGAAGTATCCTGCTATCGCTAAAGAGAACGGTATTGAAGGTACTGTAATCGTGTCGTTTGAAGTTTCCAAATCCGGAGACATCCAAAAAGTACAGGTAGCCCGAGGAATTGGCGGAGGATGCGATGAAGAAGCGGTCAGAGTGGTTCGCTCTATGCCTAACTGGAAACCGGGTAAGCACAATGGTCAAGCTGTTAAAGTGAGCTTCAACTTACCGATTAAATTTAAGCTGGAGTAAGAGAAGCCTCAATTTTGATCATGAATCCTTCACTGAAAATATTTTACATCGTTTTAGCATTGGCTTATATCGGTTGTGGTGTTTTCATCGCTTTGGGTTCAGGGATATTACAAACTCCTTGGCAATATATTCTCGGAGTGTTGTTTGTAGCATATGGGGTTTTTAGGCTGTACCGAGCATTCCAGCTGTAATAAAATTAGTTTTTAATAGATTATAATTGTGGTCGATACCTTGTATCGGCCATTTTTATTTAAATAATGTGGATTCAATAAGGCTGCCTATGAACACGATAAATAAATTTTCAATTCTGAATGTACTCAAATTTTGCAGTCAATTTGACTCACGAAGGAACTCTAAGAAAAAATTGGGAATAAATTATTACTCTTTTAACAGCATTGTAGAATACCAGATCGTTCATATTGTAAATGTGGTTCCCACCATATCATAAGTAATAAATAAAACTAAGCATATGAATCATCTAGCTAATTTCTCACCGGTGGTCGGATCAATGGATGATCTGATTTTTGACAACAGAAATAAATCGTATGGTGCGTATTTTATCAGACAAGAATACGGACATCACATGGCTAAAGGAATTTTTTTTGGAATATTAATTTTTATTATTGGAATCATGACACCAGTGATCCGCAAGTGGATAGAGGGAGATAAAATTGTTGAAAATGTAGTTGTAGCGGATCCAATCATAGAATTTATTGATAATACGAATTTTCACAAAAAACCGGAACAAAAAATTAAAACCAATCAACAACCCAAGGCACAAAGTCTCAAATACGTTGCGCCACCTGTAAAAGAGGACGACGACATAGATCATGAAGCAAACATTCCTACTATTGAAGAGCTACAAGAAAAGCAAATATCTACTCAGACTGCGAACTTGCCTCAGGAAGGCAATGGTGTTGGAATTGAAGAAGGCAATTTGGGAAAAATAATTTCCGGGAATGAAAGTACCGGAGGCGAGGCTGTTAAATCCGATGGAAGTAAAGTGTACAAATTTGTTGCGGAAATGCCGGAATTTCCGAATGGTCTTCAAGGGATGGGTGATTATATCCGGAAAAACCTGAATTATCCACTTATCGCAAAAGAGAACCGAATTGAAGGAACAGTAATCATTTCCTTCGAAGTTTCAGAAGTTGGAGCTATAGAGAAAGTTCAAGTGGCCAGAGGTATTGGTGGAGGATGCGATGAAGAAGCCGTCAGAGTTGTGAGGTCTATGCCAAACTGGAAACCCGGGAAACATAATGGCCAAGCCGTCAAAGTAGCTTTCATGTTGCCGATCAAATTTAGTTTGCTTTAAGTTTCAAATCTGGCAGAAATTATTTTCGTCCAAAATCTGCCGGAATTTCACCCCATTTTTCCGTTTCCCATTTGACGATAGGATTAGGATAGTGGGGGTTTTCTTGAAGCCATTTTTGAGCTCGAATCAATAATTGACGGACAGGCTCGTTTCTGGAATTCCAAGTTAGCTTTGTATTGGCTAGTTTTCGTCGAACCCAGCTAATGGCAGTTTTACTGTCGGTGACTATGGTGGTTTTTGTATTATTCTGTTTACTGAGCAATGCGAGTGCGTGCACGATGGCCAGAAACTCCCCAATGTTATTCGTCCCTTCAGCAAGGGGGCCAACATGAAAGATGACTTGACCGCTCGCAAGGTCTACTCCGCGGTATTCCATATTGCCGGGATTACCCTCACAGGCAGCATCTACTGCAATACAGTCTTGAGGTACATGATCCCTCCAGTCTTGGACAAGTACACGAGTGGTATGTTTGCCTTGGGGTGATTCCCAGCCTCCTTCATAAGCCTTCTCAGCTTCAGCTTTTGTCAAATAAGATTTGTACAAAGCATTCTGGTATCCTTTGATTTGGTTTTGACAAGCCGCCCACGAAGAGTAAATACCGGGTTCAATCCCCTGCCAAACAACGTAATATTTCTGAACTGATTTTTTGGCCAAAACTATGGGATTAAAATTTTCAGAGGATGGGTGCGATTCGAATTCCAGCTGATTTTCAATAAGTATAAGCCTGAATTGAGGTTTTCGACATCCATTTTCATTTCTTTTGAACCAACTTGTTGACTTGCAATTTCATTTCCGGAAAGATCCATCAATTTGTATGAAATCATATTTTCATCCGATTTCAATATGAATTCGTCTTGTGCAACATACCATCTCGACTTCGGGATCACCCATTCATTTTGATTGTTGGTTGCGGCATATTCAAATGCAAAATCTCCCGGTGAAACACTTGCATCAAATGAATACTTTTCTTGGAAATTATGGTCGTACACATATACTTTACCAAATGTCTTGTAATCTGTCACGGCAGCGTATATGTCATTACTTTCTTCTTCCACGGTCATTCCGTAAAAAGATCGCTCTGCGTCCACATATGGAGCGGCAGTCCTGCTCGGAATTGTATATGCTCCCAACTGTGTTTTGCCGGCTTCCTGGTAATAGATAGACTCTCCTGCCAATGCAGAAGTACCACAAAGCGAAGTGATACCCGGTAAGTCCAATGTATGGATTTCATTTGTCAATGGATTGAATTCTGAAATAGAACTTCCGGTGTAGTTTTTGTTATTCAGCGTATATAATCTTCCATTTTTTTCGATGAGATTTTCCGGATTTTTTGCATTTGGACCCAATTCAATCATTTTCTCTAATTCCAATTGTTCCAAATCAATTACTGCCAATTTTCCTACTTCTTCTCCCCAAACGAAGCCGTTGTTTACAGCGATGTAAGCTTGATTATCCCTGATTAAAATATTTTCACAAGTGTAAGCCAATTGATTGCTATGAATTTCTGTTTTGAGGCTAAGGTCATATTGATTATAAATTTGAATATAACTATCCAATGATTTATTGTATTCACCTCTGGTTACAATGACAAGACCATTGGTCAGAGCAATCTTCCTGATGCCCTCTATTTCAATTTGTCTTATGATCTGACCGGACTTTGTGTCAAAGACCGAAAGAAATTTGTCAGCAGCAACCCAAATTAGCCCATTTTCAAAAAGAATATCCGAAGCAAATCTGGCACCTGGAATCTCAAATATCTTGCTGTACTGACCCGAAGCTGGATTGAAAGCACCAATGGAAACAGGTACTTCGATTTGACCAGTGCTGTAATTGAAAGAACCTTCATTGAGCACAAAAACTTGTTTGACAGTTTTCTGAGCTGACAGAAATGCAGAAAACGCTAAGCAGAAAAGCAAGATAAATTTTTTCATTTTCAGTAATTGTATAAAGCAAAGATATATCGCATTGAGTTAAATGCTAAATGTTTGCCCCAGAATCAGTGCATGTGAAAGAAGTACATCAACAATCCACTGACGATGAGCACCAGTCCTGTTAACAAGCCTGCATTATGCTCTATCCTGTGCCAGTTTAGCTTCTTGAGTCCATGGTACATGGCAGCCATCCAGATCATCATGCCACCCACAGAAACCACCAGAAAAAGAAGTGAAAGTATAACCAAGAATGAAAAGCCATAGCTACCTGCCATCAGGAAATAAGGTACGATTTCTATACATGGTGAAAGGAACATCATACCAAGTACAGAGTAAAAGACAGCTTTTTTATTGTGATTGTTTTTTTGGATTTGGTCAGCATGCAAATCAAAATGATGGTGGGTGTGGTGTCTGTAAAGAAAATAAAGCCCAAAGAGAATCAGGGATACAGGGAGGAGCCACTCAAACCACTGATGGAAACTCTCTTTCATAGTTTCACCCAGAAAACTCGCCAATAATCCGAGCAAGATAGTACTGCACACGTGGGCCATTCCTGCTCCGAATGTCAGTCTCATGACTTCATTTTTAGACCACTTGTAGGCTTTGCCGATGGTCAAAATGGGCAACCAATGGCTCGGAATGATGGCATGCATCAAACTGATCATCAAGGCACCACTAAGTATGACTTCTTTCATTAGACAATATTTAGCCCGATGCTGTCACTTTCATTTACTTCTTTGCAGATGTCCGGCAAAAAGTAACCATTTGTTTACAAAGAGGTTTCGAAAAGTTGCCAATTACTGGCGATCTTTGCGCATACTTATTGTATTTTACTAAATCGTCAGCCTTGAAAAAGATACTTCTCGTCGATGACGAACCCGATGTTTTGGACTTTCTTTCTTTCAATCTTAGACACGAAGGATTTGAAGTAATCTTGGCTCAAAATGGTCAGGACGCCTTGCAGATCGTTCAAGGTGTCATACCTGATTTGATCATATTAGATCTTATGATGCCTGTGATGGATGGCATGGAGGCTTATTCCAAATTGAGAGAATTACCTGAGTTGCGAAACTCTAAAATCATTTTTTTGACCGCGAAGCAGGAAGATATCAGCCATATCCAGGCACTGGATAATGGAGCAGATGATTATATTTCAAAACCGATCAAACCAAAACTTTTGGTCAGCCGCATCAAGTCCATATTACGAAGAACTGAAAATTCTGAACCCGAGAATATTCTCCGATTTGGTCAACTGATCATGAATAAATCACAGCATTCGGTTCAACTGGATGAGGAAGATATTGTATTGCCGAGAAAAGAATTCAGTATTTTGTATCTGTTGGCATCCAAACCGGGAAGGGTTTTCAGTCGCGAAGAAATTTTTTCACAAGTATGGGGCAATGACGTGATTGTTGGAGACAGATCAATTGATGTTCATATCAGAAGATTGAGGGAAAAAATAGGCGATGATTTTATTAAAACTCTGAAGGGTGTAGGATATAAATTTGAATCAAAAAATTGAATTCCTGGAATTGAAACTCGATTTTTTTCAGAATAAGAATATTTCCATCAGGTCAGTGAGCTTGTGGATCACAGCAAGTGTTCTGGTATTTAACATGATCTCACTATTAGTTTATTATTCGTTTGATTTAAGCCGTTTTCGCCAATGGCAGTACATTTTGATTTGGATCATATTTTCTATTGTTTTGTACTTGCTTGTTTTTAATTTGATAGATCGATTCCTGTACAGGAAAATTAAGGTTCTTTACAAAATTATCACACGAGACCGAAAAAAGAATGCGGCTAAGCAAGTGATAAACAGCACAGATTTGATTGGTTATATTCAACAAGATGTGGAGGAGTTTGAAAATGCACAATTAGTAGAACTGGAACGCTTGCAAGAGAGTGAAAAATATAGACGGGAATTTCTCGGAAATGTCTCTCACGAATTGAAGACGCCGATCTTTAATGCTCAGGGCTATATTGAAACATTACTGGATGGTGATTTGAATGATCAACAACACGTAAAAAAGTATCTGGCCAAAGCAGCAGAAAACATTGATAGATTGCAGTTGATTGTAGATGATTTGCTTCAAATAACGAAGTACGAATCCGGAGAACTTACGTTTGATTTTGAGAATATTGATATTCATGCCTGTGTTAAAGAAGTTTTTCATACAATGGATTTGCGTGCAGATACAAAACAAGTCAGGTGTGGATTTAAAGAGGGCTGTGATACTGCTATCCTTGCATATGCTGACCGGAACAAGATCATTGATGTGCTGATTAATCTGATAGGAAATGCCATCAATTATGGCAATTCAGGAGGAATTGTCAATGTGGGTCTTTATAAAATGGAAGACCATGTTCTGGTAGAAATCACGGACAATGGTCCAGGTATTGAGGAACAACATCTTAGACGATTGTTTGAAAGATTTTACAGGGTGGATAAACACAGGAATAGATCTGTCGGAGGTACCGGCCTTGGTTTATCTATTGTCAAGCATATAATAGAAGCTCATGGCCAAAGAGTTGGGGTCAGAAGCAGCGTCGGCAAGGGTAGTACATTTTGGTTTACACTTGCCTTGAAAAAGGAATGAGTTCAACTTTATACCAATAGTATAAATCAAGCGATTCGTTGGTGTTTCCATCGTTTGTGGGTCCAAAGCCACCAGGCTGGATTCTTGCGGATTACCGCTTCCAATCTTGACATATACATTTGAGTAAGTTCACCGGGATTAAGCTCCTGAGGCCTTTCACACATGAGTTGGAAAGTAAATGTATATTTTCCACGCGAGATGCGTTCTACATCAGCATAGAAAACCGGTGTCGAAAATTCGCGGCTGTATTTTTCCAAACCATTCAAACATGGAGTGTCTTGTCCAAAAAAATTGACCCAAAAGGCTGTCTTAGTATTGGAAGGGCTTTGATCTGAAGCGAATAAGAAAAATTTATTTTCGGTCATCATTTCACGGATGAATCTCGTGTTTTTAGTTCCAATTAGCTGTATCCCGCAAGCACCTCTGATTTCTTTTACTGCATCGTTGATTCTTGTGTTCGAAATTTCTTTATAAATGCCACATACTTTACCTGGGTATAAGTAGCCGGAGGCCATCGCCCCCCATTCCCAGTTGGTAATATGAGCTGCTGCAACCATGAGGGATTGTCCTGACGCGAGGTATTTTTCAAAGCTATCCATATTCACCGGTATATACCTCTGCCTTACTTGGTCCTCATTCATTGAAAGCCCTTTTACTCCTTCTAGAAGTACGTCTGTCAAATTCTTATATGAGGACTTAATATGGTGTTTAAGCTCAGTATCGCTCCAGTTCGGAAAACATCTTTTCATGTTGCTTGTCACCACTTTTTTCCTGTAACCGAGAAGGTCCATTAAGATAAAATTGACCACGTCGGAAATCCGATACAGTATTGAAAAGGGAATAAGCCTGAATAGGCCAACAAATGCCCTGAAAATCCAATAGGTCAGCATAATCTTGCAAATTTAATGCCTTATTCCGGCCTATTCTCTTCTATCGCGATTTTGCTACGGATTCAAGTGATGAATCTTTTGCTGAAAGAGTTAAATTTGTAAGATGAAATTAAATAAAAGCCTGCTCTTCTTTGGTGGTATTGTTTGCTGCTTAACTTTCACTTATTTAAGTGCTCAAGTTACTCCCTATGTTGATACTAAAATTGGTACTGACGCGCATGGTCATACTTTTCCGGGAGCAGCGTGGCCTTTTGGTATGGTCCAATGTAGTCCTGATACAAGATTGGAAGGTTGGGATGGATGTTCTGCTTATCATCATTCTGACTCGATAGTCTATGGTTTTTCGCATACGCATTTATCTGGTACCGGAGTCCCTGACTATGCTGATGTATTGATCATGCCCGGTGTAGGAAAAGCAGTATTCAACAATGGTAGCGATGGAAGCGAAGGTTACCGTTCACCTTTTGATAAATCCACTGAACAATGTCAAGCAGGATATTATCGATGTTTGCTAACGAAACCGGATATCGAAGTCGAGCTGACAGTCACCCCGAGAACTGGGATTCAACAATACACATTTAAAAATTCTGATCAAGGGTGGATCATCATTGATTTGAGTCATCGAGACAAGTTGGTTGCTCATAACTTGAGCATTTACAATTCTGGTGAAATTGGAGGTAGTCGTATTTCAAGAGCCTGGGCAAAAGAGCAACATGTGTATTTTAGAACAAAACTTTCTCTTCCCATTTTGAGACATGAATTCAACGAGGATAGTAGCAAAGTAATTTTGTACTTTGATCTAAAAGGCAAGAGAAAATTGGTTTTGCAGACAGCGATTTCGGCCGTAGATGAAGCCGGGGCAAAAAAGAATCTGGAAAAAGAATGGATTAATTTTAGGTTTGAAACAGCCAGAAAAGCAGCCGTTTCCAAATGGGAAGAGATGCTCCAAAGGGTAAGTATCAAAGATCAAAGTGAAAACAATAAAAAGATTTTTTATACCTCACTTTACCATTGTCTTATGGCTCCATGTTTGTTTCAAGATGTGGATAACCGGTTTAGAGGAATGGACATGAAAATCCATACCGGAAGTGCTGAGGCGCCTAGATATACTGTTTTTTCTTTGTGGGACACCTATCGTGCAGCACACCCATTGTATCAATTACTTTATCCTGAATACAATAAAGCATTTGTGATCAGCATGCTCGGAATGAGTGATGAAGTTGGCAGACTTCCCGTATGGGAGTTATCTGCGAATGAAACATTTTGTATGATCGGAAGTCATTCAATTCCGGTCATTGCCAACGCACTCAACCATGGAAGAGAAGATTACACGGAGGAGCAAATACAAAGACTCTATAAAGCCTGTAAGAAAACTTTATTTGAGAATAATTTTTGCGGGCAAGAAAATTTCAGAAACGGCATGTTGAGCGCAGAGAATGAAGGTGAGTCAGTATCCAAAACGATAGAGAATAGTTTGGACTACCGGGCATTGGCTGTAATTGCTGAGATCGCCGGTGCTTCAGAAGATGAAGTGATCAGAGCAAACACTTTTTCGTTGAATTATAAAAATCTATTCAATCCGCTATCTGGTTTTTTTCAAGCAAGGTTAAATCAAAAATTTGTTTCTGCTTTTGTGCCAGAAGAAGTAAACCAACATTATACGGAGGCCAATGCCTGGCAATATTTATTTGGTGCACATCATGATATCAAAGGAATCATGGATCTCTTTGGCGGAGAAAAAATGACTGAAAGAAAATTGGATTCTTTGTTTGGACGATCATCAACAATGTCAGGAAGAGACCAGTCCGATATAACCGGATTAATCGGTCAGTATGCCCACGGTAACGAACCATCACATCATGTAGCATACCTGTATAACTTTACAGGGAAACCTGCTAAAACACAAACTCTCTGTAAAAAAATTATGACAGAATTATATACATCTGCAGCTGATGGATTGTGCGGCAATGAAGACTGCGGCCAAATGTCAGCTTGGTATGTATTCAGCTCCATGGGTTTTTATCCTGTCAATCCTCTGGAAAAAAAGTATATACTTGGCTATCCCATGTTTGATGAATTTTGGATTAAAATTCCTGATAAAAAACCAATTCATTTTAAAAAATTAAAAGAGCAAGGGAATAATTATTTATCCATTTGCAAAGTGAACGGATATTCCACAAATTCGTGTTTGTCGATCAATTTTGGAGACGAAATTGTTTATGAAATGGGTAGCGATGAAAAGGCTATAAAAATCAGTCCATGTATTCCAGGATCCATTCATCCACATCGATTCATTTTTGCGCCAATGGTTTTTTTAGGAAATCAGGTATTTGAAGATAGCACATTAGTCAGTTTTCGAGCTATGGGTCAATCCGAGCCAACTGAAATAAAGTACAGACTCAATTCCATTCAAGCAGAAGAAAAAATTGCGCGAACTCCTTTTGTGATCAAGGAGGCCTCAGATATTTATTTTCGAAATTGTATCAGAGGGACTGAAAATTGCAGTGCATTATTGAAAGCTGCTTTTAAACCATTGCCAAATGGTGTTGAATTAAAATTGAAAACAGCTTATGCCAATCATTATTCTGCAGGTGGAGAAGTTGCCTTAATCGATGGCATGCAAGGCTCTTTAGATTTCCATGATGGATATTGGCAGGGTTATCAAGGTTCCAATGTTGAGATAGAATTAAAACTAGACACATCCATGCACTATAAAAAATGTTTTGTAAGATGTCTTCAGAACCAGAGAGCATGGATTTTCTTACCTGCCTCAGTTGATTACAGATCATCGGTTTCCGGAAGTATTTCTTCTTGGAAAAGCGTGAGTAATCCACATTCACAACAAACTGAACAAGCTTTTGTACATGAATTTGAGATTCCGATAGATGCGGGAGTGAGATTGCTTGAATTAAAACTAAACTCTATCGGTCAAGTACCTTCATGGCATGTAGGGGCAGGCGATAAACCATGGATTTTTGTCGATGAAATTAAAATGATCAAGTAAAAATACTTGAAGCTAACTTTTCGAAACGGAGAAAATTTTTGGAATGGAAATATTTAGGATTAAGAGCTCAAGAGTTCTGCAATGATTTCTTTGACAGGTCTTATGGCATGAACGCCTTCGATGCTAGGACCTGCGCACCACACATTTTGGTATGTCGCTTGAAAAGCTGAGCGTTTTAGTTTTTCCATTCCTTGCTTATAGATGATCATTTTCAGATATTTCTTCAACCATTTGTTCTTTGATACCAGACGTTCTATCCAATTTTGGTTCAGGCCTATTTCCCTGACATAAGGAGTATTGATTACACTACAAGGCACACCGCTAAGTTTGGTGGTCATCACGATATCCTTTGCACCGTATTCTACGCATGCTTGCTTATATTCTTGGTTTACAGGAGATTCAATTGAAGCAATAAATATGCTTCCAACAGAAACCCCACAGGCGCCGAGAGACAACATTTTATCAATGTGAGATCGGTTATATACTCCACCCGCTGAAATTATAGGGAGGTTTGGGAATGCTTTCACGAGGGCGGGTATAAATTGTTCGGGCGCTAATTGACCTGCATGTCCACCTGCAAGGTTTGTTACGGCTATTAGCGCGTCCGGTCCAAGAGCAGCTGCCTTCTTTGCGTATTCAAGATCGGATACATCGCAAAAAACTTTGATCCCAAGTGGCCGCGCTTTCTCTATAACGACTTTGGGACTGCCAAGGGAAGTGATGATAAAGGGAACTTTATAATCAAGGCATGCTTGAAGTTGATCTTTGAGTTTAATATTTGATTGATTGACGATCAGATTGATACCATAAGACTTAGCTGTTGCTGCGAGTTTATCTAAAGCGGATTTAAACTCTTCGATGGATCTATAATTGAGAGCTGGTATACAAGGGGCTATGCCGGCTTCGATTGCAGCCAAAGACATGGCGACGTTAGACACCAGAAACATGGGGGCCATGATCACCGGATGCTGTATTTTCAGTATCTCTTGTAGTTTGTGTGACATCAGTGCAGAGGTCCTTTATGAATTATAAGCCCAACGCAGGTAAGTAGATCCCCAGGTAAATCCACCTCCAAAAGCAGAGAGAACTATTTTATCTCCTTTTTTTAATTTAGGTTCCCATTCCCAAAGGCACAGAGGTAATGTTCCGGAAGTCGTGTTTCCATATTTTTCTATGTTGATCATTACTTTTTGCTTATCAAAATTAAGGGTTTCAGCGACGCCATTGATGATGCGAATGTTTGCTTGATGAGGTACCAGCCAATCGATTTCATCTGTTTTGAGAAAGTTTCTCTTACACACTTCCTGAATAGTGTCTACCATTCCATTGATGGCTGATTTAAATACAGCCTTGCCTTCCTGATAAACGTAGTGCTCTTTGTTTTGAATGGTCTCCAGCGAAGGTGGTTTGAGAGATCCGCCTGCTTTCATATGTAGATATTCTCTACCGGAACCATCTCCATGGAAAACGCTGTCGATGATACCGAAAGCTTCTTCTGCCTGTTCCAGGAGGACTGCTCCTCCTCCATCGCCGAATATGATGCAAGTTGCGCGATCCTCATAGTCGATGATGGATGACATCACATCCATACCGATTACGATGACTTTTTTGTGAGTCCCTGCTTCTATGAATTTTGCACCTGTTGTTAGCCCGAATAGAAAACCTGAACAGGCTGCGTTGATATCAAATGCAAAAGCGTTTTTGATTCCGGCTTTGTGACAAATGGTGTTGGCAGTGTCCGGAAAGACCATGTCACCGGTGATTGTACAGCAGATGACCAGCTCGATATCTTGAGGGGAGGTATTCGTTTTTTGAAGCAGCTTTTCCACCATGATTTTACCCATGTCCGAGGCAGCCTTTCCCGTCCCTTTGATGAGTCTTCTCTCTTTTATCCCTGTCCTGCTGGTAATCCACTCATCGTTGGTGTTCACCATCTTTTCCAATTCTGCATTAGTCAATACATACTCTGGTACATATCCTTGGATTCCCTTTATTGCTGCGAGTTGTCTGGCCATAAGGTGTGAGGCATTTGCCATCAAAGATACGCCCCACATCGGATTCTTTAAAAAAGAATTTAAAAATATTAAATATTTTTATAAAGTATAATGATATGATATACAAAATAAAACATATTTTAAATAATATAATATAATAGAAAATTTAATTTTTGGTACAAGTTTTGGACAATTTAGTTCAAACTGAAAATAATGAAATACTCAGCCGTTCAACTCATTCGAAAATCCTTCCAAATAGCGATACTCACTTCAGTATTATCGACGGTATTACGAGCTGATTCTACCATCTTTTTTGAAGGTAGTTTTGAAGCAGCACAGCTCCAAGCCAAAGCTAGCAATAAGATCTTGTTGTTGGATTTTACTGCCAAATGGTGTTTGCCTTGCAGATGGATGGAGAAGACTGTTTACAATGAAGAGTCATTCCATGGATTTGCAAAACAAAATCTGATCATATTGAAAGTGGATGTAGATGATCTCGATGGGATTACTCTTAAATTAATCTATGACGTGAGTTTGTTGCCTACAACCATATTATTGGACCCTCAAGGACAGAACTTGGGCCGTAAAGAAGAATCAATGACCCTCGAGGTATTGACAGGATGGATAAAAAATGAAATGTCAAATAGACAAATTGTGCCTTTTATCGAAGAAGAAACTAAAGCCGAAGTTCAAATACCGGAAAAGAATAAGGAGCCTGTAGACCAAATCAAACCGCAGGACGAAATGGAAGCAAAATTGATAGCAAATGCCAATGGACAGAATTACACGACGTCAAACCTTGACTCAGAAGAAATGGAGAAGCCAATCCATGAACAGATAGTGGAGGACATGATTTCTGATACTGAAGAATTTGTATTCGTTCGTGGCGCTTTCTACATCGAAGCCGGACTATATGCTACTATGGATGAAGCAGTTCAGATGGCCGAAAAATGGGACCTAAAATTCAAGCAGAATAGTGAAATTGAACAGGATTTTGATGAGCAGGGAAACCCTCAATACAAGGTGAGTATGGGTTCTTTTGAAACGGAGGAAGAGGCGCAACTTTTTATCAGTTATCTGAAAGATTCTGAAATTACTGCAAAAATTAAACGAAGAGATTGATCCGTAAGCTGAACTTTCCGGGCGCAAATTCAATCCGATAATGCTCACACTTATAAAAAATATCAAAAAAGCGTATGGTGCTCACGAGGCACCATTGGCTTTTTTAAAAGGAAAAAAGATGGCTGAGCTTCCTGTATTGGAAGATGCCTACATCTACATTCAATCCGGTAGGATTGCCGAGGTTGGTTTGATGAAAGATCTCAGGATGCTTCCTGACATTTCGCATATCATTGATGCCAGCAGGCGTATAGTGATCCCCGGATATGTTGACTGTCACACTCATCTTGTATTTGGTACCTGGCGAAATGAAGAGTTTGTCGATAAAATAAAAGGTCTGAGCTATCAAGAAATAGCAGCCCGTGGAGGAGGTATACTCCAGTCTGCTGCCCGATTGGGAGCAATGAGCGAAGATCAGCTTTATGAATTGGCCAAATCCAGATTACAACAATGCATTCGCAATGGTACAGTGGGTATCGAAATCAAATCAGGTTATGGCTTAAGTCTTGAATCCGAACTCAAAATAATGAGAGTGATCAAAAGATTGAAGCTAGATTCATCCATTCCGATACGATCTACTTTCCTCGGGGCCCATGCGTACCCTGAAGCTTATAAACAAGATCATCGCACTTATCTCGCTTTGCTGACAGAGCGCATTATGCCCATTATCCAGGAGGAAGAACTTGCTGATTATTGTGATGTCTTTTGTGAGGACAAGTTTTTTTCGGTTGAAGAAACTGATTTGATTCTGGAGCAAGCTACCAAGTATGGTATGAAGCCACGAATTCACACCAATCAGTTCACTCATAGTGGTGGTATAGGGCTTGCGATCAGGCGGAATGCACTGTCTGTAGATCATTTAGAGGTATTGAATGACGAAGAGTTGAATATGTTGTCTGAGTCTAATACTATTCCTGTAGTGTTACCGATTGCGGCGCATTTTATGAATCTCGAGATGCCACCGGCTCGAAATATGATCGATAAAGGTCTTGGAGTAGCAATAGCTACGGATTTTAACCCGGGAACTGCTCCCTCATGTGACATGAATCAAGCTTTCTCTTTATCCTGTATAAAAATGAGATTGTTGCCTGAAGAAGCGCTTTCAGGACTTACAATCAATGCCGCATATGCACTGGAATGGTCTGACCAACTGGGAAGTATCACACCCGGCAAACATGCTTCTTTTTTGATTTCCAAGCCTGATGTTGATTTATCTTACATTCCTTACAGTATGAGTCCGGATTGGATAGACCAAATTTACCTTTCAGAAAAGGGATCTCAGGTAGTTAATATTAATCAAATTATGAATTAACTTGCAACCGAATACAATGAAACTACCTTGATAGCGTTTGAAAATCAATCGGATTCCTGTTTCATATTATAAGTTATTCTCATATCTTTGGGGCTGCTTTTCGGGAAAATGCTTTGAAGACATATCGTTTTTTACTCAATCGGTTTTACGGATGAAGAATTTTATTGTATTGTGTATAATGTTAGCGGGTGCGCCGCTATTATCACAAACTGACTCATGTTTGATATTGGATATTGAAACCAAAAGTGTCACAAAAGGCGGTGAAATATGTATAGCCGTAAGAGTGAAAAATTTTGTCAATATGCAATCGCTACAATTTTCTATTGGATATGATCCAACTGTAGTAAGCTTGGAGAGAGTTCAAAATGTGTACACCAATCTTGTAAATCTAGATCCTGGTTTGATAAGAAATGATACCTTAAAAAAAGCTTTAATTTTCTTATGGGATGATATAAATGCAAAAGGTCAATCTGTTCCTGATGGAACAACCTTGTTTGAACTATGCTTCCAAGCAGTTGGCAAACCCGGTGAATGCACGAGCTTGTTTTTATCGAACTTCCCTGCAAGCATTGAAGCAATTCAAAAGCAGGGTAGTAATGATGTGGAAATGTGTGTAAGGCAAGAAGATCCGACTCGTGTGATAAAAATCCAGGTTCCTTCAGACATGTGCGCTCTGGTTGATGTGTGTGGTTCAACGAACAATACCGGAATTATTTCTCTTAGTTCTTGGGGAGGGACTGCTCCCTATATAGTTGATTTTAGTGGCCCACCTATGCGCAAAGACACCATTAAAGTTGCCGGTGATCCATTAAAATACACCAATCTTCCATCGGGCAATTATACATTACACGTAACGGATATAAATGGCCTGGATACTATCATTAATGTGACGGTGCCTATTGCTCCAACCATAGTGATTACAAATGACACAATATCTTTTAACCAGACACGAAATCCCACTTGCTGGAATACTCAGGATGGACGTATTGGTGTGAGGGTAAGTGGTGGTATTGGACCCCTATTGGTTGGATGGAAACCGGTAAACATATACGGTGTGTCTACCATTAGAAATCTTGGCATTGGGAATTATACTCTCTGTGTTCAGGATAGTTTGGGTTGTACTGTTACTCAGGATTTTACGCTTCAAAAAGATTCCATCAAAGTTGATCTTGTCGTAGAAAATGATGAAAGCTGTCGCTTGAATGATGGGGCAGTCAGCGTGCGAGCTTCAGGAGGTGATCCATTCCCGGGTTCCGGAAACAGATACAATTTTTCATGGGACAAGAACACCTCGGCCAACTGCGCAATGGATACTGCATGCAGAAATTCAGCATTGCCAGCAGGTAGGCAGTTTGTCATAGTAGAAGATAAACTGAAATGTAAATCTATCGTATGGTTTGATATCGTGAGCGCTGCAAACTCCTTAATGGATTCAGCCATTGTGGTTGATGTCAGTTGTTTTGGAGGCAATGACGGGTCTTTTCAGGCATATGCCACATCTCGAGGTGGCCTCAAACTGCCAATCAATTTTACATTGTACGATAACCTGACAGGTACTATTATACCGGGAGGCAATGCAAATCAGGCAGATTATACCAGTCCGAACTTAAGAGCAGGAACGTATCGATTAGAACTAAGGGACAGTTCTAATTGTACAATCTATGATACTATAAAAGTACTAGAACCCCCACCACTCCAAATACAAGATGATAGTATTGATTTGGAAGTCAGCTGTGTACCGGGCAACGATGGATATTTGTCTGTAAACGGAGTTGGAGGAACTGCCGGTTATAAATATTTTTGGGATTATAATGGTAATACCAACAATTCTATATCTGCTTTGCCTCCTGGGACTTACAATGTTACCGTTTCGGATGCTAATTTATGTACTGCAACAAAGTCTTTCCTTATTACCACGCCGATGATGCCAGTGATTACCGGATTTAATAATGTTGATGTGTCTTGTCCAAACGCGAAGGATGGTTGTGTGGAAGTTTTATATACCAACGGCTCTGTACCTGTGAATCTGTTTAGTTGGAGCCCAACAGGTTTTATGTCGAAGATTTGTAATTTGGGTACAGGTGTTTATTCTGTAACTATCACGGATAGCAACGGGTGTTCGGACACTGCCTCCACGAGATTGATTTCAACTTCAGCCGGAATTATTCTGGATTCCGTGACAATACGACCTCCTACCTGTCCTGGAAGTAAAGATGGAGTAATCATTGTATTTCCAAGTGGAGGACAAACCCCTTATAATTATAACTGGAGTAATGGTGCCAGAAGTCAGGTGAATTCAAATTTGGGAGCAGGAAATTATATCCTTTTCCTTGAAGATAACGGCCCATGTCCCGCTATCATAGACACCTTTATGATTACAGATCCTCCACATATCAATATTCAAGTCAGTGGTACCAGTGACCCAAGTTGTTTTGAACAACAGACCTGTGATGGAAGGGCTATAGTCAATGCTACCGGCATACATCCAAACTACACTGTGGTCTGGTCCTCAGGAGAAAAATCCTTCTCCAACGTGGACACAGCGCGCATGTTGTGTGCAGGCGATCAGTACGTGATCGTGTCGAATGGTCAATGCAGTGATACTTTGGACTTTAAAATGAACGCTCCACCTGAGATTAAACTAGATGCGACCAAAGTCAGTATAGTTCCACCAAGTTGTTACGGATACTCAGATGGAACCGCGACTATTGGTGCTACAGGTGGTGTCGGAACCCTGACTTATGTTTGGGCAGATTCCAGACGAGGACCCACAGTAAATGGACTGAAGGAAGGCAGCTATTACTTTACAGTAATCGATCAAAACGGGTGTATGCATGTCGATTCAGTACGGTTAAGACAACCTGACTCCATTCGAGTAGATGTCATCGCCGGAGCTTCGAAGGATATCAGTTGCTTTGGCGCCAAGGATGGTAAAATAGTAACTATTTGGAACGGAGGAAATGGTGGAAATGGTAGTTTTCAATGGATTCCCAATGTAGGTAAAGATTCGATCTTGACAGATCTGGGAGGTGGCACATATAGGTTGATAGTCACTGATAAAAATAACTGCACAGGTGAAGCCAGTTATACAATAAAAGAACCATCTGAAATACAAGGTGTCTATCCTCAGATAGATGAACCAAAATGTGAAGGTGATAAAGTGGATTTTACAGTTTTACAGGCATTTGGTGGAAGTGGATCAAACTTCAGATTTACCATAAACGGTGGAGCGCCACATCCTTTAGCTGATCTTGTAGGCCTAGACCCGGGAACATACAGTATCAGGGTATATGATGCGAACAATTGTTTTACAGATACAACAATAGTTGTACCTGATCCTGTGAATGCTCTGTCAGTCAATTTCACCAAAGATCAGGAAACCATCCAATTGGGAGATAGTGTGAGATTAGATGGACAGGTCAACTCCAGCTCTTTGCTGGATACAATCATTTGGACTCCTGTGACTTATGTTAAGGACCCTCAGAGTTCAGTTAGTTTTGTGGACCCAAGTGTAACTACTAAGTATATCCTCACCGTCATCGATGAAAATGGATGTCTGGCAAGTGATGAAGTGCTGGTAATAGTAGAAAACAGAAGGGAATTTTTTGCGCCTAATGTGATCTCACCAAACGATGATGGAGTTAATGATGGATTTACGATATACACGGGCACAGGTGTCACCAAGGTAGAATACGTTGAGATTTTTGATCGCTGGGGAAATCAAGTGTATTACATTGAAAATCCGGATATCAGTTCAGGGACAGCAAATTTATGGAATGGCGAGGTACATGGCCAGAAAGTTAATCCGGGAGTTTTTGCTTATGTAGCTGGAGTCAAATTCAAGGATGGCTTCAAAATAGTCTATAGAGGAGATTTGACGATCGTACGATGAGATGGTAGAAAAGCGATCTTTGAAGATTGAGATTTGAGTTAATTTGCCTTATTGAACTATTTGTCTGGGATTTTAATAGTCAAAACATTTGCTCATTCCACCTATTTGGCTGCTTTTTCATTTTCTTCAGCAAGTAGAAAGACGTACGGTTGGTTAAAATCCCAATTCCGGCTCCTGCAACGACGTCAGTAAGCCAATGCTTCTCATGCCGAATTCGCAGAAATCCTACCGTTGTCGCAGCAGTATATACGCATATCCCTATCCATTTTGTATTGTGCCGAGTTTCCAAATAGACTAGGTCTGCTGTTGCAAATGCAAATGAAGTATGCCCTGAGGGAAAAGATTTGGAGTCGCTTTGGTCCGGACGTTGTCTGAGTTGGAGAGCCTTAATGGCATGAGTGACACCAACGCTTAAGCTTATAGTGCCTAATGTATAAATGAACCTTTGGTAGTATGGGTGGAGATAGTTTATGCCAACTCGATCAGGCAGTAAAAGCAATGTTGTGGGTGAATATTGTAAATAATCCTCAATGTGAAAATCGGTGTGGTTAGAGCCCTTCCATTGTTTATTTGTCAGAATATCTAGTTCTCGCACATTGCGACTAAAAAGCCAACTTGTGCCTAATCCCAAGGTCAAAGTAGGCGCAACAAAATCTAGACAAGAACGGCGATGAGCTGTGAAATGCAACTTGCTTTCTGATGCTGAGTCTATTTTTAGTTGTGAGAAGAGTAAATTGTCATTGAAAATAAAGGCAAATGTCAGGATTAAGGTAAAGCGTTGTAAGCTGTTGACATAATAATGGAAATTGGGAATCAAATCAGAAAGATTGTATCATCGCAAAAGAAAAAAAGAACCCTGCCTGGTATATTCTTTATTTTGACATTGGTAAGACACTCTGTAGAAGTAATTTCCAGGTTCAGCTATTTTCCCTTTCCAGTAACCATTCCATTGATCAGTAGCAGAGCTGAAAGATGCCATGATCCCACCGTTTTTGTTAATAATATCGAAGTATTCCAATTTCTCTACGAGGTAAAAATTGCTGATTCCAAATGTTTCATTGAGACCATCACCATTGGGGGTGAATGCTGTCGGCAACAGTAATTTATCACATTCAATTGCTGAAGGATCGACTACCCTTACCAATACGGTATCTGAAGTGACACAACCTTCGGAACTCACCATTCTTAGGCTATAAGTGGTGGTTTGTTGAGGTGTACCTGTGGTCGTCAAAGAACTGGGATCATCCAAGTCAATAATAGGTGTCCACTGTGTTGATCCCGGACAATTGTTTCCAGCCCTTAAGACAATAGGATCACCTTTCAATATTAGAGTATCGGGTGTAAAAATACGTTGATCGTCAACATAAAAATCCATTACCTCGTCAAAGTTCAAACCGTAATCTGCAAGCAGAAATTTATCGATTTTTCCAAAAGATGGACTCAATACGGTAGATTGGCAGGGCGATTGATTCCAACGGAGAGGCTGGCCGTTGTCTACGCGGATTTCCTCATTTGTTGTGGTTTGGTTAGCTAATCGGTTGTTGAGATAAAGCCTCCAAAGTCCTCCTGTCTTAGTCATACAAATCTGTTGCCAACAGCGGTTGAAATCAGCTTTAGCAGCTAAGCTGACAGTCTTTGAAAATCCCTCCCGAGCTGTGAAAATAAATACTGAATCAATACTTCTGTATGTAAAATCCAAGGATGTGTCCGCATTACATCGGGCTGATTTAGAGAGAAGGTCTAAGAATCCGGATGGATTGGAAAGTCTGACTGAAAAGCAAACACTATAGTCTTTTTTGAAAAAACTATCTACTATTTGAGGCCATGTAATTTGCTGCCCACTAATGGAAATTGCATCGCCTTCGATCCCACATAGACAATTCGGAGTAGAATTTGTGGTAAGTGCGATTCCGGAAGAGGAGCTAAGAGAACAGTTATCAAATTCAAAAATGAGCTGCCTTTGTCCCGGTAAGACAGATGCAAAACAGCCCAAAACAGCCATCACAAGCCAATTCTTCATCATACTGCAAAGTTAGTCTAAAATACTTACAATGACAGCAGCCTAAACACTGGAACTGAATGAACCAGTCTTATCGCCATGCGTTATACTTGCTTATTGTCTGGACTATCAAGCATGTTATCTCTTTTTTCCAAGGTCAGAAAGCCTAACGACCCAAATGAAGCGGCTGAAATGAGCTTCCTGGACCATTTTGATGCCCTGAGAAAGCATTTGTTTAGAATCGCATTGTACATTACCATAGGAACAGTGATCGTTTTTTTGCAGAAGAAGTTTGTGTTTGATTCTATTATTTTGGCACCACTCAACAAAGAGTTTATCACTTATCGTTTTTTCTGTGGATTATCCGAATTTACCTGCTTTGACCCGGGCAATATCAAAATTATCACAAGAGAGTTGAGCGAACAACTCACTGTCCACCTGAAAGTGAGTTTTTTCATAGGAATTATAATAACCTTTCCTTTTTGTCTGTACGAACTTTGGAAATTTATCAAACCTGGTTTATATCAAAAGGAAATAGATGCAACTACAGGTATCATTGCAGCTTGTACTTTACTTTTCATATCAGGTATTTTATTTGGATTTTATGTCATTGCTCCTTTTTCTGTAAGTTTTTTAGCATCTTATGATGTAAGTTCTCGGGTAGAAAATACTGCTACACTCACATCAATAGTAGACAATATGACAATGTTTACATTGTCCACAGGAGCAGTGTTTGAGTTGCCCGTTTTGGTTTATTTTCTTGCAAGGTTAGGTATAATGAGTGATCAGTTCATGAGAACATATCGAAGGCATGCAATTGTGGTTATTACGATTGTCGCGGCTATTATAACTCCGCCTGATGTATCTTCGATGATCATCGTGACTATCCCACTTTTATTCTTGTATGAAATGAGTATTTTCATAGCAAAGAAGTATTATCCCAAGGCTGAATGACCTTTATGAATCGACTTTCATCTTCTGCAACTATTATATTGGTCATTTTTGTCCCGGTTTTTTATTTTGTCTTTTTTGGTTCGTTTACTGCTAGCATGTGGCTTGTGGATTCTGAAGAGTTTGCTATGGGAACTGTTTGGTTTATTCGCATTGGATTGCTTGTCCTTTTTTTGTTGTTCCTTATCCTGATTTATTTTTATTGCATGAAACTCAAGAGGGTGGAGTATGATCAGGAAAATTTATATGTGACAAATTTTATTCAAACTATAAAAATTCCTTTTGCACAGGTAAAACAATTCTCTTCAAGACCGATAGGTAAATATCGAATGGTGAAAATAGAACTTTTACACTCCGGTTATTTTGGTCGGGTGATCAGGGTGTTTTCGGATGTGGATAAACTTCAATTATTTGAACAAATTACTACTCAATATTAATTTAGTGTCAGAATCCTCAATTTATTGATTTCGGATTAGACCGCAAGTTCTTCTTCCACTTCCTCTTCTATTTGATCTAGGATTTCTGCTTCATCTTCAGGTTTGAGCTGATCGATATTTGTGCGTAAACTTGAGATTATAAATTCTTGTCTTTCGGAAGTATTTTTTCCCATATAATATTCCAATATATTTTCGATATGGGAATTTTCTCCTAGTATGACCGGATCCAATTTGATATTTTCTCCAATAAATGTTCCAAACTCATCCGGAGATATTTCTCCAAGACCTTTGAATCTCGTAATTTCAGCTTTTCCTCGAAGTCTTTGAACAGCAGATTTTTTTTCTTTCTCGCTATAGCAATAAAAGGTCTGCTTTTTATCGCGCACTCTGAATAAAGGTGTATCCAAAATAAAGAGATGGCCATTGCGGACGAGTTCCGGAAAAAACTGTAGGAAAAATGTCAATAAAAGGAGTCTGATATGCATTCCATCTACATCTGCATCTGTGGCAATGATGACTTTATTGTATCTTAAATTTTCAATGCCGTCTTCTATATCGAGCGCATGTTGTAATAAATTTAGCTCTTCATTTTCATATACTATTTTTTTACTCATTCCGAAGCAGTTCAGAGGCTTTCCTCTCAAACTAAAAACTGCCTGGTTTTCGACATTGCGGGATTTAGTTATAGAACCGCTTGCAGAATCTCCTTCTGTGATGAAAAGCATCGTATTGTCTTTGATCTCAGGCTTAGCTTTCGAATCAGTGAGATGAATTCTGCAATCTCTGAGCTTTTTGTTGTGAAGATTTGCTTTTTTAGCGCGTTGGTTTGCAAGTTTTTTAATACCTGCTATTTCTTTTCTTTCGCGTTCGGATTGTAAAATTTTTGATTGCAGTTCTTTTGCCGTATCAGGATTTTGGTGTAAATAATTATCCAGTTCTTTGCATACAAAATCTACAATAAATGATCGAAGAGAAGATCCTTCAGGAGAAATAGTAGTAGATCCAAGTTTGGTTTTAGTTTGGGATTCAAATACCGGTTCTTCGATTCTTACTGAAATGGCACCAATGATGCTGGTATGCACATCTTTTGAATCGTAGTCTTTCTTGTAGAAATCACGAATTGTTTTAACAATGGCTTCTCGAAAATAATTCAAATGTGTTCCTCCTTGTGAAGTGAATTGACCATTGACAAAGCTATAATAATTTTCTCCATATTGAGTTCCGTGCGTGATCACTACTTCGATATCTTCGCCTTTGAGATGGATTATCGGATAATTGAGATGTTCGCCTTCCGTTTTTTTGTCTAACATGTCTTTTAATCCATTGCGGGACAAATAAGTTTTACCATTAAAATGGATTTTTAGCCCGGCATTCAGGTAGGCATAATGCCAGATTCGGCTTTCAACATACTCCTGGAAAAATTTGAATTTTTGGAAAATTTTTGAATCCGGTTTAAAGCATATCGTTGTGCCATTTGTCTCATTCGTTTTTTTAAGACGATGGTCATTTGTTAAATTACCATATTCGAATTCCGCGGATTTTTCTTGACCGTCTCGTACTGAACTCACTTTAAAGTATTCGGATAATGCATTTACTGCTTTGGTACCAACACCATTGAGACCAACAGATTTTTTGAATGCTTTGCTATCATATTTTCCACCTGTATTGATTTGAGAAACACAATCGATGACTTTACCCAATGGTATGCCGCGACCGTAATCTCTTACTGTAACTGTACCGTCTTTAATTTCAATATCGACATCTTTCCCATAGCCCATTACGTACTCATCAATGCTATTGTCAATCACTTCTTTGAGTAAAATGTAAATACCATCATCAATAGTACTGCCATCTCCAAGTTTTCCGATATACATACCTGGCCGAAGACGAATGTGCTCTTTCCAGTCTAGGGATCGGATATTGGCTTCAGTATATTGATGATTTTGGCTCATGAGCTTTGAGTAAAATGATTAAGGCAAAGATAACGTATTATAAAAATAGTTAATATAAAATATTAAAACGGTATAGATGATTGCTATTTCAATTGGCAGAAAAGTAAATGGTAATGCTTTTTACAGGAACTTAAGCCCAGACTAAAGTTTTTAAAGGTTAGACTAAAGCTGGCAATTTGATCGGGCTGATCCAATGGTGCTTGTCAGTAATTCTGCCTTTACGTATTTGGTTGATCAGATGCTTCATATGAGTAGATACTTTGTTTGTGTTGAGATCTAAGACCAGATCCCTTCCGTTGTATCCGATTTTGGCAACTTGAGCCACTACTGCGGCTGTCCCTGAACCAAATACCTCTTTAAGCTTACCTGAATCATAGGCTTTTTCGATTTCTTCCATACTTACAGGACGCTCCTCTACTCGGTAACCTTCATCTTTGAGTAAAGTAATGATAGAATCACGAGTGATGCCTTTTAAAATTGTTCCGCTTAGATTTGGAGTCAGGATCAGGTCATCTAGTACAAAAAATATGTTCATGGTACCTACTTCCTGAATATACTTGAATTCCTTGGCATCCATCCACATCACTTGATCGTAGCCTTTTTCTTTTGCTATTTTGGCAGGGTAGAGACTGGCGCCATAGTTTCCGGCTGCTTTTGCTTCACCCACTCCGCCTTCAGCCGCACGCACAAAATGCTCTTCTACCAACAATCCTATGGGTTTATTGTAATAAGGTCCTGAAGGAAGGCACATAATCATCATTTTGAAAGTATCTGAAGACCTGACACCTACAAATTCATCTGTAGCCATCATCACAGGTCTGATATACAGTGCACTTTCTGCTTCTTGAGGAATCCAAGCTTTGTCGAGATAAACGAGCTGTTCTAAAGCTTCAATAAAAATATCTTCAGGAAACTCAGGCATACACATTCTTCTTGCAGAAGCATTGAGTCTATGAAGGTGGTCTTGAGGTCTGTATAACAGGGGCACTCCTTCGTCACTGATACCTGCCTTCATCCCCTCAAATATAGCCTGACCGTAATGCCATGCCATGGTCGCCGGATGTAGAGGAATTCTTTCTAATGGGCGAATTTCAAAATTTTTCCATTGTACACCATCATAATCCGCAACAAACATGTGATCAGAAAATACTTTGCCGAATGGAATGTTTGAAAAATCCAATTCCCCGATTCTCGAATGTGTTGTCTGTCTGACGGTTATTGTACTGTGCATCTGGGTATAGTTTGGTACAAAGTTAAATTTTTATCATTCAATAATGGAATAAAATTCCATTATTCGCTCTCCCGAGCTTGTTTCAAAGGAGTTAACAAGAGAAACTTTTATGTGTTGAGTTAGTTTAAATGTAAATTGTGTTTCGATATGAATCAGTGTCTGAATCTCAAAATGGAATATGAAAAAATTTGACCGGAATCATGAAGCTTATGTTATGGACTTACGATCAGCTGTGGTATTTATTCCAGATGATCGACATTGCTTTTTCTTCAGGGAAGAATCTTATCATAGGCCTGAAGACAAAGAGTTGTATCATAAAATTATTGATGCCTTGAAGTTTGAATCTGATGATCAATTTAGGATTGAGGTATTACCTGCTGACCATTTTATTCATATTCAATGGGAAGGAAAACAAAATCTAATGTTCGTTTTGTGTTTTTCGGCATTCGTCCTTCTGAAATACACTTGAATGGATTTGACAAGAAACACCATATTTATTATTTAAATGATTTCTCTTTGATGTTTGCTGATGAAGCTTCCTTCTATAAGGAAAATGCTTCCAGGAAATTGCTGTGGACTGTATTACAAGCATTATTCAATAAGTAATGACACAAAGAGTATTTATAGTTGCTACACACAGTCGTCACAAAATGGACGAGTTTAAAAAAATATTTCCTGATGATGTGCAATTGTTATCACTGGAGGATTTGTCATGGAAAGATGCAATACCCGAAGCGGGATCGACCTTATATGAGAACTCTGAGATAAAGTGTAGAACAGTGTATCAAAAATATAGGCGGGCGGTAATAGCAGAAGATACTGGACTGGAAGTTGATATTTTAGATGGAGCCCCAGGTGTTTACACAGCTCGTTTTGCAGGACCACAAGCTAGCTCATTGCAGAATATTGAAAAATTGTTGACATTAATGAAAGGTTGTCAAAATAGAACAGCCAGATTTCGAACTGTAATTTCTCTCATTGAAAATGATCATTTGAATTTTTTTGAAGGAGTTTGTCATGGACGAATTGCTATCCATCCATCAGGTGAAGCAGGATTTGGGTATGATCCGATTTTTATACCCGATCCTTATATTACAACTTTTGCTGAGATGAGCGAAGAAGACAAAAACAATGTCAGTCATCGAGCAAAAGCAGTTAGAAACCTGATGAGTTATTTCAAGAAGAATTCAGATGAGTTTTCTATTTGAATTCACTTTTGACAAACGATTTGATGATGTCTCCTTTATTGGTATGTAAGACCAAATAGTATGCACCATTATTCAGTCCGGATATATCAGCAGTATAGTTTGATTTGTTTTTAAGTTGTAATTGAAGGAGTTTTGAGCCATCATTTTTTAAGATTTCCAGGTATTGGATTAGTATGTAATCAGGGACACTGATATGTAGCGTATTCTCAGCCGGATTTGGAAATAAAATTGTTTTTGAAGCGAGATTTTGTTGAAAGGAATTTGTCAATTGATCTTCGTCAAGATTTTCGCAGAAGCTGAAGGTGCAAGAATCTTCAATTGTCCCAAATGTGATATAGACGCTTAGCTGGAAGCAATAATCAGCTTTTGATTTTGTCTGTAAGAAAGTATCGGTACCCAGTATTTTGTTGCTGTCCTGCTTTGTAAACCATTTATATGAGTATTGTCTTACCATTCGTTTTTCATTTCCACAGTAATGGCCGGTGTCGAGTACATGAGCAGTATATAATCTGTTTTTATTTGTGGTGTCAAATTCAAAAACTACATCATATCCGGGATTGATTGCGAATAATTTATATGAAGAATCACAGCGATACGGAGAAGTTGAATTTGGCAATTTCACTATTGCATAGTTATTACAGCCACTGAATCGCTTATGAGTTGTAGGATCTATATAGGTATCCCCGGGATCGCAACCGATATAGTAAACATCAGGCTCATCCGGCTTTGGCAATATATAAAATCGCCTTATTGAATCAAATTTACAGCAGTTAGGTCCTGTAAATTCTACCTCGTACTCACCATCAGCAAAAATACTTGCACCATGCCAATCATATGGCACATCCTCCGAGCAGATGTACTTATCTGGTCCTTTGTATTCTGGTTTTGGAAGGACCGTAATTGTCTTACATTTTGGACCTTCTTCGTCACAGATACTGCTTCTGTCTTCATTGCCGATAAATGCTGTTACACATAATGTGTATGGTCCGGGGCCCCACTCATCATCCAGCGTCACTTCACTTTCATTGCCTCCTACAGGGACTCCATCCCAGGTCCACTCATAATATGGATCACAACCGCCCGGCTGATCGTAGACATTCCATTTCTCTCCACAAAATCCCTCACATACCTTATCCTTGCCCATGATATTGCTCAATGGCGATAAATTTGGCGCACCACCGCCTGAAGTTGTTAAACAAAAGTCACAAACATCACCAGCACAACCATCTATGAATAAATAGTACGTTTTACAAGGAATGAGGTTGGCTGTAATTGTAAATGTTCCTGAAGAGCCGCTGCAAAATGGATTACATGCTACTTCTTCACCACAACTACAATCCCCCTGATACCCATTTGTACACCTCGATTATTTACACAATTACTAAATGTAATTGTGATGGTAACTGGTCCACCTGTTGTCACCAAGGCCCACCAATTGGTATTATGTGGAACATATTCTCTTCCAGCACTAGGGCACAATAAATTTGCACCGCAAGGATATAAAGCTGAATGAATATCGAACGTGTTTTGACAGCAATATCCATTCACTTCGTCCAATGAACATAATACGTTTGCCGCAGAACATTCATCTGCTGCTGGTGGTACACACTGTGCATGCAAAATCTTGGATTTGACTACTAATGATGCAACTAATATTATAAATACACTCCGCCGCACGTTGTCAGATTTAAAATATGGTTAGAAAATGATCAGTTATAAAAAAATATCCTACAATAGTATAAATTAATTTTGCTGGTATAACAAAATTATTCATGATTTTATATATTCGTTTTATAGTTAGTTCTGTAAAGTGAAAACAATTTATCAAATAGACCTACCTTATCACTGAAAATTTTTTGAACAAAATTCCTCTATTCGTTTTTATCTTCATATAGTAGATACCTGGCACTAGTTGACCAATGTTAAGTTGGATAGTATAAGGATTTGAATGAACTAAATTTAATTTATTTGCATTCAATACCGGCAAGCCTTGTTGATTGAATATTTGCAATTCTTCTATTTTCAAGTCTAGCGGGTAAAATAGATAAATTGCCTGATTTGCAGGATTCGGAATGAGTTGAATGGATGTTTTTTGTTTTTCTATTTCATTAAATCCAACAATGTCATCTTCATTTATTGAATCGCATAACACTTGAATACATTCTTTATAAATTTTACCATATTTTATTCGGACTATTCGATCTACACAATAGTCATTATTACCGGTCACTTCTAAAGTATCTGTTAGGCTAAGTGTAATACCTGGATTGGATTTGAGGTACCATCTGTAATTAAACTCATATTTGATCAATGTGTCATTGCCACAGTAGTGGGTTGTATCCACCGTTTGGACATGCATTATTTTTTTTCCATACCTTAATTCACCTTTGATGGTGCTTTGAAATTCAGGGTAAATAGCAAATAAATGATAGCTGGAATCACAGGCCCATTCTTTCGAGCTTTTTGGTAATTTTACCAATACAGGATTTGCGCAGGATTTATAATATGTTTTTGTAATGGTATCTTGATAGTAATCAGAATTCGTGCAAGCTATGTAATAAACGGTATCAGTGAGAGGTGTCGGCAGGGTAAGAAATTGGACTATAGAATCATATTTACAGCAGTTAGCCTCAATAAAAGTTGCTTTAAAATCTCCTGCCTTGTCAACAGTTACGCCCTGCCATTCAAAAGGAAACCTATCTATGCAAATGGACCTGTCCGGTCCTCTGTACTCAATTCTTGGGTTAATTAATATGGTTTTGCATGTGGGACCTGATTGATTACATATGCTGCTTTTATTTCCATCTCCTACGTATGCATTTACGCAAAGAGTATAGCTTCCTGGTCCCCATTCATCATCTAAAGTTAATTCTCTTGCATTATTTCCGACGACCTTACCGTCCCATGTCCATTCAAAGAAGTGGGGACAATTATCTGATAATTCATGAACGGACCACGTTGTATTGCAAAAGCCTTCGCATATATTTCCTGTGCCAATAATATCGCCTAAAGCTGAAAGTTGAGGCGAATCTCCTCCTGTGATGTTCAAACAAAAATCGCATACTTCTCCGCTACAACCATCAATAAAAAAATAATATTTTTTGCATGCTTCTAAGTTTGCACTAATTTCTAATGTACCTGAAGGCCCGCTGCAGAACGGATTACATGCCAATTCTTCTCCGCAATTACAATCTCCCCAAATACCAAATTGTAGTCCCTGATTGTTGGTACAGTTGTTTATAGATATGGAAATCTTAATTTCTCCACCTGAGGTCACAAATGCCCACCAACTTGTGTTATGTGGAGCTCCTCCTGCATTACATAAAGCATTTCTACCACAGGGATAGTCGTCAGGGTTTTCGACTTGAATGTTTTGACAACAATAACTATTGAGTTCTTGCAGAGAACACAATACTGTGGCTTTTTCACAACTGCTAGCAGAAATTGGGTCACATTGTGCATGAAGATGATTCGTTGAAAATAATAATTGAATCAGGTACAAATAAATTACGTATTTCATATACTGTGATATTAATGGTTTCCAAAGTATTGGTCAATAGTCAGATATTGTGAATCGGATCTATCTTCCATTCTTTTAGGTGCATTTTCCGAAAATTGAAAATAAAGCCTAACTTAAGGATAAAGTCAAATGCCTTACCACAAATATAGTTATATATTCGAATTATTTATTTATTTTAAACATTATTTATAAGCTAAAATTCAAATAATCCATTGCCTTCTCAAAAGATCATGACAAATAGATTGATAGTTGTTAAGTTGGGGGGGGTTATTTGAATTCACTTTTGACAAACGATTTGATGATGTCTCCTTTATTGGTATGTAAGACCAAATAGTATGCACCATTATTCAGTCCGGATATATCAGCAGTATAGTTTGATTTGTTTTTAAGTTGTAATTGAAGGAGTTTTGAGCCATCATTTTTTAAGATTTCCAGGTATTGGATTAGTATGTAATCAGGGACACTGATATGTAGCGTATTCTCAGCCGGATTTGGAAATAAAATTGTTTTTGAAGCGAGATTTTGTTGAAAGGAATTTGTCAATTGATCTTCGTCAAGATTTTCGCAGAAGCTGAAGGTGCAAGAATCTTCAATTGTCCCAAATGTGATATAGACGCTTAGCTGGAAGCAATAATCAGCTTTTGATTTTGTCTGTAAGAAAGTATCGGTACCCAGTATTTTGTTGCTGTCCTGCTTTGTAAACCATTTATATGAGTATTGTCTTACCATTCGTTTTTCATTTCCACAGTAATGGCCGGTGTCGAGTACATGAGCAGTATATAATCTGTTTTTATTTGTGGTGTCAAATTCAAAAACTACATCATATCCGGGATTGATTGCGAATAATTTATATGAAGAATCACAGCGATACGGAGAAGTTGAATTTGGCAATTTCACTATTGCATAGTTATTACAGCCACTGAATCGCTTATGAGTTGTAGGATCTATATAGGTATCCCCGGGATCGCAACCGATATAGTAAACATCAGGCTCATCCGGCTTTGGCAATATATAAAATCGCCTTATTGAATCAAATTTACAGCAGTTAGGTCCTGTAAATTCTACCTCGTACTCACCATCAGCAAAAATACTTGCACCATGCCAATCATATGGCACATCCTCCGAGCAGATGTACTTATCTGGTCCTTTGTATTCTGGTTTTGGAAGGACCGTAATTGTCTTACATTTTGGACCTTCTTCGTCACAGATACTGCTTCTGTCTTCATTGCCGATAAATGCTGTTACACATAATGTGTATGGTCCGGGGCCCCACTCATCATCCAGCGTCACTTCACTTTCATTGCCTCCTACAGGGACTCCATCCCAGGTCCACTCATAATATGGATCACAACCGCCCGGCTGATCGTAGACATTCCATTTCTCTCCACAAAATCCCTCACATACCTTATCCTTGCCCATGATATTGCTCAATGGCGATAAATTTGGCGCACCACCGCCTGAAGTTGTTAAACAAAAGTCACAAACATCACCATCACAACCATCTATGAATAAATAGTACGTTTTACAGGGAGTGAGCATATAATTTAGCTGAATTATTCCAGATACAGTATCGCATTTTGCAATACAATATTTTCCTTCACCACATTCACAATTTTCCCAAACTCCGACTTCCAATCCTTTTCCCAAAGTGCAGTTAGAATAACTGACACTTAACTCAGTTTGACCACCAGTCGTTGAAAAAGCCCACCAGCTGGTGTTTTCCGGGACAAATAATTCTCCTGTATTTATGCAAGTGAACTCTGGTACACAGGGAAACTCGGATCCGTTGCTGATCGGTGAATTCGAACTGCAGAAACTATTTAACTCTGATGCAGAACATATCATATTTGCTTTCCCGCATTTGCTTGCGCCAGGAGTCAAATTTTGTGCAGATGCAGTTTTGACGTAACTTATTGAAATAAAAGCAGTTAAAAATAAAAATAGTTTCATAGTTTTTTTTTAAAGATGTTAGTTGAATTGTCAAGCTTAATGTTTCAATAAAGACCCTTAAGGATATAGATATGCGTCTTCATAGAATAAATATATTTTAAAAAGCTGTTTCAAGTGAAGGTATAAGCTTTAGTACTTCATATCACGTAATGCCAGAATTTCTTTTTCAGATAAACTTATCTTATTACGAATATGATCGAACAGATCTTTTCTTTCTGCCTGACCTTCTTTAGATACCAGCGTACTAAATTTGAGGATTGTATCCAAACTTAATGCTGATTGTGTCGTAAATCTTTGGTCTGTGGACCTGAGTATATGTGGCATGTCAAAACAGAGGAAAGAAAAATCGACATTTTTGGTTTGAATTAATATGCTTTCGCTTATTGGCGTTATTTCGTTTTGATATACATTTATTGGCGACTTCACTTTATATCCGGGTTCTTCTGTGGTTTTTTCTCCTCGGGCAGCTATCAACTCGAGGTGATCAGATAGTTGATAGATTACATAAATTAATCTGGCTATCTCATTCCGACTATTAAACTTCCTGAGTAGAACAAAATACTTTATTTGCTCCAATAAATGATCAAACATTTTTGAATGCCAGATTTCTGTTCCTGGAAATCCATAATAAATTTTAATTCAAGTATTCAGCTTTGTGTGAACTTCAGTATGCATTGCAGCAAGATCTAAATTGACTTTTTCACTATAAGAAGGAAGATTCCAATGTGTCATATTCCAAACACATAACTTGAAACTAAATAGTTCAGGAAAGACCATTAGATGAAATAAAGGAATCTCACCAGCAATATAACAATACTGCAAGTCAGGCATCTCATGGAGTAGTTGCATATGTTTGACTAAATTTTCAAGATAGTCTTCAAATTTTTCTGGTTTTTTCCTCAAAGAATCCAAGTAAAAAGGGACAGGAGAGAGTTTGCTGCCGAGATATTGATCTAAGGATATTTGGAGTTCCGTACTCAATAAAATTAAGTCTTCTAAACTGAGTTGAGTTTGCAATTGAATTTTTTTATACATTGCATTTTCTTTGATTCCCAGAATGGAGGCTAATTCGTGTACAGGTTTCTTGAATCGTATTTTCTGAATGGCTTCTTTTAGGAATTCTGCCTGAAATTGTTTCCATCCTTTTGTGTCCATATTTAGAAATTTTAAAGTTTCACAGTACCTTTTGTAAAGATATTACACTTTGTCTGGCCTTGTAGGTCTTTATTGTAAAAAAATGAGAAACGCAGGCATAAATATTTCCATTTGTGAAATGACCATTGTTGCAATTTTGTAGGGTAGAGTTGATTCAATAACAAATTCTGTTAAAAAAATGTATATGAAGATTGCAGCTCGACCAATAATTTTATGGATAGGAGTTTTTTTGCTTTCTCCGATTCCAGGAGATGGTCAATTAATTGCACAGTCGCAAAAAAAGCACTCGATCGGAGTAATTTTCGATTGGATGTCTTCTGTAAAAAATGGCTTGAATTCAACCTCAACGCCTAAACAATTTCAATTGTATTACAAGCAAATAACACTTTCATATAGAACAAAAGTCAAACCCAATACATCTTTGGGTATTGATCTTTTTATCAATATTGACCATTTGGAACATTTGTATCAACGCGAAGCGGACAGATTTTTGGAAGAAAGAATTTATGTGCCTTTAGAATTTACTTTTCTATTTTATAAACACGGTTTGCCTCCATCCAAGGACAGATATAACTCTGACAAATTGTTCATTAATAATGAATGTAGGTTGGAATTGGTAAAAGTCTGGAATCGTCAGAAGAGAATTGGTATTGGTTTCCAATGGAAGGCAGGTTTGGGGGTGGGTGCTTTTCAATACATACATGCGAGACAGAGGTTTAGTGGTACAATCACATTTGAGGGTGATGAACTTCCTCCAGTAGGTGAACTCTTGCCAATATTTGGTGCTATTTTTGATTCTGATGATGCATATGTCGCAGAAGGCACAATCAAACATTCTTCCAGTAATGATATTGCTATTCAGTTTAAATCGATTCTTGGAGCCGGATTGACAAAGAAATTGACTAATAATTTTGATGTGGGTTTGGGCGTAGATTTGGGATTTAACATATTTACAAGCAATCAGCTAAATTCTTTGATGAAATTTTCCTGTCCGGCAGCAAAATTGGCTCTGAATTATAATTTTTAATTTATCTAAAATATAAACTATTAACAGTTGCTGAGTTTGGCTTTAATTCTGATGATTTTCGATTTTAATCTCTTGTGAAGGGTTAAGTAGAGACCATGACCATCCATGTCATTTATTTTTTTCAGAGAGTTGAGTATCAACATGAGTATTTCATTGCCCTTGGTATAAATTTATGTTTCTGGTTTGATTCTGATTAGGTTTTTTTGACAATGGACTGAAATAATTTTGAGTAATCATTATGAGAACACCTTTTATAGGAGTAAGTAATTTCGGGTTAAATTAGGTCCATATATCTCCTGCGGAGTGATCTTTAACTGCACCGGTGACAGAAGACAGAACGTTGATTTTACCAAGGATCCGCAGTAAACCAAGGAAGGCGAAAACGATCGCTTCTTTAAAATCAATTAATTGGTAATCTTCAGATGGATTTAATTTTTGTCCAAAATAATGACTTAAACGTTCCATAAGATAAATATTGTGTGCTCCACCTCCGGTGAACAGATAGTTTGCGTTTTCGGTCCCAATGGTCAAAATAAATTTTGAGATCTGTTCTGCTACATGTTCTGTTGCAGTGAACAATAAATCATTGGGTTCAAATCTACTTTCTAAGAGATCATTCAAGTAATGATTTTCAAACCACTCTCGCCCAAGACTTTTTGGTGCCTTCATATTGAAAAATTCTATTTGATTCCATTTTATATACAATTCTTCAATCAATGTTCCGGATCTCGATATTTCTCCATTTTTGTCAAACGCAAGATTAAGTTTCGAAGCTATTGAATTTAATAAAATATTGCAAGGGCTCATATCACAAGCAAGTCTCTTGTTAGCACTTTTCCATGAAATATTGGAGAAACCACCTAAATTGATACAGCAATCATAATTTGAAAAAAGTATTTCATCACCTATGGGTACCAGAGGCGCACCTTGTCCGCCCAGCAATACATCTTGTTGTCTAAAGTTATTTACGACAGGAATATTGACTAGTTCATGAATCCTTTTTCCACTTCCAATCTGAATAGTGATTCCATCTGCCGGACGATGAAAAACCGTATGTCCATGGCTACAAATTAATTCAGGTATTTCAGGTAACCCTAATATGAATTCTTGGAGCTGTGTTCCTAAATAGTTTCCATATTTATCATCAAGTTGAGTCAATTGCTGATCACCAGAATAAAAAGCATTACTGAGTTCATGTTTTAATTCATCTGGATATTTAATCGTCAAAGCCTTTATAATTTGGTAGTTCCATTGCGTATTATAGTTGAATTTACAAGCTGCTATATCTAGACCATCAAGCGAAGTACCCGACATTAAACCGATGACGAAATATTCGTTTTTCATATTTATAAACAATGAAATCCTGAAAATTATATAGAAAGAAATTGTGCTAAACAAAATCGCCCTCAAGGTGAGGGCGATTTTTATCTATAGTTAGATAATTTATTTTACACCATGCATCATTTTTTGAAGCCACTTGGACATCAATAATAATATAATTCCAGCAATGCCAGCCATCACAACAAAAAGCAAGAAAAAGTCATATGTATTATTCATCGCATAACCCAGGAAGGAACTCGGTTTGCCTTCCTGTGGATAAAGTGCAGACAACATACCTGCAAATTTATTTGCAGTCGCATTTGCCAAAAACCAAACTCCCATCAGCAATGAAGCCAACCTTGCAGGTGCAAGTTTATTGACCATTGAAAGTCCAATAGGTGAAAGACATAATTCGCCAAAAGTGTGGATCAAATACAAACCTGTAAGCCACAGGATGCTTACTTTAGATGTTGGATCTGTTCCTTTTACTCCAAAAGAAATGTAGAGATATCCCAATGCAAGAAGTAATAATCCAATAGCTTGTTTAGTAGGAGATGAAGGTTGTTTGTCACCCATTTTGAGCCACAATGCCGAAAAGACTGGAGCAAATATTACTACAAATACAGCATTGAAACTATTGAACCAACTTGCAGGCATTTCCCACCCAAGAATATTTCTGTTTGTTTGTTCATCTGCAAAAAATGTCAGTGATGCACCTGCTTGTTCAAATGCACTCCAAAAGAAAATCACAAAAAATGCTGCAATAAAAATAACCCATATTCGATCTTTTTCCACCGCGCTCAGGGATTTATCCAAAATGATAGTTGCCGGTATACTTATGGCAAAACCAAATATCATGGAGCCAAAAAAATCAAAGCCTATGACATAGTAAAATAATAGTGCAAGTAACAAGGATCCACCTATAATCATAGCTAGCTGCGCATTGTCAAATTTCATTTCTGCAGATGAGCTCTCATCAGCTTTTAATCTTGCTCGATTCGGCTCTTCACCTATTTGGTATCCTGTCGGAGAAACCAGATATTTATTTTTCATCCAGTAAAAAGATGCAGTACTTACTAACATTCCAACACCGGCTGCAAAAAATCCCCATTTGAAAGCGATATTTTCTCCCAGATAACCACAGATCAAAGGAGCAATAAAGGCACCAAGATTGATACCCATATAAAAAACTGTATAGGCACTATCAATTCTTTTGTCATTTTCCGGATAGAGCTGTCCAACCATTGTTGAAATATTAGGTTTGAAAAATCCATTTCCAAAAACCAATAATCCCAAACCTATGTACATAATGAGAGAACTGCTGGATGCACCACTAAAAAATAATGCAAATTGCCCTGCGGCCATGAGTAATCCTCCAAGTATAATCGACTTGCGATTGCCCCAATATCTGTCAGCCATATACCCGCCAATGATCGGAGTCAGATAAACCAGACCTGTAAAACTACCATAAAGCTCTGATGAAAAAGCTTTGTCCATCATCAATTGTTTGGTGAGGAAAAGCACAAGTATGGCGCGCATTCCGTAATAGCTGAACCGCTCCCACATTTCTGTGAAAAATAAGAGATACAATCCTTTTGGGTGTCCGGTTTGACTAGACATAATTAGATGAATTTAATGAATAAATGATTTTTCGTTTGGATAAAATTAACAGGAATCATTGATTCAAGCAGATAAAAGTGATCTTTTTAGGAAAAAATATTTTCAAAGTTTGCGTATTACTGCAATAAGTCTTTGTTTATCATTGATTTACATATCCATGGTCCTTTATATATCATTGTGCTATAAATCTGTACCAAATCCGCTCCGGCTTGGATCCTTTCTTTGACATCTTCCTCAGTTTCAATCCCGCCTGAGCTGATGACCACTAGCTCGTTGGATATGCTTTTGATTTTTTTGAGAACATACAAACTCTTTGATTTAAGGGGAGAGCCACTCAATCCACCGCTTTCTGACGCCAATTTTTTCTCGATCAAGTTTTCTGGTCTATCAATAGTTGTGTTAGTTGCAATGATTCCTGTTAGCTTTTGCTTCAATACCAATGGAACAATCTCTTCTATAGCTTCATCACTGAGGTCTGGTGCAATTTTTAAAAAAACCGGTTTTGGATAATTCTTGCTAAAATTGGATGTTTGAATAGTCTGCAATAATTCGCTCAATAGTGATTTATCTTGGAGTTGTCTCAGATTAGGTGTGTTAGGTGAAGACACATTGATTACAAAATAGTCAACGTGATCATATAATTTTTCAAAGCATATTAAATAATCCTGAGCAGCATTCTCAGTACTGGTCGATTTGTTTTTACCGATATTACCGCCTATAATAAGATTTTTAGGCTTTTCAAAAAGTTTTAATTGCCTGACGAGATGATCCACTCCCAGATTATTAAAGCCCATACGATTGATGATTGCTCTGTCTTTGATCAGTCTGAATAATCTCGGTTTTTCATTTCCAGATTGAGCTACAGGTGTCACAGTTCCAACTTCTATAAATGAAAATCCAAGAAGCGCTAGAAGCTCCAACCATTTTCCATCTTTGTCAAATCCGGCTGCTAATCCAATCCTATGTTTAAAATGAAGTCCTGCAACAGTATGGGAATATCTTTCATGGAGATGAATTTGGAAACTTTTTCTTATCAAGAATGAAATTAATGGAATCTTCAATCCGTTGGCAAGCAAATCCATTGCAAAATAATGTGCTTTTTCAGGGTCCATTCTGAAAAACATCAACCTGATCAAAGGCCATATTAATTGCATGGACTACTTATTATTAATGAACAATTTTTAAGCCGAGGGTTTCTACAAAATTTTGGAGCTTAGGATTTGTTTGCAGCATCGCATCGTATTTTTCCTGAGAGTTCCATATTTTTTTGGGTTTGTCCTCTCTTTCTGAAAGTTGAGGATCAATTTCAATGGTAAGCTGAATATTGGCTTGATTGAAATACTTTCTTACACTCTCTTCGAGATTTAATTCTTGTCTGATGCTTTCTCTCGCTACCATACTTCCACATTTGATCAAGATAATGTTACCATTGAGTTGTAGTTTTACAGTATTCATATTGACACGAAGCAACTGAGAGTCCTGTTTGGATTTGAGTTGTTCCCAAAAATCAAGAAGTGAATCCAGATTCAATTCTTTTTGTTGGGTTTTTTTCTGAATATCTTCTTCGTTAATTTTTTTTCTTAGACTACCAATATCCATTAATTTTGGTAGAGCTGCAGCCGCGTTTTTCTTTTCTACAGGATTCGATTTTAATTCAACAACAGGTTTATTTGTTATACTAATTGTTGAATTTACTTCGGATATGTTTTCCGATGGTGTTGCATTGCTGGTATTATTTGATCTGATTTCCGGGAGTGATTCAGGAATTATATGCTCAGACTTTTTTTTTTCTAAGATAATATTTGTTTCTGTCGAAGTACCTTCAATTTTATACCTCATCGAACAGAGTTTAAGAAATAGTATTTCTATGTGCAACCTGCGGTTGTTTGCTCGGATTAAATTAATTTCCGATTCATTGATCAAGTACAATGCATTTAACAAAAATGTTTCACTACATGCATCTGCTTGTTCTGCAAATTTTTGTTTGCGTGTGGCAATAGAATTCAATAAAGGATCAAGGCTGGCTTCCTTTGTGACAAATAAATTTCTCATGTGATTCGCAAGACCTTCAGTGATGACTTGAACATCAAAGCCATTGGCGATCAATTGGTCTAATAATATTAAAGCTCGGGTCCTGTTTTCTGTTAAAAATGCCTCAGTGATTTGGAAAAAGTTATCATCGTCCAGAATATTCAAGTTATTGAGTACATCTTGTCGAGCAATATTCTTTCCTGAAAAATTGACTATACGGTCGAACATACTCAATGCATCACGCATCCCTCCGTCAGATTTTTGTGCGATGAGATATAATGCATCTTCTGACGAAGTGATCTTTTCTTTATCACTAATCATTTGCAATTGTTGCACAATGACTTGATCACTTATCCGCTTGAAGTCGTAGATTTGACAACGGCTAAGAATAGTAGGCAGTATTTTATGTTTCTCGGTCGTAGCCAGAATAAATTTCGCATAGGGCGGAGGTTCTTCCAATGTCTTGAGAAATGCATTAAAAGCTTGCTGACTCAGCATATGGACTTCATCTACAATATAGATCTTGAATTTTCCATATTGTGGTTGATAGCGCACGTGTTCGATTAATCCTCTGATATCTTCTACGCTGTTATTTGATGCGGCATCCAGTTCAAAAATATTGAAGGAAGTATTTTCTTGAAATGCAATACATGTTTTGCATTCATTGCAAGGTTCCCAATCTGCTGTAGGATTTTCACAGTTGAGGACTCTAGCTAAAATTCTAGCGCATGTTGTTTTTCCAACACCTCTTGGACCACAAAATAAAAAAGCATGAGCTACCTTTTCATTTTTCAATGCGTTCTTCAAAGTATTGGAAATGTGTTCCTGTCCCATCACATCAGCCCACCTGAGTGGCCTGTATTTTCTGGCAGAAACTACAAATGGATCCATAAATTTGGCAACTTTAAAGGCCCAAAAATACTTTGATTCAGCCAAAGAGTGGATACATTCTGTAAAATTGTCAAACGGATTGTCCCATTTCCAAAGTTTCCAAGCCGTTTGAGACTATTAATTCAAAAATTCGGGGTTCCATACCAGTTGCCTTCTTATAAAAGTCCGAAATATCCTCAGTGTAGGAACGGATATCATCTCGTCTCACCAGGTGCAGGGTACTCCCCCCAAATCCACCTCCCATCATACGAGCACCGGTGGCACGTGGATCGGTCTTGGCAAAACTCACCAGGTAGTCCAGTTCAGCACAACTCACACAATATAAATCCTTTAATCCCGCATGTCCGGCTAAAAGTAACTGTCCGGCAGCTTCAGGATCTTGTCCCAACAGAGCAGAGTCAAATTCTAAAACTCTCTGATTTTCTTCTACAACGTACTGCAGAAGCCTTTTTTCTATATCGTCCAATAAAGAGTAACAAGCTTGAAGGCAATCATTTTCAATATCCCGGATTGAAGACCATGTTGGATAGTGTAAGCTGATTTTTGAAACAATACTACGGCAAGCCCTACTACGGGAATTGTACTCCGAATCCACCAAGGTATGGTGCACCTTGGTATCCACAACGAGCCATTGATAATCTTTAAATTGAACATCTTTGTATTTAAAAGTCCAGTCTTGGCAATCAATCAGTAAGGCCTGATCTTTTCTACCATTAAAAATGCTGATCTGGTCCATCATCCCGCCTTCAAGACCTGAATGTCTTTCACCTCTGATGGCAATATGCATCAAGTCCGATTTATTGATTTTGAGGTCCAAGAATTCATTTAGGACAAATGCGAAACCACAACTGATAGCAGAAGAAGATGACAACCCTGCACCGCTGGGCAAGTCAGCTCCAAATGAGACTTTTATCTTGGGGAGTTTGTCATTGATCAAATTCAGTTCTTTCAACACTCCATCAAAATAGACTAGCCAGTCTGGTATGACGGATCTTTGATTTTGTATAAAGATTTGATTCCTGTCCAAAGCATGTATTGAGAATTTGGTATCCTCTTCCGCAAGAAAGTAGACGGCTTTGTCAATCGCGGCAGGGAAACACAAGCCTCGATTGTAGTCTGTATGCTCTCCAATGAGATTGATTCTCCCGGGAGACCTGACATAAAGCCATTTGCCCTGAGGTCTGGGATTTAGTCGATATAAGTTAATAAAGGAGCTGCTGTCTTGCATCTGCCAAAGCTAAAATCAAATTCGAAAATAATGGGTGGAATTCGGAATGATGTGCTAAATTTGCATCCCGTTTTAAAGGGTCGGATGGCCGAGTGGCTAGGCAGAGCTCTGCAAAAGCTCCTACAGCGGTTCGAATCCGCTTTCGACCTCTAGTAGAAAGACCTCTTGCAAATCATTTTGGAAGAGGTCTTTTTATTTGTCAGCGCAAGCATTTTCTGTTAATCAGCAAAATTTTGAAGCATGTTGCCATCACTTTATATTCAAAACGAAATTGAAATCAAATCTTCTGTAGAGGAGTGTTGGAAGTATTTGGTAGACCCTCAGAAAACCCCATTGTATATGTTTGGCTGTGCTGCTCTGAGTGATTGGAAAGTCGGTGATTCATTGAATTGGGAGGGCGAATATGAAGGAACCAAAATGATATTTGTCAAAGGAATTGTTGAAGCCATTGAGCCTCCTTTTCATTTGCAATATTCGGTGATTGATCCATTGAATCAGGAAATACCGGACATCCCGGATAACTATCTCCATGTCAGCTATTTGATCTCGGATTTGAAGAATGGCAGTTGTCTTTTTCAGGTTAGGCAAGGCGATTATTCCGGCGTAGCCGAAGGAGAAAAAAGGTATCAAGAGGGATTAAATGGTGGATTGGGCTGGATGCCGATATTGGAAAAAATTAAGGAATGTGTAGAAAAGCAACTCTAAAGGAATTAGAAAAAAATAACTGCTACAAATCAGAGTTATAGAAAATTGGAAGTACTTATAATTTAGAATGGAGTAATCTCAGCCAAAGCTCGAACAGGTTTTTCATGGAAAAATGTGTTCAGATCAAATCCTAAGACATCTTTTTGTCAAAATCTTTTGTAGGACAAAGACAATACGCTTACTTTGCAAGACAAAACCAATCCATGGAAATCAAAGAATTCAATAAAGGCAGTAAGGGTAGATGCTTTGTTTATTTCCTGATATTCATCATCTTGTTCGCCATCATGCTTATATATATATATCAGACAGGAAGGGTAACCAAGTTTTAAATATCTGAAGAACCTTACTTAATTGTCATCATCATTCTCAAATAAGAGAATGTTTGCAATTTCATATTGACCTTCTTTTACATAGAGATCTGCTCCTGGCATGGCCAGCCTGACAGCCTCCTGTTGTTTAGTCTTTTCCTGAACCATGGCTTCTATTCCATTTTTCAATAACTGGAGACGCTTGATTTCTGCCTTATACTTGTCTCCGAGTGACATAATTTTTTTCCATCCATTCATAACGAAAGTGTTTTATATAAGAACAAATTTATATATAATAATTTATTAATATGTAAGTCTTTGTAAAAATATTTTAACATATTTATTTTTATTATGTATATATAATTAATAATCAGATATATATAAAATCAAAAAAGAATTGCTCCACTCTGCCTACTTACTGTTTATTCTGACTTGATTTTGATCCATTAGCAAATGTTTTTTGTAATTTTGGCCATCAATCAAAATATTTACTAAAACCATCTTATGATTTTTCACCGCTCAATATTCAATGTTTTATTGATTCTGATTATCTCTAAATCTGCTTGTCTTTACGCGCAGCAAAATATCCTGTACAAAGAGCTGACTCGAAAAATTTCCGACAAACAAACATTTCAAGAGGTGGATCTTTTTTCGAGAACTTCCACCTTAACTGCCAGTCCTGTTGGCCAAGATCAATTGAAGTCAGGGTCGTCTTTTGTTTCTCTCCAATTGAATATGCAAGAGGTACATCATTTGCTGTCTGAGAAACTCAATTTTATTCAGGTGGATGTCATGACACCGGACCGTAAATCATTGAGTCTTTATCTTGAGCGTCAGGAGGTTTTTGGAGAAGAATCCAGAATTCTAGATTCTGACCATAAAATCATAGGGGAAACATCAGGTGGAGTTTATTACAGGGGCGTTGCAATTGGCCTCCCTCAGAGTCTAGTGGCCCTGAGTATTTTTGAGGATCAATTGATAGGGGTTATAAGCCTTCCGGTATCTGGCAATTTAGTCCTCGGAAAATCTAAATCAAGCAGTTCAACAGAATTGTCGCTAAATGCTCATGTACTTTTTTATGAACGTGACTTGATTGCTAAAATGCCTTTTTCATGCGGAACTGAGGAGATTTCACAACTCAATGGAGAGCAACAGCTCTCCGTACAGGGAATTTCTCAACTTCCCGTTTACGATGTGCGATGTAGGAAAGTAAAAGTTCATCTTGAATGTGACTATAAACTTTATCAAGATCAAGCGAGAAGTGTAAATCAAGTCAAAAATTACATGACGGGTTTGTTCAATGTAGTAAAAACCCTTTATTATAATGAATACATCCAAATCGAAATTTCTGATATATTGGTTTGGACAAATCAGGATCCTTATCTCCATACCACTTTGGCCAATATTATTTACCATTATGCAGGTTATCGCAAAGACAACTTCACGGGTAATATCACTCAATTGATAAGTACATTCGAACCACAACAGCCTGGTGGTATCGCATTTGTCGGAACGATTTGTCAAAATTATAATGGACAATCCGGCCCCCATTCATTTGCATTTATCTACAACACCTATTCCAACTTCCCGACTTATTCCTGGAGTGTATATGTAATGGCTCATGAAATGGGTCACAATTATGGTTCCTGGCATACGCATAGTTGCGTTTGGGGAGTCAATAAAAATTCACAATTAGACAACTGTCAGCCGCCAGACCTTGGCTCTTGCGCGTCCGGTCCTGCACCCACAGGTGGTGGCACGATCATGAGTTACTGTCATTTAACCAGTTATGGTATTAATTTCAGCAAAGGATTCGGGAAAGAACCAGGAGATTTATTGAGAAATTCAGTAAGTACCAGATCGTGCTTTGAAGACTTGGTTTCACCACAGACCAATAGGACTACGCTTTCCAAAGTATGGGAAGGGGACAACTTGTATTTAAATGCCGCGCCGAAGCTGGTGAGTTATTTGTACGATTGGTTTCATTATGATTATCCCATCCCTGGAGAAGATTCCAGCTCACTTAAAATAAATTATTCTGGTGTCTATAAACTTGCGATGTCAAACCGATGCACCAATTTTAGTAAATCTGACTCCATTACAATCGCCGACTTTCAGGTGAACCTAGGTTGTCCTGTGCGAAAGGGTAAGCGAGACAGTGTTATCAGTACTCTAACCATGAATGCTGATGATGCTGAATCCAAAGACAGCTTAGTGTTTCCCGCTAACGCTTTCAATGCCATCCCAGCTGCTGCTCTGGATATACTTGTTGTGCTACGTACGAAAATAGCACCGATTGGTAGCTCTTGGACACAAAGTGTAACCATGGCTTACAATGCACCAATCGGTACAAATGTGAGCAATACAAATTATTATCCTAACGAATTTGAACAGTATTATTTCAGCGGCGTAAAAACGTATACAAGGATATTGGGTAGGTTTGACCCAAAAGGTAAATGGGTGTTTTTTGCAAGAGATCTGAGGCCGGAAGTGGGGATCGATGCCAAGGTGACCCAAGAGATTATACTTACATGGAGAATGCCGGACACTGTTGAGGTTTGCGATATTCCACTCTGCGAAGGACAGCCTAGAACATTTGACGCAGGGATCACAGGGGCACAGTATCGATGGTCAACAGGTGACACCACTCAGCAAATTAGCACCAAAACGCAGGGACCGCTTGCTGTAACTGTGACCAAAAACGGTCGAACAAGCTCACACCAGATCCATGTTACCACTAAAACAATTCACTATGATAATCCTCGAGTGATTTGTGCAAACGAAAAAGTCAAAGTTGGCAACCATGAATACAATCTGGGGGGAATTTATATAGATACTCTTTTGGATAGAGATAATTGTGACAGCATCATTACTACAAGACTTACGGTCAAGCCCGTGTACCACACTTTTGACAGCTTGGAGTTGTGTTATGGAGATTTATTTTTGTCTCAACCTCTTTACAATGATACCACTGTGAATTCTAGCTTTACTTCTGATCAAAACTGTGATAGTCTGCACACTACTTTCATTCATGTCAATGCTGAGATAAAAGGATCTGCATCTGTCCAGATCGCTTGTGATGATGAAGGTGCAAGTGTCAATTATTCATTATCTGGAGGTAGTGGAGGATTTACTTTTTTATGGCCTGATGGATTTGATCAGGCAAATAGAACTCAGGTTCACTCAGGGACTTATTTGATTGAAGTCGTGGATGCTGCTGCCTGTACCTGGTTGGATACATTGAAGGTGGCTAACTATGATTCTATTGGCATTACTGTGCTAATTCAAGACATTAAATGTGCCGGCAAGAATGATGGTAGAATTGAGCTCATTCCGGTTTCTGGAACTCAACCATTTTTTATTAATTGGTCCAATGGGAATAATGCTCTGGTTAATGAAAGCCTTGGCCTTGGGAAGTATACCGTGTACATATCTGATCAAAATGGCTGCAAGTATGAAAATATCTTTGAAATACGGTCGCCAGGCTATATTTTCATTGATGTTCAAACCACGCCAAGTCAAGGTAATGATGGTTCGGCAAAAGCAAGTGTTAGCGGAGGAGTCCCACCATACAAATATCTCTGGTCCACACAAGATACTACAGACAAGATTAGTGGGTTGGCCCCGGGGGACTATTCAGTAAGCATTATAGATGCAAATGGTTGCACGGGTATGTATTTTTTTAGTATAAACAGAAGCACCGGGATAGAGAATGTCCAAGACCACAAAGTGATGATTTATCCTAATCCGGCATCCTCATTGATCTTTATTAAAGGGTGGAATGTCAAACCAACTTCTGTGGCCATTTATTCATCATTGGGCAAAAAAGTGGCGGAATTCAAGCAACTTGAAATATCAGATAAATCTCAAGCATTAGAATTGCCATTAGTAAATATTACTGCAGGGATTTATTTTGTTGAGATACTTGAGGGCAATTCTAAGATTATCAGGAAGCTTGTCATTGACAGATCATGATTCTCAAAGGATGAAAGTCCCACTGTTGTCTTAACAATAATACATCGCAACAAATCTGATCTTTAATCAGCGGGCTGAGAAAAGCATGGCTTTACCGGATTTGTATTCTTCTTTGTTTGAAATAAAATAGAAAAGCCCCGGAAATCATTCCGAGGCTATGATGTGGTACCTCCAGGGATCGAACCAGGGACACCAGGATTTTCAGTCCTGTGCTCTACCAACTGAGCTAAGGTACCTTCCACAAACCTCCAGGCGAACCTGTCAGCTTGAATTGGGGTGCAAATATAAAAAATTTTATATTACTTTTACCGCAGACACAAATTTTATACAATGTTACTTGGACGCATGTTATTGGTGCCTTCTATATTGCTTTTGGCATTGAGCATATATTGGGGCATGGTACAAGAACATATGGACATCAGACTCATACTACCAGCCTGTTTGTTGGTGGTTGCACTCTTTGTTTTTCAACACAAAATCAATGATTATAGCTTGGGACGCTGGCCACCAAAACTCGATGAGGATGAGGAGCATTGGATGAGATCTTATGTTCATTTCTACAATAATTTGTCTGATTTCAGGAAAAAGGAGTTTGGCCAAAATCTAGGTCGTGTCTGTGCGCAAACGGATTTTATTGCAAAAGGAATGGAATCTATCCCCCAGGAGATCAAAATGATGGTCATCGCCCCAATGATTTATATGCGACTTCATGAAAACCTTCAGATTTCTGAAAATTTTAAACGCGTAGCATTGTATTTGCATCCTTTTATAACACCGGAACAGAACTATATCCATATTTCAGAGATCCATGATGAAGACGGATTGCTGATTTTCTCATTGGCAGAACTTCAGATTTCTTATAAAGATCCCTTAAGGTATTTTAACTCTGCTTTTTATGAATGGTCTCGTATTTTTTTTGGTATCAATCAACATTTGAAGCCTACAAATATGAGTGATGAATTCATATGGCATTTTGTTGCCGGTCACACCAACATTGAAAAAGAAAGATTAGAAGCTTACATGGGCCAACCGGAAATAGATACGAGTTCGCTCCTGCTTTATACTTGTACATATTTTCAAGAGAATATTCCTGCTGATGTTGCAGCCTGGCACGCTCGCGTGAAAAAGTTTTTTTTCGTCTGATCTATGAGTTTTAAATTCAAGTTATCAGAATTGTATCCTGTGAAAGCTATCTACAGAATGTCTTTGAGAAAAATTGGATTCACATTATTTTTTGGTTTTGCATTTTTAATCAATTTTGGATTTGCATCAGATAGTCTGGCGCGGAGAATGAATGTTCTTATTGTGCCAAGTATCTTTTACACGCCTGATACAAGATGGGGATTTGGAGGAGCGGGTGTTCTATCTTATTATTGGAAGAAAGATAGAGTGCGGAAGTATAAATCCAACTTTAGTTTTGGTGTCTCCTATACACAAAACAAACAAGTGTTAAGTTACATTCCTTATCAATTTTATTTTGAACAGAATAAATATTGGTTGCTTGGTGAATTGGGGTATTACAGGTACGTTTTTAATTATTATGGCATTCAGAGTCCGCCGCAAAATGACTATTTGGAAAAATATTCAGCCAATCTCATCAGGATAAGAATTAATGCTTCAAAGAAAATCCGAGATGGATTGTATCTAGGTTTTAAATACTCTGCAGATGATTTTCGATTTACCAAAAAAGATACGAGCTCACTTCTTTTTAGTCAATATATCATTGGAAATAAAAATGGAAATACCTCTGGAATAGGATTGATTTTTTTGATGGATCATCGCAATCAGGTCAATTATCCCAGCAAAGGTTTTTTGGCTGAATCTGGCTTTACAGTAGATCAACCATTGTGGGGAAGTGATTTTCATTTTGTAAAATTTAACCTTGATTTTGCGCGGTATATTAAATTATACAAATCCCTGGTTATGGCCGGTGGATTTTCATTGCAAATGAGTTCGAATGGTGTACCTTTTCACCAGATGTCTACATTAGGTGGATCTCGTCGGCTGCGCGGTTATTATGATGGGCGCTTTCGTGACCAACATGGAATACTTTCACAAATTGAATTTCGGTTTCCTTTGTTTTACCGATTCAAATTAGCATTATTTGGAGGAGTAGGTACAACCTGGTCTAAACATTCGCGATGGGATGAATTGTACACCATTTATAATTATGGTTTAGGATTGAGGATCCTGTTTGACAAAGATGCTCAGCAGCATCTTAGACTCGACTATGGTTGGGGAATTCAATCTAAAGGATTTTATTTAACTGTTTCGGAAGCATTTTAGCAGGGTTCAATATGAATCAATATATGGCCTAAGTCAGTAAGACGACCCATGAGATAATCTTTGAGATCATGTGCTATATCATGCCCTTGAGCGACAGTAAGATTAGCATCCACCAGGACATGGAGCTCGACATTATAGGCCATTCCTGCTTTCCTAACAAAGCATTTTTCTGTGCCTTTTACTCCGGGAATATCCATTGAGAGTTTCCTTATTTTTTGCACTTGGTCATCATATATCTGTTCTTCCATCAATTCGCCGAGTAGTGGTCTGAAAATCAGATAGGCATTGAAGTATATCACCAAAGCTGCGATGAGTGCAGCCCAATCGTCTAATGCTTCAAAACCAGGACCGAGCAGCAATGCAAGGCTTATTCCCACAAAAGCGGATGCTGATGTAATGGCATCACTGCGATGGTGCCACGCGTCTGCATGTACAGCAGGACTTCCTGATTTTGTGCTTTGACGGATGACGTAACGGTAAGACAGCTCTTTCCAAATGATTATAGCTCCAAGCACCCAAAGCGTATAAGATTCCGGCATACGTTGAGGACTCATGATGTTTAAAATGCTTGTATATGCTATGACAGTTGCAGATATAATAAGGAGCATTACCACGACAAAGGTGACCAGAGTTTCAGCTCTTCCATGTCCAAAAGGGTGGTCTTCGTCGGCAGGTTTGTGGGCAAATTTTAAACCAATCAGTACCAGGAGCGAAGAAAAATGTCAGTACAGGACTCTATAGCGTCAGCTACTAATGCATAGGAGTGACCTAATATACCTGTGACACCCTTTACCAAAGCGAGTGCTGTATTGGTCAGGAGACTGAATATTGTTGCCTGAATAGCTATATGCTTTTCCTTTTGGTTCATCCCCAACTATGGCTTATAATAGACAACTGAGAACTTGGATTACTCCGGAAAAGATGCATGCTGGATTCGATTGAGTAGCGTGGGGGAGGCTTGAACTCCCGACCTTGCGATTATGAATCGCACGCTCTGACCAGCTGAGCTACCACGCCATAATTTGCAACACAAAAACACCTTCAAGCTGGTGTGTTAAATTGTGTTTTTGCTTCAAGCGCACAGAGAGCGATGAAACGGGACGCAAAAGTAAAGTTTTTCCATGTATTTTATGAGTTTGCTTTAGATATTTATCTCTTACCGGAATTTCTATACAGGCTATTTTGTTTTGAATGTAGAACTTTATCCGATGGAGCCAAACATATTACCGCAAGCGCAAATCGCCTTGTTGAATAACCCTGATGCCGAGAAAGCTTACATTGACCAGATCAGAGAGCGGGTTGAGGAGCTTTTGCAAAACGATCCCGGATTGCTTTTTAGTCATTTATACAGACTTGACATTTCCGAAAAGAAATTGAACCATATCCTTCAAACTATTCCTTCGATGGATGTACCTCAGGCATTTGCTTTGGAAATTTGGCATCGCCAGAAAGAAAGATTAAAAAACAAGATGGAGACACCTGTAAAAAGATTGTCAGAAGATTGGGATTATTAAAACCGAGCTCTTTAGTGGCCGGATTTTCTACTACATTTGCATATCGATCAATACAATCCATCAGAAATCATGCAGGAAGTAAAACTATTTTCAGGAACTGCATCAGAATACCTAGCCAAACTTATAGCTGATTATTATGGTGACACTTTGGGTAATGTGACCGTGAATAAATTTAGCGATGGGGAAATGCAGCCTATCATCAATGAGTCTGTCAGAGGACAGTTTGTATTTTTTATACAAAGCACATTTGCCCCTGCAGATAATATGTTGGAGCTGTTGCTGATGATCGATGCTGCCAAGCGGGCATCAGCAGGATATATTACCGCTGTGATTCCATATTTTGGTTATGCCAGACAAGATCGAAAAGATAAACCAAGGGTACCAATTTCTGCAAAGTTGCTGGCTAATCTGATTGAGGCTGCAGGAGCAGATCGACTTATGACTATGGATTTGCACGCTGACCAGATTCAGGGATTTTTTAATATTCCGGTGGATCACTTGAAGTCGGAAGCAATTTTTATGCCTTATTTGGAGTCGCTCAGCCTGGACAAAGTGGCATTTGCATGTCCGGATGTTGGTGGAGTAAAGCGTGCTCGGGCTTTTGCGAAGTACTTTCAAAAAGATTTGGTGATCTGTGACAAATACAGGAAAAAAGCCAATGAAGTAGAAGGGATTACTGTGATTGGCGATGTTCAAGGAAAAGAGGTTATCCTGATAGATGATATTGTGGATACTGCGGGGACTTTGTGCAAAGCAGCGGATTCACTCATTGAAAAAGGGGCTACCAAAGTATCAGCATTTTGTGCGCATCCGGTGCTTTCGGGCAAGGCCTATGATAACATCGAAAATTCCCAATTGGCTAAGCTCTATGTTACAGACACTATCCCTTTAAAGCAAGCTTCTCCTAAGATTGAAGTACTATCGTCTGCCAAATTATTTGCTAGGGCGATACGGAATACTCATGAACATAGGTCCATTACAGCATTATTTATTGATAAATAATCAAATTTGTCGAAAAAATAATAAAATCTTTCTACCTTTGCGACCCTTAACGCAAATTCGATTAAGATCATGCAAACGGTCAACATAACAGGTCAGGAAAGACCACTTACAGGAAAATCTGCATCAGGAGTATACAGAAGACAGGGTCTAGTGCCATGTGTATTGTACTCTAAAGAAGAAAATATTCAATTCAACACTGCTATGGTTGACTTGAAGCCATTGGTTTACTCTCCGGATTTCAAACTTGCAGATATAAGCATCAATGGAAAAGTGCACCGTTGCATATTGAAAGACTTGCAGTTTCATCCGGTATCTGATTCCTTGATCCACGTAGATTTTCTTAAGTTGGTGCAAGGTACCAAAGTGAAGATCGAAGTTCCGCTCCGTCTGGCAGGTAATGCTGCCGGTGTGAAGTCTGGAGGTAAGTTGATACAAAGAGTTCGATCCATCAAGATCAAGGTGGATCCAGACAATATGGTTTCAGAATTAACTTTAGATGTTTCAGCTTTAGATCTTGGACAATCCATGAGGATCAGAGACATTTCTATTCCAAAAAATGTTGAAATTGTCAATAACGGGGCCATTCCGGTGGTGTCCATCGAGATCCCTCGCGCCCTCAAGAGTGCAGCCGCAGAGGCAGCTGCTCCCAAAGCTGGTGGCAAGGCTCCTGCCAAGAAATAGTTGATTAAAATCCAGACACTTTTTTCCTCTTTATAAACATTCCGCTCATTTCACGGAGAAATGTAGGCAAATACTGAAATAATTGCCTCATTATTAATATCTTGTGATGTAAACTTTTTTTAATTGTATTGACAAAACTGGAACAGTTTTTGAGTGCTCTTCAGGAAGTCAATATTGACCTAAAATTGAATGTTTGTAATGAAAACCTATCTCCAAATTGTGGGACTATCCCTCATTTGCAGCCTATTGCTTATAGGTGCAAGCGAATCGTCGTGGCTTAGATCATCAAAATCTTTATCTGCCCCTTCCAAGAAAAATATTTCAAATACAAAAGTCCTTGCACCAGTACTACCTGTATTGGCTCCAAATGAGGATGAAGTGGATTTTATCAATCCTGTATTGCCGCAACTGGTTATTTGTGGTAACAAAGGTACCGCCAGTATTGAAGTAATAAAGCTTGCCACCGGCAACACGATCAATCATGCAAGGCTCACCATAGATCTGGACAACGGCTTAGAATATGCAGGTAGCTTTACAGCAGGAAATTGCCCTGGTGGGACAGTTAATTTTAGATCTGATCTGTCAAATACAAGTAAGATTGTTTTTGATTTCCCGAACATGAATTTTAACAATTGCCCCTCTATTGTTTTGAAATTTGACATAAAAGTAGATTGTAGCGTACTCGATATATTGGAGGCCAGTCCGAATTCTCAGTTTAATTGGCAATACACAATGACTTACGATGGTGGTGCAGATACCAGAATAGAAACACCTTTGTCAGCAGTTCATAAACCACAGCTCACTTTAAGTAAGCCTGCTTCTGTCATCAGCGCTCCTGGATCTGTAACCGAACGTAGTTTTACAATATGTCAAACAGCTGTAGATGCTTATATCAAAGATACATTGTTGATTACTGAATTAGGCTCTGCAGGTATGAGAGTAAGAGGAATCAGGATAAATAACGGTCCTGAGATCAACACATACATCAGTGGGAATGCAGGTAACCAAAGCATTAAAATACCACCATCCGAGTTCAGCAATGCTGTTTATTCAGGTACAACTCAGTCCGGTAATTCCAATTTGTTTTTAGATGGCCCTGAAGGTGGAGTGCCTGGTTCAAAACCGGAGTGTTTGGTTATCACCGAGATTTTGGAAGTAAATTCGTGTGAAGATATCAATTCTTCTGTCACCGCTTTTTGGGGATGTGAAGGTACCTATTGCGCTTCCAGCGAAACTATTCATCCGGGAATTGAGATAGATATTAATGCCGGAGCAAAACTCGCTGTTTCAGAAAATTTTTCGAATGAACTATGTCCCGGGTTGAATTATCAACGCGAACTCAAAGTGACAAATATTGGAAAAGGAACTGCGAAAAATATTGATTTTGACATTTATCTGAGTACTACAGGAATACAACCTGCGCTCAATTGTAATGGTAATGCTTTGGATGTTGAGTCCTACCAAATCAGTGTAAACGGAGGTCCGTTTCAATCTATCATACCTACATCAAATTATTCCATAAATGACTGTAGTTCATTTTTAGGATGTTTTGCAGGTGAGCCCGCACACGTGTTATCCACTCTGCGACTACCTGATTTAGCAGCAGGTGACTCAGTAAAAATTAAATATATCAAGAAAATGTGTTGCCCCACTCAAGCGGGATATTATTATGCTTTAGGAGAGGCAGCTCGTGCAAGATTTACTGATAATTGTGGTACACCGCTTTTGATGCTGCCTGTCGAAATGTCACAGATATATGCATTGAGCAGATCAGGAATTCAGAACGAATCCGTTACTGATGTGAATCCGGGACAATTGTTTTCGATCAATCTGATTTATCACGAACTGAGCTTTAGCAATTACAATAATAATTCGGAAGTGATATTCAAATTGAAGATTCCTGATGGTGTGATTTGGAGTGGTAGCCAAGATGATTTTAGTTGGAGTGATCCAAGTGGCCTGAGTTGGACAGTAAGTGATTTTAATTATGATGTAGCCACAAAATTGCTAGAAGTAAGATTAAAGGTGATTGATTTTATAAATCTTGGAATCGCGAAAACGAATACGGAGATTTCTTTAAATAATTTGTCTTTTGACTGCAATTCAACGGGATTATCAACAGTCCAAAGAGCATTTGAATATGAAGTAAGATACAACTCAGATCCGAACTGCGCATGTAGTTTTTTGTTGGCAGATGGTTCAGCAAATATGAAAATGCATTGCAGACCAGATCCAAATTGTGATGGTTTGGAGTTTGTGGGATTTTCTATTCAGAGATCTACTTTTGGATTGACGGATGCAAATGATGATGGTGTTGCTGACAATAATAATTTTGTCAATGCCCAAACTCCGGGTGTGAAATATAAAAGAGTAATTACCGGAGATGAGTTGATTTCAGAATTTGTAGGAGTGGTGCGTGATTATGACGGAAATTCCAATTGGCCATTTCTTTATGCAGAAAGTGAATTCGAAAATGCATCAGAAACGCAGTTAGTTTCCGCTCAGTTGACATTATGGACCGCAGGTGGAAGTACGATAATAGATTGTGATAATATTCAAGGTACTTTAACTAATGACAGATGGACTTTTGATTTGAGTATACCAAGCTTGAAGTCGCATTCTTGTGCTGATCCGGATTTGTCAGCAATATCCAGATATAGGAATGGAGATTCTATCTCGCTCAAGGTGAAATACAAAATGATCAAGAATATTCCAGGAGCGGTTATTGAAAATCATTTGAATAATGAATTTTATATTTCATCAATTCCAGATCCAAATGCAAGTTCGAAATACCTATGTGACAATTATACCGGAAATTTTATCTATCATGGATACAAGATGATTTATTTATCTGAACCTGCAGTATTTGCTGGTTGTGAAGAAAAATCAATTGATCTGACATATTATTTCGATACAGAGAATTCTGCAAATCCTGCTGCTTCAAATTTATTTCCAAGGGAATACAGGTCACTCATGAATTTGAATAATATTTACGCTAATATTCCTAGCGGGTTTAATTTTACAAAAGCTGAGGTGACTTTAAGAAAAGGTAGCGGTTCAGGAAAAAGTACTGACATCGGTCCAAGTAGTATATTGCCATCTTCTCAGAACGGAAATCGTTTGGAATTTGATTTGACTTCATTTTATAAATCAAACCAAGTCAATGGTCCTTGGCAAGATCCTGATGATGGTTTTATCATCATTATGAAAATTTTCTCCTCTCCTGAGTGTGACGCCCCGACGGAATCCTATTTGACCGGAGGAGCAAGATCCCAACCGAAAACGATACTGACAACCATTGATCCGAATGGGAATAATTTAGACACTACAGATAATTTATTGAGCAACTATCCTGCTTTTGACCAATTCAAATTTTTCTTTAGCAGACCAGAATTATTTATCCAATCTTCACAGCAAACATTCAATGGAAATTCTGCTAATGTGAGTTGGCCTGTCAATATTACTAATGTCTCTAATAATGCGAACGCAAAAAATATCTGGATCTCGTTTCAGACCAATCCAACTGGTCCACAAATCAGTAAAGTGCTGTTGAATGGCAATGTAGTTACAGTGCAAGGAGGAGGATATTTTGCTCTAGGAGACCTAACAACTTCCATCCAGGAAATGAATTTAGAAGTTTTTGCAAACCAAACAGGAGGATGTCTGTCGGATAGTATTGTCGCAACTGTTGGATGGGCTTGTAATTCCTACCCTCAAAATTTGAACAATCTTACTTGTTCACCAATTAAATTCCCACTCTTTGTAAAGCCATTACATACCAATATGGATGTATCCGTACTACTTCCTGCGGAGAGCAATCCTGTGGAAATTTATGATTTATGCGAAGACATTGAGTTCGTGGTTCAGGTGGATAATATCGGCCAAGCAGAAGCTTCCAATATCCTACTGGACGCATATGTTCCACAGGGAATGGAGCTAATTCCCGGTTCAAGTTATATCCAATACAAAATAGTGAATACAGTTCCACCAACTCCCAATATTAACTCTGGTTCATGGAAAAAAATTGGTGACCCAAGTTTTGTCGGCAATGTTGCTTTAGGTCAAAATTATAGATGGAATGTCACGAGTTTATGGCAAGCAGCAACAGGAAATAATTTGCTGGGAGGTCCCGGTGGTTCGTTTCCATATCAAATACAAAACTTAGACAGCAGCAAATTTTATATTCGATTCCTCGCTCAATCTTCTTGTGGATTTTTAACCGGTACGAGGATACCTTTTGTAGCTTCGGCACAATCACCGTGTCAGTTGGCCGGGACGGACAGGATTTCTTCACTCTTAAAAACCTCAGCTCCAATACACATCATCGATCCAAAGACATTGTACGGAGCTAGGATTAAGTTTGATACAGATACAGTGCGTTTGGATGCCTGTGGGACCAAAAACCCAGTGAAGATTATCTTGTACAATTTTGGTCCGGGATCAACAAGAACTACTGATTCTATTAAGCTTAAATTACCTGTTGGATTTAAATACATAGCGGGTACTTCAAAAAATATACATCAATTTGGAGGGGCAGAACCCGTGGTGATGAATATGGGTTCAAATGGCACAAAACTCTGCTGGGCAATCGGGACCGTAACAACTCCCGGCGACTCTGTGAAATTCGAATTTCAGATTGATGTTGATCCTACTCAATTGCCATGTTCTGGTGTAACACAATTTATGAACATGGTCATTACAACTAGAGATCTCGTATGCGTTGACAATGGAGAAGTTTGTCGCACGCAATTGACTTTGGCTGAAGCAAATCCTCCGGTGACTTATGGTAAAGCATCCTATTCAATCAAATTCCATAATTTAACTTGTCCTGATGCCAGCGGAAAATCAGAATTATCGATGCGAATAAATGTGTCTGGAGCTGCACTGGATGCATCGCAGAATATTCGTGTCAGGTTGGTCCACGACCAGAACTTTAATGGACAATTGGATCCTTCTGAAATTGCAAACGCAGTATTCGCGCAAGCAATATTCCAGGGACCATTCGTCATTGGAAACAATGATGTCAACCAAAAACTGATAGCCGACAGTGTAAAAGTTAAGCATGCTTTCATTTTATTGGATGGAACCTGTTATTGTAGTCCTGTGTGGGTGAAACTCGTTGAACCTTATTGTAAACCGTGTATACCAATTGGTGATTTTGTATGGAATGATACCAATGGTGACGGCATCCAGAATGTGGGAGAAAAAGGAATCAATGGTGTGAGCGTATTTTTATATAATAAAGCCGGTCAGGTCATTGATGCGGATCGGACAAGAACTAAACCGGGTACTTCCGATCAGGATGGGTATTATAAGTTTTGTCAGTGTGCCGGCGAGTATTATATACAGTTTCAGATATCATCATTGACTGCAAGCCCTTATCATGTCGGACTAGACAATACCAAAGATTCTGACGTTTCGCATGCGAATGGACCTAACACTACTAATTATTTCACCGCCCTGGATGATCAGATGTATTGTGATTATGATGCAGGATTTAGTTCAGGATCTCAGGTAGGAGACCATATTTGGATAGATAGAAATTATAATGGAATCCAGGAAGAAAGTGAAACACATCTTCAGGGAGTTACAGTATCAGCATTAAAACCAGACGGCACCCAATTGGCAAAAACCATTTCTGATCAATATGGCAGATATCAATTGACTGCACCGGCTGGTATTGACCTTTACTTTAAATTCCAACTACCTGCCGGCTACCAATTTACTACAGCAAAAAGCGGTACTGATGACAAAGCGGATTCAGATGTGAATGGCAAGATGGGTTACGGTACAACCGCCCTGATGCGTCTCAATGCTGGACAATCCTACATGAACATTGATGCCGGAGCAGTAGGATCTGTCTTGGCGATAGATGATCTCACGGTTAGTGGCAGGGATCTGGAAGATCATATTTTGCTGGAGTGGAATTGTATTTCACCGGCTAATGTGCAATCATACGAACTGGAAAAAATGAATTCTCCTGCTTCTGGCTTCCAGAGTATTTACAAAATCACAGAAGGCATTCAATCTGGGAAGCAGACTTTTGAATACAAGGATGTAAAAGATAAAGGCTTTACTCGAATTCATTATCGTATAAAGCGTACTGACGAAGATGGAAGTTGCCGTTACAGCGAAATCGTAGGCATTGATATTCAGGTAGGTGGAGCTTACTGTACTATCAATCCTAATCCTGTAGTTGATCATCTGAGTCTCAATATCTACCATCCTAGTTCAGAGCTTGTGAGTTTGCGAATTATTTCAATGGACGGTTCCAGAACAATGCAGTTGGATAAAAAATTAAAACTCAAAAATGGAAGTATTCAAAAATCTTATTCTCTTTCAACTTTGACGCCGGGAATATACTGGTTAGAGATTAGTGGTTCGGAAGGAAATGTTTGGTATGAGAAGTTTATCAAACAATAGGCGATTTGATTCTTTTGCTCAATGAAGAAAAAAGAAGATGAAAAAACTCTTCATAAGTTTTGTTTGAATGTTGAATGAATGTAAAGAAAAAGGCGTCCTTTGAGACGCCTTTTTTTGTGCCGAAAGTGGGACTCGAACCCACACGAATTTGAGGTTCACTGGATTTTGAGTCCAGCGCGTCTACCAGTTCCGCCATTTCGGCTGAAAGATCCGGAACGGAAGGCAAAGGTAATCAACTCTGGATTACGCGAAAGCTCCCAACAAAAAAAATTAACGGCTTTCTTTTTTCTTAGGATTTAACGGTACGGGGTCTTCACCACAACCTCCCCAGGGATGGCATCTACTGATTCTTTTCATTCCAAGCCAAAGGCCTTTAAATGTGCCCCATTCTTTTACGGACTGCAACATGTAATTAGAACAAGTAGGGTCAAATCTGCAGTTTTTGCCCAATAGAGGCGAAAGTAAGATTTGGTATAAACGAACCGGAACGATAATCAGATATTTGAACATATCGCAAATGAAAAGGAGAAGACCGGCACAAATGTTTAAAAAACCCGACTTATGTGGCTTTTTGCTTCGTACATTTACTGCCTAAAATTTAAAACATGCACTTCAGTTTGACCGAAGACCAGATAGCTGTACAACATGCTGCTAGAGATTTTGCACAGCAAGAACTATTGCCGGGTGTAATCGCCAGAGATGCAGCAATGAAATTTCCTGAAGAAGAAGTGAGGAAGATGGCAGAAATGGGATTTCTCGGTATGATGGTGTCTCCGGAATATGGCGGCGGCGGAATGGATACAATATCCTATGTATTGGCAATGACTGAGATATCAAAAGTTGATAATTCCTGTTCCGTAATCATGTCTGTGAATAACAGCTTAGTCTGTTGGGGACTTGAAAAAATGGGAACTGAAGAACAAAAGAAAAAGTACCTCCCAAAATTAGCTTCCGGTGAATGGATTGGTTCATTTTGTCTGTCTGAGCCTGAAGCCGGCTCAGATGCAACCAGCCAAAAAACCACGGCCATTGATAAAGGTGATCATTACCTTTTGAATGGTACAAAAAACTGGATTACAAATGGAGGTTCTTCTCAAGTACATTTGGTGATGGCACAGGTGGATCCTAGTTTAGGACATAGGGGAATCTGTACCTTTATCGTCGAAACGAATTGGCCGGGTGTAGTCATTGGAGCTAAAGAAGACAAACTTGGCATCAGGTCATCTGACACACATACGATCATGTATAATGATGTCATAGTGCCCAAGGAGAATCTATTGGGACCGGCAGGGGACGGATTTAAATTCGCCATGAAAACTCTAACGGGTGGCAGGATAGGAATAGCATCACAGGCACTTGGTATCGCATCAGGAGCTTTTGAAAGGGCTGTTGCTTATAGTAAAGAAAGAAAAACTTTCGGGGTGCCCATTTCAAATCATCAAGCTATTGCTTTCAAGATAGCAGATATGGGTACTGAAGTCGAAGCTGCACGCTTAATGGTTTTGAGAGCAGCATGGATGAAAGATCAAAACATGGATTTTTCTGTTGCAGCCAGTATGGCAAAACTTTATGCTTCAGATGTCGCTATGAGACAAACCGTCGAAGCTGTGCAGATACACGGGGGGTACGGCTTTGTAAAAGAGTATCATGTAGAAAGACTTATGCGTGATGCCAAGATCACTCAAATCTATGAGGGAACTTCTGAGGTGCAACGAATTGTTATATCTAGAGCCATATTGCAGGGTCAACTTTACCAACCAATGTGGAATATGAATGCATAAATGTTGAATAATTCATGGAACATAGGTAAGTTTTTTGGCATCCCTGCCAGGATACATTGGTCATTTTTGTTGATCATAGCTTACACGGCGGGATCTGCACTTCAGGAAGGAAAAAGTTGGCATTCTATTTTAGTAGAAGTAGTTTTTGTACTGACAGTTTTTTTATGTGTGCTTTTGCACGAATATGGACATGCAATAACTGCAAAAAAATACGATATTCAGACGGAAGACATCATACTCCTTCCGATAGGAGGAGTGGCTCGTTTGAGAGGATTACCCCAAAAGCCAATACAAGAAGTAGTTATAGCATTGATGGGGCCTGCTGTCAATGTGATAATAGCATTGATATTGTGGATGGGGCTAATGATATTTAAGGTAGATATCATATCTCAGCTGACATTATCTGCTGAGAACGGGGGAATACAATGGTCTTCACTCGTCCCATATTTGATCATTACCAATGTTCTGTTAGTACTTTTTAACATGATTCCTTGTTTTCCAATGGATGGGGGAAGGGTATTTCGGGCATTACTCTCGATGAAGTGGGGTAAACTTACTGCCACAAAATGGGCGACGCGACTGAGCCAATTGATCTGTATTTTATTTATCTTGGTTGGGTCATATTACAGCTATTGGAATCTAGTGATTATCGGGGTAGTCATATTTCTCATGGGCGCAATGGAATACAGACATGTCGCGTATGATGAAGTGCTCAAAGGAATTACTGTTGGAGAAAGTTGTATCAAAAATTTTAATTCCGTTCCTGAATATTTTGATGTCTCATCAGCATTGAATTTCCCTCCGCAAGATGCTACAGAAAATTTGTTGGTAGTCAATTTGTCCGGAGACGTGAGTGGGAGTGTACCTTTCAAAAAACTAGAACAAACAGCGCGGCAAGAACCAAACACAAGAGTCAATCAAATCAAAAACTCTATCCTGCATTATGTGCATGAAGATGCCATGCTTGCTGAAATTTATCCCCAGGTGAAAGGGAACAGTGACGTGTTGGTTGTCATTAATGGCGCGAATGAAATACTTGGAATTCTGGATCGTCTAACCTTAATGAGGGTGATGAACAGGAACAAATTTTAACTGCTGATCATTATCAATTGATGTGATTTTACCTCAATATTTTTATTTATGAAAATACTGCGAATATTTTTTTATGCTGTGGCTGTAATGCTCGTCTTGAATTCATGCAAAATGCAAGACCCTTCCTGGAATTCTGATTTTCTCATTCCTCTTGCGAAGTCAAAGTTATTGATAAAAGACCTCGTGCCGGATTCACTTGTGAAAGTTTCACAAGACAGTAATGTTCATATTGTCTATTCAAAGGAATTGTATGGTCTTGCTGTTGATTCCATATTTTCTTTTTCTGATACAGGAGTCATACGATCATTCAATATTGACTCACTTTCATTGTTTACAACTGAAACAGATTTTAAAATAACTCTGGGAGATATAGCTAGAAATGCCGGCCTAGCGGGACTTTTAATTTTGGGACAACATGGCAAACAAATTCCCGTACCTGCTATTTCGCCGATCAGTTCACCTGTCCTGCCGTTTGATGGCGATAGTTTGTTTACGACAATGACCTTGAATGAAGGGAATATAGACGTGAGTATGTACAATGGATTACCGATTGAAATTACAAATGTTTTGTTTGATCTTAAAAACAGCTCTGACAATAGTTTGGTGTTGCAAGGCAGTTTCCCTTCGATCCCACCTGGAACAACTATGACTCGAACCTTTCTACTTAATGGAAAAACCATTGAAGGTAAACTCAATGCACAATTGATCAGTTTGTCTTCACCAGGCAGCAATGGAATTCCTGTATTAATTGATACGAACAATTTTATACGAGCGGGATTAAAAGTTTATAACCTGCATCCGATTACCGCTACGGCTGTATTTCCAGCACAAAATCTCATCAATAATGGGCAGAATTTTGTGTTAAAAAATTTACCAGTTTTTCTGAAGGAATCCAAAGCAAAAAGTGGTCAGATCTTGATCAAAATGTTTTCAACCTTAGAGGATTCTATTTATATGACATATCGTCTCCCCAGTGCCACACTCAACGGAGTGCCATTCGAGGTTAAAAAAACGCTTCCACCAGCACCACCGGGAGGACTTTCAAGCTTTGAAAAATTATTTGATTTTTCAGGTTATTTACTCGATCTCTCAGGAAAAAATGGTGATACCATAAATACGGCATACAATGAATTTGTAGTCCGCATAGAATACACAGGAATCAAAAAAACTTTATCCAAGAAGGACAGTATTTATGCCCAGCTGTCTTTCCTCAATTTGAAGCCGGAATATGCACGTGGGTATCTGGGAAATCAAACATTCGATTATGGACCTGCAGAAATAGAGATAGATGGCTTGAGCGATATCAATGGTCATTTGGATTTGGCAAATGTTAAATTGGATGTAGAAGCAGAAAACTTCATTGGAGCGGATGCTAGTTTTGAAATCAAGGAATTCTCTTCTGTCAATTCGCGCAATAATAAAACTGTAGATTTAACAGGTTCCTATAATTCAGGTTCTATCACCGTACCTCGAGCGAACGAAGTTCCAGCTCCCGAATTGGTGAGGCCATCCTATACTCAGTTGAACATTGATCAGTCAAATTCAAATATCAAGGAATTTGTTGCAAATCTTCCGGATAAAATAAAATATTCGCTTTTTTTACAAACCAATCCTCAGGGCAACACTGCCAACTATCGGGACTTTGTTTATGACAGAAAGTTTTTAAATCTCAGATTGTTGGTAGATGTTCCACTAGAATTTTCTGCCTCTGGGATAAGTCTAATGGATACAATAGATCTGGATCTGAATTATGATGATGTATCAAAAGTAGAAAGTGCAACTTTATATTTTCTGGCCGACAATTCGTTTCCTATGGATTGTGAATTGCAATTTTATTTGTTTGATCCGGTGCTCTCTACTATGACCGCACTGCTGCCTCAAAATGCAGTCATCAAAGCAGGACTGTATGATCCTGTATTGCAAAAGGTCACAAGTGCTACATTCTCAAAAATTCCTGTTGAATTTACAAAATCAAAAATCGAACAACTTTTTAATTCAAAAAAGATTTTAGCAAAAGCAACATTTTCCACTGCGCCTCCGAATACTCAAGTAAAAATATTCAGTGATGCAGGCATTGATTTAAAAATTACGGGTTTGTTTAATTATTTAATAGACTAGGATGATGAAGAGAATAATTACTTGCATTTTTTTTCTATATTGTTCATTTGTTTCTTGGGCTCAGGGATTGTATGACTTGGATTACCTTGAGTCTCAAGACAAAGCATCTCTATCATTCGGGCTTTATACCAATGTTTCATCTACCGGGCTGAATACAAATTTTGTCTCTAAATTTATCAATGGAGGGTATATAGATGGACAGCTCATTGACGATATTCTGCAACATTTGAACGGTACCCAAACTATTGGTACTGATCTGCGACCTGCTTTATTTTATCAACATTCCGGAAAAAGGATTTTTGGTTCTGACAATATGCATTGGATGCTGCAACTCAGTAGTCGAGGATTTGCTGAAGCAAGTTTTCCATCTGATTTCTTTGAATTGATTTTTTCCGGGAATAAAAATTTTGAAAACAGAACTGCTTATATCCATCCATTCGGATTCCAGTCCATCTTATACCATAAACTTCAAATTGGGCTTTGTAAACAATCTGCCGGACATCGATTTGGAGTATTCTTGGGGCCTGTGTTAGGTAGTTCATATTACAAATCATCCACAGATCGGGGCAGTATTTTTACTGCGCAAGATGGAAGGTATTTAGATTTTGACCTGAAGTGGCAACTTGAGCAAAGTAATCCTGATAAAAATCATTTGATGTCGAATTCAGGAGTTGGCATTGGTGCCGATTTATTTTGGAAATGGAATTTCAGGGAGCATTCTGCATTTATTTTAATGGCTGAAGATTTGGGTGTTATCAGCTGGGATGGTGATGCTCAGATGAGTCAGATTGACTCATCTTTCAGATTTGAAGGTGTAGAAATCGGCTCCATCTTTGATAGTATATTTGTTGAAATTAAATCGGGTTCTGACCTCAAATCAGAGTTTTTGAAAGAACAGAGAAAGAAAATTCCGGCTGCTGTCCTACCTGCATCTCTGAGTTTGGAATTTCGTAGACAATTTTTGAACAATAAGTTTGTTGCAAATCTGTATATTCAGAAATACATCAGCCGATATTCAAAATTTCAAGTTGCGGCTGGATTAAATTATAATATTTGGAATGGATTCCAAGTTGGAGTAACTGGAGGCTTGTCCTCTCATGGAAATTGGTATGCAGGAATACAGATGCATGTATTTAGAAAAGATAATTTCCAGTTGAAGATTACAGCTCCTTCATTGATAAATGTATTTCAGGGAGAAAGAAACTTCGTAGCCATAGGCCAAGTCTTGTTGTCAAAAGCTTTCTAAGCGAATGTAGAAGAACGACTTTCAGGTCAATCATTTGATTGAAGCCGATTCGAATTTTTTACTAGTAACAATAAAGCAAAAAAAAAGGCCCCCAAAATTTGGAAACCCTTTATGATTGAATTCAATTTTGCAGATCATTTGAACTGTAATAAAATTTCAAATCCAAAAATTGGGTTAAGCATTGTATCATTAATGTCTGCCCCAGAGTTCAATGAGTGCTCTGTTTTTTCTTAAAGCTTTGGTGTCGTACCAGAATACGACTTTTTTGATGATTCTTTTTTTGCCTTCTAAATCAATAACTCTGCTTTCTGAACCTGCTGAAAAATCATTTCTGATATCCACGTCTTGAGTACTGCCATCACCAAAATGAACGGTGACTTTGTGCATATTAATTCCGGCTTTTTTTACTTTAAGTTGAATGGCTGAGAATTCTCCTTCAGCTGCAGTGACAGATATTTCGTCACGATCCAGACTGTAGTTGACCATTGTTTTTCCTAGAATTTCCCAGCGTCCTTGTGGGGGATTCGTTGTGTGTGCAAATGCTTCCGAGCTGTAAACCTGTAGTACAAGGCTAAACAGAAGCATCCAGCCAAGCGATAATTGATTTTTCATTTTATGGATTAATTTTATAAATTTGACAGCTAATTTAACAAAAGGTTTAATCATGAAGTTAGTATCTGCATCAAATTTCATTTTGCTCTTGTGTACATGGGCAGAAATCAATGCTCAGACTTTAAACCTCGATGTTGTATGTAAACTACCTGATGCTCTAAGGGAGTCATCAGCTTTGTGGTTTGATCGGGATGAGAGGGTATTTTATTCACTCAATGACAGTGATAGAAAAAATGAGTTTCATTCGTTTGACAGTACCGGAGCATGGATAGCTACATATCCTATTTCCAATGCCACTAACATTGACTGGGAAGAAATGACTGCGGACGATGAGGGAACCATGTATATCGGTGACTTTGGAAACAACAGCAATAATAGACAGGATTTGAAAATTTATATTTTACCTCATTTTTTTGATCACAAGGATAGTAGCATACATGCTGAAATCATCAGACTGAAGTACGAACGCCAAAGCGCATTCCCTCCTCCGGATGCTTCCAAGAATTTTGACATGGAAGCAATGATTTATTTTAATGATAGCTTGCATCTATTTAGTAAAAACAGGACAACTCCTTATACCGGTATTACTTATCACTATACCATTCCGGCTCTAGCTGGAGATTATACATTATTGCCAAGGGATAGTTTTAATACCGGTGGTGCCAATTATCTTCAGAATTGGGTGGTTGGAGCTGCATTAAGCCCTGATAAAAAATCATTAATATTATTGTCTTACGACAAAATGTGGTTGTTTCGATCATTTGTTGGAAGTAGTTTTTTGCAAGGTAATGTAACGCAGTATAAATTTCCATTTCTTTCTCAAAAGGAAGGTGTCAGTTTTTCAACTAATTCTGATATTTTTATCAGTGAAGAATCAGTACCGGGAGCATCTGTAAACGGAAATCTTTATCACGCCAAACTCGATTTAACTAGCACTCAAGAGCAGGGTGAATTGAAGAAAAATATCGTCAAAACCCGGTTGATTTCTGATGATTACCTCAGGAAAGAAACTTTCGAAACCGAAATTTATAATCTAAGCGGACAATTAATCATGCGAATTGCTCCTCATGTTGAAGTTATCTCATTTACTTCATTTCCTGCAGGCGTTTATTTCATGAAAGAAAATTCAAAATTTAAATCTCAAACTACTTTATTGATTAAATATTAGCAAGAAAGGATTCAATTATTTTTTATCTATTCGAGCTGCATTTAACTTTTACAAATGTAAATATATTAGTTCTTTTTAATCACTTTTCCGGGAGTGCCACTCGTACCGGAAGTCCCAGGTTTATTTTTATTCATGGGATCATCAGTCTTCGTATTGCCGGAGCCGGAAGGTTTATTATTGGATCCTGTTGGATTCACTTTGGTGGACTGCACTTTTGGTGCCGGTGGTATATTGTCTATGAGTGTTTTGATTGTTTGGTATTGGCTTGAATATGTTTGTGTGCCTTTGCAATTCAATGCCTTTGCTTTAGACTCAATATTCTTAATTCTGTTTGAAGGATTTGGGTGTGTACTCATCCATTCCGGAGGGGTGGCCTGTCCAGCAATTTTTTTGAAAAACCCTGCTGCACCACTTGCATTGTAAGGAGTCGGGCATAAATATTTTACAGAAAAAGAGTCCGCCTCTGTTTCGTTGTCTCTGCTAAAGCTCAAGCCAACAATTGCGGTTGCTACTTGCTTAACGGTTTCTTTTTTGCCTAAAACGGCATCAGCTAAAACTTGTACTCCTAATATTTTGGTCAGCTGACGGGTAGAATGTCTTTTTGCCGCGTGCGCCATTTCATGTCCCAGAACACCAGCCAATTGATCCTCTGAATCCAGAAACTTCATCAAACCAGTATAGAGAAAAATATATCCTCCCGGAGTTGCAAAAGCGTTTTGCACTTTCGGATCGTTAATGATGCTTATTTTCCAAGCGAAATCTCTGGCATAGCTCACATTGCCTGTAGCGAGTAATTTGCTGACTATCCCTCTCACATAGGAATAAATCTGTTCATTACCTTTTTCAGGGACTATTGGGTATTCTGATGGATTGGCTAGAATTTCATCATATACCTGTTTCCCCAATTCTATGTCTTGTGAGACCGGAAATAAATTTGCATTATCCCAGGTTTTTTTAATCGAACTACATGACCAGACGGAAAAAAAGACTGCCAGAATTGTTATAGTTAAAATGAGGTGGTATAAATTTTTTTTCAGTTTCATTTTTATTAATTTTCTTTTCTGCAAAATACAATAAAATCAGAATGAGGCGGAGCTATCCCCCGTTCTCTCAATTTTCTTGCTAACTGGCCTCTGTGATGGGCAGCATGATGGCTAATATGCAAAAAAATGTCTGAGATAGAATTAGTAAAACTTTTTCCGTCGCTCAATCTCTGATAAGAAATTTCTTCATTCAGTTTTTTTGTAGTCAATACTTCCTGAAGAAATTCTGAATTTTCGGATATCAGTTCATTGCATTCCTCGAAGTTAAAGTAAGCTCGATCAAATGGTCTGTCAATTGTCTTCCTTAATATTCTTCGATACCAGATATTTTCTGCCATCAGAATATGAGTGAAAGTCTTAAATATGAATTCATCAGGATTATCAGGAGCCGGAAAGAGTTTTTCTGCAAACACTTGGTTTGCAGAGTGGCAGATACCCAACAATCTTTTGAAAAAATCTGAATTCATGCTCATTAGACAATTAACGCTTAGAATAGATTAATTAGTTTCAAATTGCATGATTCTGTCTAGTACTGCAAACAATTTGTGGGATGACTCTCGGATAGTTTGCAGGACAGAATCGATGGTGGTGATTTTGTCAGCACCGTTCTCAGGCGTGTCATTGGACACAATGGAAGCAGCGAGGATTGTCATATTGCTGTGGTGGGCTACTATCGCTTCCGGTACTGTGGACATGCCAACGATGTCTGCTCCTAATAATTTTATCATCCTGTATTCGGCAGGCGTCTCCAGACTTGGGCCTTGCAATCCAAAATAGACAGCTTGATGAAATTCATATCCAATTTCTTTACATGCTTGGCGTGCCAGGTCCAACTCAAAGCGCGTATATATCTGAGACATATCCGGAAATCTGACTCCTAATCTCTGGTCATAAATACCGCGCAATGGATTTTCCGGATGGAAGTTGATATGATCCTGAATAAAGACAATATCTCCGGCGTGCAAATTGGAATTTACTGTACCTGAGGCATTTGTCAACCAAAGCCTTTTTACCCCCAACGCCTGAAGTATGCGTATCGGATAAGTAACTTGTACCGGTGAATAGCCTTCGTAATAATGCAATCTCCCTGAGAGAATCAGGATCTCTTTGTTTTGCCAACGCGCCAGGATCAATTTACCGATATGGCTTTCTACAGTGGTGGGCACCACATGTGGAATGAATCTGTAAGAAATTTCTTTGACAATTTCTATGTGTTCAGTTAATCCACCCATACCGGTTCCCAAGACCATCGCGTGGTCCGGAATGCTTGGCAATTTTTCTCTTATATAGGAAGCACTTTCGTTGATATCTTCGAATAAACTGTTGTTCATGTTCTTATATTAATCCACGATCATAGTTAAAGTATCCAACTCCTGCTGTTGCAGATTGACGGGAAGTGAATCATACTCATATTGTTGGTTCCTGAGTTGTGGTTCGAATCCCGCTTCTCTTATTGCATCCTGGATGCCCTGTGCTGTAAAACGATACTGTGCGCCAGCTGCTGATACTACATTTTCTTCTATCATAATACTACCAAAATCATCAGCTCCGGCATGAAGACAGATCTGTGCGGTTCGTTTGCCTACTGTCAACCAGGAGGCCTGAATATGAGTGATATTGGGGAGCATGATCCTAGAGCAAGCTATTGTCCGGATATATTCATCCGCTGTGACAGAATTGCGCGCCCTTTTGAGTTTGACCAACATTGTACCCTCATCTTGAAATGGCCAGGGTATAAAAGCGACAAAGCCTTTGGCATCGACAGGTTTTTGTGACTGGACTTCACGGATTTTTTCGAGGTGTTGGAACCTTTCCAGTAGTGTTTCCACGTGTCCAAACATCATGGTAGCTGAGGTTGTCAGCCGCAATTGGTGAGCTGCAAGCATAACATCGAGCCATTCTTTTGCTCCGCATTTGCCTTTTGAGACCAATCTTCGCACACGATCATCGAGTATCTCCGCGCCCGCTCCGGGTAGGGAGTCCAGACCTGCTTCCATCAGGGATTGCAGGACCTCAGTATGCGATAATTTTTCTAATTTGGCTATATGTGCTATTTCCGGCGGACCTAATGCGTGAAGTTTGAGGTCGGGATACCTGGACTTGAGGTCCATGAACAAACTGCTGTAATAATCCAGACCAAGATCGGGATGATGCCCTCCCTGCAACAAAAGTTGCCTTCCTCCAAATCGATACATTTCATCGATTTTGTTTCGATATTCTTCCGGTTGCGTGATATAAGCCTCCTGATGACCGGGAGGTCTGTAGAAATTGCAAAATTTACAATTGGCAATACAAACATTAGTTGTATTTGAATTGCGGTCGATGATCCAGGTGACTTTTTTTTCAGGCACTGCCTGAAATCTCAGGTAGTCAGCTACCATCATCAGATCGGTAGTAGGAGCTTTTTGAAAAAGCGTCAATCCTTCTTCAGCTGTGAGGAATTCTTTTTTGAGAGCGCGGTTTAAAAGCTGTTTGACAGGCATAATAATTGCTTAAAAAGCTATATCTTTGCGTGGACTTTGTAAAAAGGGAACAGAGTGTTCCCTTTTTTGTTTCCCAAAACTACCGCTTATGGATACAGAAAACATCGCAAATCTGTTGTTGGCGAAATTCCAGGAAGAAAGCTTTATGGATTGTTTTTTGGTGGATATTGAACGATCAGCTAAGAAAATTGCTGTTTTTGTAGACAGTGATTCCGGCATGACGTTTCAAAAGTGTCAACAGTTGAGCCGCTACCTCGAAGGTATCTTTGACGAAAAGAACTGGTTTGGAGACGACTACATCCTGGAGTTGTCATCACCGGGGATTACAAGACCCCTGAGATTTGCCAGGCAATATGTGAAGAATATTGGTCGCTGGATATCAGTAGAGACCACAGACGGCAGTATGTATAAAGGAATGCTCAGTGATGCAGATGAGGAAAAAATTACTGTAAAATGGGAAGAAATCAAAAAAGAGGGGAAGAAAAAAATAAAAGAAGAGAAAGTGTTAATTTTGGAATATAATCAAATTAAAGAAGCTAAAATTCAGATCAAAATATGAAATTGCTCGATACTTTTTCAGAGTTTAAAGCAGGTAAAAATATAGACAGACCAACCATGGTGCGTGTCCTGGAGGACGTATTCCGTTCCTTGATACGCAAGAAGTATGGTTCTGATGACAACTTCAATGTGATTGTCAATGCACAAAAAGGTGACCTTGAAATATGGCGTATCAGGAATATTGTACCCGATGGTGAGGTGACGGATGATCTGAAGGAAATTGCCATCTCAGAAGCACTTGCATTTGATGAGGATTATGAAGTTGGTCAGGAGTGTTTTGAAGAGCTGCACTTTGATGATTTCGGCCGCAGGGCGATCATGGCAGCCAGACAGACTCTTGTGTCCAGAGTAATGGAACTTGAAAAAGATGATGTCTACAAACGATATGCTGAGCGCGAAGGCGAGATAGTCATCGGAGAAGTAAATCAGGTGCTCAAAAGAGAAATTCTAATTATAGATGACGCCACCAACAATGAGCTTATATTGCCACGCACAGAAATGATCAAGGCGGATCATTTTCGCAAAGGTGATATTGTAAGATCAGTGATTAAAAGGGTCGAGTTGAAAAACAACTTACCGGTCATCACACTCAGCCGGACAGATGGCGCTTTCTTACAAAGATTGATGGAACAAGAAGTTCCCGAAATCGAAGACGGGCTGATTGTGATCAAGAAAATCGTGCGATTGCCGGGAGAAAGGGCAAAAGTTGCAGTGGAGTCCTTTGATGACAGGATTGACCCTGTTGGCGCTTGCGTCGGAATGAAAGGGTCAAGAATACACGGAATCGTCCGCGAACTTCGAAATGAGAATATTGACATAGTCAATTTTACCAATAATCTCAATCTCTATATCCAAAGGGCATTGACTCCCGCAAAAGTAAATAACATCGAGATCGATGAAGCCAACAAGCGAGCCAACGTTTATCTTAAAGCAGACCAATTGTCATTGGCCATCGGCAAAGGAGGTGCAAATATCAAATTGGCGTCCAGACTGACCGGTTACGAAATAGATGTTTACAGAGATCAGGAAGAAGGAGAACTGGACGACGTTGACCTAGATGAATTCAAAGACGAAATCGAAGAATGGATCATCGATGCCTTCAAGAGTATAGGTTGTGATACAGCGAGAAGTGTTCTCAATCTGAGTGTAGACGAGTTGATACGCCGAACTGACCTTGAAGAAGAAACAATACAAGATGTCATATCAATTCTGAAAGAAGAGCTCGAAGATTAAACTTCCTGAGATTTCTAAGGAATAAAAAAAATAAGGTAAAGCAGACTAATGACCCGATTATTAATCAAAGTTGCGACAGAGTTTAACCTTGGCTTGCAGACCATTGTGGACCATTTGCAAAAGAAGGGGTTCGAGATCGATCCTCGACCCACTGCAAAGGTGAGCGATGAAATGTATGCTGAGTTGCTCAAAGAATTCCAGGGCTCTATAAAAGAGAAAGAGCAAGCTGCGCAGCTCCAGAAGCCTGCTACACCAGTTAAAGAAAAACCGGCCCCTAAGCTTGATTTTAATCTTTTCGGTGATCCGGTTCCCGAAAAACCAGTGGCAAAGCCAAAGACAGAGCCAAAACAGGAAGAGTTGATTCCTGTTAAAATAGATGAAACTCTCAAGCCAAAACTGAAAGTTGTGGGCAAGATCGAGCTGGAGAAAGCTGAAGAAAAATCTCTTCCGCAGGAAGAGCCGGTAATTGAACCACCGGTTGAAGTAATTACCCCTCCGGTAGCTCCTCAAGAGCTTCCTATACCATCGGCTTCCGAGGAGATCACCAGAATAAAAGCACCTGAGCTCAAAGGCTTGAAAATTCTGGGAAAGATTGATACGAACAAGCTAAAAGAGAAAGAAACTAGAAAAAAGGACGAAAGGAAACCTAATACTCCTGACACTGCCAAGCCCAATACCAATAGTGCAGCGGATGCTGAAAAGAAAAAAAGGAAGCGTAAGCGCAAGAAAATAGGTACACAAGAAGTTGGGTCCGGTCAGAACCAAGGCAACCGGGCAAAAACTGGTGCAGGAGGTGGAGGCTACAAAAAGGAAGAAGCTCCAAAAGAAATTTCTCAAAAGCAGATTGAGGAAAAGATCAAAGCCACAATGGCTCGCCTCAATGTCGGAGGAAAAAATAAAAGACAAAAAATACGTAGGGATAAGCGAGAAGAAATGCGTGAGAAAGCCGAGTTGGCTGAAGCAGCTTCGGATCGTTCGAAAATCCAGTTGACTGAATTCGTGACCGTACAGGAATTATCCAATCTGATGGATGTACCGGTCATTGATGTCATCACGACTTGTATGAATATGGGTATTATTGTATCCATCAACCAAAGACTTGACGCTGAAGTGATTGAGATATTAGCAGAGGAGTTTGGCCATAAGATAGAGTTTATCAGTTCAGAAGAAACAGTAGTAGAAGAGGAAGTAGAAGTAGATGATCCTGCCGACCTCGTCCCTAGGTCGCCGATCGTGACCGTGATGGGTCACGTCGATCATGGAAAAACATCCCTGCTTGACTATATCAGAAAGACAAACGTAGCAAGCGGAGAAGCAGGAGGGATTACTCAGCACATTGGAGCCTACGAAGTTTCAGTAGGACCTGACAACAAGAAAATCACATTCCTTGATACTCCCGGTCACGAGGCTTTTACAGCTATGCGTGCTCGTGGAGCAAAGGTAACTGACGTCGCTGTCATCATAGTGGCAGCAGATGATCACATCATGCCTCAGACCAAAGAGGCCATATCGCATGCTCAGGCAGCCAATGTTCCTATAGTCTTTGCCATCAATAAAATAGATAAGCCCGGTGCAGATCCGGAGAGAATTAAGAACGAACTTTCTCAGATGAATTTCCTCGTAGATTCATGGGGAGGTAAATACTCATCTCAGGAAATTTCTGCCAAGAACGGTATTGGCATAGAAGCACTGCTTGAAAAGATTATTTTGGAAGCAGAGGTACTTGATTTAAAAGCTAATCCGGAAAAATTGGCGATTGGTACTGTACTGGAAGCATCTCTGGACAAAGGGCGAGGTTATGTAGCAAAGCTATTGGTGCAAAATGGAACACTGTATATAGGTGATACAATTTTGGCCGGCGAATTTGCTGGCAAGATCAAGGCGATGTTCAATGAAAGAGGACAAAAGCTCAAAGAAGCAAAAACCTCTTCTCCCGTAATGGTTCTAGGTCTCACAGGTGCCCCTACTGCAGGAGAAAAGTTCAAAGTGATGGAGGACGAATCCGAAGCAAGAGCAGTAGCATCACGCAGATCTCAAATATCAAGAGAACAGGCCAACCGAGCTTCCAAGCGCATATCTTTGGATGAGATTGGAAGAAGGCTTGCATTAGGAAACTTCAAAGAGTTGAAGCTCATTGTCAAGGGTGACGTGGATGGATCCGTAGAAGCCTTGTCAGATAGTTTGATCAAGTTGTCTGTCGAAAAAATACAAGTATCCGTTATTCATAAAGCTGTAGGGCAAATTATAGAATCTGATATCTTGCTCGCCTCAGCTTCCGATGCGATTGTAATTGGATTCCAGGTGAGGCCTTCTGTGGCTGCTAGAAATCTGGCAGAAAAGGAAGGTGTCGAAGTGAAAACGTATTCCATAATCTACGAAGCAATTGAGGAAATCAAACTCGCCATGGAAGGGATGTTGGAACCTACCAAAGAAGAGAAAGTCACCGGTCAGGTGGAAGTGCGTGAAGTATTCAAAATCTCTAAGGTAGGAACAGTAGCGGGGGGATTTGTGATCGATGGAAAAGTCACAAGAAATAATTTTGTTCGCGTAATCCGTGATGGTATTGTGATTTATCCTTCTCGTGAAGGAGGCAATGGGGAATTGGCTTCACTCAAGCGCTTCAAAGAAGATGTTAAAGAAGTGAAAGAAAATATGGAATGTGGTATTTCCGTTAAAAACTTTAATGATATCAAATTAGGAGATATCATAGAAGCTTACGAGATTACAGAGGTAAAACAAAAATTATAATTCCTTTCTGAGTAAACATTTATTCGACGAATCGTTGAATGAAAATTCCTTCTGAAGTTACATCATTTTTGTTGGAGCAAGCTTGGCGCTTCAATCAAAGTTCATTTATTGAAAATGATCCGATATCCATTCCTCACTCTTTTTCAAAAAAGCAAGATATTGAAATCTCTGGTTTTTGGACAGCAATATTGTCTTGGGGAAATCGTAAATCCATCATCAAAAACTGTAATGAGCTGAGCAGATTGATGGATAATGCTCCTCTTGATTTTGTGAAAAATTATCAAGAGAAAGACGGATTAAAATTTAGTAAATTTATTCACAGAACATTTCAGTATGCGGACAGTCTATATTTTTTGCAATTTTTGTCAAGCTGGTACAAAAAGCACTCCTCACTGGAAGATGCGTTTATTCCGGAAGGATTCAATTCCTGTGAATCTGTAGAAAATAGTCTAAACCTGTTTCATGAAAGATTTTTTTATGATGATCCGGACCAAGTGAATCATCGGACACGAAAGCACGTAGCGCAACCTAAATCCGGTTCAAGATGTAAGCGAATGAATATGTTTTTGAGGTGGATGGTGCGCAAAGATAATCGTGGAGTTGATTTTGGTATGTGGAATAAAATCGAAGCGTCACAGTTGAAGATACCATTAGATATTCACGTGGAAAAAACTGCAAGAAAATATGGATTACTCCAGAGGAAAAATTTGGACTGGAAAGCAGTTCTTGAGTTGAGCTCATATTGTTCCGAAATAATACCAGAAGATCCGGGTCTTCTCGATTATGCCTTGTTCGGATTGAGCATTGAGAATAATTAATTTCATTTTTCTACCAAATTTTTATCATGGAGGAACGCCATGAAAGCCAAATTTATTTTATGCAATGATGTTTTGATTCGTATAAAAATTCAGTTACTAAATTTGGCTTTCAGGCAACGAAATTTGATGGTGTAGCCTCTTGTAAAGAAGGGAAAGCTTGAACTAGGGTAAGTTTTGCATTTTTAATTATTACTTGATATGTTTGGACTGCTTACTCTCTAAATTGATACAAACGTGACTTTGGTGTATCATTTCTTTAGAGAATATTTGGTCCATCTAATCTGGACGAGTCGGTATAGTTTTAAAGATTTTTAGAAGTGAAGTAAAAAAATGAGTTAATGAAAATTTATGTGGCTTCAACAAATGGATTTCGCTTACTCGGTAAGGAAGCTCAGAATTTGTTTTGAAATAATGGACAGCTAATTCCCTGAATATATTAGTTTAATGAAGATGAGGAATAATGAGGTTTTAATAAATCCGCAATGTATTAATTTCAGGCTATCACCTGCTCGATTTGCAAGTGCTTTATTGAATATCAATTTTGAGTCATTGTATCTGCAACAGTCTGTTTTGATGAAAAATAATATTAGGTCACTCAACTGGACAGCCAGACTTTATAAAATATGTTGCTTCGAAGTAGTGAATTTTTCTATTTTTGACTACGAAAATGAATGGTATGAATAATAGATTGCTTTTAACCTTATTTGTATGTTTTGGGATTCTGATCGCACCTGAGCTGAGGTCGGAGCATATCATCGGTGGTGATTTGGAGTACCGGTGTTTGGGAAACCATCAGTATGAGATCAGACTCACATTGCGTAGAGATTGCTTTAGCAGTGGTGCTGCATTCGATGATCCGGCTTATGTTGGATTTTTTGATGCTTCAGCTACTTCAATTATTAACAGCGTTGGAAGGTCAGGTATTCTTGATATGAAACTAAGGACAACAGATACGCTCAACGAAATTTTGCAGGCCCGATGTGGCTTTGTTGGAGGAGATGTTTGTGTCCACAAAACGATCTATATTGATACAATATTTTTACCTGAAAGATCAGGAGGTTATTTGGTTGCTTACCAGAGGTGTTGTCGGAATTCTACCATTGCCAATATTTTGGATCCGGGCCAAACAGGATCGACTTTTACGGTTTTTATAAGCGAGGAGTCATTGAAATTATGCAACAATAGTCCACAGCTGAATGATTATCCTCCGATCTATATTTGTGCTGACAATCCTGTCGATTTGGATTTGCATGCAACGGATCTTGAGGGCGATTCTATCGTCTATGAGATGTGTTTGCCTTTTGCCGGAGCTACAGAGATTATGCCCAGGCCGACGCGTCCTGTCACTCCATTTGGAGAAGTGATTTGGTCTGCTGCTTATTCCACTGATAATATGATTGGTGGCAATCCATTTCTTCATATTGAAAGCAATAATGGTCGCATGATTGGGCACACGACTCCTGACATAGCCCAATATTTGGTGTCTTATTGTGTAAAAGAATACCGACATGGACAATTGTTGAGCCTGATGCGAAGGGAATTCCAGTTCAATGTCAGGGCTTGCCAATCAAAACCGGAAGCAGATTTTAATGTTGAAGTCAATAATTGTAAAGACAGTATAGAAGTCAAATGTTTTGACCTCTCCAAAGATAAATATTCTACGATTCAATCGAAAAAATGGAAGGTGACGAGTAGTTTTGGCACATTACAATCCAGTGTGAGCAATCCACTTTTTGTGTTTCCGGGAAGCGGTTCTGCAGAAATAAAATTGATTGTAGAGTCCGCTATCGGATGTCTTGACAGTATTACAAAAACCATCAATTTCAAACCCGTCGTATTTATTCCAAAATCAGATTCTATCCGTATTTGCAAAGGGGACACGACAAGGCTCACGGGTTCCACCGACCCCAATCTTTCACATTTGTGGGAACCAGCTATTTCCCTGAGTTGCAGTAACTGCCCAGATCCTCTTGCATTTCCTTCAAGTTCTACTACTTATACTTTGACATTGAAGGATCAGAATTGTGAAAAGAAGTATTTCATTCCGGTTGATGTACTCAACTGCAGTGCAGACAGTTGTGAAGTGATCGTTAGGCAGAAATGCTTGCCCGCCGGTACAGTCGAGCTCAGAGCGGTGGATTTTCGGAATAATTTGATTGTGCCAAAGTATAGGAAGCATGATCTTGTTTGGTTGGTGATCCCGGGACCTGGAGCTAATCTGATCACTATAAATAATCAAAATCCCGTCATCGTACCGGCCAATAGCCGTGTCAAACTGATATCAAAATTGTACAGTTGGCCTTCAGGGGTACCTAAGACAATAGAGTTTGCCGAGATTTGTCTTAGGGAGTCCATATTGGTTGCGGACCCGCAATGTGCGGGACCATGTGATAATTTTGATTTTATACTTTCTTCCTGTGAAGACGATTATGACGTGGAGAACGGGTTAAATTTTCCGCTTGCATTATGTCGGTCGATATGCCTTGATCCCTGTACCTATATCATCGCTGTTTTTGAACAAAACGGAAATGTAGTAAATGCATCCGATTACGACATCAGATGGTCGACAGGTGCCACAGGAAATCATGTGACACTGATGGGAGCCTACTATAACAATCTTACTGTGACTGTCAAAAAAGGCGATTGTGTGTGGTATGGAAAGTATATCAAGAGCTGCAAGGATGCTCACAGAATGGTTGGGCAATCTGATGTAACGACTCGAGGATCAGTTTCAGTAGAATCGGAACACTGCGAATCCGGAATCATCAGATTAAATGCCTCCACTCTTCAATTTTATAAACCAAATGGTTTGTCGGGGACTGTGATGGTGTACGACGGCCTTGGATCTGAAATATTCAGGAAAAGCATTTCTAAAGTCTCAGATCATTATGAAATAAACATAGCTGACATCATGGCTTCATACCCTTTGGGGCATTATTTTGTCAGATGGAGTGTAGAAGGTCAAACTGATAAATCGATGCTATTGGGGAAGTAGCTTGTGATAAGAGTCGGAGGAGATAGGGCGACAGGTTGAAAATGGGGATGCTGAGATTTCAATAAATTTTTTATAAAATTAGTGTAGTAGTATTTTCTCTATTATAATTTATTCTGATTTTTGGATGGTGTTGCCAAATCAAATAGCTGGCATTGATTCGTATCCCTTAATCCTTGGATGAACGATTCTTGAGGCTAATAAGTACTGAGGCATATTCAATGAGGTCTTTTGGAATATCTCATATTGAGATGCCTATTTTGTTAATCATTTTTAAGAACTCTTTATTTTGAGGACTTTTGTTTAAATTTGTTTTGGAAATTCTGACTTTATGCTATCAATAGGTATGTGTTCCTATATTTTATTTCTCACATGTTTATTTTAATATAATCCAAAATTATTCCGCTTAATAAAAGGAGTCCAAAAAATGAAATGACACTAATTAAATAAACAAAAAATGTTTTTATATAGGCCGTCCATTTATTTTCAGAAAGAAATTTCCCTAATCCCCAACTGAAATAAATGAAACCAAAATATTCAGAAAATTTAAAAAACAATCTGTTATTTGTAAAATAAGTAAAAGACAAACCTAAAATTCCAATTAACATAAAAAACCCCGTTAAATAGGTGAATAGTACAAAATATTCAAAAAAATTATACTCTTTTTTTCGATAAAGAATTGTTGTAAATGTTGCTAAAAAAATAATTTCAAATAAGTTGGAGTAATTTTGGTGTTCAGTTGCCCAATTCAAAAGACTTAAATAGGTTTCACTTACTACTTTATCTTTATTTTGTAATTCTAATAATTCATCAAAGTGAAACAAATGCTTTATAAAAACGTAAAGAATAGATGTGGCAACCAAATAACCAATAGGTTTAAAATGCTTCGTTCGGTCACCTTCAATAAATCGTCTAATAGAATTTCCAGGATTTGTTAGAAGTTCTTTTGTAGTATAAAAGAATCCATTTTCCAAATGAAAAACTCCATGTTGAATTTCGTGTAATAAGTAATGTTTGTCTATTCTTTTTGAGGTTGAGCAAGTCCCACAGTAAGGACAAAATTTTGTGTCAAAGTTGTTTGAACAATTTTTACAAATTTTCATTTTAAGTTATTATGAATTAAAATTCTTACTAATCTCAGGGGGTGAAAATACCACTTATTTTGTTTTCAAATACAAAATATAAACTGTATAATTCGATAAAATAAATTTTTGAAGGCATGACGGTATTATTTTTTGCAACATTGAATAGGTTGATGAAAAAAGCAGCCCTAAAGTCTTAAGCTAAGCAAAATATGAGCAGGACTTATATCCTTGTTGCAAATCAGGCAGGATGATTCGGATATTGAACCTCAGCGTGAATCCTGCACCAGGGATGTTACAAATGTTTTTGCAAAATCCAGAAGTTTGAATTATTGGTTTGTGATTGAGATAATATACAATTATAAATTCTATAAAGCATCAAACACAAAGCTATCATATGTGCACTATATTCAACTCAGGTTTAAATCGAGGCTAAACTTCGATTAATCTTTATATGTTAGTGGCTCTAATTATAATTTAGTTCCAGTGTCAAATCGCTATACGATTTATCATAGATATTGTTTAGCGTTAATTTAAAAAAGTCAAAATATTTGTCACAGTTCGTTCCAATTCTTCTAATCTAAACTCTTCTTTGCTGTCAATTGCCTCAACTTCAATGAATGTCCCTAGATTTTCAACAACGTCAAAATGAAATTTAACATTGTCAATGAAATATATTTTCCGCCTTTTGTCCACCACTATTTTAACTCCAAGTTGTCTGATCAAAATATTTTTCAATGCAATATTTGGTTCGTGCTGATATAAAATTATTTGAGACTTTTATGAGCCTGAAACATTTTTTCTGTCATAATTTATCAAAGAGTTTTCAATATTTCCTTCTCTTAGTTTTAATCTTCCTTTTTGAACGTTAAAATATGTGTCAATTTGATGGTCAAGTCCTTGAAATTATGGATGAAGCATGAGCAATTTATTTTCGTATTTTTCTATCTCATCAATTTTAGCCTTGAATTCAAAATTATTAATATTCATTTGAATCTTATTATGGATATTTTTTACTGTTTACGGAGATTTGGCAAAATAGCCACTACCGTTAAAATGTGAAAATACTATTTTATTGTTTCCAAATATATTAAAATCTTGTAATAATTTGTGGACACGTTTGATAGGACCAATAAAGGGCAACATTTTTATAGATCCTCACATAGTTTGCCGAATAAATAAACGCTTCCACAGATTTAAAACGAGGCAATTTTATGAAAAGTGAGTTTCTTAATTGAAACTATTCCTGGAATCAGCTTATTGGATGCTTAACCAAACTTGAACGTCCATAGGTGGTAAGCTTTGCTCCGAAAAAGAAGGTAAGCATTACTCTGGATTATGCTGAAATAACCAGAGAGAGATCCCCCGCCCCTCATCACCCAAAAAACACTTCAAAACTACTTATAAAAACCCTTCAATTCTTGGCTTCAATAATGTCGCTGAACACTACATAGCGGAAAGCTCATTTTGCTTTTCTGGATTCATTAAGTAAGAAATCTAAGCTTAGCTCTTTGATTGGCTTTTCTCTATACTGCACAATGTATTTGCTGCTAGCCTATAGCAAAAATTAGTCTATAGTATTTTTATGTTGTAACCTAGGCTCAATACTTATTTCGCCATAATTAATTTTTCTATCTGCACGTTGGACTTATTTTTAATTTGTAAAATATATTCCCCCGGCTTTATTTTTTCTGGTATTTCTATAAAATACTGCCCGCCTTCCATTGGTAAGAATTCAGTTTTATAGATTTCTTTACCTTGGAGGTTTAGCAGAGATAGATTATATTTTTCGTTGGATGATATACGAGATAATAGATAAATTTTTCCTGAACTTGACGGATTGGGATAGACCACGAATGCTTTATCTTTTTTGTCGATGATATCTTTTGTATTGATGGTGGTATTACATCCCGGTACTAAACACCCATCACTGTCGAGATGCAGCAGCCATGCTTTCACTGCATAGTTCTGATCCCGATCTCCTGCTATGCCTCCCATGATGATCGTATTATAGTCGGATACTTTTACTTGAGACATTCTTGTCCCTGCGGTGCGTTCTTGGCTCCATCCGAGTGGGATATATTTTCTGGTCCACAGACTATCTCCATTTTCTGAGACTTTATATAGGACAGCATAATTTTCTCTACCACCAACTCTCTGATCATATTGATCTCCTGCGGTGATATATCCTGATCCATCTTTCATCTTATCTGCATAGTAGATCCATGAATTCATTAACTTCACATCTACTGGTTTTTCATACATAGATCGCTTCCAGATGAGGCTATCGAACTCCGGGCTAAATTTGAGAGTTGTGGGCTTACCATAGTTGGGATCTGGTTCTTTGGTGATGACCCAGTCATAGGCTGACATTACCCATGTATTATCTTCATTTCTAAGTATAGTATAGTTATCTGCTGTGACGAATCCATAATTAAAATTTCCTATATAATCTTTTCTCTTGATAATTTTAAATGTAGAATCCATTTTCATATAAAATAGATTCATTTCTGATGTTATTTCTCCATTTTTTATTTTACTTACTTCACCAACAAATTCATATTCATTTTTTTGATTTTTTGAAACCCAATAAAAAGTCAATTTTTGATTGAATCTTCCTATGCTATCTATTTTAAAATTATTTAAACTGGTATCTATTTCGTACATATAATACCTCCTTTATATGGGTGAATATCTAGGGTTGGACCTATTGTTTAGGATAATTTCGTTTCTAAAATCAAATTCTAATTCACTCTCTTTTTAAGTTATCAATAATGAAAAATGCATTTTTTTACAAGTAATGTATAAAATAATGTTTCTAAAGTGCAGGCTTTGTACTTCTGTTGAGTCTTGGCGTTTTCTAAAGTATATATTGTGAGTCAATTTGCGTTTATGTTACATTTTCATAGTCACCTAAAGGCGGGCAATTTATTTTGTGCATTATATTAATTCTAGATTCCAAAAATAAGCCATTAATAAAGCTTCTTTTGGGAGGATATTTCCCAAGATCAATAAAGCACCTACCCTCATGGGATAATTGAGCATCTACATATGGAATACCATTCTGGGAAGGAATCTGGAAAGATAGTTTCACCGTTCCAAGTTTGCAAGCCAGATCGAGTCAAGGACTTGTGGATAAATAAATATCCCAGCAATTCGTCGCATTTGAATGTTGAAAGGAAGCATATCAACGTATGTATATAAAATTCTCAGGGTTAAGTCCCAGGTTACAGCATAAAGAAAACATCTTATCGTCAATTGCTCAACAGATCTGGTATAATACTAAAAAACGAGTGATCCTGGGCTTTTGGGTTGCAAAAATATCAATGGTTTAACAAATATAAAAAATATGACTTCATAAACTGCTGGATATTAAAAATAGTTAGGGTACACTTTTTGAACCTCTATGTTATTCATTTACTTAATAATTAATTTTTCTATCTGCACGTTGCACTTATTTTTAATTTGTAAAATATATTCCCCCGGATTTATTTTTTCTGGTATTTCTATAAAATACTGAGCTCCTTCCATTGGTAAGAATTCATTTTTATAGATTTCTATACCTTGAAGGTTTAGCAAAGATAGATTATATTTTTCGTTGGATGATATACGAGATAATAGATATATTTTTCCTGAACTTGAGGGATTGGGATAGGCCACGAATGCTTTTTCTTTTTTGTCGATGATATCTTTTGTATTGATGGTGGTATTACATCCCGGGACCAGGCATCCATCACTATCTAAGTGCAAGAGCCATGCTCTTACTGCATAGTTCTGATCCCGATCTCCTGCTATGCCTCCCATGATGATCGTATTATAGTCGGATACTTTTACTTGGGACATTCCCGTTCCTGCGGTGCGTTCTTGGCTCCATCCAAGTGGGATATACTTTCTCGTCCACAGACTATCTCCATTTTCTGAGACTTTGTAGAGTACTGCATAATTTTCTCTACCACCAACTCTCTGATCATATTGATCTCCAGCGGTGATATATCCTGATCCATCTTTCATCTTATCTGCATAATATATCCATGAATTCATTAACTTAACATCTACTGGTTTTTCATACATAGATCGCTTCCAGATGAGGCTATCGAACTCCGGGCTAAACTTGAGCGTTGTGGGCTTACCATAGTTGGGATCAGGCTCTTTGGTGATGACCCAGTCATAGGCTGACATTACCCATGTATTATCTTCATTCCTAAGAATAGTAAAATTATCAGCTGTGACGAATCCATAGTTGAAATTTCCTAAATAATCTTTTCTCTTGATAATTTTAAATGTAGAATCCATCTTCATATAAAATAAATTCATTTCTGAAGTGATTTGACTATTAACAATTTTTCTTGCAGATCCAACAAGTTCATATTCATTTTTTTGATTTTTTGAAACCCATCTAAAAGTCAATTTTTGATTGAATTTTCCTATACTATCTATTTTAAAATTATTTAAACTGGTATCTATTTCATACATATAATATCGACCATCATTTACTGAATTATTAATATAGATTTCAAAAACTAAATTGATTTTACCTTTATTAAAATGAGCTTTGCAGTAATGGAAAAAATCAAAATCTCCAATGTAGGGTTGAGGAATCCTTTTATGTTTAAGAATAATTTCATTTCTAAAATCAATAATTACTGCCTCTAATTCACTCCATCTTTTGTTTAAGTTATCAATAAGAATTGTTGTAAAATATATGGAATCATTTATTTTTACAAGAGGATTATTGGCATACAGTCTGTTTAAGCCTAAACTGCTATCGTTTAATAATTTTGTTTCTATTAAAGTGCCACTATAATTAAACCTAGCAATTTGATTATCCCATACTTTATTCCTTCCATTTGAATCTTGAGAAGTAAGTAATGATCCGAGTGTATAAATATAGTTTGAGTCATAAGTTACAGCATTGAGATAACATTTATCGTCAATTGCTCCAAGATCTGGTATAATACTAAAATAAGAGTGGCTTTGGGCTTGTAAATGACTAACAAATATAATAAAAAATATATATTTCATAAACTGAAAATTGAAAGATAGAGGGCTGTGGACTTCCTCACTATAGTGGACAAATTGAATACGTATTAGGCTGCTAATATATGAACTTTTTCACAAAAAGCCTCTAATGGAGATTATCCAATTAATAAAAGTTGAATCCATTATGCTTAAACAAAATCTACCCATGTAAAAATGCAATTCCCTAATGCCGAAAGCGATGATAAAAAGCATTTTCCAACTAAATACTCTCGACTGAAAGACTAACAACTATTCTTGGCAACTATCTGCGGGGATGGATTGTTATTAAAAGTTACATTTTTATAAATTGCTTAGTTTTTTTTAATCTCCCATTAATGACTTCAAAATAATAGAGTCCCTGCTTAAGGCTAGAAATATCGATTTTATTACTTTGAATGTCTAAATGCAAAATTCTCTCCCCTAATACATTGTAAATATTTATTTCACAATTTTTTGTCAATTTTTCTTTAAACACTATTCTTAATTCATTAATGGCTGGATTTGGCAATAATTGAAAATACTCATCTTCTGTTTTTATCTCAATATTACTTGTAATAACTTTTCCGTTTTCGTCGATGATCAGATAGAAGCCTTGATAAAATCCGTTCTTGTAAAAATCGAAGATACTGCCTACGACCATTACTTTACCATCCCCGATGTCCTCTATATCAAACACGCGATAATAATAATCTCCGCCATACTCCCAATGACTGACTTGCTTATCATTGACGAATTTCGAGATATAGAATTTATTGGTATAAGGAGCTTTGAATGTGAGGTATTCATCATACACATTAGAGAGAACATAGTAAATATCATTTCTTGGAGTGCTAATGTTGACCAAATCCTTTGGAAGTTTCTCGGGATTAACAAGCTGATTTGAAAGTAGAGGACTGATGCTGTCATTTACCCAAAGATATCTTCGCGCATAGGATTCAGGGAAGTTGTCCTTTAGCACGAAATCATCACCTGCTACGAAAGTGGTATCACTTTCTTTGCGGATTCTTGGATCCAAGAAAAAAACCTGATCCAACATACCTCGATTGAATGCCGGATTAAATTTCTTTACCAGATTGAAATTCGAATCAATGACAAAGATCAGCGGTACTTGTCCTGTAATCAAAAATCTATTTTCGCTTTGAGCTATCAGACCGATTCCAAACTTAAGTGTAAACATTTTTCTTTTTTCCGGATCAGGATCGAGATACTTGTCTGCTTGACCCATTATTTTAAATTTACCATATGAATCCACCTTGATCAAATTCATCTTGTTGGAAAAAGTGCTTCCCGGATTTCTTATGTTTAAGATAAAATAATCATTATTGTTTGCACTAGCTTTGTAACTAATTGACTCGTAAGTTGATATCTCATTAATGTGTATGGAGTCTTTAAAAATCATCTCCTCCGTCGTCAGATTATACATGTAATTAGCTAGAATAATTTTATCAGCTAACACTGACTTCCAAGTGATAATAAAAACATTGCTATATACTAATTTTACATTTATAGGATAGAAAAAATTTAATTGCAATATTGGATTTTGGATAATTTTTGGAATTAATAAGTTTTTTTTATTGATTATCTCTAGATTTTTACTTAATAGGAAGATTTGATTTTCAAATTGATTGATTCTTAACTTTAAATTATCCTGTTCTTCTTCAAATACTATTGCATTTCCATTTTGACTATATAATGGATATAGAGTAAGAATTAGGATGATTAAATTGGAAATTGATTTCATTATATTTAATTTTAAGATAAAATGAGCCAGTAATGAACTGGCTCATTGTGTGAAGAATTTAATTTTCATTTCCGCTATATACCGGAATTCCTACTTTAACATAAAAGTACCAATACCAATTTGCTGGGGCAGTTTGAGTAGGTGGAAAGTAATTATACGTGCAGCTATAGTTCCCAATCACTTGGTATGGAGCTGGGAGATGTGCTTGTAGATTATTTAAGAAGACTTGTAAATAGTTATTCATATCGCTTGCCTGTAAGCACAAAGGTCCACTCGTAGATAAGCATGAAGTTGTATAATGCCAAAAGTCGGTGGACTCAATCTCAATATAATCCCAGATCTGAAATTCGTCAATAATTATATTGTCGCAGCTGCCAACTAAGCCAAAGGATCTAATATCAGTCCAATACTCTAAATTTGATGGCTGGATCAATCCATTGAAATAGGCTCGAGCTACTCTGCCACAGCCCCCACCCAATGGATCTTGAGTATTGTCACACCAAGTACCAGGTACAATTCCAATTGCGTTTAATCCTCCATCAGGATGTAGGTTATTGGGAAAATTTGGAAGAATAATTCCCCCGTTTCCTTCACTGATCAGTTCTACCTTACAATTCTTAATATCTATGTCAATCACTCTGCAATGATTTCCTTCACTTAAGTATGACGCAACCAATGATTCAATTCTTTGCTTTTCTGACTCAGAGATAAATCCATTTACATGAGTAAAGCCAATTGACTGCACAGTAGGAACATCCACAAGCCCAGGATTCGATATGTATGTTGAATTTAGAAAAGTTTCAAATTCACGATAATTTGAAGAACTCAATTGCGTTTGAGTTGGATGTAAGTCCTGTGAAATTGATGCGTTACTTATTTCTTTATTGCAAGAAGCAAAGCAAAATAAAAACAGTAAAATACTAAAAAATACAGATGCATTTTTCATGTTAAAAATATTTAAATTGTTCGACATAATACTACCATAAAGCTGTCAATCTTGTAGGAAGTCTTACCTGACTCGTTCCAAACTGATTTGAGGGCCAGCTGACAGAATTATTGATATCCCGCTATCAAATTTAAAATTTAAGAAACACTTCTCCGAAGCCTGACTACAGTATTTTGAATAGCAAGTTTTAGTTTTTCTTCTTTTTTATATTGTCATCCAAGGTCATAGTCGCTTTTTCTAGTCTTTTATTTTTGATAGCATTTTTATCATTGCCAAAATGGCAGATATTTATAATTATGAATATCTTGTAGGTAATCGTGGTTACTTTTCTTATTTAAGGTAATTTAGGCCTTAGTGCCAAAGTTAAATAACTTATTTCGTATTTGATAACAAATGAGAGATTTTTTTTCTTTGGGTCGGTATGGTCTATCGGTCAGTTAACGCGCTATCCGTTCGTATCCTGTGCTCATGGGCATATTTAAGTAGTCTTCATAGTGTGATGGCCCAAGGCTTCCTGTATCCCTCACAGATCTTCTCCCGTTTGGTGCAAGTGTGTTGTCTGGCTGTGTATGTCCTAGTGTATAGTGGCATGAGTAAGTGCCGTAGCCCTCTTGCTTTGGTATGCTGTATAATACCAAGCAGACATATATATATACTCATCCAGGGAAGTTCAATCGTGGAAATGTATTCGGCATTCCATTTTTCAGAATGGGGCCAATGAAATCTCTGTGAATTTTATAGAGCTAGTCGGGATCCTAAGATATTGGTGAAATATATCTAAATACTTATGTAGGCAAAACTACATCTTAAGTTTTCATAAACCGTCTTAGATTTTCCAGACTGTTTGCAGCTTCCAAAGTACTCTAATGTAATTGTGTTCTGTGATTGCGGGACAATAGTTTTTTATCAGCAAATAAATGAATGGTATTCTAAACCGGGAGGGTATGGTAGCTATCTGTGATTGATCATTATGTCAATGAATTATGCAAGAGGCAATATTTCAAGCGCTCATTTTAATTCGGCGGCAACTATTGCATTTGCCAGAAAATTTGAATTAAAACAGTTTGTAGCTAAAATTACAAGCTGTGAGCCCTTCAAAGTTGTTGGCCCCAGCAAGTTTGTCTGTTTAATTTGAACATTTGTGTCTGTATATAGTATCTCAGGAATTGGGATTTGCAGTATCTGTATGCCTATACAAATAAATGCAATAGTAGTATGATCTACAATATTTGGCTGGGACCTCCTTTGTCCCTTTGGCATTGCATGAGGAGGCTGAAGGGTCTGGTCCCACCGCGATTGTGCTCGTGGTGGGACGGAACAAAGTGAACCCCGAAAGCCTCCGACTCCACAGTTTGCTGGGGAGTCATGCCAAAAAAAATTTTATACAAGGTCTTGGCGGTTTGTGATGAATTCGGTCTATCTTTTCAGCAAAATCTATAAAATTCCCGCAGAATGCGTATCCGCGAAATTAATGTAATGAGAGGGCCAAACTATTGGTCCGTGAGAAGGCACAAACTTATAGTGATGGTGCTTGACCTGGAAGAAATGGAGCACAAACCAACCAATCTAATCCCGGGATTTTTGGAACGTCTCCAGCACTTACTTCCCGGCACCTACAGCCACAGATGCAGTGTTGGCAAGCCGGGTGGGTTTTTCCAAAGAATACAGGAGGGAACCTGGATGGGACACGTCATCGAGCATATCGCGCTGGAGATCCAATCCATAGCAGGGATGGAGGTCGGATTCGGTAGGACGAGGAGTTATGGTGAAGAAGGTGTGTACCACGTCGTTTTTGATTATCTGGAGGAGAAAGTAGGTGTCTATGCTGGTAAGGCTGCCGTGCGTATCGCACAAGCACTGATCGATGCAAAGGAATATGACCTTACAGAAGATATTCAGGAGATGAGAGAGCTGAGAGAAAAAGAGCGGTTGGGTCCAAGTACGGCATCCATCATCGACGAGGCCATCTCGAGGGGAATCCCATGGATAAGACTCAATAAATACTCCCTCTGTCAGTTGGGCTACGGTATGAATCAAAGGAGGGTGCAAGCCACGGTCACTAGCCAAACAAGTAATATCGGAGTGGAGCTGGCAGGAGACAAAGAAGATACAAAATTCATCCTCAGTCAAGCTGAAATACCCGTGCCAAAAGGTGAAATCATACGTTCTGAATCGGGTCTGAAAGACGCAGTTGACTATTTAAAGTATCCACTGGTCATCAAGCCCATCGACGGCAATCATGGCCGGGGAGTGACGACCGACATCAGGACCTGGGACCAGGCGGTGGTAGCCTTCGAATCGGCAAAGAAAATATCTTCATCAGTGGTGGTAGAACAATTTATCACAGGCGAAGACTTCAGAATCCTGGTAATCAATTACAAGCTGGTCGCTGCTGCCAAGCGTCTTCCGGCAAGGGTCATAGGCGACGGCATATCCACTGTCCAACAGCTAATCGACAAGACAAATGCTGATCCCAGACGAGGATATGGGCACGAGAAAGTGCTGACTTATATAACCATAGACGATATCACGCGCAAGTTGCTGACCATTAAAGGATATTCTCTGGATACTGTGATTTCAAAAGACGAAATACTGGTACTCAAAGACACTGCCAACCTCTCTACAGGCGGTACCTCTGTTGATGTCACAGACATCATGCATCCGTCTGTGATGTTTATGGCTGAAAGGATTTCAAGACTGATAGGACTGGATATCTGCGGTATAGACTACATGTGTGAGGATATCACCAAGCCACAATCCGAAATCGGTGGGGCAGTGATTGAGGTCAATGCCGGTCCGGGTTTCAGGATGCACCTTGCTCCTGCTGAAGGCTTACCAAGAAATGTGGCCGCTCCGGTGATCGATATGTTGTACCCACCGGGCAAACCATCCCGCATACCCATCATTGCAGTAACGGGTACAAATGGCAAAACAACCACGACCAGATTGCTGGCTCATATGGCCAAGCTCAAAGGATTCACTGTAGGATATACGACGACAGACGGCATTTATATCCAGAACCACCTGATGATGCAGGGTGACTGCTCAGGTCCGGGAAGTGCAGAATTTGTACTGAAAGATCCCACTGTCAATTTTGCGGTGTTTGAGACAGCACGTGGCGGAATTCTCAGGGCAGGACTTGGTTACAAAAATTCCAATATCGCCATCGTGACTAATGTGGCTCCTGACCATCTTGGTCTCAAAGGCATCCACACCTTAGAACAGTTGGCCAAAGTGAAAGGTGTAGTCGTGGAATCCGTGCTGCCAGATGGACATGCCATCCTGAACGCTGACGATGACCTGGTCTATGCGATGAGATCGAATTTGGAATGCAAGCTGGCCTACTTTTCGATGGATGAGAATAATCCGCGCATCCAATCTCATATGAAGGCAGGTGGTCTGAGCGCTATCTATGAGAATGGATTTATCACGATTTGCCGTGGTGAATGGAAATTGCGCATCACCAAGGCTGTGAATGTTCCCCTTACCTTCGGTGGCAAGGCGAGTTTTATGATACAGAATGTGCTGCCGACAGTACTCGCAGGATATATTCAGGGATTTGAACTGGATGATATTCGCTCAGCTCTCGAGACCTTCATTCCTTCGCCGGCACAGACGCCCGGTAGACTCAACCTCTTCAACTTCAAGAATTTTGACGTCTTGCTGGACTACGCTCACAACCCCGCAGGATTGACAGCCTTGAAGAAGCTCATAGACAAAATGCCCGGAACGCCTAAAGTGGGCATCATTGCAGGTATAGGTGACAGACGCCAGGAGGATAACGAAGGTATAGGTCGGGTGGCGGCGGAGATGTTCGATGAGATCATCATCAGACAAGACAAGCATTTACGGGGTAGGACTGATCAGGAAATCATCGAAATGATCAGCAATGGTATAAAAAAATTCAATCTCAATAAACCTACCACGATCATTCCAAGTGAAAAAGAAGCGATCCGCTATGCGATCGAAAACGCCAAAACGGGTAGTTTGATCGTGATCTGTAGCGATGTCGTACCTGATGCACTTTCTTTGGTCCAAAAGTATAAGGAGGAAGAGGCAGGAAAATTATATGGATTTACAAAAGATGATATTCCTAATCAATAAAGTTTGCAATGAATTCTGAAGCTTTTCTAAAAAACCATTATATGTCCGCAGTGCGTAGTATAGCGGCAGATCAAAAACCAATGTGGGGATTAATGGATACCCAGAATATGGTGGAACATATGGCAGACGCATTTCGCAATGCGAATGGCAAGATAGTGTACACCGGCATACTGACCCAGGAGGAAAGAATTCCAAAGATGCAGGAGTTTATCATGAGCGACAAAGAGTTTAAGGAGAATACAAAGAACTTATTGCTGCCTGACCAGCCATTGCCTCACAGGCACGGTAATCTGGATGATGCCTTGGCAGAATTAAACACAGAAGTGAATGATTTTCTTCAATTATTTGACCGACAACCCGAGCTCATCATTCGAAATCCTTTCTTTGGAGACCTGGATTTCGAGCATTGGAAAGCTTTGTTGGTCAAACACGCTCTGCACCATCTCAGACAGTTTGGTGTAAAGCCTGATTTATAGGTTCAGATTGACGTTTGATTTCGGCGGAGAGGTATGGTATTTCTGAGCATGGCAAAGTATCTTTGCAGTAATCAAATTCCCCGTCACACGTGTTAAAAAAGGTTCTAGATGGTCTGTTTTCTATGAAAGCAGGCATGCTGTATGTAGCTATTTTCGCCGTCTCTATTGCGGTGGCGACATTCATTGAAAATGATTTTGGAACCAGTGCTGCTCAAAAACTGGTCTTTAGGGCTCGATGGTTTGAGGTATTGATGTTTGTATTTGCAGCCAGTATTTTACGCAATATTTATTTACACAGGCTGATTCCACAGAAAAAATGGGCTTCTCTGACTTTTCATATGGCTATCATTTGTATTTTGGCTGGTGCGGCTGTGACCAGATTTTTTGGCTTTGAGGGGATGATGCATATTCGTGAAGGGGATTCATCGTCGGAGTTTTTAAGTGCTGAGACGCATCTGAATTTTGCCATTCAGCAGAACGAAAAACTATATCGCATTTCTGAACCTGTATTGTTTGCATCATTGGGGAGAAATTCATTTGAACAGTCCTATCAGATCGGCGATCAACTTTTGCATACGCGCCTGGTTGGCTTCATCCCAAATCCTAAAAATAAACTGGAAGACAGTCCTGTAGGAAAACCGGTGATCAAAGTTGTTGTGGCAGGAAATTCAGGTAGAGAGGAGTTTTTTATTCCATTTGGAGACAAGGGAGTTTATGCCGGCACAAGGATCAATTTTGGGAATGAAGCGATGCCCGGATATCAAAATATATCTCTGGAAAATGATTCTCTCTTTATCACAACCGCAGAAGATGCCAATTATATGGTCATGGCCACTCAGGAGAAAGACAGTGTCAAAGCCGGAATCAAAAAACCCCTCAGACTGCGTGCATTGTATTCCATTGGAAATGCAAACTTGGTGGTACCTGAATACAATTCAAAGGCGACTGTCAAAACATATTCTGAGAATAAGAAGATCAAAAATGAAAGTACCTCAGGCGTGATGCTGGAGATTTCTGACGGCAGCAATATAAAAGTATTGGAACTTTATGGGAGAAAAGGTGAAGAAGGTACACCACAAGTATTTGAAAATGAGAAAGTGAAAGTAGCAGTGAGCTATGGCTCCTCTGTAATGAAATTACCCTTTCAGTTGCACCTGAGAGATTTTCAGATGGACAGATATCCTGGAACAGATAATCCTTCATCTTATGCCAGTGAAATTACTTTGGAGGACAATGAAAAACAAGTATTACGGGATCAGAGGATTTATATGAATCATATTTTGGATTATAGAGGATACCGCTTTTTTCAATCCTCATATGATCCTGATGAGAAAGGAACCTATCTCAGTGTCAATCATGATTTTTGGGGTACATGGATTTCTTACTTGGGATATTTTTTATTGACATTGGGATTGATGATGATCTTTTTTTCAAAAAAGACGAGGTTTTCTTATCTGATACAAAAATTGGATCAAGTGCAAAATCGCGTGGTCAGTGTTGTTTTGATCTTCCTCGTACCCGGATTTATTTATTCTCAAAGTATTCCCGATCCCGCAATTTCGAAAGATCATGCTGATGTGATTTCACGAATGATCATTCAGGATTTTAAAGGAAGGATGAAACCATTTCAGACTTCTGCAAGTGAAGTATTGAGGAAAATTTCCAAGAAATCGGAGCTTTATAATATGTCAGAGTCTCAACTGTTTTTTTCAATGATGATGCAACCGGAAGAATGGGAGAAAGTACCTCTGATTGATGCCGGTTCACATCCAGATATTTTAAAATTGTTGAATGCAGAAAAAGGCTTGGTCGCCTATCAGAAATTTTTTGATGATAAAGGTGAGTATATCTTAAAGGAGCAGGTTCGCAATGCGCAACATATGAATCCAAAAGATCAGGGGACTTTCGAAAAAGCAATCGTCAAGTTGGATGAAAAGCTGAATATCGCCAATATGATTTTTACCGCTCGGATATTGAAAGTATTTCCGGTAGAAGGCGATCAGAATAATACCTGGGTTTCACCTTCAGATATTTCGGGAAAAAGTCCGACAGATGATCAGTTTGGATTTGCCAGAGCATTTATTACCAATTATTTTCCTGCTATCCAGCAAGCGTTGGACACGAAAGATTATTCGGTAGCGAATGATTGGTTGAGGCAGTTGCACGAGGAGCAGCTTAGGGTTTCCGGCAGAGTAGTGCCTTCAGATTCGAAGGTCAAAGCAGAACTTTTATTTAATCAGCTTTCGGTTTTTTCGAAATTGCGAAATGTGTATAGTTTACTGGGGATCATAGTATTATTTGTTTTTTTATACAATGCTATCACGCACAAGCTCAATGCAAAAAAGTTGGCTTCCATCGTTTTGTACATTATGATAGGGGCATTTGTTTTTCATACGATCGGCCTGGCACTTCGCTGGTTTATTTCAGGACATGCGCCCTGGACCAATGGTTATGAATCGATGATTTATATTGCATGGACAACGGTATTGGCAGGTTTGATTTTTTCGAGGAAAAGCCTTGGAGGATTGGCGGCGACATGCGTGTTGGCAGCCACAATATTGTTGGTAGCAGGGATGAGTTGGTTAGACCCTGAAATCACACCATTGGTGCCGGTCTTAAATTCGTACTGGCTCACGATACATGTATCTATGGAAGCCGGATCTTACGGATTTTTGCTGTTAGGTGCAGTGATCGGAATGATGAATCTGATACTGATGATCGCCGCTAGACCGTCCAATATTGAAAGAATAAAACCGGCGATTGTTGAACTGACCATCATCAGTGAAATCACGGTCACCGGAGGATTGATCATGGTAAGTATCGGTACTTATCTTGGTGGTGTGTGGGCAAATGAATCCTGGGGAAGATATTGGGGTTGGGATGCCAAAGAAACCTGGGCTCTTGTGACGACTTTGGTATATGCATTTATTTTGCACATGAGATTTATTCCAGGGCTCAAATCCATTTTCGCATATAACCTGGCGACATTATTTGGATTTGCGACGGTAATCATGACTTATTACGGAGTGAATTATTATTTGTCCGGATTACATTCTTATGCTGCAGGAGATCCTGTACCTATTCCTCCACAAGTCTATTATACTACCTTATTTCTTGTCGTGCTGAGTGTGTTTGCCTTTTTCAATTATAGAAAACAGTTTGATAAGAATTTTATCGTGTGAGGCTCAAATTATTTTTTTTTCGCGTCTTCCATGATAATGTCATATTTATATCCTGCGCCAAAATCTTTTTGAAGGGAAATGACTCCTTCAAAAACAACTTTATCTCCTACCTGGATCTGGTCTTGTGAAGTGATGGTCAGGTCTAGATTTTTGCCATCGTGGGTAGATCCGTCCTGGATGTGAAACCAATTCCTGTTCATGATTTGATAGTTTGCTTTGACACAGCTGCCACTGACGATAATTTTCTTCTGGTTGAAGTTGTTTTTATTTTTAAAAAGATCACTGAGTTTTATTCTATTAGGAACGTCGATTGATTCAATTTTAGTTGCAGGGCTTGTTGGATTTTGAGTAGAGGCAGATTGAGAAATATTCCCACCCGGATGCTCTGATTGGTCTATGATGTTTCCTACCAAATATAAGACCGGAAATGTACGTTTGAATTCCTGACTATAGAAATCCGTTTTTTTCAAACCATTGCGATAATAATATGTGTTTCCGATTTTAATGTCTCGCTTTGCTACGGCGATCCAAAACTCTTCTTTGTTTTCGGTGACCAGTATGTATGTATATCTTTCTGTCTCTAGAGTTTCTTTAGCTACAACCTGATGTACATCTGCTCCAACCGGTCCTTTAGCAGATGCGTTCATTTCCGTTTGTGCTTCCAACTTTTGGATTGGCGGTTCTGCTTTTGAGACTTCTTCTACCACTTTTGGTTTAGAATTGCAGGACATGAGGGCGAAAATTGCAAATGAAAATAAGAAAGCGGATTTCATTTTTTTACTTTATTTTTTTTATTATCAAATCTAAAGTTTATCGAAGTAAACATTCTTTGAGACTGTACTGTGGGTGTTTTATCCCATTCAAAATTCATAGAGAAATACAATCTTCTACTGAGGTACAAATATAGAGTGGTACCAAGGATATGTTGGTTGATTTTATTTTCCTGATTCAGATAGTTGTATTGATTGATTCTATAGGATAACTCTATGTTTGCTTTGGACTTGAATAAGTCGCGACTGATTCGTCCGCCATAAGTCAGCCCTTTTATGTAATCAGTCTCCAGATTCTGAAATTGCAGTGAGCAGTTTATTTTGGATTTGAGCAGGTTAGGTAGATACAAATAAGCCAAAAATGTTTTATTGGGTTTAGAGTGTCCTTGAAAACGCAAAAACTGACTGAGATTGAGAGAAACATTTTTGAGAATTTGCCAGGAAACTTGTGCGCGGAAACCTTGTCTCGTCTCTTGAGCCAGGAGTTGATCTATGATGTGAAAATAAGTTTCATAATAAATTACATTTTTGCGATTGTCATAGGAAATACTAGCGGAGATCTTGCGTGAGAATCTATATCTTACTTGTGAATAAATACTGGTCAATCTGATTTGATTTGATGTACTGCTGTCCGTTTTACTGTAATGATCAAGTTCAACTGATCCGAAGCAAAATAATTTATTTGCCAGGATGCCATTGTATTGAAAATAACTGAATCTTCGATCAGTCAATTGATGATATCTCTGTTCAATAAACGCTGCTGAGAATTGATGTGTTTTTTTTGTGTTTTGATAAGCCAAAACAACTCCCGCTTGCGGCAGACGAATATTGTAACCATAGTCCTGAAAATGGGGACGACTCCCTGCTAATATACCGGCACTGAAATTTTTTATTTTCCAATCATATTGAAGACCATCTATCACACCCATGGCAGCAATATTAGGATTTATTCTTCTTCCAATCCAGAGCTGATGATTTGAGTTCAACTTGTAATTTAAGGATAAAGAATATATTTTTAAATCGTCAAAAAAGTCATTATTCAATTGATCTAAGCCATATCTGTGCCTGTAAGAAAGGTAATATTCCAGGGACAGTTTAGTTTCTTTGATGTTCATCCAGTTCAAGGAAGTTGTAACTCTTATACCTGTAGATCTGGAGTCAAATGCCTGGCTTAAATCATTGTAAGCGGAAAAATTTATTTTTCCGGAAAGAAGTTCAGTTTGTTGCTTTTGGGTAGAGATGGGCATTTTGGAAGTGTCGGGCGAAACCATTGAATTCGATTGTATCTTTTTTGAATGAATCAATGAATCTGTTGTTCCAAACAATTTTACCAATCTAAATGCATAAACCTTATCTCCGGCTTGCAAAGTGGTCAGAGTATCAATGGATTTGCATACACAGGAATTAGAAGAAGTATTGAGGACTATTAAAGTCGGTTTAAAAGATTGTTGCGGTTTGTAGTATAATGTGTCGCCTGACTTTATTCCGCTGGTATTATCAAAACGACAATACATGTGCTGGCTGTTTAAAAAACTGACAAAGCCCTCTTTGATGATAGTGCTGTCCTGTGCATGACTGAAAGACAAAAAAGCCAAAATAAACAAATAGATAAAACTCGATTTTTTCATGCTCCCCTTCTCAATCAATTATCTCCATCGGGATGGCAACTGTAGCAAGCATTGCTATTGTATTGATAACCACTTACCCCATTATGGTCAGGATTCGTGTTTCCAGCAGTGTGACAACCCAAACAGTTGAAAACGGTATAGTTCGATGAATTGGGATGACACTGAGAGCAGGTATTCCATTTATTGTCGTGTTTGCCCGAATAAATTGGGAAATAGGCTCCATCATGGTCAAATGTTGAAGGATCCCAGGCAGATTGCGAGTGGCAATTCTCACAAGTTGTCGGAAACTGAGCTTGGCTATGGTTCGGATTATTGGTGCCATTATAATCAGATTGGTGGCAGCCATAACAGGTATTTGGAGTATTGCTGTAATTGCCGGAATGACACTGGGTACAATTATTTTTGATCAAGGCGTGGGCTCCCAATAATGGATAATAATTGTCATGGATATCAAAGCTTGCCGGCGTCCATTGACCTGACGTGCTGTGACAATCTTCACATTGCAATGGGATATTTAGTGTTTTATGATTTGGGTTCGTTGCATTGTTGTAATCCGACAAATGGCAGCCACTGCAATTGCTTGGTGTGTTATTGTAATTTCCCTGATGGCAAGCCGCGCAGTTGTCTGCAATTTTTAAATGTTCGCCATCTATGACCCAGATTCTGTTGTGATCATCAAATTTTGCAGGCTTCCAGTCCGGAGTAAGGTTGGTATGGCATTGTTCACAATCTGTCTGAAATCCTACAGAGTTGTGATTTGGGTTGGTGCTATTATTATAATCGCTTTGGTGGCAACCATAACAGTTATTTGGGGTGTTACTGTAACCATTTTGGTGACATGCAGTGCAATTATTAGCAACTTTTAAATGCTCGCCATCGATGACCCAGATTCTGTTGTGATCGTCAAATTTTGCAGGTTTCCAGCCCGGCGCAGTGGTATGACATTGTGCGCAATCATTGGAGAAGCTTAATGCCTTATGATCCGGATCATTTGATTGGTCGAAATCCGATTTATGACATTCAAAACAATCCGTTGGAGTATTTTGAAACCCGTTTTTGTGGCAGCTTTTACAATCTGTTTGAATATGTGCCCCTGTCAATGGAAATGCGCTTTGGTTGTGATCAAATGCCATATTTTTTTCACCGGTCGGATGGCATCCCAAACAGGCAAAGTCCTGATAGACGTAGCCACCAATACCTGGGTGTTGTTGGTCGGTCTCCGGATTTTTGTGACATGAAATACAGGTAAATTGCTTGAAGTCAGAAGGATTCAAATGACAATCCATACACTGACTCCAGTGGGGTTTGTGTGTGCCTGAGTAAATAGGAAAATACAAGCCATCATGATTGAAAGTTGACGGCGACCACCTATTTTGCCCGTGGCACGGGGTACAATCTGTTGGAAACTGAGCAGCCTGGTGATTTGGATTGGTAGTATTATTATAATCACCCTGATGGCAGCCTACACAGGTGTTTGGAGTATTCGTGTAATTGCCATTGTGGCACTGAATACAGTCATTCCCAATTGTCTTATGTGCACCTTGAAGCACATAATAATCGTCATGAACGTCAAATTTTGCCGGTGCCCAACTCGGAGCAGTTGTATGGCAACTTGCGCAATCAGTAGATATTCCCAGATTTTTGTGTGGAGGATTCTGCGAAGTTTCATGATCTGTCAAGTGACAGCCCACACAGGTATTTGGAGTGTTGTTATAGCCATTCTGATGGCACTTATTGCAATCATTTTTGATCAGTGAGTGGGCTCCTGTTAAAGGATAAAGAGCGTCATGGTTGTCAAACTTGGCAGGACTCCATCCCGGGTTGGTAGTATGGCAGAGGGAACATTCTTTGCTAATACCCAATTGAACGTGGTTTGGATCGCGGCTTGCCTCAAAGTCCTTGTTATGACAGTCCTGACACAAACTTGAGGTCCCTTTGTAACCCGATTGATGACACTCGAGACAGTTTGCAGTCATATGCGCACCTGTCAGAGGAAATGCAGTGGCATTGTGGTCAAATTTGAAATCCGCATCACCTGTAGGGTGGCAAGCAAAGCAAGCATTATTATCGTAAACATATCCACCTACGGTCTTGTGTTGCTCGTCTGTTTCCGGATTATTGTGGCAAGCCAGGCAACTGAATTGCGAAAAATTAGTGGGATTGGTATGACATTCTATACATTGAGTCCACACACCTTTATGTTTCCCTGAAAATACCGGAAAAAACATGCCATCATGGTCAAACTGTGTCGGCATCCATGCGGATTCATTGTGACAACTTGCACAATCTTCAGGAAATTGTGCTGTTTTATGGTTTGGATTTGTCGTCTGATCGTATTCTGTTTTGTGGCAGCCCACGCAGGTATTCGGGGTATTTGTGAAGCCGTTTTGGTGACATTTTTTACAATCCATGGCGATCTGCTTGTGTGCACCTTTTAATACATAATATTGGTCATGGATATCGAATTTTGCCGGTGCCCAACCCGGATTTGTAGTATGACAACCCGAACAATCTTTGGACAGTCCTAACTGAAGGTGATTTGGGTCTTGGCTGCTCTCAAAGTCCTTGGTATGGCAGTCCTGACATAAACTAGATGTTCCTTTGAAGCCGGATGAATGACACTCAAGGCAATTTACAGCCTGGTGTGCACCTGTAAGAGGAAATGCAGTGGCATTGTGGTCAAATTTGAAATCCGCATCACCTGTAGGGTGACATGCGAAGCAGGCATTGTCTTGATATAAGTAACCATTTACAGTGGTATGCTTCTGATCAGTTTCAGGATTGGTGTGACAGCCGATGCAAGTAAATTGTTGATAATTCTGTTGATTTTTATGGCATTCAATGCATTGAGTCCAAACACCCTTGTGCTTACCAGAATATATTGGAAAGTAAGATCCATCGTGATTGAAAGTAGCTGGCACCCATGCAGTCTGGTTATGACAACTGGCACAATCTTCAGGGAATTGTGCAGAGCGATGGTCAGGATCTTTGGTTTGATCATAATCCGATTTATGGCATCCGGTGCAGGTATTTGCTGTTCCGGAGAAACTCTGTACATGGCATTTCTTGCAATCCTGGGCTATATTTCGATGAGCGCCTTCCAAAACATAATATTGATCATGGATATCAAATTTTGCCGGTGCCCAACCCGGAGCAGTTGTATGGCATTCGATACAGTTGGTGCTCAGGTTTAGCTTGCTGTGTGAAGGTTCTTGCGAGGACTGATAATCCTTTGTATGGCATGACTGACAATCTGTAGGCGTTCCCTTGAATCCGGATGAATGACACTCCAGACAATTTACAGCCTGATGTGCTCCAGTCAGAGGAAAAGCGGTCTGATCATGATTAAAGCCATTTTGAACATCACCGGAAGGGTGGCAGGCTAGACAAGCATTGTCACTGTAAATATAACCGTTGACTGACTGGTGGTGCTCATCGGTTTCAGGGTTCGTATGGCAAGTTGTGCAGGTAAATTGTTTAAAATCGGAGGGATTCTGGTGACAATCTGTGCAGACCATCCATTTTCCTTGGTGACCCCCGGAATAAATTGGAAAATGAACATCGTGTTTGGAGAATTTTGCCGGTTTCCAATCCGGATCTGTCGTGTGGCATAATGCACAGTTATTTTCAAACCCTGCACTGAGGTGCGAGGGATTGTTGGTGGACTGGTAATCAGCAAGGTGACAAGAGACACAAGCCGCATCTATTACACTATAGTCCGAGCTTTGGTGACAACTTTTACAGTCTTGAATATCGTGTCCTTTTTCAAGTGGGAAAAATGCATGATCGACCTTGTCGGTTTTCCAATTTTCGTCTGACAATGAGTGACAATCGGTGCAGTTTGTTGAGAAATGATTTTTTTCGTGAGAGGGGGAGGTACTGCCCTTGAAATCTTGAAGATGGCAGTCTATGCATTGTACTCCTGAGACTGTAAAGTCCAGACCGGAAGCAGATGTATGGCATTGTCTACAGTCTGCATTTCTATGTACACCTATCAATGGAAAAGCTACATTTTCATGCATTTGCAGCGCGCTTGGGATAAGCCAATTTTGACTTGAATGACATCGCTTACAATCTGTGCCAACGGAGTTTTGATGAATGTCTGCATGGCAGCTTATACAAGTCTCGTCTGCTTGTTCAAATTTTAAACTTTGATGGCAATTTTTACAGTTGAGAGCTCGATGTTGTCCTGTCAGTGGAAAATGGGTGCTGTCGTGGTTGAAATTTGCCTGAGCAGAAAATCCCCAAGAATCCGGATTGTGACAGGAGGCGCAGTCTATTTTGAGAAAATCACCGTGAGGTGACTGAGCATATCCCAGACCTAATCCAATAAAGCAAAAGAAGACTATAAATGACAATCTTTGCATTCTACTTTTCCTGATTTGTACAAGACAAATTCTAAGCCATCCACCACTGTGGGAAAATGACATTTAGCGCAAGATACGACTTTGTGTTCGCCTGTTAATGGAAATCGGGTTGAATCATGATTAAAATTTGCTGCGGTCCAATTGTCAAAACCATGACAGTCATTACAAGATTTGGCAGTGGTTTGCTGGAATTGATTGCCGTGCGGATTATCATGGCAGGAAGAGCACTGCTTGCTCTCTTTTTGGAAATATTGTTCTTTTTTGCCTTCAGGTTTTTGTACGGTGTGGCAAGCCCCACAATTTGCACTCAAATGCTTGCCTTTCAAAGCAAAATCGGTACGACTGTGGTCAAAGCTCGTGATTGACTGCCAGGAATCCTCATTGTGGCAGGATCGACAATCTGTAGGTTTGTAATATTCTTCAGGGAGAAGGCCTTTATGTTGGTCTCCATGACAGTTCCTGCACTCTTGATTTGGCAGGTTGAAAGTCCATCGGTCTCGTTTCAGGTGACAGGATTTACAATCGACTGCCTGATGTGCTCCACGAAGTGGAAAATTTCCTTTCTGGTGTTGATCTAAGCCATATCGGCTGCCTGCAAACCCTTGTACACTATGGCAGTCATCACAATCTTTGTATTCCGCATTCCGGTAGATTTCTCCCTGGTGATAATCAGTGTGACAATCATTGCATTGTTGGTGTGCAACAGGGTCCGTCATCTTGGTTTTGTGACAGTTCTTGCAATTCACCTGTTCATGTTTTCCCTCCAGCTTGAATGTCGTCAGGTCATGGTCAAAAGTGGAAGGAATAGAGTTTATACGAAATGACTCCTGCTGGTGGCAGTTTTTGCAGTCAATACCAAATTTGCCATCGTGCACGTCCTTATGACAAGCGACACATTGTATATCTTTGATCAGCAAAAACTCTTGAAACTTATGTGGTGGCTGATTTCTGTTGTCATGACAGGATCTGCAGTCCAGATGCTTGTGTTTTCCTTCGAGTTTGTAACCGGTGAGATTATGATTGAATCCGGAGTTTCCGGAAATTTTTTGGAAAGATTCTTCGCTGTGACATGCTTTACAATTGCTTCCAAATTTGCCTGCATGTGCGTCTTTGTGACAAGATGCACAAGACTGAAAAGCAATGCCTGAAAATTTTTGGAATTCTTTTCCACCGCGCATTTCAGTAGGGTGGCAACTTTTGCAATCAAGGTTCTTATGGGCACCATTTAAAGCAAAGTTGCTTTTTTGATGATTGAATAATGGAGCAGGCCTGAATTTGTCCGTTTGGTGGCAAGATGCACAATCTGAAGAAAGTGTATTCTGGTGAAAGTCCTCATGACAAGTATTGCATTTTTGAGATAGACCGAGGTAGGTTTTGCTGTTTTTTTTGAGTTCAGCATTTTGATTGTATTTTGGATCATGACATTTCCGGCAATCTACAGATTGGTGCGAACCCGTCAGTTTGTAAGCTGTCAATTCATGCTTAAAATTTTTTGTATCAAAACGGATCATTTCAAATTTCACTCCATGGTGCTCACTATGGCAGCTGATACATTCTTTGCCTTTTATCTCGTAAGAAGCATGGTATCCTTTATTGTTTTTTATCCTGTTATTCAGTTCAGCGTGACAGCTCAGACATTTTGAGTCCGGAGTTTTTTTACCAATTTCATGGCATTGTGTACAATTGGACAAGCCCTCCAAATGGCTATGTGCTGCACTGAGTTTGCCAGGTGAAATCTGTGCATTGATTTGATAGCCACCGGTGATGCAGCTGAAGAAGAGAATAATGATTTTAATATTTACTTCAACTTTTTGCATGTGATTTTACAGTATAACCAAAACGTTTTTTGATTTCGATTCCTGCATTTTGTAGAAACTGAGTGGGAAGTTCACCTCCTGCAAAAATGAACACGAGGTCATTTTCCAAAGTGATAGATTCACTTTTTTCGGTCCAGTTGAGTTTTATCTTGTCAGGCTCTATTTCAACAATTTGGGAGTTGAAATAAATTTTGATTTTATCGGAGGCGATAGCTGATTCAATATTTATTTTGTTTTGTGGTTTGAGTCTACTGAATTTATCACTTCTGTAAGATAAGCTTACCGCATTGTGTTCCGAAAGTAGTAGCGCATTTTCTATAGCGGAATCTCCACCACCTACAACCATTATTTTCCGATTCAATATTCTCTCAGGTTCCAGACAGCGGTAGGCAACTTTTTCCAGGTGTTCTCCCGGAACACCCAATTTTCGCGGAGTACCTCTACGACCCAAACAAAGTAGAACCTTGTGGCTATAAAAAGTCAAGCATCGATTTGTAATCATCTCAAATCCATCTTCGACCATTAGGATTTTTTCCACTTTTTGATTTTCCTTGATTTCTATTTCATGTTTAGAAAATACATTGCTCCACAGCTGTAGCAGTTCTGCTTTTTTTGTTTGAAATAATTTTATTTTACCATAAAGGGGGAGATCCATTGGAGCTGTCATCACTATTTTTTCTCTAGGGAAACTGAACACGGTACCTCCTAGTGTATCTTGTTCCAATAATAGATATTTTACACCTGATTTTTTTGCTTGAAGTGCCGCAGCGATTCCTGCCGGACCTGCGCCAACGATGATAACATCCACCGGATGTCTTCGTTTTGAGGGAAGGCTTGCAACGATGGCGTCCATAGCTTGCTTGCCCTGCTCGACTGCATTTTTGATCAGACCCATACCTCCAAGCTCTCCAGCAATGAAAATTCCCTGCACGTTGGTTTCAAAGTTTTGGTTGAGATGAGGCAAATCAACACCTCTTTTTTCTGTGCCGATTCGCAGAGAAATGGCTTCAACGGGACAAGCGTGAAAACAAGCTCCATGTCCTATACAGAGACTCGCATTGACCAAGGTAGCTCTGCCGTTGACAATACCAATGACATCGTGTTCCGGGCAGGCCTTTAGGCAAGCTCCACTGCGTATACATGTATTGGTATCTATATGAGGATGTAATGAAATGGGTTCGAATGTGCCGGCTTCTTTGGCTTGTTCAATTTTATGTGTTGATCTGGCTGATTCTTTCTTTATCTTCCCAATATAAAAATAGAATACTGCCACTGCAAAAATCAATACCGCAATATAAATCAACCACTCGATCATATGCTTGTCAATTGTTCCACATCACCCCAAAGGCTAAAGTGGCAATAACATGAATAAGTACAATGACGAACATGATGATTGCAAAGGGCAAATGTGCCACGTGCCAGTACCGGAAGAGCCGCTGCATTTGAGACAGATTTTTGATGCGATTTTGCAAGGAAAATTGGGATTTGTGCAAGGAGATAATTTTTGATTGCAGAGATTCAGGAATTTTATTTTCCCTGAGTTGTTTTTTGATGTGTTTGATTTGTTCCCTGGATGATATGGGATTATTTGCTGAATTTGAAGTGCCTACTTGATAGTTATTTGATTCAAATACTTCAATACCTTGTGGGAGGGATTCTTTGATTTTCTGTTGGAAAGTGGATATGTCAGCATTGATTTCTGCGAGACTGAGTTCCCTACCTTGAATGGTTCTGGGAATTCTAATATAAATGAACCGGCCAACAACACCCGATGCGACTACAGCTACCATGCTCCAGAATGCAATCGAAACAATTCCCCCAAATTTAAATGCAGTATGATATAAGATCAGGACAGGCCCGAGAGTGCACAAAAAGATGTGGAACTCCAACCAATATTTTAAAACTCCGATTCTTCTCAATCTTGGGGACCTTTTGCGTATCATGTAGCCAAAAACACCAATCATTATCAGCAATGTTCCGCTAATCCCAAGCCCATGACCCAGGGTTCCCGCCGGATCTAGTAATTGATGTAAAGGATGATAAAATCTCTCTTCCAATGCGGTATTGTAATAACTGTATCCACCAATTCCCAAGCCAATCGTGACTGCGACGACTATTGCGGTAAGAATTCCGATATACCAACGATGTACTGAAGGACTCATTCGGTCTTGGTTTTGAGCTGATTCGACTGTAAAACTAAGAATTTTCAAATTAAGGATACTTCCAAAAACCTTCTTTGATTCAAAAATTCATAATACAAAACAGAATAAGACCTGACAAAGATATTAATACGGCATTCTAACTGACTGTTGAACACCGAAATTCTGTGAAGTTGAATGAAAAGCTTGAATTTCATTCAAGCTGGTTTTTGCGCAATATCGACGTATTTAGGACTGCCTTTATAATTTGAATTTGAGCCAGCCGTTCATTTTTTATATTCAATTTTGACTACTGATCTCCGTTTTCCAATTATCGTCGCTGAGGAATTGTATTTGCAAGTATTCATTTGTTCTATGTGTTTATTTGTTTATTTTCGCTTTGGCAGGTTTAAAAATTTGCATCGGAGGATTATATTTTTAGGTATTTAATTATACTTTTATTGGAGCTGAATCTTAACCAAAATTTTTTCGTTTTCAGAGATCGAGTAAATTGGAAGCGAGGTATTTTTTTTTTGATGAAGTGATTAATTAAAAATACAACAGCTCATATTGATTTTTGGATTGTAGTTTGTTACATTGTTTGGACCGCACCTATCATTTGGTGGCTTTTAAAATAATTTGCGAATTCATCGAAGGTTATTTTTAATCTGAAGCGGGATTTTATCTTTAAATTTTCAGAAAAATTATTTTCAAATTTGTAATTTGTATTGATATTTCTATGCGTTTTTTTTGTTTTCAATTTGGCGAGTTAGAAAATAAGAGTATGTATAGTATGGATTTGCTAAAAATTTTATAATACGGGAAGATGACTATGAATCAAAATGGATTGAATGAATCAGGGTGTAGTCGGATTTGTTGAAAAAAACTACCTTTGGGTAAATGAAACCTCATATTCTAACGGAATGGCAGAAGAGAAAAACTCAGGGAAGAAAGAGCCTTGCGGTGTTGATAGATCCTGACCATCAGAAATTAAGGCATCTAGAACTCATCATTGACCTGTCTATAAGAAGTAATGTCGATTATTTTTTTCTTGGTGGCAGTCTTATTTTTCAGGATCGTCTTGAAGAGAGTATTAAGCTGATTCGGGAAAATTCCAGGATTCCGGTGGTACTGTTTCCGGGAAGTGGATTTCAAATTAGTCTTAATGCCGATGCTTTACTTTTTTTGTCGCTGATCTCAGGACGCAACCCGGAGTATCTAATCGGCAAACAGGTTGAGGCTTCAGCTAGATTGCATGCATCGTCCCTTGAGGTGATACCTACGGGTTACATGCTGATTGATGGCAAAAGCAATAACACTGCAGCCTACATCAGTCAAACTCAACCAATCCCTTATGACAAGCCCGAAATCGCACAGGCGACAGCACTGGCAGGCCAGTTTCTTGGTTTGAAGACCATATTTATGGATGCAGGGAGTGGTGCCAGACAAACTGTTCCACTAGATATGGTCACAAAGTTGTCAAGAGTGCTCGAGGTCCCCCTGGTAATCGGTGGCGGAATTCGGGATGGCGAGAATGCATATCAGATCTTAAGAGCAGGAGCGGATGTCATTGTCGTAGGCAATGCTATCGAAGAAGATCCTTCGTTGATCCGGTCATTGTCTCATGCTGTACAAGAAGCTGTGAGCCTTACTGCCAAAAAATAAAGGATGAATACAGGCAAGGTAATGCGATCCACAGGCAGTTGGTATGAAGTGTTGGAAACAGTCAGTATGAAAACTTTTGCATGCAGACTTGCCGGTAAAATGAAATTGGAGCATCGTGATCTCACAAATCCTGTCGCAGTAGGTGACGTAGTGGAGTTTGAACCCGAAGGCGAGACAAATGGTATCATTCATTCTATAGGGACACGGGAAAATTATATCGCGAGAGAATCACCACGCAATAAACACCAATTGCACTTGCTCGCCTCAAACGTGGATCAAGTATTATTGATCACTACCCTCATTCAACCCCATTACAAGGCGGGCTTTGTCGATCGATTTCTTTTATTGACAGAGCCACAAAATATACCTGTTATCATTGCCTTTCACAAGTCAGATTTATGGCAAGAAGAGGAACGATTATTTTTTGAGGAGCAGGTTGGAATTTATAAGGGAATCACCAGGTCGGTGATATCTACATCGCTGTTTGATGAACGAGAAATCAAGCTTCTCGCAAGTCTGCTTCAAGACAAAACGACATTAATTTCAGGGCAATCCGGTGTCGGGAAGAGCAGTGTACTCAATATACTGTATCCTCAGTTACAGTTGAAAACCGGAGAAATATCAGAGAGTAGCGGTAAAGGAACCCACACGACGACTTTCGCAGAAATGTTCAGTATTGACACCGCTCATTTTATCATTGATACGCCGGGTATCAAAACCCTGAGTTACAATAACCTGAGTACGATGGATGTCGCACACAACTTCAGAGAATTTTTTCAGTATTCGCAAAATTGCAAATTCGGAGGAGCGTGCCTTCATCGCAATGAGCCATATTGTGCTGTTCTCCAGGCTTTGGCAGAAGGTCAAATCAGTCCTATCAGGTACCAGAATTACCTCAACATTCTTGATGAGATAGAAGGAAAAAATTATTGGGAGCGAAAGAAAAATTTCTAATACTCATGCGATCAATGCAATTTCAACAATCCAAACAATGAACAGTTAGAAAGTCAGGAGTAAGTCCAGTTTCGCATCTGCACTTTCAGAATCAGATCACATTTAAAATAGAAGGAGAATCAGCTTTTGCAGTCGAAATTTGTGCATTAGATCGCGGTGGGTTAAAATGAAAATTAGTAAGAATATGGTCAACTTCTTCAATATTATATATCCCCTTGAAGAGATACGTTATAATTTACCTCACACTCAATCAAAAATTTCATCATATTGACGGAAATAGATTGTATCTTGATAAATGACAATTCTATAATAAGTATTTTTTTTGTAAAACAAGCTTTCGTTTGGTTTTAGTATGTCCTTTATTTCATTTTTATCTACTCTAAAAATATTATCACTTAATATAGTTTCTAAACTATCTTTCTCAATAAAATAGACTAATGAATCATAAGTAATTTCATGATATTTTTTTCCAATAGTTCCACTCGTGATTCCATCGGTTTAAAATTTGATAATGACAATTTTCCATTGAAAGAATAGGTCAATCTCTTACTTTCATTGTAGTCATATATATCGTATGCTCTACTTATAGGTATGTTTATTAGATCCTCTATTCTCTTGTGCTTTTGTCTCTACACATAGAAAAAAATAGAAAAATTATCCAACTTAAGATTAGAACTATTTTGCAATTTAAAAAGCTTGAAACTTTCATTTTTAATACTTAATTTTGTATGGTTTGGCATTGGATATTAAAGAAACTATACTTACAGCTCTCGTGCTCCATTCTACTAGTTTTTGATTTAAGAATTTTTAAATATTTATCTTTCCGAAATTGTAATGAAATCCTGCTCAACTTCAACAAATCTACTTTTATGAAATAACTTTTTAAGTTGCTCGTCAAGTTTTTCTTTAGTTGAAACATCTAACTTGATATAAGGAAGAACAACATCATCAGAATTAATAGTTTTCAATTGATGCTTGGTCATGAAATAATAATGATACTCTAATTCAGAAGAATTAAAATCTTTAAGATAAGAAATACTATCTTCCATATAGCCATTCAACGAATTAAAGGAAATTGAATCGATTTCAGGTATATCTTGACCATTGAAACTGTTAAAGTCTAATTCCAAGACTTGAGCAGCATACTTTGATTCTTCAAGGAGTAAATTATACTTTGATAGAATTTCATGCAGAACATCTGACTTAAATCTACCTGTAGACACATTCACTATTTTTACTATTTTATTCTTGTATTGCTCTGGAATAGTATAATTATTCTCAGGAAATAATTGATACAATGATCTGATAACAAAAGGCATATAATCAACCAACATACAATCGCCGTTCGGCGTAATTAAACTAAGAGGCTTAGTAAATTCATTTGAATCTAATTCTTCAATGTAAAATCTACTATTGTGGTTAGTGAAGTAATTAATATTATACTTTTTATCTAGAAGTAAATACTCATTGAAAAAATTCTGTAAGGATTCATTTAGATCATTTGGCAATGAATCAATATTTTGTTCTTGAGCATTAACTTCATTCATTAAAAGTATTAATTTGACTATTAATAATAATATTATTTTATCGACACCCATAATCAGATTCTGACAATGTCCAGCCACATCCAGGCATGTATATTGCATTTTTATAACTTACACAATTCTGACTGTTACATTCTGTCGCCGTATTATAACCAGTTGCACAAGAAGACTGGGTTAAATTGAATTTAAACGTTTCTAATATCATTTTATAACACAAAAATGATGGAATTTTATTATTGCCTAAAGTTTGCACAGCATCAACCAGACCCGTAACACTAGTCAATGCCAAGCTGACACAAGTTTGAAAACTTGCGCCAGCAGAGGGAATGCCAGCACAGTCACACCTTGTACCAGCAGAGGCATGTAAAGCTTTCAACTTCATATCATTTCAACCTCAATTTATTATAATGTCAATCGTTTTACAAAATTTTTCTTAGGCGAATGAACATGATATTCATTTGCAAGTATTTTATCTATTAGTGTCTCATTAAAATGCATTTTAACAGAGCCATTCATACTCTCAATTACTTGTAACATTATTTTCTTATTATTAGATGAATAAAATAATAATATTTCGTCAATATTAACTATATATTCCAGTTCATGACAATTATGAGATTTTACAAAATTTGCTGCTGGGTTTATAAAAAATTCATCGTCATTCAAATGTGCCGATATATGATTACTATAAACTTCTATTTTTGAAACTTCAAACCAGTCCATTGATATTCCTTGCCCTTTAGAGTAATCCTTATTACTATTGCTAATTCTTAAATTTACAATTTCATATCCACATTCATCTAAAGTATTTTCACCTCCAAAATCTAAGTTGACAACTGATTCAATTCCATTTAGAGATACTAAAGTTAAAACACCTGGCCAAGCAACTTCTATTAACTTGTCTTGCGAATTAAATCTTATATATTGAGACTGATCAAAATCAAAACTTGTTAAGCTTTTTCCTAATAATGATTTTAATAATCTTAAATTCGTATTAGAAATGAAAATTTCTTTTGTAATACTTGTCATTGCAATCTTATTTTGAATTTAACACCTCCAGGTAATTGAATCTGAATAGCTGGTCCATTAAAACTTGCATCAATATAACTTGTTAATATAATTCCACTATAATCAAGAATTTTCACATTTCCATTTTGAATCCAATTTTTACCTAACTTTGTACCTAGTAATTCTAAGAATTCTTCAACAGATTTACTACCTAGAGACACAGCAAATTGCCCAACATTGCTAGATCCTTTTTTTACCCATTCGAGTGCGTCTATAAGACCTAATTCATCTATTATCTCCGAAATAGCCTTAAAGATAGAGCTATTTGCACCAAGAAAAGTCTTTAATTCACTCAATGACTTATAAGCTTTAAAAATAGCATTTCCAATTGAAGCTGCATCAATAGCTACATCAGCAAGCATAGTGCATGGAATGATTTCTGTTAGAATCGACCCGAATGCTAACCCTGCTGCAAGATAATCACCTGCCGCATAAGCAGCTTTCAATTCAACTAAGTCGAATCCTATTCCAACAAATGGTATTAATTTCCCTGTCTTCTTTAGTATAACTTTTGAAGCAATCTTTTTTAGCAAGTCGGCATCTAATTCTGCCCCTGGAAAGTCTAATGCTAATTGCTGAAGTTCATTCTTAAGAATCTCTGAAATCTCGGCCTTAAATTCATCTACTTTTGTTTTATTTGCGGTATTCCGCTTACATTCTTTATCTTCTTTGTAATCCTCCCACTCCTCAGCAGTGAGTCCAGAATCTCTAAATTTAAGATATTCTTGGATGCAATCTAGTTCCCCTATGCTATCTATTGAAATTTGCTTTAATCCTGCTATTTCAAAGAGACAATCAGGATCGACCAAAAGCAACCATTGGTAGATGTCAAACTCGACCTGGAAGTAGTTATTTAGTTTATCAATGACTTTTGTAATGAGTTTGAGTTCATATTCTCCAAAGATATCTCTTATATTTATTCTTGGATTATTGTTAGAAGTTCCACCACCTCCGCTACCATAGTTTCCTTCAGATGGGCCACCAGAACCCCCAAATTGCCCATTATAACCGGAAGTATTTCCGGTACCGGTACCTCCACCACCAGTTCCGGATCCTTTCCCATTAAATATATCTCCTAGCCAATCGAAGAAATCGGAAAGTAAATCCCCAAATCCAGATCTGAATGATTCCCACCATGAATTACTAAAGCGAGGACATTTTATAGGCCATCCACGTGTTGTTATAGTATTAAGATTAGTTTCTAATTGTGAAAAGCAAGTATCAAGATAATTGTACATTTCTCCATGATAATATTCACAGAGAACACCTGCTTCAAAGTCCTCGTTAATTTGGAAGGAAATTCCGGTGAAATTATCTAAAGTAGGTGAGATGTTGAGGGAATTATAGTAATTTTTATCCATCAATAAAACGAGCATTCTTTTTGATATATTCTGGAGTGAATCTCTCAAGAATACCATTGTAGCGTCACAATATTTATTTGTGTTAAGCGAAGTATCTTTTATAGGGACAAATAATATAGCTTGAGTAGAAGGGTAAGGGTAATAAGCTAAATTCCAAGCCAGTTTTACATCAGGAAGGGCAGTAGGCATGGTTTGTTCATCAGACCGAATTGTGAGAGGTTTTGATTTAATATAATATTCTTTTGCATTTTCCACAGTAATAGGAATAATATTATACTCAGCAATCTCATTTTTTTTCTCACAGGCCCCAAAGATTATGGACATTAGAATTAAGAAAAACAATAAAGACATAGAATTTATTCATAGTAGTATTTTGTTTTTTAAAAATTTGTAATTTGATGAGAATTAGTATTTAGAAACAAAGATATCAGAATACAGCGTGCGAAAAAATACCCTATCTTGGGTATTTTTAATAATCAATAATTTTTGATATAATAAAGTCAAATTTATAGCTATTCCAATAAAAAATGAATCCTTTATAGATTAATCAAAATCGACTATATATTATAGTCTGCACATTCAAGAAGGGCATATATAAAATATATTTAATTCTATAGTTGCTTTCGGCTTTAAAAGTAAGCATTCAATATATCAAGATATATCTTTTTGAATAATTACTATTAATTTTTCTGGAAATATGGATTCTTTTCCTGAGCCTATATTCTCTCATAGTTTCAAGACCATAGTACATGGCATAATAGTGCTGCATCCCATGAAAATTGTTTTGAAAGAAAATGGGTATGATATAGTCGAAGATCAGGTCATCACTGTCTAAAATGCCCTGATAGTCGATCTCTATGGGGTAGATCGCTTTTGGAAACCAAAAGATGCTGTCGTAATAATAGCCGTACTCGGAAGGATGGAACTTTAAGTTCAAAGAGATCTCAAATTTAGTATAATTTTTTCTCAGCATTACTTTCTGGAAATATGCATTGGAATCCAGTCTTTCACCGGGATTGATCAGGGAGTCTTTTAATTGACTGATAGACCTGACATGCGCACTCTGATAAAATTGGAGAGTGTCATATACGTAAATCTTCCATATTTCAATGGAGTCAAAGGATGCTTCTAAATTGTACCCTAGTTTATTCAATTTCTTTTTGACAAAATTTATTTTTTTCTGCTGAGAGTTTTTAGTTCTGAGGCAGTTTTTTATTTCTATTTGGGGAAGTTGTTCAGGCAATAAATTATCGAATACTATATCTCTTCCATTCACGCCACAGAAATCTGTAAGAATTATATCTGCACGACCGAAATTCGGCATCGTATCAAGTGTAATGGAAGGCTTTGCAATAATACAAGCCGCTGACAAAGTAAGGAAGAAAGTGGAAAGAGTGGATTTATATTTCATCGGCATATATAGATTAATTTCGCTGAAATACATGGATTCTTTTTCTGCGCTCAAAGCTACGATCTATCCAAAGGCCATAGTAGCTATGGTAAAATTGGAGCATTGCAGGATAATTATTATGGAAGAAAATGGGGATTTCGAATTTGAATTCAAAACCGATTGTATCTAATATCCCTTTGTGGGTCATTTCTATAGGGAATTTTGCTTTAGGATACCAATGGCCCATTTGGTAGGGACTATGAAATTCGTCAGGTCCTTGAGGAAAGTCTATAAAAAATTGATTCACCTTACTAAACCAAATTGTGGCCTGTGAATAGCTATATTTATTTTCTTTATCTTCAAGGACAAAGTTTTCATTATCCTTTGATTCAGATTTCATCATATCTGCATTTTGAGCAAATTTTGCACTATCCACTACATATACCGTCCATTTTTCTATAGTGTCGATGGTTTCTTTTATTATAACATTTATTTTCTTTAATTCTTTTCGTAAGTATTTTATTTTTTGACGTTGATCAGCAGAGTAAATTTTATTTGGGACTGCTATTTTATATAGATATATTGGTTCCTTATTGTACCAGATAATATCTTTTGGACTATATCCTAAAATTTGATTAATAGCATTTATCGTTAGAATAGTGTCTTTGATAGGAGATGGGCATTCGGCAAATGATTCGATTTGAATAATATTTATTAATAAAAATGGGAGTATAATTAGTTTCTTCATATAAAGGAGTATATAGTATTAATTATTATTACAGATGCGGACATATTCAGTTTATTCCATATGGTGGACACTAAAAATCTATTGCTTAATCTCCAGCTAAAATAGCTAATCTTCCAAACATAGCAACCTTATTTTTACAATGAGCTCACTTTGCTCTGGAAAGATGGATTCTTTTCCTGAGCCTATATTCTCTCATAGTGTTAAGGCCATAGTACATGCCATAATAGCGCCGCATCCCATGAAAATTGTTTTGAAAGAAAATGGGTATGATATAGTCGAAGATCAGGTCATCACTGTCTAAAATGCCCTGATAGTCGATCTCTATGGGGTGGATCGCTTTTGGAAACCAAAAGATGCTGTCGTAATAATAGCCGTACTCGGAAGGATGGAACTTTAAGTTCAAAGAGATCTCAAATTTAGTATAATTTTTTCTCAGCATTACTTTCTGGAAATATGCATTGGAATCCAGTCTTTCACCGGGATTGATCAGGGAGTCATTTAATTGACTGATAGACCTGACATGCGCACTCTGATAAAATTGGAGCGTGTCATATACGTAAATCTTCCATATTTCAATGGAGTCAAAGGATCTTTCTAAATTGTACCCTAGTTTATTCAATTTCTTTTTGACAAAATTTATTTTTTTCTGCTGAGAGTTTTTAGTTCTGAGGCAGTTTTTTATTTCTATTTGGGGAAGTTGTTCAGGCAATAAATTATCGAATACTATATCTCTTCCATTCACGCCACAGAAATCTGTAAGAATTATATCTGCACGACCGAAATTCGGCATCGTATCAAGTGTAATGGAAGGCTTTGCAATAATACAAGCCGCTGACAAAGTAAGGAAGAAAGTGGAAAGAGTGGATTTATATTTCATCGGCATATATAGATTAATTTCGTTGAAATACATGGATTCTTTTTCTGCGCTCAAAGCTACGATCTATCCAAAGGCCATAGTAGCTATGGTAAAATTGGAGCATTGCAGGATAATTATTATGGAAGAAAATGGGGATGGTAAATTGGAATTGAAAACCCATAGAATTTAAGATTCCATTATAGTTCACTTCAATTGGGAATTTGGACTTAGGATACCATTCAGTGATATCATATGTTGTATTTTGAGGGTTTGGGAAATCATAATCTATTAAAAAAATGGAGGATTTGCTAAATTTTATAATTTGTTGTGAGTATGTATTGGAATCAATTTGTGGCTCTGCATCGAAGCTTCCATTGTTCCTATTAATTTTTTTTGATATTTTTGACTGATTTATGAATCTTGAGCTATCTAGAATAAAAACTTTCCATAATTCAATAGTGTCAACTGTTTCAATTATTTTAAACCCTTTTTTCTTTAATTCTTTTCGTAAGTATTTTAATTTTTGACGTTGATCAGCAGAGTAAATTTTATTTGGGATTGTTATTTTATTTTGATATATTCGTTCCTTAATGTGCCAGATAATATCTTTTGGACTATATCCTAAAATTTGATTAATAGCATTTATCGTTAGAATAGTGTCTTTGATTGGAGATTGGCATTCGGCAAATGATTCGATTTGAATAATATTTATTAATAAAAATGGGAGTATAATTAGTTTCTTCATATAAAGGAGTATATAGTATTAATTATTATTACAGATGCGGACATATTCAGTTTATTCCATATGGTGGACACTAAAATCTATTGCTTAATCTCCAGCTAAAATAGCTAATCTTCCAAACATAGCAAGCTTATTTTTACAATGAGCTCACTTTGCTCTGGAAAGATGGATTCTTTTCCTGAGCCTATATTCTCTCATAGTGTTAAGGCCATAGTACATGCCATAATAGCGCCGCATCCCATGAAAATTGTTTTGAAAGAAAAGGGGTATGATATAGTCGAAGATCAGTTCATCACTGTCTAAAATGCCCTGATAATCGATCTCTATGGGGTAGATCGCTTTTGGAAACCAATAGATGCTGTCGTAATAATAGCCGTACTCGGAAGGATGGAACATTAAGTTCAAGGAGATCTCAAATTTAGTATAATTTTTTCTCAGCATTACTTTCTGGAAATAGGCATTGGAATCCAGTCTCTCACCGGGACTGATCAGGGAGTCTTTTAATTGACTGATAGACCTGACATGCGCACTTTGATAAAATTGGAGCGTGTCATATACGTAAATCTTCCATATTTCAATGGAGTCAAAGGATGCTTCTAAATTGTACCCTAGTTTATTCAATTTCTTTTTGACAAAATTTATTTTTTTCTGCTGAGAGTTATTAATTCTGAGGCAGTTTTTTATTTCTATTTGGGGAAGTTGTTCAGGCAATAAATTATCGAATACTATATCTCTTTCATTCACGCCACAGAAATATGTAAGAATTATATCTGCACGACCGAAATTCGGCATCGTATCAAGGGAAATGGAAGGCTTTGCAATAATACAAGCCGCTGATAAGGTAAGGAAGAAAGTGGAAAGAGTGGATTTATATTTCATCGGGCATACATAGTTTAATTTCGTTGAAATACATGGATTCTTTTTCTGCGCTCAAAGCTACGATCTATCCAGAGGCCATAGTAGCAATGGTAAAATTGGAGCATTGCAGGATAATTATTATGGAAGAACATGGGGATTTCGAATTTGAATTCAAAACCGATTGTATCTAATATCCCTTTGTGGGTCATTTCTATAGGGAATTTTGCTTTAGGATACCAATAAATATTATCATAGGGAGTTTGAAATTCATCATTACCTTGAGGAAAGTCTATAAAAAATTGATTCACCTTACTAAACCAAATTGTGGCCTGTGAATAATTATTTTTATCTTCCGTATCTTCAAAGACAAAGTTTTCATTATCCTTTGATTCAGATTTCATCATATTTGTATTTTGAGCAAATTTTGCACTATCCGCTACATATACCGTCCATTTTTCTATAGTGTCAATGGTTTCTATTATTTTTATTCGCTTTTTTTTTAGATCTTTTTTAATAAATTCATACTTGTCTTCTTGTTGTTGATTATAGATATTGGCAGGTATGATTGTTTTATAATTATACATTTTCTGCTGACCATGCCAGATTATATCCTTATAAGGATAGCATAGTAACTGAAATATTGCATCTTTTATAGTCAGAGAATCTATTTTTATATCCGAGATTTGACCATTAGTATTATTGCATATTAATAATATTATTAAATATGATATTATAATTCTTATTAACATTTTAAACTTTTGAATTTAGTTTCTCGATTTTATCTTGACCAATTCTAGGCATATTGAGTATATTGCTTTAATGCTATATTTGTTTGTTGAGTGGGAGTACAAGTAAAAAGTTTACTTTCAATGACTAAAGATGCATTATTTACGATATGTTTGAAATAAGATGGCTTTGGGTGCACGTACATGCCCAATAGGTATGTCAACGTCAAGTTCAATAAATAATTGTGTCTTTCAAAGAAAAGCTTAGGGATTTCTTTTTTAAAAGAAGTGCTTAAATAATGCTAATCTAAATCGCTTTTCAAATGCAAAGCAAGTTAAAATTTGGACTTAGTGGCAAATTTGAATTGTTGTCAGTCAAACCTGAATTAAATCAATAAGAAAGAGACCTATTTTTTGTTCTTCTTTTTTGATCTTTTGTGCCCACTTTCTGATTGTGGTCCGCGAAATTCTTTTTGTTCGTCTGCGCTTTGAATTCTGACAGGACGGCCTTTGTATTGGCCCAATTTTGGTTTGCACATTTTTTCAGCACTTTCCGGATCGGTCATAAAAAAAGAATACACTCCTTTCATTTCAATATCCTTCACCTGTCTGCCACTCACTTTTGTCATTTGAAAGATGATTTCTCTTAGTTCATCATATTTCAAACTGTCTTTTTTTCCAAGATTAACAAAAAGTCTGACGTCATTTCCCGATCGGCTTCGTTGTCCCTGTGTTCTTGATCTTGAACCCGAGCCCGAACTATAATCTCCGGAACTCTTACCAAATTTTTCTTTAGGTCTTTCTTCAACATTCAAATCTGTGGAATGAGCATATTGGGCGGTTATTTTTTTGAGTTCTGCCTGAAGTATTCTTTGCACGAGCTCTTCTTTGGACATTTGCATAAGTGGCCATATCCATTCATTTTTGAAAGCCATGCTTTCATCGCTGGTTTCTTCGCTGCTGGCCGTAAATTCATCAATGAAGTTTTTCACACGCGTCTGTATGACTTCTTCACCTTTTGGAATGAGATATTTTTCAAATTTGACACCTGCTAATTTTTCTATCTGATGCAGCTTATACGCTTCCTTAGTATGTAGCAATGCAATACTGTATCCTTTCTGTCCTGCGCGAGCGGTGCGACCACTTCTATGTGTATAATTTTCTATGTCATCCGGGAGGTGATAGTGTATGATATGCGTCAGATTTTTTACGTCTATTCCTCTCGCAGCCACATCTGTCGCAAGCAAAGCTTTGATCGCTTTATGTCTGAAACGATGCATGACTTTGTCTCTCTGCGCCTGGGCCAGATCGCCGTGAAGACAATCAGCGCTATAACCATCTCTGACCAGATGATCACTGAGTTCCTGGGTCTCGATTTTAGTGGTACAAAATATGATGCCGTAGAAATCTTCATGAAAGTCCATGATTCTCTTTAGAGCAGAATATTTGTCTTTGGCGTGAACGACAGAATATTGATGGGTGATATTTTGTTGGGCTGTATTTTTTCTGCCTATGGTAATTTCAATTGGGTCTTTCAGGTAATCGTTTGCTATCCTTCTGATATCCGGCGACATGGTTGCAGAAAACAATCCGGTAATCTTTTCATCTGGTGTATGGGAAAGTATAGATTCCATGTCTTCTCTAAATCCCATATTAAGCATTTCATCAGCTTCATCGAGTACAACAACCTGCACATTCTGCAATTTGACAGCTTTGCGGTCGATGAGGTCCATGAGGCGTCCCGGAGTAGCGACGATGACCTGTGCACCTGATTTTATATCTTTGATTTGATTGATAATACTGCTGCCACCATACACGGCAACGATTTTAGTGCCTCTCATTTCTACGGCAAACTTCTTCAAATCATTGGTGATTTGGAGGCAAAGTTCTCTTGTAGGCGAAATGATCAGGGCTTGTGTGACAGGTGACCCGGGATCAATATTTTGTAGGATGGGGAGTCCGAAGGCTGCAGTTTTTCCTGTTCCTGTCTGAGCCAGGGCGATCAGATCTCTCTCTGCTTTTAGAAATACCGGAATTGCTTGTTTTTGTATGTCAGTGGGTTCTTCAAATCCTAATGAGGACAAAGCGTTGCATATGGAAGGGTTTAAGCCTAATTGCTGAAAATGTGGCATGAAAATAAATTGAAATGTAATTTTTTTAAAATGTTGGTTGTTGAAGTTCGCCGACTACTTTTACTGCTTTTTTTTTTGCTTTTGTTTTTATTGCGTGATTGTCTGTCAGCAATGCTTTCGCAAAATTTCTGCCGGGATTTGAGCCTGTTTGTATTAGCTTTTGTTAGTTGCTGATGGTCGGAGGAACGGAGCTTATTGAGAGCGCTGATATCTCGGGAAGCATTCAGCGTTAAAAAAACATAACCTGCTCCTTCTGAGAAGCAGGCTATGTCTTATAAATCTTCAGATATTGAGTTCAGATACTAGTTGGTGACTTTATAGGAATCACCCGAGTAAGAAACCAAAGCTCAAAGATTTACCAAAATCGCCTGGTCAGATTATCTCCTTCTGAAGCGATTGTCGTTGTTACCTCCTCCTCTTGGATTGAATGGTCTTCTCTCTTTTGGTTGAGGTGGTTTAGCTTCTGAAACAGAGATGTTACGCTCTTTTACAGATTTTTGATTCAACTCTGCAATTGCTTGCTGAGCTTCCTCGTCATTTGGCATTTCAACAAAGGCGAAGCCTTTTGATTTGCCGGTCATTTTGTCTGTAATGATTTTTACAGAAGCAACTTCTCCGATTTCGCTAAACATGGCCAACAGTTGGCTTTCCTTGATAGAATAATCAAGGTTTCCTACGTAAAGATTCATTTTAAAAAAGAATTATAAATAAAAAAAAATTTTGACAAGGGATAAATTATAGATATTGACGTGAACCCATTAGGATGAACAGATGATAAGAACAAGAAAACATACAGCAAAGATACTGGTTAATTTTCAAATCAAAACAACTATTTATCAAGATTAATTCCCGGGTTAACAGAAATTTAAAATCCGCGCGGTAAAAATGGCTGAAATCTCTCCTCAGTCGATATCTTGACTTCTTTTGTTGCCATTGCAAAAGATGAGCGAAAGGCCCAAATGGTGAAACTTGAGCTTGTCGAGCGGGTCGCCGGAGTTCAAGTCCTTGGCGACTTCATTCAGGTTTGTTGATGTCCAGCGCCATGCGAGATAGGGCTGCAATGCAATATCCAAAAATGATCCTGCCGCCAAATAAAAGTTAAAGTAAATGTGAGATCCAATACCTGTGGAGTTGCCGAGTGTCTGCTTGGAGCTCAAGCCGGTATGTCGCTCTGAGACAGATGTTATCGTATAGTCCAGGCTAAGACCGAAGTCCATCCAGGGATTTCCGAATTCATGAAATACCGAAATATCATGAAACCTGTGAAAGTACTCCTTTTTATAGCTTTCATTGCCCATAACACCTTGTGCGTCATTCCTTAAAAATTGCGCTCGCCAACTCACACCCAAACCATACCAATCCCATCTGTTGCGCAAGCCTATATACAAGCCGTGGGAGAAGGTCAGGGGTTTAAAATTTGTATTCACCCAGCTGTTTTGCTTCCCAAAATCTTCAAGAGCCCTGTTGTATGTTTCATTGAGATGGTAAGATAATCCATACCCGACTTGCAGGTTGAATTGTGCAGCCATCATCTGTGGCAAACTGAGGGTGGCCAGTAGCAGGAAGATCTTTGCTGTATTATTTTTCAGGTACATACCGGAGACAAATGTAAAACATTCATATCTGCTTTTTCCTAATATATAATCAAAATCCTCTATTTTCGCCGTTAAAGCCCAGATGCAATCACTTCACCAAATTTGTTAAGTTTATGAAAAACTGGTTTGTCACATTGAGTTCGAATCCCGTTTTGGTTTGGATATTACTGGGTTTAGTTGCATGGGGTATATATTTTCAGACATACCGTTATGGCTTTGCCTTGGATGATGCGATTGTGATTTCGGAAAATAAATTCGTGGAAAAAGGTGTGGATGGTTTGTACTCCATCTTTGCTAATGAAAGTTTTACCGGTTATTTTGGAAAGCAGACTTCATATGTTGCAGGAGCAAGGTATCGACCACTCTCAATAGCAAGCTTTGCCTTGGAATATGAATTGTACAAATACAAACCTGCTTATTCACATTTGATCAATGTGTTTTTATACTGGATATGCTGTGGGTTGATATACTTTGCAGTGCGAAAATTGTTTTCGTACCGATTTGAACGGGAAGCTTCATCTCTGGTTGCTTTTGTGACCGCTATGATATTTCTTGTGCATCCAACTCATGTGGAAGCTGTAGCTAACATCAAAGGACGAGACGAAATCATGAGTACTCTGTTTGCTGTGGCAGCCCTGATATGTACATTGAAATATCACGACACGAGAAAATGGATTTGGACATGGGTCACAGGAGTGATGTTTTTTTTGGCATTAATGTCAAAAGAAAATCCAATAACTCTGCTCATCGCTTTTCCGATACTACTTTATTATATCAGTGGATTCACTTGGAAAGAAGCCTTCCGCTATATGATACCATATGGAGTTTCTTCCCTTGCATTTATTTTATTGAGGGTAAAGGTGATCGGATATCTCTTTGATACAAAATTGAAAATAGTAGATTTGATGAATGATCCTTTCGTGGAGATGAATTTCATCCAAAAATGGTGCACAATACTCTATACTGTAGTTTGGTATATCAAATTAGTGTTCGTACCACATCCCCTGACACATGACTATTATCCCTACCATGTGCCGATCATGAATCCATCCAGCCCCGGATTTTTATTGGCATTAGCTACTGTGATACTCAGTCTTTGGATTGCCTGGAAATGCAGAAAATCACATAGCATTGTGACCATGGCTATTTTATTTTTTTACATCACATTGTCCATTGTATCCAATGCCATATTTCCAGTGGGTACTTTTATGAATGAAAGATTTTTATTTTTACCTTCCCTTGGTTTTTGTATTTTGCTGGGGTATTATTTTTATACCTGGTCACAATCTTCACGGAAGCAATTGCATTTTCTGGGAATCGGCGGAGGTTTGGTGATTCTATTGTTATTTTCCCTGAAATCATTTTTAAGAGTGCCGGCATGGGAATCCGGAGACAGCTTAAATTTGAGTGCTATAGGTATTTCAAAAAACAGTGCCCGGATAAATCTATTTACAGGAGTTACTTATTTTCATAAATATGAAAGTGAAAGCGATCAGATAAAAAAATACCAGGATCTGGATATCGCTGAGAAATATATCGACCGCGCTCTTGAGATTTATCCACGATATTCTCAGGGTCATATAATGAAAGTCGGTGTGTATGCTGAGAAGTATAAAAAGGACAACGACCTGGTGCGATTTTTACAATCGATCAAAAAGAGCGCAGGCATGTATCCCGAACTTACATTCACCAATGAGTTTTTGACCTACCTGAAAAAGGAAAACAGCAATCATGCAGAACTTGCAAAGTTTTTTAAAGAAGTGGGCTACGATGTGCTGTACAAAAAAAATAGAAACTATCCATTTGCAATCCAATATCTGAAAGATGCACAGGCGATGGATCCGCTAGATGGTACTGTGAATCAAATGCTGGCAACTGTGTATTTGGATTATGCAAGTTTTGGTAAATTGGAACCCGGTCAGGTAGAATATTTAAAACAACAAGCGGCAGCATTAATGCAATCCAATATGAAGCAATAATCACTTCGTAAATTTCTATGGAAGAGCTCTATTATTTAATTGCCCTAAGCCAGGTAGATAAAGTAGGCGATGTGACTGCAAGGACTCTGATCAGTTATTGTGGTAGTGCAGAACAAGTTTTCAAAACCAAAGCTTCGCAGTTGATAAAAATTCCTGGTATCGGAGCATCGACTGCCCAACATATTAGTAAAGCTGTACCCGATGAATTGGCTCAGGCACAATGGCAATATTGTATGAAGCATGGGGTCAAAATCACTAGCTATTTGTCCGACGATTATCCCCATCGCCTCAAGCATTATCCGGATAGTCCTATACTCCTCTATCAGCGTGGCTCTGCTAACTTAAATCCTGAAAGAACAATAGGGATTGTAGGAACGAGAAATATGTCATTGTACGGAGAAGCGCTAACCGAGGCATTGGTGAGAGATCTTGCCGGAATGCAAATCAGCATCTTGAGTGGATTGGCTTATGGTGTGGATACCCACGCCCATAGAAGTTGTGTAGAGCACAATATCACTACCATTGGTGTGATGGCCACAGGAATTGACCGCGTATATCCTTCAGAAAACAGAAGACTCGCTGATCAAATGTGTGAGAATGGCGCGCTGATTACCGAATACCCAATCAAAACCGACCCTGATCGGGAAAATTTTCCACGTCGCAATCGTATCGTGGCAGCTATGTCGGATGCTTTGGTTGTGATTGAATCGGCCAGGGATGGAGGTAGTATGATCACAGCAGCATATGCTTTCGATTACAACAAGGACGTATTTGTCTTTCCGGGCAGGATCACTGATTCCGGATCGTCAGGCAACCATTTGTTGATCAAGCAAAATAAAGCCCAGCTCATTGAGAATGCAGCGGACCTAAAATGGGCTATGGCCTGGTATGATGAGACCGCAAGCCCGGCAAAACCTAAACGCGAGTTGTTTTATGAGCTGGACGAAATGGAGAGATGTATCGTTGGTTTACTCCAGGATAAGGGTGAGTTGCACATAGACCAATTGAGTCAAATATCGGGATACACTCAGGGCCAATTGGCCAATCTGTTGTTACAACTTGAGTTCAAAGCTATAGTAAAAACCATGCCAGGCAAGCGTTATGCATTATCTTTGTAGCTCAATTGAAAATTATGTTGAAGAAGGGAATTTTGATCTGGAGTGTATTGTTCAGTACGGCAGTTTTGATTCAATGTAGGAGCTCGAAAGACATTGCTGCGAAGGAGTCACGTCAAGCGCCTATACCTACTCAAAAAGACCATCAACACAGTGATAAAATTCTACATCCTAAAAACATCATCCTCATGATCGGTGATGGAATGGGAATCCCACAGATGACAGCAGGAATGTATATGAATCACAATTATCTCCCCTTGGAGCGCTGCCCGGTGATTGGGCTCCACAAGAGTTATAGCGCCAACGATCTCATCACCGATTCTGCTGCCGGTGCCACTGCTTTTTCTATAGGGAGGAAGACAAATAATACTTACCTCGGTGTGGACTCAAGTAAAACATCGTATGAAACGATCCTAGAATATAGCAATAGGATAGGCAGAGCGACCGGTATGGTTGTTACCTCTACCATCGTTCATGCTACACCTGCGGCTTTTATGTCTCATCAATCCGGTAGAGAAGACTATGAGGCAATCGCATTGGATTATATGGATATTCCTGCTAATCTCCTGATCGGTGGTGGAAAAAAGTATTTTGAAAGAAGAAATTCCGACAGTCTTGATCTGGTAGCACAGCTCAGAAAGAATGGGTATGAAGTGAGAGATTACTTTGAGCAGGATTATATGAATTATACCCTGCCAGATGTCAATAAGTTGGTTTATTTTACAGCAGATGGAGATCCTTTGCCAGCCTCAAAAGGAAGGTCCTATCTTCCAAAGGCTGCATCAGATGCCTGCAATTTTTTGAAAAATAAATCCGAAAAGGGCTTTTTTATGATGATTGAAGGATCACAAATAGACTGGGGTGGACATGCCAATGATGCATCATATGTTTATACAGAAGTGATCGATTTCAATAAGGCAATAGAAAAAGTATTAGATTTTGCTGCTGCAGACGGTCAGACCTTAGTGATCATCACAGGAGATCATGAGACTGGCGGGCTTGCGATTAACCCAGGTTCCAAAATGGGAGAGCTTGTGACCGCTTTTACCACAAACAAGCACAGTGCCGACCTCATTCCGGTGTATGCTTTTGGTCCCGGTTCAGCATCATTTTCAGGAATCTATGAAAACACAGCCATATATACGAAGATGATGCAATTGCTGAAGTAGACTATACCGGGCAATTAATCTAATTTAATCAAGTTCTATACTGATTTGCAATTGAAGAGTCGAGAATCCTTGGATAAGGACCGCAATCATTTCGATAAAATATAAATCCCGAATCGTTGATATACGAGTTAGTTGTCTAGGATTTGATGATCTCGCTTGAATCATAATTTTTCGTGGATAAAATGTATGCAGCCGAAACATTAATACGAAAAAATACAGACTTTGCTTGGATTCTCTTCAAACTCATTTAATTCATAGATTTTCGAAATTGTACCATCAATAATATATTCGTATTCTTTTATTTTAATGTCCGGATCCAAAAGGTATTCTTTAATATATCTTCCCTCGGAATTGAACTCACAATTATAAATCTTCGAATCAATAACAGATTCGATTGATTCGATCAGGCCTTTTTGATTGTATGTGATCTTGTAATGATCTGTCAATGCAACGTCAGAATTGTAATATTTTACTTCGATAGGAATTCCCGATTTGGAAGTGATTTCTTTTCTTACCAGAAATAGTTTATTTTCTTTTACGTTATATTTGTAAACCACTAGACTATCATAATTATCTCCGTATGATTTGTATGCATAATCTGTTTTAAACTTTGTAGTATTTGCATTTTGGATGGAGGGATTGAGTATTTCTCCATTCATAAGTTGGTATTGGATATATTCTGTTTTATTTGGTTTTGAAACAATATCAAGTCTTATGCTCCCAAGGACATTGTCAAAGTCATATCCCGTGATTTTTCCTTGACTGTCTAGTTCAGCTTTTACATCTGATTCTATCTTGCATTTTGCACATTTGCGCATTGTCGATTGTATAATATTTCCATCAGAGTTAAGAGTGGTTCAAATAAATTCATTGTAATATGGGGCCGTTGGATAAACAGTTGTTCTTTTGACTAGTCGACCTTTTTCGTCAAGACTATCTGTGACAGTACAAAATACTGATCCGTCGGTATTCCGTGTTGTTGAGATATATTTTATATTGTCGAGGGATCTGATTTCTTTGGTTTGGTCTAATTTTAAATTTAACTCTTCGTTTTTATAAATAGTATTAGCTGAAGAAGCTTCATTTACGACGGTATAGTATTTTTCAGTAAGAGGTAATTTTCGGTTGAGATTTTCGTAGGTGTTAATTTTGTGTAGGTAGAGATCTAGGATGGATTGTGTACTTCCAGATTGGTGCATGGCGATGATGAAAAGTAATGCAACTAAAGCTTTCATGATTCATTTGGATCTATAATTGTGAATGAATTTTAATCAACCTTTGATAGACTTGCAAACAATACTTTGAAGAAATATTTTTATCATTGAATAAATCATCTTTAATTTAATTCTTTTAAATTCAAATTGGTTTATGCTCATAGTAAATTTGGTAAACAATTATAATTTCTTTCCAGAATTATTAACACCAGCTTAGATTTTAATCTCTTCAAGAAAGGAAAGTAGATCTAATGAAAGATTAATAATTTACTATTTCTCTATCATTTGCCTGAATCATTCTGATCAGTGGATATTATTTTAATCGGACATTTGCATGAGGGATCCGGAGTGCGGACACTTTGTGGACGGTGCGCAGCACGGAGCGATCAGCGAACCATGTAGGATACCGACCCGGAGCGAAGCGATCAGGGGCATGCCCGGTTTTAATAAATTATTATTTTTTCTGAAGTTGGCTTATCTTCACTCTATGAAGACTACTTTTCTGGTGCCAGACAAACTGCCTGCTATCAAAGAAGCCAAAATAAATGGTAAGTCCTACGGATTTCAGACCGGAGAAACAATATTATCTTTTGTAAGGAGGTATTTTGGACAAGATTATATTCCAACCTTATGTGATTCGCCTCAACTAGAGGCATTTGGATCTTGTCGTGTTTGCAGTGTTGAGGTAAGCAGAGGAGCGGGTCAGGCATTCAGGACTGTGGGATCTTGTCACACTCCGGTGGAAGCGGGAATGGAAATATTGACAGAGAGTGAATCAGTCCAGAAATTAAGACGAAATATCATAGAGCTTGTACTCACTGACCACCCTTTAGACTGCTTGACCTGTGAGGTGAATGGCAATTGTGAATTGCAAGACGTTGCAGCCAAAGTAGGTATTAGAAAAGTGAGGTATCCTGAAGGAAAAAATCATCTTGACAGGCAGAAAGATCTCAGTCACCCGTACATGACCTCCGATCTGTCTAAGTGTATCATGTGCTATAGGTGTGTACGCGCATGTGACGAAATTCAAGGTCAACAGGTGCTCAATGTGATGGGTAGAGGATTTGACAGTCAGATCATCAAAGGCATGAATCAGAGTTTTGCCGAGTCAGACTGTGTCAGTTGTGGCGCATGTGCACAAGCCTGTCCAACATCGGCCATTTCGGATGTATTCCAGAGCAAAGCCCTGGTAGGACAGACGAAAGTCAGGACGGTATGCACCTATTGTGGGGTGGGATGCAATCTAGAAGTCAGCGTCAAAGACGGAAAAGTACTCAGTATTCAGGCCCCATATACGGCAGAGGTCAACCAAGGACATACCTGCTTGAAAGGAAGATATGCGTTTAAGTTTTATAAACACCCTGACCGGATCAGAAAACCAATGATTCGCAATGCTGATGGAGGATTTGACGAGGTGAGTTGGGATGAAGCTTATGACTATATTACCTCGAAATTGAAGGATATCAGGACGAAACATGGACCCGACTCTATAGCTGGTATTTCATCTGCCCGATGTACCAATGAGGAAAATTATCTCATGCAAAAATTTATCCGGGCTGTGATCGGAACCAATAATATTGATGGATGTGCACGTGTTTGTCATTCACCAACAGCATTGGGGATGCAGCGAAGTTTTGGTACAGGAGCTGCGACCAACAGTATTGAGGATCTCAAGTTTACCCATGCGATCATGGTGATTGGTGCCAATCCTACGGAAGGGCACCCGGTGACAGGTGCAAAATTGAGGCAGTTTGCCATGAAAGGCAAGACTTGCATTGTGATCGATCCACGCAAAACTGAATTGGCCAAATACGCCACGCATCATCTTCAACTAAGGCCCGGAACTAATGTTGCTGTGCTCAATATGATGCTGCACGCTATCGTCAGCGCCAAAGCTTATGATCGACAGTTTATCGAACTCAGAACCGAAGGTTGGGAAGATTTTAAAGAGAATATACTTTCACTCAACATCGCGGAGCTTGAGGAAGTGTCCGGAGTAAGTTACTCCGCAGCCCGTGACGCTGCCATTGCATACGCAAAAGCTGAGAACGCCATGAGTTTTCATGGTTTGGGCGTGACAGAGCATTATCAAGGTACTTATACGGTTATGCTGATTGCCGACCTGGCTATGATCACCGGAAACATTGGCAAGCGCGGATGTGGGGTGAATCCCCTCAGAGGACAGAATAATGTTCAGGGAATGGCGGACATGGGCGTTCAGCCATATCAGGGTGCAGGCTACCTCGACCATACACAGGAGGAGATCAGGAAGCAATACTCAGAGTTTTATGGAGCGGAGGTGCCTGCAGCCGCAGGATACAAAATACCTGACATGTATGATGCTGCGATCCGTGGCGATCTTAAAGCTATGTATGTCGTTGGTGAAGATATGGCTCAGTCAGATCCAAATACACTCCATGTGATCAATGCCCTAAAATCTCTAGATTTACTGGTGGTCCAGGAACTCTTTATGACTGAGACTTCTAAACTGGCGCATGTTGTACTGCCCGGAGCCTCCTTCCTGGAGAAGGAAGGTACTTTTACAAATGGGGAGCGCCGGATTCAGAAAGTGAATAAGGTGGTTGAGCCTGTAGGAGAAGCGAAATCAGATGGTCAGATCATTATCGATCTGATGAATCGCATGGGTTACAAACAGGCAGATTATAAGGCGGATAGTATGCTGAGGGAGATTTCTAAGATAGTACCTTTTTTTGCCGGTGTCAGTTGGGAGAACTTGGGAGATAGGGGAAAACAATGGCCTGTAGCTGCCGATGGCACTGACACCCAGATATTGCATCAAAAAGAATTCAAGCGAGGAAAAGGCCAGTTTGTTTTCCGAGAATATGTGGAGACACCGGAAGTATTGGAATATGCCGCTGAGTTTCCATTTATCCTGACAACCAATAGGGTATTGGAACATTATAATGCAGGAACAATGACTCGTCGTACCGGAAATGCAGAGATCATTACGGAGGATTTATTATTGATCCATCCCAAAGATGCTGCATCTTACCATATAGCGGAAAGAGATTTTGTAGATATTGAGTCTGCAAGGGGCAAAATCAGTGTACGTGCACATCTTACAGACGAGGTCAAGCAAGGTGTGTTGAGTACGACTTTCCACTTTCCTGAACTTTTCGTTAATATTGTGACATCTTCGATACATGACAGCATCGCCAAATGTCCTGAATACAAAGTGGTGTGCGTAAAGATTTGTAAGAAGCAATAGATAATTAATAACTAGCAGTAAACCATTTTTTAATTAGTAAATCTTTTTTATAACGCTTCTAAAAATTTTTGCTTAAAGAATACTTTTCCTTGCTATGAACTCTTCATGTAACAGGATGATGACAAAGGCACTGCGTCCAAATTTTCAGAAGTTTTGCCTGGAAAACAGTGGGTAGTTTCAAAATTATTGCTCAATGGCTTAGATGTTACTTCTTCTAGTCTTGATGACTGCGAACGAGATGACACTATTGAGTTTAAAGCATTAGGTGTTCTGGAGTCCAAAGACAATGCAATTAAGTGTCAAGGAGTACCCGAAGTCGAAATCACAGACTGGAGTTTAAGCAGCGATGAAAAGAAACTTACCTTTAACGACACTGAAAACACAGTAAAAAGCTTTTCCGCCACACAGTTTACTTTAGAAGACAGTGAATTTGGATTTACCGCCACTGCTATTTATACCGCCAAGTAAATATTTCCCGGTCATTTTATGAATAGGGTTCACATTGCAACAAACAAATTCATTGTGTATAAATGATATGCTTGATTTGAAATGTGAGCCCTATTATTTCATGTACATTTATATCAGAAGTATAGTCATTTATAGTAGAGCAATTGCAGAATAAAGCCCTATCGCAAGCCATATTTATCATAAATTCTATTCTTAAGTTGTCAATTGAAATACTGAAAACACTTTTTAGGTAAAACTGATATGTGCTTAACGGGATGTCAGAAAGTTGATACCAAAGGAGTAGATTTATTTTTGTTTATCCAGTTTGATTAATATAGGGGAGCAGGTTAAAGGATGAAAAACTAAAATTAGGCTTTATTTATTTGCTTTGAGATTCAGAATTTTCTGAATTAGCCATGGGGAATTGTTTAAAGTATAACTAAAGTATGGAACCGGATAAGCACCAAAACCTCTAAAGAATCTTTCAATGGGTTCTATCATGCTTCCATCAAAATCCAGTATAGTATAGTTGCCTCCTAATATTCTAACACTTTCTGAAATGATCAAACTCATAGCTCCGGAGTTTTTGTATTTAGGAATGGTGGATCCTTGATAATAAATCATTTTGTTTTTATATAAAAAATATATCATCCCGGCGATTGGAGTCGAGTCTTTATACGCGATTAAGGTGCAACTTCTACCTGAACTGTAAAAGTAGCTGGAGTTATTTGATAAGGCTTTCAAATATTTTTGATCAAGTTTTTTGATAAGTTCCGGTTTGGCAAGTTTGAGTATATCAATTACGAGGTCCGGATTATTTTCTACTTCGATTCTAATGCCATTTTGCTGCGCTTTTTTGATTTCTCTTCTTACATGCGATGCTGCTTCGCCAATAAATACCTCGTACCCTTTGGAGATATCAACCCAATAAGTATACTTTATTGATTGGTTCCACCCTAGCCATCGAAGCGCCATTCCGTAGTTATATTCTGGAGCAAAATTGTACTGGAAAAAATGAATGTCTTTCGGAATAGCCACATGAATAGTCTGGATTACTTTTTTTTGAAGTTCATATTTTTTGTAAGTATTATCTGAGTATGCTTTCATTATTATTCCAATGTATTGGCTGAAAATAGGCTGAATGGCGTAGTTAATTAAGTATTTTCTCTTTACGCTGAATGGGAGGATGGCAAGCAGCTCAGAACCCTCATAAACCATTATTGCTTTCCAATCTTCAAGTAAATGAGTCAGATAATTGTATAAATGATAAATGTTCCCATGAGGACTGCATTCAATAAATCGGTTCCATTCCTGCTCATCAATTTCCCGGAAATGTAAAAGCTTGAAAAACATTGTGGACTTGTTAAAAGTTAAATTATTTAGAGAACATAATTTCAAAAGTACAATGCCGTTTTTTGAAAATAATTGTACTCTTATATACTATTGAGACTATGGATTCTTATCCTGCTTTTATGAACCATCCCTTGTGGGACGCTATTAGAATCACCCGAAATTCAAATCTCATTGGCCAATTGAGAAAGATGAATTTCAATCGTCTGGTTTCTTATATTACTGTAGCTGTCAGTGCGTTTTATCCAATTAGCTACGCAAGTTTGCTCGCATTTAGAAGATTTTCAACCTTATCGGATGATCCTGAAGCTAAAGCTATCGCCAACGAAATTTATTTGGTTGAATGTGGTGAAAGACCCATCATTAGGGGGTCTGAATACACAGGTATCAAACATTGCGAGCAGTTGAAAATCATGTTTGAGTCTCTATTTAGTAACATCAATTTTGACATTCCTTCACCTGAAAATTTTGAGGTGTTGAGAAAGGCTGACATTGAAAATGCGGACCTTGTAAAAAGTTTGGCTATTTGTGATTTGATAGAAACAACAGCTCCTTTTGTGATTCATTTTTACCAGGATTTTCTGATCCAATGCCAACTGGCATTAGGAAGATCGAGTGAGTTTGTAAAAAGAAATTATCTGGATGAGCATAATCTTACTGAAGGAGATACATGCGAGCTTCAGCACATTGAAATGCTTGGCAGAATGAAATTGAATTACTCTGATGTGATCAGTTCAACGGCATATAATACGCATCAGAGAATTTTTGTCAATTTGGTATCCCAGCATTTTTCAGGTTGTCTGAAAGAAATGGAAAAATCTTGAGTTTTAACTTTTACTAAGCTTGTTTAAGCGAAAACTCATTGCATTTTGTGTCGTATAATTTAGTTCAGCAAAGGTGATTATCTGTAAAACGGAATTCTTTTGGCCACATTTTCTGAAGATTTTTGATAATCTGAAAACAGTATTATGGCAACCTCGGCGTTTTTTAAATGCAGGTGGGTAAAAAGCCAAGGCAAAAGTTAAAATCCAAGTTTTACTTTAAAGATATTTTGCGATCCTTTTTTTTCTTCAGTATCAAAACTTGGCGTAAGCTTGATTCGTAAGAGTATTTTCTAAACAAGTCAAGTGCAATAGCATTTGTCTCCATTATGTTTGATCCAAATGTAATAGATGGAAGCACATTTTTCTCTGTTAAAATCATTTGGCAAGCCTAGCAAATTTTGTTTGCTTCTCTCATTTTAATTGAAATTGTTCACTGGAATTTTGCTTTGCGGAACCTTTTGCTCATCACTAGAACTTTGATTTAGTTTTAGTGAGATAAAATGAAATTATATCGGGAGGGCAAAATTGAATTCTGGCCCAGACGGTGACCTCAGGAAAAGAGAATGTGTAGGTGAATTAAGTTGAACTCAATGAATACTAGGGTTTGGCCTAGCTTTAAAAAACAAAAAGCCCCTTTCGTGGAAAGAGGCTCTTTGAGAATTGTATTTCTTTTTATTGTTTTGGATTCAACACGGAACCATCGCTGGTTGGAAGTGTCTCCTCTTTTGTGTCAGAGATATTTCCTTTGATGTAAAGAGTAATTTCTTCCTCTCCTTCATTGGTTTGAATTCGGACAGTTTTGTTGATTGGTCCGACTCTCTGAGTGTCATAATTGATTTCAATCGTGCCTTTTTCACCTGGCATGATTGGTTCTTTTGGCCAAGTAGGCACAGTGCAACCACAAGATCCTCTAGCAGTTTTTACGATTAGAGGCTCTGTTCCTTTGTTTGTAAAAACGGCCTTACGGACGCGATCACTTCCTTTTAAAATTTCACCAAAGTCCACTGTATTTGTTTCAAATACCATTTTAGGACCTTTTGTTGAAGTTGTGGCTGCTTGCTCAGCAGGTTTAGTAGTTTGAGCAAAAACAGCACTACCTATTAGAAGGAAGGCAAGAATAGAAAGTACATGTTTCATGTTTTCTTTTTTAAATGTTTTGTGAGACAAATTTATATTCATAAACCGAAAATTAGACCCTTTTTGATTGTTGAGGTGTGTTAAAGCCATGTTAAATGATTAATTTTTATGATTTATTAGCCCATTTAATTTCCTAATTAAAAGAAAATAAATAATTTATATATTTATAATAAATTAATATAATCAAATATCGGCAAGTGCGCTGATGAGCAATTCTGAGTTTGGCGGCAGCCTTTTTATTGTATTTTTGTGCTAAATCCAACTTATGTCTTTAATCCAACCTATTGAATCTTTTCTTCAGCAAATCAATACATCGGACGCAGTTTACAGGCGAGAAGTTATCACAGACTTTTGGATTTGTCTTGTGAGCCGAGAGTGCTCTTTATTGGGCCGGAAGGAGGTATTGACAGGCAAAGCTAAGTTTGGGATTCTGGGTGACGGCAAAGAAGTGCCTCAGGTCGCTATGGCGAGAGCTTTTCAAAAAGGAGACTTCAGGTCCGGATATTATAGAGATCAGACCTTTTTAATGGCACTTGGATTGTGTTCAGTCAAGGATTTTTTTGCACAGTTGTATGCTGATGTTAACAATGACCCTTTCTCCAAAGGAAGACAGATGAATGCACATTTTGCCACTCCATTATTATCTTCTGACGGTAATTGGCTAGATCATTCGTCTATGTATAATGTAACTGCGGATATCTCGTCCACAGCAGGTCAGATGGCAAGGGCTCTTGGAATTGCTTTGGCTTCGAAGATGTACAAGCAGAGTAAGACAAAAAATGGATTTTCTGACAAAGGACGTGAGGTATCGTTTTGTACTATCGGAGATGCTTCAACTTCTGAGGGAATTTTTTGGGAAACAATGAATGCTGCAGCTGTCATGCAAGTGCCATTGGCTGTTTCGGTATGGGATGATGGATATGGTATTTCGGTACCTAAGGAGTTACAAACAGCAAAAGGGAACATTTCTGAAGCCTTAGCCGGGTTCCAGCAACTCGGGACGGAAGACAAAGGAATCAATATTTATAAAGCCAAAGCATGGGACTATCCAGCGCTTGTAAAGCTTTATACAGAGGCAGTGCAGGAAATGAGGAAAACTCATCGCCCATCGTTGTTCCATATAGAAGAGGTAACCCAACCTCAAGGACATTCCACTTCAGGATCTCACGAGAGATATAAGTCCACCGAACGATTGGCTTGGGAACTCGAGTTTGATTGCATCAAAATCATGGGAGAATGGTTGACTCGGAATAAGTTGCTGAATAAAGAAGATATTGAGCATTTGAATGCTGAGGCACGGACATTTGTCCGCTCCGAAAGAAATGCTGCCTGGGAAAATTACCAAGCCCCAATGAAGAAACTTAGAGATGAGCTCCTGACAATTTTAGAAAATGAACCAAATGACTTTGTCGAAATAGCTCAGCATATCCGGAGTTTAAAAGATATTTCAGTCCATGAAATTTTGGCTCCCTTGAGAAGAAAACTGCTCACTCTTCCCGGCGGCAGTTTCCCGCAATTGAAAGAGTGGTTGGAGACAAAGATGTCTCAAACCAAACAGAACTATGCCTCAGACTTGACTTCTTATGATCCTTTTAAAGAAGGAGTTGCCGCTCGCTACAGCGATAGCTCGTCGCAACTCAGCGGTTATCAGGTGTTGAATCAATATTTTGATCAATTGATCGAAAAGAATAAAACCGTTTATGCATTTGGAGAGGATGTTGGGCAAATCGGAGATGTGAACCAGGGATTTTCAGGATTGCAACAGAAGTACGGGGTCCAAAGGATATTTGATACAGGAATCAGGGAATGGAGTATTATCGGTCAAGCAATCGGTATGAGTATGAGAGGTTTGAAGCCTATCGCCGAAATTCAGTACCTGGACTATATAGTATATGCTATGTCTGCATTGATGGATGATCTTGCCACAGTGCGTTACCGGTCTGCAGGAATGCAGAAAGCACCTGCAATTATCAGGACCAGGGGTCATCGCTTAGAAGGAATTTGGCATTCCGGTTCACCTATTGGAATGTTATTGCACTCCCTCAGAGGAATTCACGTTTGTGTCCCACGCAACATGGTTCAGGCTGCCGGGATGTATCAAACTCTAATGGAGTGCGGAGATCCTGGTCTCATAATCGAATGTCTCAATGGGTATAGGCTGAAAGAGCTTCGACCTGATAATCTCGGTACATTTTCCATCCCGCTGGGTAAAATCGAAATCCTAAATATCGGATCGGATATCACTTTGATCACCTATGGTTCTTGCGTCAAAATAGCACAAGAGGCTACTGATCGTTTGTCAGATCTTGGCATTAGTGTAGAATTGATTGACGCTCAAACTCTGCTGCCTTTTGATGTGAGATCTGAGGTCACAACTTCCATTAAAAAGACAAATAAGCTTTTGATACTTGACGAGGATGTGCCCGGAGGTGCAAGTGCTTATTTATTGCGCGAAATCATGGAGACACAAGGAGCATTTGAATATTTAGATACAAAGCCGATTTGTCTCAGTGCTGCAGCGCATCGCCCTCCGTATGGAAGTGATGGAGATTATTTCTCAAAACCTTCAGTGGAAGATGTGATGGAAGCAGCAATTGGGATGATGAGAGAGTACGATCCACAGCAATTTGCTTGAGTCCTTGAGTTTGATAATATTCAGCAAACCTCTCAGCCTATAAAAATTAATATATTGTTATATATTAAATAAATATATATATTTATTTTCAAATGTATTAATTTTGCCCGAAATAGTCCAACAGCGTGTCCTTACGTTTAGTCATTATACCCACTTACAATGAGATCGAAAACATTGAAGCGATACTCCGTGCTGTCATGGAGCGTCCTGTAATGTTTGATGTCCTAGTAGTGGATGATGGTTCACCGGATGGTACAGCTGCAAAGGTTAAAGAATTGCAGCTTGAATTTACCGGGAGAATCTACCTCATGGAGAGATCTGAGAAAAATGGATTAGGAACAGCATATATTGCTGGATTTAAGTGGGCTTTGGAAGGCGGTTATCAGTATATCGGCGAAATGGATGCCGATTTTTCTCACCCCCCTGAAAAATTGGATGAGCTGAGTCAAGTCCTCGAAACAAATCAGGCTGATGTATCAGTAGGGTCTCGATATATTAAAGATGGTGGGGTGATCAACTGGCCAATAAGCCGCTTGCTTCTCAGCAGATCGGCTTCATTTTATGTGCAGTGGATCACAGGGATGAACGTTCAGGATCCTACAGCTGGATTCGCATTTTACAAACGTGAGGTCCTGGAAAATATAGACCTGGACCAAATCAGATTTGTAGGTTATGCTTTTCAAATTGAAATGAAGTATGCTGCGCATAGATTGGGATATCGTGTTAAAGAAGTACCAATCATCTTTCCGGATAGGGCAAAAGGTAAATCCAAAATGAATATCTTTATTGTCAGAGAAGCGTTAACCGGAGTATTTGCGATGAGATTTTTCAGATCTTATAAAAGATACATCAAGTCATCGAACTCAAAATCCTCCTGACAATTTATTTCTTCAGAAAGGGCAACGTTAAAATGTGGATTGACCCGAATTTTTCTTTGCCGATCTATTTCAGATCAAAGAGTGGGATTAAATTAAAGTTTTGTCACGAGTATTTTATCGATGCGTTGTCCGTCTTTATCAATGATTTCCAGGCGATAATTATCCAATAAAAGTACATCACCCACTTCAGGTAAATTTTGTTGGAAATGAATAAATAAACCTGCTACGGTGTTGAACCTATTTTTGAAACTCATGTCGATCTGCAGATTAAAAAATCTCACAAATTCAACAGCTGAATATTGACCATCCACAAACCAGCTTTTGTCGTCTCTTGAGATGATTTTGTATTCGTCTTGATGATCAGCAGACACATCACCAACCAAAGCATCCATAAGATCATCCATAGTAACCATGCCGGCTGTGCTACCATACTCATCAATGACAATGGCATAATGCATTTTTTCTTTTTTGAAAACTTCCAGGACTTTATATGCAAACGAAACTTCGTTGATGAATACAGGTTTTTTGATGAAGTCGTTGAGATCTAGTTTTTGATTTTGTGCAGCCAGAAATAAATCTTTCATCAGGACTATTCCCACAATTTTATCGATATTATTTTCAATGACAACAGGATAGGCGGAATGGATTTCATTTTTTATTTTCGACTGGATGTCTTCCCAACTATCGTTGATATCGAAGAATACGATTTCACCTCTATGCGTAAAAATAGTGTCCACTTTTTGGTCTCCTAATTCGAAGACGCGTTCCATGATATCATGTTCTATTTCGAGAATTTCTCCTCCATCTGCGCTTTCCTTTATAATGGATTTAATTTCTTCCTCTGAGACTTTTTGATCTGTCGTTTTACCAATCCCGAGTAATTGAAGTAAAACATCATTTGTTGCACTGAGCAACCACACAAAAGGAGATACCAATATGGTGAGTATGTTCATCGGTCTTACAAGCAACATTGCAATCGATTCAGGAAATGCCAATCCAATTCTTTTTGGTAATAATTCACCGAGAACGATGGACAAATATGTGATGATGATGACGACAATGCTGACTGCAATGGTATTGGCAAAGGATGAAGAAATGCTGGTATGAAGTAAAAGGAAATCGCGAATTTCCGATGTAAATTTTTCACCACTGAATACTCCCAACAAAATACCTATCAAGGTGATACCTATTTGTACAGTGGAAAAAAACCTCGTTGGATTTTCTGAAAGCATCAGTACATCTTCTGCTTTTTTATTTCCTTTTTTCTTTTGTTGTTCTAATTTAAATCTCCTTGCTGACACCAATGCCATTTCTGCCATGGAGAAAAGACCGTTGAGAAGTATCAGGAAAAGGATAATGATGAATTCCATTCGTTCGCAAAATTAATTCATTGTCTATACTTGGAAGGTAAATTCATAAAAATGTCTGGAGAAGACTAGTGTTAATCATAAAAAAACCGGAAAAGGCAAGTGAATACCCTTCCCGGTTTTAAAATTTAATTTCGGTCTATTTTACCTCCAGTGTACCTGTCATTTTAGCAGCGCCCATTTCAGGAATGATCTTCGTATATTGATACACCCTTCTATCGGTTTTGCCAATCCAAATGACCATATCACCGGGATCTCCTGCAGCTGATTTCATACTAATTACCCAACAATCCTGTCCTTTAATCGATTCAGATCCATCCACTGAGATGATATAATCTGCTGAAGACATTTTGTGTAAATCAACATTGGAAACTTTGGTTTTGTATGATTCTGACAAAGGCAAGCAAGCTATCTGCATGAAATTTGCCGGACCGTCTGCAAAACATGCTTGGTTGAGTTTGATTTCACTTTCCTTTTTTTGTCCTGAAATATTCATTTTTAAGTTTACCTGAGTAGCTGTATAGTCCATCAAAATATTCACAGGACCTTGGTCCATGAATCTTTTTCTTGGCGCTATGCTTTTCTTTTCAAAACTACCTTCCTCTTTCATTTCACCCATAGGAGTCTCCATCTGGTCTGTGATGAAAAAATGGTCACCTTTGTCTTGGATTTCGATATTTTCGATCAGGTCCATATTTTGGCCCATTGCTTCCAGTTTTACTTTATACAGATAAGTTCCTGGTATTAATTCTGCATCCGGAACGGCAATTACAAGACTTGATTCGTCTAATTTTTCAGCTTCCGATAAATTGGCTGGATTGACTGTTATTTCTTTGAGCCTTTCAGCAACTGCCGGAGGCATTTCTTCCTGGAAGCGACCACCCAGATGTGCTGCAAGAAACTTTTCTGCTGCGGCGCAGAAAGCCATATTGTTTACGGGTCTTGCAAATCCATGGCCTTCATCCGGAGCACAGATATATTCTACGGGAAGGTTTTTATTTCTCATAGCCATCACGATTTGATCTGATTCAGCTTTTTTGACGCGGGGATCATTCGCTCCTTGGACGACTAGCAAGGGAGCTTTGATTTTGTCCACTGAGAAAAGCGGTGATTGTCTTTTGAGTTGGGCTTCGCCTTCCGGATTGGTTGGATCTCCCATTCTTTCATGGAAGATTTTGCGACCTGCTTCCCAGTATGGTGGAATAGAATTCAATAATGTCAGAAGGCTCGAAGGACCTACTAGGGAAACACCACATGCATATACATCCGGAGTGAATGTCAGACCTGCCAGAGTGGCATATCCTCCATAGGAACCTCCCATAATTCCGACCCTTTTTGGATCTACTATACCTTTTTCTACCAGATGTCGCACACCCCAGGTGATATCGTCCTGCATTTTATCACCCCACTGCTTGTTTCCTGCATCAATAAATTTCTTACCAAAGCCGGTCGATGATCTAAAATTGGGTTGCAACACTGCATAGCCCCGATTGGCCAAGAATTGTGCATAAGAATGATATCCCCAATAATCTCTCGCCCAAGGTCCTCCGTGAGGAAATACGACCAAAGGCAAATTTTTAGAAGCGATGCCTTTCGGCAATGTGAGGTAAGCAGGAATCACCATACCGTCTGATGACTTGTAACTGATCGGCTTCATCGGTGCCAGATCTTCCAATGGCATATTTGGTCTTGGTTTGTACTGGAAGGTAGTTTTCTTGGTGTTCCTGTCATACAGGTACACTGTGCCTGGATCTGTATCTGAATATGTTGCGATCAAATATTTTCGCTCGTCTCTTGTTGGACTGTACAAGCTGACTTCTTTGCCTTTGAATTGTTTTTTCAAACTGTTATATTCTGATTCCAATTCTTTGTCTTTCCAGTACAGTCTCGGCTTGTCTTCAGTATAGCTCGTGTACAGCATTTTATGTGTCATCTCTGAAAATTCTGCACTCCCAAAATCTACCTTTTTCTCAGGATCAGATTCAACAAAAGTCTCTTTCTTATTTAGAATATTGAGCAAAATCAATTTTGAGATGTCAGTATTTGTTCCTTTGTTGGTTTCCAGATAAACCTGAGCGCCATCCGTATGGAAATATATAGGTGCAAAGTTTTCCAATACATCGCAATGGTAGATAGGCACGAAAGCTTTTGGATCGACCCGTAACAGGTCAGTAGATCCATCTTCATTAGATCTCATCGCAAGTCTCAATTTGTCCTTCAAATCAAATATCCAAGCAACCATCCTTTCGTCATTTTGGCGAAGTAGTTTCAATTCACCTGTGGAGATTTTCAATTGGTACAGATCATGCCAAGCGGGATCTCTGTCATTGAGCCCGATATACATGAGGTCAGGATTGGACAACGGCACTGAATAAATCATTGCTCTGACTTTGGGTTTGTCGGTCAAGTTCCGAGAGTTTGGAACACCTGTTTCTGAGTCCGATTTGTCGAGAGGGTTTACCGCATAGACCATATAGTTTTCATCTCCTCCTTTGTCCTGAACATAGAGGATGTATTTTGAATCATTTGACCAGAAGTAGCTGCTTATTGGTCGTTTGGTGTCTGCTGTGATAGGTTTGGCAGATTCAAATGGCTCGGAAGCTTTCTTTATCCAGATGTTTCGAGTTCCTTTAAAAGGCTTGATAAATGAGATAAAGTTTCCATTTGGAGAGATTTTAGCTCCTGAAATTTCAGGATCGCCAAAAAATAATTCCCGATCGATTATAGTTGGTAATCCTTGTTTTTTGGATTGAGCCTGAACGGCTAATGCAGTTAATGTGACGACAGTCATTAAAAAATATTTTTTCATACAAAATACATTATTGGATTAATTGTTTTTCCTTGTTAATCGAGCCATGTAAAATCCATCGAATCCTTTTTGGTCGGGCCAGATTGTAGACTCTTCTTCAAGCTCAAAATTTTTTGAAGCCTCCAAAAATGAAGAAACCTGTTTTTGATTTTCTGATGGCAATATACTGCAAGTTGCATAAACCAATTTGCCTCCGGGTTTCAGCATTTCAGAATACTGTGACAAAATCTGTGCCTGAATTGTGTGGATTTCCGATATAAAGGAAGGACTTAATTTCCACTTGGCATCAGGATTTCGACGAAGTACACCCAATCCACTACAAGGAACATCCAAAAGGAGACGATCACAAGATCTGTGCAGACGCTTAATTGTTTTGGTGGATTCTATGGGTCTGGTTTCAATGATGCTGACACCTGCTCTACTGGAGCGATTTCTCAATTCATTGAGTTTATAGGCCTCTTTATCCAGGCATAACAATGTCCCTTTGTTTTTCATTAAAGCTGCCAGGTGAAGACTTTTACCACCGGCTCCTGCACAAGCATCGATGACCCTCATACCGGCTTGAACATCCAGAAATGGTGCGATCAATTGAGAATTAGCGTCTTGAACTTCAAAAAATCCGGACTTAAAGAGATCATTTTGAAAGATATTTTGTCGGGAAAGTACAAGTGCGCTTGGATAATTTGGTCCTGGGTCTTGAGACAAGATCCCTTGGTTTTCAAGCAATTTTGCCAATCTATCTTTTTCGGTTTTGAGACTGTTGCTTCGGATAACGAACGCAGCCGGTTGGTTGAGTGAATGGAGTAGCGAGTCCCAATGTTTTTCCAGTTCTTGTATACCCAGGTCGTCCATCCAATCCGGTATAGACTCTTTGATTTTTCTGACGGATCCTCCTTCTTCCAGATTCTTATCGATTGATTCCAGATATTTTGGATCCAATGTGAGCCAATCCGGAACGGATTTGTTTTTCAGGTAAAAGTAACAGCGAACGAGAAGATCAATATCTGTGTCCTGACCCAGTAGGAACGTGTAAAATCTCTTGAATCGTATAATGCCATAAACCGACTCAGCTACAAAAGCCCTGTCTCGAGCACCAAGTTGTTTGTTAGATTTGAACGCTTTCTCTACCGCTTTGTCGGCATACATGCCTGAAATCATAATTTGATGAAGAATAAAGCTGATCTGGGCTATGAGTGGCTTATGATACCGTGAAGATGAATGGTTGGACAATGCAATGATTTTAGAATTCAGCTAAATCTTATTCGGAAGGAGTGCAAAGATAAAACCAAAAGTCAGAGCAAGACTCTGATTCCAAGCCGAATCAAGTCTAAATAATTTGGACTGTACACTGATTTTATTGGAAGTCAGACAGTTTCAAATATTCGAAAATACTGTGTTCGGATTAAAAAGTCTTAAAATCATGGTTTTCCCTTAAATTTTGATAAAAAACAATGGAATGCAATGATTATCAACACCATTCAGGCTCGAGATCACAGAAAAATTACGGAAAAGTTAAGTTTTAGGCAGAAAAAAAGCCAAAAGGATTATAGATTCTGGAGTAAAGGTTTTTTCTTTGTAGGTCAAACAAATTTGATTAAATTTTAAAATTACAAATCAATCACTCATGAAAAGATTTTTAGCGAGCTTTCTATTTTGCGCTATGGTCATGCTAAACAGCGTTACCGCGCAAGATTTACCGGTGAACACGCTTACTGTGAAACCGGTGTGGATTAATTTCCACTCCCCAAATAACGACAACAAGGACTTATTCAATGACCTTGACAATGCTTTTGAACTAGGTTACAATCGCCATTTTGGCAAGTGGTTTTCATTGGGATTGCCATTGCGTATAGGTGCAGCTAGATTTCCAAAACTGGATTCTTCTGACAATGTAATTGGTTATGGTAAAGCACAATACTATACTGGCTTAGATGTATTAGGAAATTTGCACTTATTCAGAGGCAAAGCGGTTTCTCCATTCCTATATGCAGGTATCGGAGGAGCTATGCAGGACTTTGACGATTTCTATGCTCAAGTGCCTGTAGGACTTGGTGTTGACATTAGGTTGACTGACCTAGTGAGCGTGGTTGCTCAAACAGATTATAGATTGGCGCTTAAAGAAGGCTACAACAACTGGCAGCATGCCATAGGAATTCGCGCTTGTTTATGCGGAAAACCTAAAGATATGGACAAAGACGGTGTTCCAGACAAAGTAGATATGTGTCCTGATGTACCTGGTACAATAAATGGTTGCCCTGATACTGACGGTGACGGCATTGCAAATAAGGATGACAAATGTCCTGAAGAAGCCGGAGTTCCTGAAAATATGGGATGTCCTGCTGACCGTGACAAAGATGGTGTTTATGACAGAGATGATATGTGTCCTGACGTAGCAGGTACTCTCAAAGGATGTCCTGATAAAGACCGCGATGGTGTAGCTGACAAAGACGATAAATGTCCGGATGTAGCGGGAACTCTGATGGGATGTCCTGATACAGACCGTGACGGAATTGCAGACAAAGATGATAAGTGTCCAACAGTAGCAGGTCCTGCTTCTAACATGGGATGTCCAATCGACAAAGATGGAGATGGTGTTGAAGATTCTAAAGATGCATGTCCTGACGTACCGGGAACATTGATGGGATGTCCTGACCGCGACAAAGACGGTGTAGCTGACAAAGACGACAAGTGTCCGGAAACTCCGGGAGTAAAATCTAACAATGGCTGCCCTGAGATCAAGGTTGAAGACAAGAAAATACTAGATGTAGCCATGCGTTCTGTTCAGTTTGAAACAGGCACAGCTGTCATCACCAAAGCATCTTACAAAAACTTGAATGATGTCGTAAGTGTGATGAACAAGTATCCAGAAATGATGGTGAGCATCGAAGGTCACACAGATAACGTTGGTGATGCCAATTCTAATCAGAGATTGTCTGAGAAAAGAGCAAAAGCTTGTCTTGACTATTTGGTGAAGCAAGGAATTAATGCGACTCGACTAATTTCTGCCGGTTATGGTGAAACAAGACCTATAGGAGACAATACCACAGCTGCAGGTAGACAAGAAAACAGAAGAACTGAATTCAATCCTATCTGGAGATAAAATTTTAGTGATTTAGGTAGTAGAAGCTGCCAATAGTTGATACGATGTATTGACTATCGGGCAGCTTCTTTTTTTTGTATCAATACAAATAGCACAAGAGAATCAAGCTCTTTAGTTAGTATCAGCGGCCATGCTGATCCTGCAACTACAAACAAGATGAAATTGTTAGTATTTTTGTTCAGCAAAAAACTATATGGTTCATTTACTCACCTCAAAAAGATCAGTAGCAGACGAGTTGTTATATGAATTGAGGGACCGCAGCCACAATCGCAATCGCCAATTATTTCGCGATCGGATGAAAAAATTGGGTTGGATTATGGCTTATGAAATCAGCCAAAATTTAGAATACAAATCCTGTACTGCAGACACAGGCCTGGGAGAGGCGCAATCATTTATAATAAATGATGAGCTGGTACTTTGCCCTGTACTGCGCGCGGGTCTTGCAATGTATGAGGGGATGCATGCGGTTTTTTCCGGAGCAGAAACTGCATTTGTATCTGCTTACCGCAAGCATAAACCGGATGGTAGTTTTGATATTCAAATGAATTATGTGACCTGTCCTGATCTCACCGATAAGACTGTGATTCTAATTGATCCCATGCTAGCTACAGGGATGTCGATTTGCCAATCCATTGAAGCGTTGGAACAATTTGGTATTCCGAAATCTTGGTATGTTGTCTGTGCCATAGCAAGTCAGCTGGGAATTCAAACTCTTGAGCAGAAATTTCCATTAGTTCATATTTTTGCTGCGGCAATTGACGAAGAATTGACTGCCAAATCCTATATCGTTCCCGGTTTGGGTGATGCAGGAGATTTGGCCTATGGTCAAAAACTTCAGGAATGAAATTTTAATTTAGAAAAAGCGAAGCTATGTTTTATATCAATTGGATTGCAGTGATTATTTCAGCCGTGGTTTCTTATGGCATTGGCGCAATTTGGTATCATGATAAAGTATTTGGAAAAAGCTGGAAAGACGAAATGCTTATACAGGGACTAAAAAAGAAGGATGGTCATAGTGTTCAGGATAAGGTAAAGGCCTTCGTGATGACTTTGATCTATGTTTTTTTTCTGGCGATTATTACGACAAAAATGGAATACAGTTCTTGCTTGGCGGATGGTGTGAAAAGTGGTTTGATGTTGGGAGCTGGGATAGTAGCTATGGCGCTGGGAATCCATTATACTTTTGGTGGAAAGAGCAATAAAATTTGGATGATTGATGCTGGCTATATTGTCGTCATATCCGTGGTCAGTGGAGGGATAATTGGTGTCTTCGCTTGATTCAAACGGAAGATGATGGGACCTCATCTCAAAAACCCCATCTATGAAACATCAAGCATTCTATCTTTTGTGAACCAAATCGTATTGGATAGTGATATAAGCTAGAGTACCTGATATAGCAGATCCGATGAGGATAGCCAATTTGCTATGATTGATCATCGATTCCTGATCAAATGCTAGGAGAGCGATAAAAATAGACATGGTGAAACCTATGCCTCCCAGCATCCCTGCCCCTAAAATGGATTTGTACCTCATGTCATACGGCATCTTACAGATTCCAAGTGAGATTGCGGCAAAGCTAAACAGAAAGATCCCCAAGGGTTTGCCAACGATCAAACCAAGGATGATTCCAAGACTATAGTTTTGAGCTAAGGCATCATGAATATTCCCACTCAGAGGGATTGCCGTATTCGCCAAAGCAAAAATAGGTAAAATGAAAAATGCTACCGGTACATGCAACTGATGTTGTAAAATGTATGATGGAGATTTTTCATCACCTGATCCAAAGGGTATGGCAAAAGCCAATAGTATGCCTGTGATTGTTGCATGAATTCCTGAATGAAGCATATAGTACCACATGACAACTCCACCAATCAAATACGGTATGAGATTTACAACTTTGAGTCGGTTGAGAATCAAGAGTAGCCCAAAAATGCCCAAAGAAATAATCAGCCCGGCGGAATCAATTTCTTTTGAGTAAAAAAAAGCGATGATGAGTATAGCACCAAGATCATCCATGACAGCCAAGGCAGTGAGAAAAACCTTGAGCGAGGTCGGTACTTTGTTGCCAAGTAAAGATAAAATACCCAATGCAAAAGCGATGTCTGTCGCCATAGGAATACCTGCACCTGACTGACTTTCGCTGCCAAAATTCATGCTTAGATACACCAAAGCCGGAGCCAGCATACCACCGATTGCTGCAAACAATGGAAGCAAAGCGTCTTTAATGTTGGACAATTCACCAATATAAATTTCGCGTTCCAACTCGAGCCCGATGAGAAGAAAAAATATAGTCATCAATCCATCATTGATCCAATGCCTGATGTCATGATTTCCCAATTTAGTCGTAAAAAAACTTTGGTATGATTCCTGCAAAATAGAATTCGCCAAAATGATGGATAGGATAGTGCAAAAAATCAAAATCAATCCTCCGGCCCTTTCGCTTTGGAAAAACTCATTGAATAATTTTGTTGTCCGCATCTTCTTGAATTTTTGGTTTATTATAAAACATCAATCCGATCATCATGATTGACGCAGTGAGTACTATGACTTGTATGATCAGTGATTTGTTGATGAAGGGTAACCGAGTGTTTTCAGGTAAGGAAAGAAAAAGTAGAATCGTGATCAATCCCCTTGGAGCAATATAAACCAAGGCCTTTGTGGATATATTGAATACTTTCAAAATAAAGTACCTCAATATGAAAATTGCTGCAGTAATGAGAATCGCCATTGCTATAGTTTCAATATTCATGATCTCACCAGGATCTAGTAAGAAACCAAAAAGTATAAAAAACAAAGCACGTATCAAAAAAGCAATTTCAGTAGTAAGTTCTTTAAACTTATGTACATCCTGAGTAAAGTCCTTAGTATTCAAACTTTTGATAAAACGGATAAAATTAAATTCATCCATGTTGCCCAATAAAAGACCAAAAAGCATAATAAACAGTAGAGCAGGTAAATGATACACTTTGGCGATAGCATAAATGAGAATCACCATGATGATAATGGGTATGAATTTTATATGGTGATTGATTTTATTTAAAAATACAATGAGCAAGAGAGTAGCAATGAAAGATACAAACAACATCACCAAAAATTCGAATGTAAAATTGAGGAAAACGTCTGTATTGTAGCTATCATTTAAACTGATAAAATTAAATAATATCACACCAATAATATCTGATAAACTACTTTCATACGTAACAAATTCACGATCCTGAGCCAACAAATTTTTTGCACTGGGTATAGCTATGGCGCTGCTGACAATGGATAGTGGAATCGCATTGGAAAGAGCTATGCGAAAAGGGATGCCGTGGATGTAATGGAGGAAATAAGCAATACCAAAACTCATGGCAAACAGCGGTATCAAAGCGACCGCAAATGCCTTCATAACAAAATGCAGTTTTCCTGGACTGATTTCGAGTTCCAGCGCCCCTTCAAGAACGATGAGTATTAAACCAACAGTACCTATTACAGGGAGCAAGGGATTTAGATTTGGTGGTATAATATTCGTCAAGCTACTCAAGTATTGGACGGCCACTCCCAAAGCCAGCAATAGGATCACTGATGGAATTCTTGTTCTTGATGACGATATGTCAAAAACGTATGCCATCAAAAACAAGATACAAATTGTAATGATAGAGAAACTTGCCATTCAATTAAAGAGTAAATTTTAGTAATCCCGTAAAATCAATAGTATTATATTCGATGTCAGCATGGTGCTTAAGAATTTCTTCTTTTGTGCAGTAAGCAATACCCAATCCAGAATTTTTTATCATACAGAGATCATTCCAACTGTCACCTATCGCGATACAGTTTTCGATCTGGATATTGTATTTGGAAATGATATTTTGCAATGCATTGGTTTTGCAAACTGTGTGCTTACATAGACTGGAAGAATTGTTAAAAAAAAAGGATGGAATTTTGACTTCCCCTGTACAAACGCTTTTTGAAAATTCCAGTTCGTTGGACAATGCAAAGTCCATAGATAATTTGTTTTTAATGTGGTTGGATATGCAGTCGTAACTGTCGGAAATGATTCCCACAATATATCCCTTTTTCTTTTGTTGCTCAATCGTTTTTTTTGCTCCGGGAGCGATTTCTATCGAATCAGCAATTTCCAACAATGTGTTGATCTGGATCCCTTTCAGTAAGGTAGCAATTTGTTTCGTTCTCAGGATTTCCTCGTTTTCTGACAGCCGTATATTCATCAGTTTTTCTTTAAAGTTGAATTTTTCTGCACAAGTATCTATAAATCTTTTAGTGAGTAAAGTATTGTCCATGTCATAAGCGATCAGTTTGTTCAAATGGCTGTAATGATGGTTCAATGCAAAGTCCATCTGTGATCGGATCTCGTGTAAAATACCAAGCTCTTCGAAATTGAGGTTGGGCTTTTTGAGGGAAGATGCTTTAATGATAATGGTTTGTGCCACTTCTCTACCCATTTTTCCAAGGGCATGCAGTGGTTTACTTTTGTTTTCAATATATCCGATTTCGACTTCCTCAATAGGAACGTTTAATATGTGCATGTCTATCAAAATTCCTATATCTACGCCGTAATCTTCCCTGAAATCCAATTGACTGAGCAATGATTTTTTGCCTGCTATCATGCCACTGAGAGGTTGGGCAAATCTGTGGAGTTCAGGAAAAAAAATACTCAACAGAGGCTTGGCAGTGAGTTCGGTCACTCTTCCTGCATTTCTGTTAAATTTTGATTTTACAAAATCCGCTCGTTTAGTGAGAATGGGCTCAGTGAGTAAATTGATTGTGTCTTCCGGATATGGATCAATATCACCATCTAAGAAAACAAGAATCTCGTTGGAGGCATACAGGATTCCATCTTTCATAGAAGCTCCTTTTCCGAGTTTGGTGCTGGTAATCACTTTTGCTCCACCGTTGAGAGCAATTGGTACTGTGTTGTCGATAGATTTGTCATCTACTACTAAAACTTCCGAAACGTTTTTAAAACTTTTTGCAAAGCTTACAACGCTTCCAATGTTTTCTTCTTCATTGAGGGTAGGGATAATAACTGTGATCATAAATATGAATTTAATGTTGAAAAAAATATTGTAGTCCCAATGGTATTCAAGAGACTTGTCATTTTAAATCATAACCTCCAACTGTAATCTATGAAATATTACAGCAGTAATAATGTGAGTGTAATGATATTATAGATATTGATATCAGTCTTGATAATTCAATATCTTTATAAATTGAGTGAAAACCCAAGTAAGTTTACAAAGCTAATTAATTTTTTTGGCTAATCAAAATTCTGTATGCACAAACTGTGATCAGGAGCTCGGTCAGTCATAACTCTGTATAACTTTCTTCGTCAGGCCCCATTCCGTATTGTATAATAAGTTGTTGCATCGAAGAAAGGTGTTATTTCAAGCCCTTCATTGAATACCAAGTTGATCTTAAGAACGATTCCCAATGCAAAATCTGGCTTAAAACAATGAAAAATCCAGGATACTATGATCCTGGTGGAAACTGTACAATAAAAAGGAATGCTTAACCTTTTTTGGAAGGTTTTGCTTTTTTGTCGATGACCTGTTTTTTAACTTCAATGGTTGTAGGTCCTGCGATGATTTTAAATTCAGTACGTCGATTCAATCTGTGTTCATCGTCGTTGCAATCAACACCATTTGCACAGTCATTGAGGATTTCCGATTCTCCATAACCTTTGGTCACGATGCGATCTGAAGCGATTCCTCCGGTATTTACCAACCATCTTTTTGCAGAATTTGCTCTGCGCAAAGATAATTTTTGATTGTAGTTATCGTCACCTCTTGAGTCCGTGTGCGATCCCAACTCGATGACCATGTCAGGATATTGCTTCATAATATCTCTCAATGCAGATAAGTCCTTGATGGCATCCGGCAGAATCTTGTCATCGTCAAAATTATAGTAGATGTTGTTGAGACGGATAGCCTCATTGATGGATATAATGTCAACGTCGGATTCAGGTGGCATTGATTTCAATACAAAATCTCTGTTGATGGTTTGATCTTCTACGACACCGACAGTATTAAGAGATATTTCTTGAGGGAAGTAACCATCTTTTGTGGCAATAGCTTTGTATGCCTTGTCTTTGTCCAGCAGGAAGCTCAGTGGCTTCACGTCAAGGTTGGTTTTTGATTCAATCTGGCCGTCCTTTCCGGAAGCCATTTCTATCAGTTGCACTGTAGCACCTTTGATCGGCTTGCCTGCCTCGTCTTTGATCGTCGAGAGCAATTCAATGATTAGTTTTCGCTTTTCGATCGTGTATATATCGTCACAGCATGTTTTCGATTTGAGAGATTTTGATTCAGGATCAGGGCGATTGGAAACCAAAAATCCTTTATTACCGAATTCATCAATTTTAAAATAAAGATCGTCGGCAGTCGTATTTACAGGTGCTCCCAGATTCATCGGCAATTCCCAGCTTGAGCCGTTCCATTTGCTTGAAAATACGTCATAACCACCAAAGCCCGGCCATCCGTCAGAGCTGAAATATAACTTCCCGTCTACATAATAAGGGGTCTCTTCATTGCCCGCAGAATTGATGTCGGACAGAGGAAGGGGCGTAGCGAATTCGCCTTCACCTGTTTTGTTGGCATAATAAATGTCAAATCCACCTTTTCCACCTTCGATATTTGCTGAGAAAAAGAGTACTTTATTTCCAAAAAGCTCTCCTTCAACAGGGTGCTTTGCTAGATAGTTTCCATTGACTCCAGTCACTTCCAAAGCGGGACTCCAACCACTACCCGTTTGAGTAGAAGCATAAATTTTGCTTTCTTCTGCCATGCCTCCATCAGAAACAGTACGTGTGTAATACATTGTATTGCCATCCTTTGAAAAGGAGACATTTGAAGTGTGGTATCCAGGTCGATTTATCGTTTCCGGTAACTCGGTTGGCTTGGACCATCCTTTGCCTTCAGTGAAATTTGATGTGACTAGTTTGCTAAAAATGCGATCTGCTTTTTCTTCTTTTCCTTCGGCCGTTTTGTAGTCTATAGTACCGTAATATAATGCTCCTTCTGTGTTCAACGCCGGACTCGCCTGGGACTCAGGTGTATTGATTTGCTTACCTGCATTTTTAATTTTTAGCACCAGATTTTCTTTCATACTGCCCATCAGCTCGATCCCTGCAAGCTCTTTTTTAGCCATTTCTTTCAAATTTGGGTCGGCTCCACTTTCGATATATTTGTTGAATTCAGCGGCTGCTTCTGTCGTATTGCCGTTCATCTTCAGGGCTTTAGCAAAATTGAAACGCTCTTCAAAATAGGTGTTGTTCTTATCTCTGGCCAGAACGCGATTGTAAAAATTGGAGGCACGGGCATAATCTCTCAACAAAAAGTGAGTCCGCGCTATTTTGATGGCAATATCTTTTTCTTTCAGTGCTTTATATGCTTTTTCATATTGGTCCAAAGCATTGTAATACTGACCTTTTTCAATTTGTTCGTCCCCTGACTTCAATAGTGCTGCCGGAGTATTGCCGTCAGCAGGTTGGGCGAAAGCGGAAATCTGAATAAAAAGGGAGAAGGCGAGCAGATGATATATTTTTTTCATGTCTTGCGTTGAATTTGAGAAAGAAAGAAAATTAGAATCTTGGGCAGAAAACTTTAGGTTTTGGATTCGGTTTTTTGACCACGATGCCAGTGTACATGATTCCCAATTCCACAGCTCCTACTCCTGAAGGTGACTGGCCTTGAGCCAATGAGCTGATGGTATGGTCATATCCAAGTTGAGCCCTTACTTTACCATAATCCATTCCAACCATCAGTTGCAGAGCATCTCCAAATCTGTAACCTAGTCCGGCATTGAGCCGAATGGCTTTTTCAGCATTGAGCAAATAAGAACCCATACACTGGGTAATCACTTCACTTGGCTTTGCTATGTTTCTAAACCAAAGCATCGGTTTGAGATTGATTTTTTCGTTCAATGGATATTCCAATCCTGCATTGGCTGTGATGAGAGGTTTTATTTTTGAATCTGACCCACCGGCTCCTGAAAACAGGCTGACTCTTGGCTGGTTCAGATGTCCAACAGAAACACCCAGACTTAACGGGAGTTTTTTTGCACCAAGTTTTGTGCTGAGGCTCAGTCCGGCAGAGATGTCACTATAACTCGTTTTTTGCTGTAATTTGCTATTGTCTCCTGAATTTGGGGTTGGGAGCAAATTTCCAGGGAATACAGCGTCTTGAGCGTCTTTTATATTGTGTGTCGCGCGTGCATATTGAGCTCCTAAGGAGATGACCGTTCTGCGCATTTTGTCCAGAGCGAAGTGATAAGCGGCTGAGGCTGCTGTCTTCGTTGAGCCTAAACCAATCTCTCCGGATCGATCGTCAATGATGTTGAGACCAAGAGAAGTCCAGTCTTGCTTTCTCAGCGCGAATGGGAAAGTGACATCTGTGTACAACATTGGAGTCCTGTATGCTGCACCTTTGATGGCAGTCCTGCCCTGGTCGCGGTAGATCCCGCCTATACGATAGGAACCGTTAAATGCACCTGTTTGCGCTGGATTTACATGAATCGGAGAAAAGTCATACTGTGTAAAGTGTATGTCTTGAGCTCCGGCAAATCCAATCAGCAAGAATCCTGCTAATGCAAATAAAAATTTGTTTATGGTCATCATCGATATTTGACTTTTAAAGGCGAAATATACAGTTTTTTCACATGTTGATTTTCTTCATTGTGAAGAATTAATAATATTGATTCTCATTTTAGAGTTTTGGTACTGAGATTTGAAAATTGAGATTGGTAATAGACTTATGGTAGGAATTTTTATCTAAATTCTGAGTTTCTAAGCTCAATTTGAGACCATTTCTGGATAATTCCGGTGAATTGTTTTTGGCTGATCCTTGAAAGTAGTCCTTCTGATGTTCACTCACAGGGCGCATACCAAAATTGCGAAGTGAACCAACTCCCCGGACTGAACCAATTGAAACTCACACACTAGTTTGCAAGACAAAATGCGTGCCTGAATCCTATGAAGTAATGAATTTAATTCATCAGACGGAATTAACTTTGCAAAGAATCCTCATTTTAGCGTGCAAATAAGTAGATCATTGACCCAGCAATCTTTTTTTGACAAACTCCAACAAGCTTTAAAAGGCGAGCTTTATCATGACGATTTGCATCGTTCCATCTATGCTACGGATGCCAGTAATTATCAGATAATGCCTGTGGCTGTTGTGATGCCAAAAGATGAAAATGACGTCATCAGATGCTTGCAATTTTGCCGGGAATACGGAGTTCCTTTATTGGGCAGAGGTGGAGGTACCAGTCTGGTGGGTCAGACTGTAGCCGAGGCTGTCGTATTGGATTTTACCAAGTATATGAATAATGTGGTAGAAGTCAATGCTGAAGAGTCTTGGGCGTGGGTACAAGCCGGGGTCGTCAGAGATGTGCTCAACGACAGTCTCAAGCCTGATGGACTGCACTTTGCGCCTGATCCGGCTACCAGTAGCAGGGCTACCGTAGGTGGGATGATCGCCAATAATTCAAGCGGAACCAGGAGTATAATGTATGGAAAAACTTCAGATCATGTCCTGGAGTTGAGGGTACTACTGTCTGATGGCACCATTTGTCATTTCAAGGACTTGAGCAGCGAAGAAATGGAGTCTAAATGTGAACAAAAGGATAGAGAAGGAAGCATATATAGAGGTATACTTCAACTTACCCGGCAATACGAAGCTCAAATCAAAGAAAGATTTCCAAAAATCATGCGTAGGGTAGGAGCATATGCATTGGACAATTTTGGACCTGAGCAGCACTGGAATATGAGCCAGATCCTGCTAGGCAGTGAAGGTACTCTGGGGATAATCCTGTCAGCAAAGATCAGATTAGTAGAAAATCCTATTGCCCAGGCATTGTGTGTGGTGCATTTTGAAGATTTCTTTGATTCCATCTCCCACATTGCGTATATCAATCGATTTGGTCCAGCATCTGTTGAGTTGCTCGACAAATTGCTTGTGCAACGAAGCAGGGAAAATATCGAAACGAGAAGGTACTGTGATTTTGTAGAAGGAAATCCGGGTGGTGTGCTCGTGGTGGAGTTCTATGGCGCGAATCTCGCTGAAGCTCAATCGAAAGCTCATTTTCTTGCCGATTCCCTGAGAACGGATAGGATCGCTTATGCCTGGCCTGTCCTTACTGAAAAATCTCAAATAGAAGCAGTTTTTACAATTAGGAAAAAAGGATTGGGTCTATTGATGGGTGTGAAAGGAAATCGGAAACCTATTGCATTTATTGAGGATGCGGCAGTGCCTGTAGAGCATCTCGCAGATTATATCCGTGAAGTGTATGAAGTATGTCACAAACATGGGACGGAGGTGGTAGCTTATGCCCATGCTAGTGTTGGACTCTTGCACGTCAAACCGCTGCTCGATCTCAGGGACAAGGGAGATATCGAGAGGATGAAAAGGATATCTGAAGATGTGCTCCAACTGGTGATCAAGTACAAGGGATCCTGGAGTGGCGAACATGGAGACGGGTTGGCCAGAAGCCCGTATAACAGGACTTTTTTTGGTGATGATCTCATGGAGGCATTCGATAAAGTGAAGCGTCTTTTTGATCCACTGCACCTCTTGAATCCGGGTAAAATCGTAGATAGTCCACCCGTAGATCAGAATTTGAGGTATGGCACTCAGTATCAAGATGCTGCCTACAAGAGTATGTTCCACTTCAGGGACGAAGGGGGATTTGCAGATAGCGTTCATCTTTGTAACGGAGTCGGAGAATGTCGCAAGCAGAATGGTGGAAGTATGTGTCCCAGTTTTCGAGCGACAAAGGAAGAAAAAGACAGTACCCGAGGTCGTGCCAATGCTCTGCGCATGGCTTTGAGCGGCCAACTCGATCGCGAAGGATTAAACAGCCCGGCACTGGCAGATGCTTTGGACCTCTGCCTGTCTTGCAAAGCTTGCAAATCAGAATGTCCCAGTAACGTTGATATGTCGAAGTTGAAATCGGAAGTTCTTCATCACCGAAACCGACAAAATGGTTTGAATTTTAAGTCAAAATTGATTCGGAACCAAAACCAAATTGGATCAATGTTTACAGGGGCATTGGCTCCAATGGTCAACACAGTGATGAGGACAAGACTGTTCAGATACTTGTTGGAGAAGATTAGTGGTTTGGATCGAAGACGTGTTTTGCCATTGTACAGGACTGATCGTTTTACATTCACTAATCCAAGAGAACCAGGTCCAAAGGCGGTAGTTCTTTACGCAGATACCTATATGAGACTACATGAACCCAATATTGGTTATAAAGCGAAGAAAGTATTGGAGCATTTGGGGTATCAGGTTTTTGTAGTGGATAAAGGTTGTTGCCAGAGACCTGCAATATCCAAGGGATTGCTTGATGTAGCAAAGCAAAAGGGGGAAGCTACTTTCGAAATTTTCGAAAAATATTTCAATAAAGATATACCCGTTCTTATCTGTGAGCCTTCATGTGCCAGTGCATTCAGAGATGATTTACCGGATTTAATTGATGATGAAAAATGGGGACAAATGGTGCAAAATCATGTGTTTCTTCTCGAAGATTTTCTGGTGAAGGAGGCAGCTGAGGGAAAAATTGCTTTGAACAGTTTGATAACTAAGGGAGAATATTTATTGCATGCACATTGTCATCAAAAGTCGATGTTTACGAGCAAGGCAATCCACAAGATTTTTGGGGCATCCGAAGGAGTAGTACTGCGCGAAATAGAAAGCGGTTGTTGTGGAATGGCTGGTTCGTTCGGATATGAAAAAGAGCATTATGAACTTTCCCGGAGAATTGCCGAAACAGCTTTATTACCTGCATTGGAAAACGCAGGGAAAGATGAAATTTTTGTCGCTACGGGTTTTTCGTGCAGACATCAGATACATGATTTTGGCCCAAGAGAATCCCGTCATTGGCTGGAATGTTGTAAGGACTTTGAGAGCAAATAATTCTTGGTTGTAGAGCTTTAATTTGCCCATAGAAAGAATGAGCGAAACCGGGTTGTGTAAATTTATTGCGAGAGCCTGATACTCTAAGAAAAATTAGCATTTTTTAGGACCACAGCGTATCCTTGTCCCACGCCTATACACATCGTGACAAGAGCGTATTTTGCGTTTCTGCGTCTGAGTTCCAATGCTGCGGTATAGATGATGCGACTGCCGGTCATTCCCAAGGGGTGACCTATGGCTATAGCACCACCGTTGACATTTACTCTGGAATCACGGTCATCGATGTGAAGACTTCTGAGGCAAGCCAAGACCTGTGAGGCAAAAGCTTCATTGATCTCTATCAGATTCATATCATCGAGGTTCAAGCCAGCTCTTGACAGAGCCAACAGTGAAGCAGTGACAGGTCCGATCCCCATGATGCGAGGTTCAACACCTGACACCCCGGAAGAAATTATCTCTGCCAATGGCTGAAGCGAAAGATTTTCCACTGCTGATGAAGAAGCTATCAGCAACGCTGCTGCACCATCGTTGAGACCTGATGAGTTGCCTGCCGTGACACTACCTTGAGGATCGAAAGCAGGTCTCAGTTTCGAAAGTACATCCATACTCGTCTCCGGTTTAGGAAATTCGTCCGATGTGACCATTTGTTTTCCATGTTTTCCCAATGAAATTTCGACAGGGATGATTTCATCATCAAACACCGATTTGGCTAAAGCAGTGGCATACTTTTCCTGAGACCACAGTGCGAATTGGTCCTGATCTTCTCTGCTAATTTTGAAATCCCTGGCGAGATTTTCTGCTGTCTGGCCCATACTTTCACATCCGTAGACGGCTTCTAGTTTTGGGTTTATAAATCTCCATCCAAAAGAGCTGTCATACATTTTGGCGTCGCGGCCATATGGGCTGGAGGTCTTGGAAATCACCCATGGTCCTCTGGTCATGCTTTCTACTCCTCCGGCAATAAAAAGGTGACCTTCATCTGCACAGATAGCTCGTCTTGCCTGTACGACAGCGGACATTCCTGAAGCACAGAGCCTATTGACAGTCTCTGCGGGAACATTGACAGGGATTCCGGCAATAAGGGCAGCCATTCGGGCTACATTCCTATTGTCTTCTCCAGCTTGATTGGCGCATCCGATGATGATATCATCCAGATTGGCGGGTGAGATTGCTGGCTGGCGTAGGAGCAGTTTCCTGAAGCTTTCTGCGAGTAAATCATCTGGTCTTACGGAGGCAAGAACTCCTCCTATGGCGCCAATTGGGGTTCTGGCACCATCGATTACAAAAGCTTTGTCAGCAGCCATGGTTTTGAAATTATGATGATAGAATAAAATGCGAAAATAGGCTCAAGGTTCATCTATTTGGGGGAGTGAGGCGAGCCGAAATCGAAATGGGTCTGTGAAGTCCGATAGCACACTCCTTTGAATATGGCAACAATTTCATCAGATTGGTTTCTGGCAATGACTTCATAATTTCCAATTTTATTGGATTGGGAGACCATTTTTGCTTCAGCGGTGATTTTATCTCCCTGATGAATAGGTTTGGTATGGCTGATGTTTGTTTCTATGGAGACGCTTATACGGTTGTGGCTGTTGCAGCAGAATGCAAAAGCGCTGTCACACAATGAATAGACGATGCCCCCATGAGCGATTCCAAAGCCATTGAGCATTTCAGGACGGATGCTCATTTTAAGAATGCAATGAGACTCTTCAGCCAGCACACAGGATATACCCAGCCACTCACTAAATCCATCTTTGGAGTACATTTTTTGGAAAACGGAATATGCCAGTGAGTCCATGATTTCTATTTGAGATCAAAAGTAATGAGAAAGAGACAGAATGAGGGAGTGGGCCGAAGGTATAAACAAAGATATGATCGTAGATTGTTAAGAAACAAGAAAGCTTGCCCAAAAGCTGAAGACAGATACGGTAGGTTGGAGTTTATAGGATGGGGTTCAAAGTTGGGTATTTCACTACAGAGCTGTTTTTCTGGGGTTAAAAGAATAAGCTGCCGGCGCTCCTTAATCCTCAAATTAATAAATGCATAACTTTATGCTAAATCAATGAACACATTATTCTCAGAAAAAGGAACGGCAGTCTACCTGGTTCGCTTCACGAGCAAGGAGCTTGACCCATTGAGTGGCTTGTATGACTTTGGAACGCGCTACTACTATCCGAGGTTGAGTGTGTGGTTTGGTGTAGATTCGCGTGCAGATAAATATCCAGCGTGGAATCCATTTAATTATACTCTTAATAACCCAATCAAATTAATAGATCTTGATGGAAGAGGGCTTGGCGATCCAAACGGTCCCTACCCTACAGTTGCAGTTATGCTTTATGAAGAAGTTGTAGGAGCAAGCAATGCAATTTATAACACTATGGCTAAAGTTGCTGAAGCATTAGGTTATGGTGAGCCTGGAATCAATTCTAGAAAAGAAATTCAATATGATGATAATGGAAACATTTTAGGAAATGAAATAGTAAACAAGCCTGAAGGCACATGGGGTGATGCAATTAAAGAAACAGCATTAGATGCTTTGTCTATTTCGGCAATAACTCCAGGTGGTAAAGCAATTACAGGTTCAGTCTTGGCTGCAAAAGTTCCTGTTAAAACAACTATGGTATCGTTTATTAAAAAAATAGGTGACACAGGTGAAAAAATTACCACGCACTTACCTGAAGGATATCAATTAACAAAACTCAAATCATCAGGACAAAAAGTATACTCAAATGGGAAGAATTGGATTACCCCAGATATTACATCTCATAAATGAGGTATTTGGAAAATGTTTGATAAAGAGTCAAAGGTAGGTTCCACTCTTAAACAAGACAGATTGGGAACGTTTGATGCTAACTTAAATAAAATCGCCGACTAATTATGTTGGAATTAAAAGATGTTATAAAAAGTGATAGATGGATTTTGACTTCATTTGAAGTCATGAAGTATAATCCTATATTTCGAAATGTAAAAGGGGAATATTTAAAAGATGAATGGACTGGATATTATATTGGTGATAAATTTGATGGTAAGGTATTGACTTATAGTGAATATAAGCAGACAGAAGATAAATATATAGAAGCAATTGCGTACCTTTTTGGATATTACAAGTGCGATAAAATCCAATTTATCTCAGAAAGATTTTTTTTAGATGATGAAGAAATAAAAATACTAGATTCCATAAATAAGTGCGACAGTTAATAAAACATTCTTTTGGAGAAAGACCTATTATAAAAATAGGTACTTTCCCCTCAAGATTTTTAACTGTACACAAATGTATAAACAAATCACCTACCCTCAAAGGGTATTAATTGAACAATTTAAAAGGCAAGGAATGAGCATTATTCAGATTGCTGTGGAATTAGGATATCATAGAAGCACTATATATCGGGAACTCGATAGAAACTCTTCACCTGGTTCATACAAGTTATATGGAAGCGCAAGAGCTCAGGATCGGAGTGAACAGAGAGCACAAGGAAAGGGAAGGAAGAATAAAATTACAAGCGATCTTAAAAGCAAAGTGGATCAATTACTTAAAATCAAGTGGAGCCCAGAGCAAATCGAAGGTCGAGCGAATATTGATAAGTATGAAAGGGTTAGTAAAGAGTGCATATATCAATATGTATATGAAGATAAAAGGAAAGGAGGTGATCTATGGAGTAATTTAAGACATTCCCACAGAAGTAGGCGAAGACGCAAAAATACCTATAAACAAAGGGGAATTATCAAAAACAGAGTATGTATTGAAGATAGACCAAAGATTGTTGAATCGCAAAAAGGTATGGAGATTGGGAAGGAGATACTATAGTAGGAAAGAATCATAAGTCCCAAATTGCCAGTATGGTGGAAAGAAAATCCTTGTTTGTCAAGATCATTAAGCTGGAGTCCAAAGAAGCTAAATTCACAGCCAAAACAATCAGTTGCAAATTGAAAAATATAAAAACTTATGCCATACAATTACATTAGACAATGGAAAAGAAAATGCAGATCATCAAACATTGGCAAAAGCATTGAATACTAAGATATACTTTGCTCATCCATATTCCGCTTATGAAAGAGGTTGCAATGAAAATATCAATGGTTTAATACGACAATACTTGCCAAAAAAATCAGACTTTTCCATGCTCAAGCAAACTGACTTGGATCGAATTGAATCCCAAATAAATAATCGACCAAGAAAAAAATTAGGCTACAAAACACCAAATGAAGTATTTTTGAACCTTGTCGCACTTAAATGTTGAATTCAGCAATTATTCGGGACGATAAGTTAGAATTATTTTATCAATTGTTAAAAAAGAGGCGAATTTTAAATATTGAAGAAGTAGAAAAAGCTTCAAGATTAATTTTGAGAGGTGCTATCCAAGGAAGATTTTATTCAAAGAAAAATAAAGATATTTTCCTGCGATTCGGATATGATTATTATATGTATTTCAATTGCCTTGACCCTGATAAAGATAAAATCAGAAGTTACATAGAAAAAAATATAGGTCTCTTTACGCACAGATAAATATTACCCTTTGCTAGCGCAAGTCTTAGACTTGTGTTAGCAAGAACTTACTAAACCTTACTTACTATACGCCGTACTATTCTTGTAATCTCGCAGATAAGCATCAAGGACATTAAAGAGTTCACCTTGTTTTTGAGAAGGGAGCTTTGCGATATCTTCAATGCGGTTGAGGATGTTTTTATCCTTAACAAGGATAGAAGAATTACCGACTAAGAAATCTAGACTTACTTCAAGAGCCTCAGCAATTTTGCTTGCGATCTCAATAGAGGGCATCATATCACCTCTTTCATAACGTCCTACAATAGGTCCAGAAGTTCCTATCTTCTCAGCCAGTTTTTTTCTGGTGAAGCCTTGAACTTTTCTACATTCTGTGGATTCCTTTTCCGGAAATTGACAATTCAATACTGTATTCTGGTAAAAGTATTTTAAAGCTATGTCCATAATCTTCAGAATGGATAAAAACTAACCCACATTGTTCAGTGTCCCATGTAATAATTGATCTTTATTCAGCAGGAATTTATTATCTTTACTATGATGATGCGGGAGTCAGAACACCTTAAGGAGAGTATCGCTGAGCGGGAGACAACTGAAAATACAACCAAGTAGCGAGAGGAAGGAAATGGCAGGATCCGAAGATTTTAGGTAAAATTTGAAAAAATGCTTATCTTTACTCTATATTTAATAATAAAACACATTTCATATGAATAATCAAATTTTTAAAATTTTTACATTTTTAGTATTTACAATAATATATTGTAATGCCCAAAATATCAATATTCCAGATCCTGTTTTTAAATATTATTTAACCCAAGAACTCTGCATTGATAAAAATGGAGATGGAAGAATGGACGATGATGTCGATACAAATGATGATGGTGAAGTAGATTTAGCAGAAGCATTGCTTTTGAAAATTCTGAATATTCCATCTCTTCAAATTAAAGATTTAAAGGGTATTGAGTATTTTACTAATTTAGAGTATATACAATGTTCAGAAATCGAAGTGGACAGCATTAGCTTGACAAATTTAAGCAAACTTGAGTATCTGGATTGTACAAGTATTGGAATAAAATCTATTGATCTAAATGGAGCCCAAAATTTGAAGAGATTGGTATGTTATGATAATAATCTTTCAAAATTGGATCTTCAATTCGTTCCTCAACTTGAAGAGTTACAATGTGGTAGTAATAAGATTACGAAATTGGACTTGCACTATTGTCCTAACCTAAGAAGATTTGATTGCGATTATAACAGACTGACTAATTTAGATCTTACAAATTTTTCAAAGTTAGAGTTTGTTAATGCTCAATGGAATTTTATTACTGCAGCAAGTTTTGAAAATTCTCCTAATATTATTGAAATTGTTATAGATCATAATGAGCTTACCAATTTGAGCTTTACTGATAATTCTAAATTAGAGAGATTATATTGTGGTGATAATAAATTGACCAGTCTTGAACTGAAAGACATCAGTCCCATGTCTATATTATTTTGTAATAATAATTTATTAACATCAATTGATTTGAAAACTGTGATATTTAAGGCAAGAGCATTGATTGATTTTAGAGAAAACCCAAATTTAAGATATATATGTTGTGATGTAGATTTTGTTGCAGATATTGACGAAGTGATAAGGCAGTTCAATATTATGAATATTGAAGTAAATTCTTATTGTTCGAAGGAATATAATCAAAATATCAATAAAATGCATGGAATTGTACGATATGACATTGATAAAAATAATTGTAATGCAAATGCTCTGACAATTTCCAATTATGTGTTGCTTGCAAAAGATGCAGTATCATTAAATCCACCTCCACAATATTTTGCAACTCTGCAGAATGGTAGTTATGAAATTAGTAAACGCGATGTCTCTGGTAATTTATACTCTAATGTTGGGAACAAATTGGCGTTTAAATCAGATCCGGAATTTTATCCTTATAGTTTTACAAGTACGAATGAAACTCTGGAGCAGAATTTTTGCATTAAACCAATAGGAGATTACAATGACTTGGAAGTGTCTATTGTTCCGCTGGAAACTTTGATTCCGGGCGGTAACGTGAAGTATAAGGTTTTAGTCCATAATAAGGGTAATAAAATTTCAAATGGAGAGCTGTCATTTGATTTTGATAATACCAGGATGCAGTTTATGAATTCTAGTCAAAGTCCGGTTTCAATCATAGGTGGAAAAGTTAAATGGATCTATTCAAATATATTGCCATTTGGAACTATGGATTTTGATATAAATTTAAGGTGTAATAGCCCGGTTGAAGCACCTCCAGTAAATGTGGGGGACACATTAAGATTTGCTGCGGCAATTAAAAGTCAAAATAGGGATGAAACGAGTCTTGATACAAATTTTGTTTTAAACCAATTGGCACATAATAGCAGTTTGTATAATACTGTTGAATGCCTTCAAGGAGATATTTTGTCAATCAAAAGAATTGGTGAATATTTACATTATATAGTTAAGTATAAGAATTACAATACTTCAGTTATTACGAATATTTTTGTTCAAAGTCAAATTGACACCAATTTATTTAACCTCAGATCTCTTCAGATATTATCAACCAGTAATGTGACGCAGATGCATGTTTTCAGAGGAAACATGGTAGAATTTACTTTGTGGGATTTAAATTTGATGCCCGGAGATTCCGGGTATATTTTTTTCAAAATTAAACCAAAACCTGCGGTTACAGTGGGTAATGTTTTGAAAATTGTAAGCAAAATATATTTTGAAGTTGACAATTTCACAAATTTGAACGATGTGAATGTATTGGTTGATTATCCTAATTTTTATGATAAGATTGTATTTCAAGATTCAAATTTTCGAAAAGCGTTGGTGTCATCTAAGTGCGTTGATACCAATAATGATTTTATTCCTGATTCTGATGCAGATTTTAATAATGACGGTGAAGTTCAAGTGAGTGAGGCTATTAAAGTTGAAAAGCTTTTTTTAGCTAGAAATAAAATTAAATCATTAAAAGGTGTTGAGCATTTTTGCATGTTAAATTATTTGGACTTCAATGAAAATGAGGTTGATTCTTTAGAATTGACAGGATTAGGTATGCTCACCTTACTTCAATGTCATAGTAATAAGATAAAGAGCATAGATCTTAACGGTTCACCATTATTGGAAAAGCTCACAGTATTTAATAATTCACTAACATCTTTAGATTTGAAATATTCAGCTAAATTGAAATATTTGTATTGTTATAATAATAATATTGATTCGCTGGATTTGCGCTTTTTGCCAGATTTGCTTATACTTGATTGCTCGCATAATCAATTGATTAAAATTGATTTAGGAAAGTTGAATAAAATAACTACGCTTAAGGTGCAAAATAATAAATTGGAGAATATTGAATTGCAAGAGTTGAATCAATTAGACACTTTAAATGTAGGAACCAATCTACTCGTAAATTTTAGTATTCCTAACTCGAAAATGTTGAAATATCTAAATTGTATGAGTAATAAATTGCAAGATCTTGATTTACTGGAATTGAAGGAACTAATCCATTTAGATTTAGCTTATAACCAGATAAATTCCATAGATCTCAATGAACAAACCAACTTACTTAATTTATATTGTAATTATAATCCATTAAGTGCATTAGATATCTTAAAATTAAGCAAGTTGAAGGTTTTGAATTGTAATAATACAAAAATTGAAATTTTAAGTATTGCAAACTCTAAAGATTTAATGCAACTAGATTGTTCTAGTACGAGTTTGTATGCTTTATTATTGAAGAATGGCGCTAATGAGTTGCCTGAATTAAATATATCTGGAAATGATTTTCTTAAGTATATCTGTTGTGAGGATAAGCATATAGAACAAGTCAATTTAATTTTAGAAAGAATAGGGAAGATTGATTGTAATGTAAATTCTTATTGCAGCTTCAATGAAGGAGGAAAATTCTATGATGTCAATGGTATATCTAAATTTAACAAAGATAATTTGGATTGTACTGCTAATGACCCAGGGATGCCATTTGTTAAGTATGTAGTAAATGATTCTAGCCAGTCAGCTGAATTTATTTTTGATTATTCAGGACAATACAGGTTATTTTTAACAGAGGGAGAACACACCATTAAACCTAAGATTGGGTTGGAAAATTATTTTAGAGCTACGCCTGACTCTTTGACTGTAAAATTTCCAGGAGCAAATGATACAATCGTTGCTGATTTTTGTTTTAAACCAAACGGTTATATCCCTGATGCAAAAGTAATAATCGTCCCTAAAGATCCTATAAGACCGGGATTCCCAACTATATTTAATTTGGTTTTTAGCAGTGTTGGTTCTGTGAATTTAAATGGTGACGTATTGTTTGAGTATGATGAGAAGATTTTAAAACTTACTTCTGCGAGTATACCACCGGATGTTCAAACTACAAATACTTTATTGTGGCATTTTACGGACCTTTCAGTATTTGAATCTCGAACTATTTCTTTTACATTGCTCTGTAACAGTCCAATGAATGTGCCGCCGGTTAACAATGATGATATATTAAAGTTCGTTGCCACAATTAGGCTGAAAGAAAATGATAATAATTTGTCCAACAACATTTTTGTACTAAATAGTGTGGCAGTTGGAGCGCTTGATCCGAACGATTTGACTTGTTTGGAAGGGGATTTTATACCAATCGAACAGGTCGGGAAGAGTTTGCACTATTTGTGTCGTTTTGAAAATATCGGTAAATATAGCGCGCAGAACATCGTAATTAAGCATGATCTGGACACTCAATATTTTGACCTTAGTTCAGTAGAGGTACTAGATGTCAGCCATAAATCATGGTCAAGATTTAAAAATTCAAATACGCTGGAGTTTATTTTTGAAAATATTAATTTGCCATTTGACACTTTAAGTAATAAGGGATTCATTTTATACAAAATTAACACTAGAGCGGATTTACAGGTTAATGACACAATTAAGAATACTGCAAGTATATATTTTGATTTTAATTTTCCGGTCGTGACTAATACTACAAAGACAGTGGTTGGTTTTCCTACTTCAACAAAGATTATAGACAATAATACTGCTCCAGAGTTGTTTCCTAATCCAGCTTACGATATTTTGTATTTACCATTATATGAGGGTCTAGTAAAGTATGAGATATTTGATATTAACGGTAGAATGATTAGCAGTGATAATGTTTCTAGCAATAATTCTATTAATATTTCTGGACTGAAATGTGGTACTTATATAATAAAAGTGAGTATTGGAAATCGGACGCATATTAGCAAGTTTATAAAAATGTAGATTGAACGATTTATATTACTTTGTATTAATGCATTGAATTACGGGAGATTATAGTATCAAATAGCAGCAAATTTTATTAAGAAAGAAATTAGCAAAATTTATAGTGACTTCTAGAATTTGTTTAGCCCTAGTCAAAATGGAGGTTGAAATATCAAGCCAATTATCTTGTAATAGTTGTAATAATTCAATGTATTTTAAGTTAGATTATTAATATCCGAAACAAAAAGTGCGGTTATCCATTAACGATGAGCTAGTATAAATTAATACAATACTAAAATTTTAATCATTTATTGTTTTTGATAAAAAAGTATTGTTCTTTGCCTAGATAGAATTAAAATATATATGACCTGAGGAGGCTCTCAGAGATGAAGTTAAAGGATGGAGTGGGTACAACAGTATTGGAAAATCATTATACCTTTGACTTGATAGGCAATATACTGAGCATGGAGAATGTAGCAGGGGTGATACCGGGTAGCCAACTGGGAGGACCGAGTCTTCAGAGCTACGGGTATGACCAGTTCAACAGGTTGGCTACGGCCAACGGCAGTTGGACAGGCAGCAGCAATGCACCTGCAGGGAGCAACCAGAGTGCAGAGTATAGTCTGAGTATGGACTATGGACCGATGCATCGGATCCTAAGCAAGACACAGAATCACGAGCTGGATGGCAATGTGCAAGAAGCCAACAGCTATGCCAATCAGTACGAATACCAGGTGAGCGGCAAGCCCAATGCGGTGAGCAGGATCAGCCGTGTGGTGGGAGGCCAGACACAAGAGGAACTCTTTGACTATGACGCCAATGGCAATGCAGTGAGCCACACTTTCGGTGGAGGTGCTGTGGGTGAGGATCGGATGATGCTGTGGGATGAGACGAACATGATGAAGGCCATCCGTATGGGAGAGCTGTCTTTCTACCACAATATCTATGACGGTACGGGCACACGGGTGATGAAAGGTATAGGAGATATAGATGTGATGACAGTGGGCGGGCAGCAGCAGCTGAGTGCCACTACGGGCAACTATACGGTATATGTGAGTCCCTATGTGACGATCAATGCGCATGGTATGCTGAGCAAGCACTACTATGCAGGAGATGACAAGCTGGCCACGCGGCTGGCGGGTGAAGCAGCAGACTTTGATAGTGGCACACCACTGAGTGGACAGAATACCGGCAGCTTGGCAGCAAGGCAGGAGGACGATCTGCAGCATGTGTATGACGAGTTTGGCCTTGGGACGGTGGATATAGAGAATCTACCACCTGCTATGGACGACTGCGAGTCACAGGGAGACTGTGCGCAGGTGTTGTATTACTACCACAAGGATCATATCGGCAGCAGCAGTATGGTGACCGACGGCACTGGTGCGGTGTACCAGTATCTGTTGTACCTGCCATTTGGAGAGAGTATGGCTGAGCAGAAGCTGGGGGGCTATAGCTCGCGATATCGCTTCACGGGCAAGGAGCTTGACCCATTGAGTGGCTTGTATGACTTTGGAGCGCGCTACTACGATCCGAGGCTGAGTGTGTGGTTTGGTGTCGATCCACTGGCAGAGAAGTATCCAGCGTGGAGTCCATTCTCATACACACTCAATAACCCTATAAGATTTACTGATCCTACAGGTATGGGAGTGGAAGGAGACATCTATAATAACAAAGGTGTTCATATCGGAAATGACGGGAAAGTAGATGATAAGGTCTATGTGAAACTCACAACAGATGATACTCAAATGAGTCAAACAGATGCATTAGCGGCAACAACGATGGCATCAACTACAACAGGTGTATCAAGTACAATTGACATCACGGGGAATACAGGGATTACTCATTCTGAATTTGTTCAGTATGCAGCCAACGTTAACAATGAAGCACCTTACGAATCGCAAGATGAGAAAGACAAAGTTGGCTCTGCAATTAATAATAGAAAGGAGACTAGTACTCAAGGTGGAACATGGCAGCGTACACTTGATAGGATAATGTTTAGTTCCGATACACATGAAAAGAAGATGCAACCTGATAGAGCTAATCCTAAATCAGGTAATGTCCCAGGTACAAAAATCCCTATGAGTAATGTAGGAACTGAAAATTATCAAAATTTTATTAATGCTTCAACAAGTGAAAGAAATGCGAGTTCATCAATGACAGGCTCAACTAAAGCTGCAATAAATGGTTTAATAGGTCCAGATAAAGTTAAAGGAGCCAACATGTGGTATGGGTTAGGTCAAGGAAATGGAAATCATTTTTATAAAGAGAAAAAGAAATAGCAAATGAAGATATTAATCTATTTATTGCTAACGATCGGGTTTTCTTGTCAACAAAAAAACATAAATACAATAGAAGTTAAATCCCAAAATCTAAAGGATACTTTTGATATAAAAACTCTTTACATTGATCAAGATACTGTTGCACCGTTAAATATTTTAGGGGGATTTTCATTAAGTCATTCAAAAAGTAAAAATGAAGTAAAACTTGTTTCAAGTAAAAATATAAATGGTAATAATATTGAGTTTGTAATTTTATATAAAGATAGTTTGAGTATCTATGATAAAGACAATTTTTATCCAGGTGATATTGACTATCCTATCAAGCAAGCTTATTTTAATGTTAATGGGATCAAAACATTAATAAACAATTCTACCAATATAAATGCAGCAAACATTTGGTATAGTGAAGAAGAAGATAAATCAATTAAGTTTTACAAAATTGGAAAAATTTCTTATATTATAATACATGGTATAAATCTGTTTTGTAATGGAAGACAATGCAATGACGACACAATTTATATGATTAGAATTACAGATAATGGAAGCACTGTAATTAAGGGGTTAAAATACAATAGAATTTATCCATATCTTTTTAATAATATAGAATTAGTCAATTCTAAGACACCATTTATCTTTCTTCCAAAAAGTGAAATTCAAAAGCTTAGGAACGAGACAGATTTTGAAAAACATTACTTTAATTAAATATTAACTGAGAAAATTACTCAAAAGCCTCTGCAATCTAATCTGTAGGGGCTTTTGTATTAAACTAAAATCGCCTGTAATTTATTCTTAGCGAGAAAAGCATCAAGCATAGCAAATACAAGTACTTCGTACTTAAGCTTCATTTTAAATACTTCTTCAATACGCTGGATCTTCTTTCGATCTAGTTCGAGATCAGTCTGGCCGGTAAGCCAATCCAAAGACACCTCTAAATACTGGGCCATTTTGGTAGCTAATCGATCGAAGGCTTCATCTCGTCCCGTTTATATTTAACAATAGCTGTATTAAGAAGGTCTGTCAGCTCATTGTAAGAACGGTTTTTAGCTTTTCTACATTCTGTGGATTCATTTTCCGGAGATTGACAATTCTGTACTGTATTCTGGTAAAGAGCATTTTGTAGCTATGTCCATAATCTTCAGAATGGGTTAAAACTAGCCCGCATTGTTCAGTATCCCATGTAATAATTAATCTTTATACAACAAGAATTTATTATCTTTACTATGATGGTTCGAGAGATAGAAGTTCATACTGAGAGTATGGCTGAGCAGAAGCTGGGGGGCTATAGCTCGCGATATCGCTTCACTGGCAAGGAGCTTGACCCATTGAGTGGCTTGTATGACTTTGGAGCGCGCTACTACGATCCGAGGCTGAGTGTGTGGTTTGGTGTCGATCCGATGGCAGATGGGCATCCTGACTATGCGGCATATTTGTATACTGCTAATAATCCAATAGTATATTTTGATCCTGATGGGCAAGATTGGGTTATTTCTAAGTCAATTATTAATAATAAAGAACATTATACTATTGGATTTAAAGGAGCAATATTAAATAGCTCAGGTTCGAAGTTAGATATGGCGGCTTTAAAGAAAAATCTGACCGCTTCAATAGCAAATGTGTATAATTCTCAAAATATAGAAGGTGGAGCTACAGTTTCAGTGAATATTGATTTGCGAGTTATTACTTCTGAATCAGAAATTCAATCAAATGATCATTTAATTAGTGTTTATTCTAATTCTGAGTTTGAAAGTATAACAGAGAAAGGTGTAACTGGAGTTGCAGATGCATATGGAAAGAAGATTGGAATCTCCGAAAATACTGCAAATGCAATTATTTGTGGGGATAATAGTAGGACTGTTCCACATGAACTTGGGCATACTGCAGGGCTACAACATCCGGATGTTGATCCAAAAGGATTGGCCAACTATTATGATCTTAAAGATGATAATAACTTAATGTATGGGCGATCGAAAGGAGGAGGTCATCAATTGGGTTCTAAATTGAAATCAAATCAAATAGAATCAATGTATAATAATTTCAAATCTGGTAAGCTGAACAAAAATACAATTTTCAATAACGGAATAATTGAGCGTATTATAAATTGGAAAAATGGTAAGACTGAGATTAGCAAAACTTATAATGATTTTTAAGAAATGCACTGTCTATATAGCTATTGTATTAGGATGCTCAATGCAATTCTCTTGTAAGAAGTGCAATAAGGCAATGTATTTTCATCTAGATTATTTATACCCAAAGCAAAAAGTGACGTTAATTATTAATGATGAACTGGTTTATAAAAAAACAATAAATAAATTTGAGCCCTTTAATGCTCTCAAGCAAAAGAAGTATTGTTCCGACCTGTGTTTGGATAGAATAAGGAATAAAAATGTAAAAGTTTATTTTCAAGTTAATGATATTGACACGCTATTGATTTTGGACTCAGAGAAAATATCTGGAATTTATTTAGGATATGGCATTAATGAAAATCAACTCAATGTATTGGTAGATTCAACAGGGAAAGGCTTATTTTGGGGAGGGAGAAGAGTAGGATTTGAATAGTGAAAGTTATAAAGGACACTATCCTCATGCTGGCGCAAGTCATAGACTTGCACAGTTAAAAGAACCTAAAAATAGTGTCCTTTAGCAGAGAGAATCAAGACAGTATCATTGACGACTTCATAAACTAGCCTATGTTCTTTAGATATCCTGCGAGACCAAGCACCAGATAGATTATATTTAAGTGGTTCGGGTTTACCAACACCAGAATATGGATGAATTTTTATATCATCAATGAGTTGAGCAATTTTTTTAAGTATGGTTTTATTGGCGGTAAAAATCCAATACTGAAGATCTTCTTCGGCATCAGGCAGGAAGATTACTTCCATAAGGCGTTTAGTTGATCAGTAGTATAGACTTTTCCTTTACCATCTTTATAATCTTGCCTTGCCTTCTGGATTTTCGCCACAAACTCAGGATTATAGTTATCTTCTTCAGTTACCTCAAACTTTATTTTGAGGGCTTGCATAAATGCTTTTAAGGCTATAACTTGCTCATTTGTCTGTGGATGTGCAATAAATACTTCTTGTGTTTTCATAGAGCAGCAATATTTTTAAATTTAACAGATTTAATAAAACCTTCTAGAACATGGAGAATATGACTTTTATCATTGATATCCATTTTGTCGGACTCACAAAGACGTTGTAACATAATAGGATTTTTAAATAAATCAGCTTTGTCCGTTTCTCCTAAAAGATAGCCCACAGTAGTACTCAAATGGCTTGAAATATTTTTAGCCACATCAATACTTGGGGTCATCTCGTCCCTTTCATACCTGCCAATTACTGAAATAGAAGTATTAAGAAGTTTAGCTAATTCTTCTTGTGTCATCTTTCTTACCTTGTGGAGAGCCGCCATTCTTTTATCGAAAGTATCCATATAAAAACTCTTAAAAGGGTTATTAAACTGTGTTTTTGCTTAATGATGCAAATATAGAACACTTTTTCGAGCTATTAAAACCTAAAATTTATTGTAATTAAATCCGAATAGAGCACCTTTGAACCGTAAACGGTTTTAAATTTATTCTTATAATATATTTTAGTTTAGGGATCTAAGACATCAAAAGCGAGCTCCCCTATTGGCGCACATCTTAAAGTAGAGCCAAACCGAGTCTATTAAACATTACCAGTAATTTCTTCAATGAAGTTGAGGATGTTTTTGTCTTTGACAAGGATGGAGGAATTACCGACAAAGAAATCCAGACTTACTTCAAGAGCCTCAGCAATATTGCTTGCGAACTCAATAGAGGGCATCATATCACCACTTTCATAGCGACCTACAATAGGGCCAGAAGTTCCGATCTTCTCTGCCAGTTTTTTTCTGGTGAAGCCTTCGACTTTTCTACATTCTGTGGATTCATTTTCTGGAGATTGCCAAATCAATACTGTATTCTGGTAAAAGTATTTTGAAGCAATGTCCATAATCTTCAGAATGGATTAAAACGAACCCGCATTGTTCAGTGTCCCATGTAATAATTGATCCTTATACAGCAGGAGTTAATTATCTTTACTTTGATCATGCGGGAGATAGAAGATCATAGTGAGAGTATGGTTGAGCAGAAGCCGGGGGCTATAGCTCGCGATATCGCTTCACGGGCAAGGAGCTTGACCCATTGAGCGGCTTGTATGACTTTGGAACGCGCTACTACGATCCGAGGCTGAGTGTGTGGTATGGTGTCGATCCACTGGCAGAGAAAGCACCTGGATGAAATCCATTCCGATATGGGTTTAATAACCCGATTAGAATGATAGATCCAAATGGTATGAATGAAATGCCTCCGGAGGGATTTACAGGAGATGCATGATGTGATAAAGATGGATGTTTTAATAAGATAAAAGAAGACTATTATCAATGGACCGACGATAATGGTAAGGATATGGGAGTTTATTTTAATAAATCGACAGAAGTAAATCCAAAAAGATCTTTATTTTCATCCATGGGTGAAAAAATGAAAAATATTATTAGAAGAGTAACAGGTGACGCATTTGAATCTGATAACGGGCGTTTTAATTCTGAAGAAAGCGAAAACGCCAATTATAAGGGTAATATTGATAATTTGCTTGCATTAGCAGATGCAATGAAAAGTGTGCAAGGAGTGTCTAATCCATTTGGACAACCAGAAAACAATGAACAAGCAGTAAAACAACTAGGAGAGATAGCTGACTGGGGTGCAGATGGCGGGAATATTTTGTACAATCTTTTGCCTAGTTATGAAAAAAGTAAACCAGCTAATCCTAATCCTTGGGGACCAAAAGGTGGTAATGATACATTTGATGCTATTTGGGGGCATCAATTGCATGATCCCAAATTTCCAGGACTTATAGTGCGATATGATAGTGGTGGAGTAATTGTTCCTTATAAACCTAAATAATTAATTAAAATGGTAAAATATTCTGGGTTGGTTATACTTATTGTTTTGACTTTATTTTCATGCTTAAAAAATAATCACGGTCCAAATTGGAAAAAAATAAGAATTGGTGATTGGGATTTTAACCAATTAGTATTGCCAAATAAGACAATCATATTATGTGATAGCAATTATCAACTAGTAAGTATAGAATCATTAAATTTTGATACTTTAGTTAGCAAATTATTTTTTAGTCAAGATGGATTATTGTCGGCAAAAGAAAGGTTAAATACAAATAACGAATTAGATGGTAAAAATTATTACTTTCATGAAAATGGAGATTTGAAGTCGATAGTCACATTTAAAAATGGAAAGAAATTTGAATATGGATTTGATTATTATGAAAACTCAGGCAATCTGAAAAATTATTTGTTTTATGATTCAACTGGAGTTTTTTATTATGTTGAAAGTTATATGGATACATCAACAGATGTAAGCTATATTTTTAACCCCAATAATCCAAATTCTAATAAATTGATAAAGGCCAATATCCCTGATCCCCAAAAATCAAAACTATTAAAAATGATGGAAGAAATTGGCTTGGATAGTTTGAAACAAAACCATTAGATAAAATTATCTTTCTATCGGTGTGCTTTTGTGGCTATGCCATGATATGCTGTAAGTGTCGTATTTTATCACTGTTCGGCGTAAGTGGTGCCTAGGTAGGAGTTTAGGTTTATTCATAAATATCTTTTCGATGACCTAGTGTTACAATTTCAATAATAAGTTTGGTATCAAAAATATCGTAGATAACGCGGTAGTCGCCAATTCTAATTCTGTAAGCATCTCTGCCACTCAGTTTTTTGTAACCGTTGGGACGTGGATTTTCTGTAAGCTTAGAAATAGCTTCTTTTATATTGGAGTAAAATGGCTCGTTAATTTTTTCTAATTCTTTGAGAGCCTGTTTGCTGAACTCTAATGAGTAAGGCATTAAGATTTGTTCTTGCGTTTTTCCTCAATCATTCTAAATGCTTCATTCATTGGGATTCGTTCGCCGGTATCATTTTTTTTAGCTTCATCATAAAGGCGAATATCTTCTAACTCTTCCAGTTCTTCCATTAAAGTATCAAACTCTTTAGCAAGAAGTATCACCATAGATTTATTGCCATTGGCATCTTTAATATATTGTGGATGTAAGGTAAGCATAATCTGATTTTTTTTGCTGTTTGAATATTTTGTTCAAAAAAAAAATTGAAATTATTTTTTAGTCAGCACCGTATCAATGATATTCATAACTTGCTTTTGTCCTTATCATTCAGTTGAGCAATGAAGTGAACTTGTTGTGAAGCCCTTTTATCATGAATGGTAACAGTCTTTGGAGTGAAATTACTATAGTGAACTATCACGTTAATACAAACACCGTATAAAGAAGATGGTTTATCCAAAATCTCAATAGAAGTTTCTACAAATCCTTTTTTAATCATTTTTTCTGAATTTCTGAAGTACCTCCCGTTTAGTAGAGCAATTTCTTAACAATATTAGTAATAAATATCCAAACTCATAGGCTCTTTTTTAAATGGAGAAAGTTTCAAAACGGTACTATGGATGAATTCATATACGAGTCATTTTTCTTGAATGATTCATTGAGACCGGAGCAGACCTTTGTAAAAGAGTATGTGTATGATACTTGGGGCCGGATGATGTCCATGACAAACCCCGGGGGAGAGCTAGTGCAATACCACTATGCTTTGTAATATTGAATTTAGTGCACATATTTTAGATAACATAGGTGTCATTTTAGCGATTGGGATGAAAATTAATGTAACTCAAATATGGCTTGAATTTCAGCTGGTAATCAAGTATGTTCGTTTTATCTTTGTGACAAAGTCAAAGTTTATGAGGAAAAGTGCATTGATCTACATGATTTGGAGTATAGTGATGCCATTGCTGGCTCAATACCAACCGGGGCTTGTTCGAAAAGAGAATACAGGACCGTGGAGACACCATCAATGGTTGATGATGAATAATCCAACTTATGAAGAGCTGAGCTCTCAAAAAATCATGGAACTTCAAGCCAGAGTGGCAGAAATGGCTCCAGAGCGATCGATCTCTCGTCAGGGGGAAGGATGGGAGTACATGGATCTCGCCGGTGCACTGACGACCCAAGATAGCATCAAGATTTCCGGGAGAATACGAGCTTTAGATTACAACCAGGGTAAACTCCGCATAGGTGCTGCATCAGGGGGTGTTTGGGAAGTTTCATATCCAGCAGTGAGTGCTCCCAGACCACTAGGACTTTTTCAAATCACATCAGCCAATATTGGAGCATTAGCCACCCATCCCTTGAATTCAGACATCATCCTGGTCGGTACCGGCGAAGCAAACGTGAGTTCTGGTACAGGTATCTGGAAATCCCAAGACGGTGGTGCAAATTGGTATAGGGTGAATGTCCCGAATTCATCTGATGCTTATACAAAGATCGTCATAGCAGAAGACGGAGTTTGCTATGCTTCTGGTTCCGGGGGATTATATAAAAGCACTGACAGTGGTGAAAACTGGACATTTCTCAAAGCTGGGTTCCAATGGGATGTAATCACAGACCTCAAAAACTCAACCCTGGTGTACATTGCCTCGCTAGGAGCCGGAATATCAAAATCGACAAATGGTGGTGCAAACTTTTCTCTTTTGAGCTCCTCTGTATTCCCTACAGGTATCTCCAGGATAGCCTTGAGTATGTGCGCCGCTGTTCCTACTACGATCTATTCTTTATGGACCAAATCCAATAACCAAACCGCAGGACTTTTTCGAACAGAAGACGCCGGTACCACTTGGAGAAGTTCAATCCTCCAGAGCGCAGACGGCAATCCTGCCGCCAACATTCATGGAGATCAGGGATGGTACGATAATATGATCACCGTTTCTCCCGTGGCAAGCAAAGTCGCCTTTTGTGGCGGTACCAGTTTGCTCTATTCTAGCTTAGGCTCAATATTCAGAGGTACGACACTTGCTCATCATGCAGATATACATTGCTCAGCATGGACACCGGATGGGAAGGTAGCCTTTATCGGTACTGATGGTGGAGTGTACCTCTTCCGCATCAATGGAACAACAGCAAGTTCATTACCAAATTATTACTACAATTCTATGCCGATTACCCAATTTACTGGTGTAAGCGTAGGGAAGTCTGATAACAGTGTGATGATAGGAGGATCACAGGATAACGGTATCATGTGGAGATCAGGAGGCAACTGGGTTGGTTTTAGTGGTGATGGAGGTCCGCCTCGTGTTGATCCGACGAATGCTTCAGTACTTTATGGTGTACAAGGCTATTTCGGAAAAGAATTGTCGTTTCACCCTTATGCGAAAAACGGAAATGACAATTGGAGAGATGTGAGTTCCGGACTCAATGCACTTTGTGAGCAGTGGTATACTATGGTGACGACTGATTATAACAACCCTGCTACGATGTATTATCATGCATGTCAATATGTGTATGCATCTACTGACAAAGGTGCTACATATCAGGTACTCAACAGAAGCAGCCCATTTAATTTCGAGGTAGGATTTCTTCAAGTTTCCAAAGGGGAGAAACCTTTGGTATATTGCGGGATACACAACAATGACTTGACCAAGTTGATGGTCTATGATGTCGCAAATGCAAGCTGGACAAATAAAACGCCATATGGTAAGAATAATGGCCGCACATGGTCAAAAGTTTTTCCTTCGCAGGTGGACGAAAAAGTAGCTTATGCTGCAATGACCGGCAACGGCAACAGCACCAGTGGTAACAAAATTTTTAAAACAATTGATGGAGGAGACAACTGGACCAACATTACCGGCAATATACCAGATGTGCCGATACTGTCTGTTTTAGAAAATCCGTATAGCCCTTCTCAAATTTATGTGGGTACAGATGGATTTGGAGTCTTTCGAACATTAGATGGAGGTCGTAATTATGAGCGATGGGACAGAGACCTTCCTTATGGTGTAAAAGTGAATACTTTGGATTATGTCGATGATACACCTCATGGTGGTAATTTTTATGTGGTGATTGGAGCTTATGGGCACGCATTGATGAGGAGAGAAATCCCTATGTCGGAATTAGTTGCTACACAAGATCCTGCTAGTGTCCAAACAGCAAAAATTTTATCTCTTCAGCAAATTCAGGACGAAATTATATTATCGCTGAGGGCAAAGGCCGGAGCAAAGTATAATATTGAATTATTGAATTTAAATGGGGATGTAGCGATCTCAGAAATATTGAAGTCAGCTCATGAGGGTATGAATACTGTTTCGATGAAAGTAGCATCTATATCTTCAGGTATGTATATCGTCAGACTCACGGAAAATTTTCAGTACCTGGAAGCCAGAAAAATAGTAATAGACTAATGAATCAGTTAAAAATTATTTTGATAGTCAAAAATATGTGATTGTCATATTAAAATTATTCATTTACCATATTGTATTTAGCAAAAAAAAGTCCATTCATTCATACCTAGGACGGGCCAATAAGGATTAAACCGCTTTTATTTCTGTTTGAAATAAAATAGGGATATTTCTGTACACTACAGCTAGAAACATTATAATGAGTGTGATTTTTTAATATGATATCACAGCTTCCGGATTAAAAGAATAAAGAAGACTTAACTGTAGAAATCGGCCTTTCCTAAAGTTAAGATTTTGCAGTAATTTTTATCCTTAAATATTTCAGATGCAAAATTAGGAATTAAGGAACAAGCATCAACTTTCTTCGCATGAGTCGCTGATCTTTCATTTGAATTTCTAAGATGCAAATACCGGGAGTTTCAGGTGCTTTTACTTCATCTCCTGAATTCACCATCACATCTTTTGTATTTTCAAAGCCAAGTATGGACATCTATTTTACAGAAGTTCCGTTATTGAGTTGTAAAGGTATCACGGTTCCTGCTTTTATAGGGTTGGTCAGGGGGAATTGATCAGAATGAACACCTTCAACATTTGCAGTTGAAGTTTTTTCAAATAGGAATGCATATTTTTTTTTAAATTCAGCTGGAGATGATTTAAATTCTATTTTATCCGGAATTTTATGGTCTGAAGAAATGTTATTTAAATTGAGATTTCACTCAATGTAACGTATTGCAGATTTATAAAGATTATGGATGTATCGGGTTATAGTAAAATAATTTGTATTGTAACAAGTGTTATCACATGTAAAATCGATTTATGGCTTTAATAGAATTCAAGTACTTTTGACATGAAAATGAAAGATTAGGCGATACAATAAAATGAAAGTGAGGTGGCTTGTTATAGATCAGCTCGAAATGACTCTAAGTTGATCTATTCAAACCATCACGACCGACGCTTTTTATGAAGTTAAATTTCTATAGTCTAATGGTATGCGTATTACATATACTAGAAGGCGGTGTCGTGCTGGAAGTAAACAAATATAGTGAATGTAAACACAATTGTAGTTTGGTTATGATAAGAATGATTTTTTTCACAATGGTTTTTCTTAACGTTTATATTGCAAGTAATTCTCAGGATAGCAACAGGATTTTTTATCTCGGGCATAGTTTGATAAATCACCAGACTCCTAGGATGACAGATCAACTTGCAAAAGATGCGAAAGCCAAAACGTTTTATCAGGCACATATCGGTAATGGTGCTAACTTTAGTTGGCACTGGACACATCCGGAAACAGGAGAAGGAAATCAGTGGGATACGACTTTGCGCAATCAGACTTTTGAGACATTTGTTTTGACAGAAGCAGTGCCTCTAAAAGGTCAGTTGAAATGGAGTAATACCTATGAGTACCTGGATAGTTTTTATCAATATGCAGTACAAAAAAGTCCTAATATCAATGTCTACATATATGAAACCTGGCATTGTATCAACAGCGGTACGCCAATTGGATGTATGTATGATGATGATAAACACATCCCTTGGCGTGATCGCCTGGATATTGACCTGAGTTTGTGGGAAGGTATTGCTGAATCTCACAATGCAAAGTACAGCAACAAAGCTTATATTATTCCGGGAGGACAAGGCTTGGCCAGACTGCATGATGCAATTTTGGCTGGACAAGTCCCGGGATTGACTGATATACGCCAGTTGTTTTCAGATGACATCCATCTAACTTCTGTGGGAAACTATTTCATAGCTTGTATCATGTATGCCACTATCTTTAAGAAATCACCTGAAGGCTTGATCCATCAGATCACAGATATGTATGGTCAGGTTTATACTCCGGCACCAACATTGGAAATGGCAAAAATCATGCAGAAAATTGCCTGGCAAACGGTATGCGCTTACAATCGTACAAACGTCAACTGTACCACCAATATAGAGGATAATCCGGAGGCATTCGTAGTAGGTTCAAAGGTAAGCCATGATTATATTCAACTCGAGACAGTTGTAGATCAAATACAAATTTTAAATTTGGAAGGTAAAGCTCTTGCAATGTGTAATCACTGCGACCACATCCTGACTTCTGATTTTCCTTCAGGTATTTATTTTGCAAAAATCCGAGCGGGAATGCAAACTGCCCTAATCAAATATTTTAAAATATAGTCTCTTCGAAGCTTATTGGTACCCGTTTTATGATCGTTTAAAAAATGGCCTTTTTCAGAAAAATTAATCAATTATTAAAAGGGTGGAGGTGTCAGTACATGCCATGAGAAGAAAGCCGTACTTTCATCTATATTTGGAAGTTGAGGATCATGATTGTCATTTTTATTTAAATCCAGTTTTTACTATTTATTAAAAATATATTGTGCGATTAAATTCAGATATAAAATTGATTATCTATTTTGAATCAACTCGTCTTCAAAATCAAGGCTTTGCACCATAATTGATTCATAGGTGAAGAATAAACAGTGCTTAGATACCAAAACTCATGATATTATTAGCTTTTCAGTAGTCCCTGCGATTCCCAGGAGCATAATCTGGCTCATACTTTCAATCAAGAATGGGCTTTTAGTGATTGAAATTAATAATCCTTAGCAATTTCATTGTACCATGATTTATATATAGATATTTTGGATATCGGTATTTGGAATAATATAATCGGAATTGAACTATTGAATGTTTTACTGGGATTTTATTTCGAATTATCTCCAATTCAAAACATGTGTTTTACTTCAAGAATGAATACTAAAGAGAATAAAAAATGAACTAGCTCATTACCGGATTTCAGATTATATAACTCAATGCAGCTATTGAGTTGCATTTGCAATGAGCTTATCTTGTTTATTTCGGTAAAACAAATACTTATTGAAGTGAGCTTAATTTCGAAGGGGTTTGTTTTTTTCTAACATGTGTTGGATTCTTGCCAGAGTTTTTGGTTCTGTGCACAAACTCATGAAGGCTTCTCTTTCAAGATCAAGCAGATACTGTTCACTTACTTTTTGTGCTGAGCTGAGTTCTCCTCCGCACAAGACCTGTGCCACTTTATGTGCTATTTTTATATCGTGTTCACTTGCATATGATCCGCGATATAAACTATGTGCAGCAGCGTATAATGCTCCAAGGCCTGATTTTCCCAGAACGAGGATGTCCTGTCTGGCTGACCTTGGAGTGTAATAAGTAGAAAGCTCTAGCACTTTTTCTTTTGCGCGATAAATGCTGGTACCGGTATTCATATTTACAATGTCTCTGCCTGAAATTAAATAACCATAATCATAGGCTTCAAATGCTGAGGTCGCAACGGAGGCTGTTGCAATGGTTTTGAATTTGTCAATCAATTGCGGAATTATCACTTCTCCTTCTTTCATTTGATCCGAAAGTCGCACTGCAAATTCTTTAGTTCCACCACCTCCGGGTATCACTCCTATGCCTACTTCTACCAGACCTATGTATGATTCGGCTGAACAAATCGAAGCATCACAGTGCATCAGAAATTCTACTCCACCACCAAAAACATATCCTTGGGTTGCCATGACAACTGGTATAGCAGAATATCTCAACCTCATGGATGTTTGCTGAAACAAATTTACCGCCATATTCAGTTGATCATATTCTTGCTGAAATGCCAACATCCCGATCAACATCAGATTAGCTCCCACGCTGAAATTCGCTGCATTATTACCGATGACCAGTCCTTTCCAGTTTTGTTCTTCCGTAATGCGAACACTTTCTTGTAATCCCCTCAGAATACCTTCACCGATCGCATTGTACTTTGATTTAAATTCTGCGCACAATACACCATCTCCGATATCTATCAAGCTGAGTTCATCATTTTTGTAAACTGTTTTTTCACCTGCCAAAAGATTCAATTGAATTTGTTCTTCTTGCCCCGGTATTTGTTCATATTTTTTAGTGAGTGGATTATAGCAGAATTCAACTCCATTTTGGAACTCGTAGAAACTTTTAAAACCATTTTCTTGCATTTCATTGATCCATCCGGCGACTTCTGAACCAGACTCCGTGATGAGTTGTACGCCTTGTTGCAAGCCGACAATATCCCAATATTGAAAAGGTCCTTTTTCCCAGGCAAATCCATTGCGCATCGCCATATCCATGGCGTATAATGTATTACTGATTTCTGGGAAACACTGAGCAGCATATGCTAAGGTAAATCCAAGTGATTTTTTTACAAATAATGCTCCTGCGTCTTTTGCCTGAAGGATGGATTTTATCCTTCTTGGCAAGTCTTCTATTTGTTTTGATATTTGCAGACTTTCAAGATTTTGCTTTTTGTCAAGCTTATATTCTAGACTATCCAGTTGCAACGCATGAATGATTGGTTTTCCTTCCTCGTTCTTTTCGGAAGTTTTCAAATAAAATCCTTTTCCGGATTTGTCTCCAAACCATTTTTGTGAAATCAAATGGTCGATAAAAGAAGGAACTTTCAGAGACTGAAGCATTTTGTCTTGGGGACAATTTTTTTTCAATCCTTGAATGACAAACATAGCTGTATCTAATCCAACAAGATCGGTCAATCGAAATGTACCTGACTTGGGTCTTCCAAGTGTAGGCCCCGATAATTTATCTACATCAGATATGCTCAAGCCAAGTTCTTGAGTGATTTCAAATGCTTTTGCCATTGAAACAACTCCCAATCTGTTTGCTATAAAAGCGGGAGTATCCTTGCAGAGTATAGTTTGCTTCCCCAAAAATCTGTTGCAAAAATCCATGAGAAAAGAAACCAGTTGCGGATCAGTGTCTCGTGTTGGAATGATTTCCACCAGTTTAAGATATCGAGGTGGGTTAAAAAAATGTGTACCACAAAAGCTTTTTTTGAAGTCTTCCGTTCTTCCTTCCACCAGAAGGTGAATTGGAATTCCGGAGGTATTGGAAGTGATAATTGTTGAATTTCGTCTGAATTTTTCTATCTTTTCGTATAGTGATTTTTTGATATCCAAATTTTCAACTACTACTTCTATGATCCAATCTACTTCTTTCAGTTTCACTAAATCATCATCAAAGTTGCCGGTTTGAATTCTAGATAATGCACTTTGGTGTAATACATTAGAAGGTTTTGTTGATACAGATTTTTGTAAAGCATTTTGTACGATACTGTTTGGTTTCTCACCCTCTGATTTCAGATCCAAAAGCAGAACATCGAATCCCGATCCGGCAAAATGTAAGGCTATTCCTGAACCCATCAGACCCGATCCCAGTACTGCAATTTTTCTTATCTTTCTCGTAACCATCTAGTTAGATTTGATACAAAGATAATCATTTTTCAGGCCGTTATAATTTATCCGTTTCTCTCGAATCTTCGAGACAGTGCATAATTTCAGATCATGTATGGTCAGGTTTTTTTCAACAGTAAAGAATAGCTGCCGAAAGCAATGTAAGTGCTTTTGGTTTTTTAATTATCAAATTCAATTTTACTGAAATTGAAGAACCAAGAATTAATATTTATTTTGGTACCACTTTTTTTTGCGTTTGCGTTTGCTCTCGCGCCAATCTTCAAATTTATCTGTAAGTTTGTCCAGTTCTTCTTCAGCTTTTCGCGCTATATTTTGAACGTTGATTGGCTGTCCTGCCATATTAAGTCTATCCGCTGAGGTGCGTGCTTCAGGTACAATCATCCAAAGTATCAGATAGAGTGGCACCGTAAAACCTCCTCCTAACACTCCCAGTGCAAAAGCCAGTCTGACCCACACAACATCCTGAATGCCAAAGTATTGAGTTATGCCTGAACAAACTCCCATGAATTTCGCATTCTCCATATCGCGAAATAATTTTTTGCCCGTTTTAATTCCCCATCCTTCTTTGGTCCTTGGATTGGATTCATGCGTATCTGATTTGAAATCATGTTCTGCATCAGAAGTAAAATTGTCAGCAGTGCCCATTATTCCTATGCATTTTTCTACTAATGGGAGAGTGACTATTGAACCGCCATTGATACCTTCTTTAAAAAGTTCTCCCATACGGGATTCAATGTCGTGCATGATTTCTTTGCATCCTTCAGACTTAGAGAAGTGTTGTTCCAGCGTAGCCAGATAATGATCCAGCTTTTCGTAGGCATCAATGTCAATTGAGAAAGGGTAGCCTCCTACGTTGATGTGAAGTATTTTATTCATTTGTGATTGGTTTTTTGATTGATTGGTTTACACCGTTAACAAATTGGTTCCAGGATTCTACGAGGTGATCAAGTGCTATTTGACCTTCTTCAGTGATTTTAAAATATTTTCTTGGCGGTCCTGCATTGGACTCTTGCCAGTTATAGACTAACAAGCCGCTGTTTTTGAGTCGGCTTAGAATGGGATACAATGTCCCTTCAACTACGATGAGATCTGCCTTTCTCAACTTCTGAATAATGTCAGAAGGGTAGGCTTCTTCAGACCTCAGGATGGAGAGGATGCACATGTCGAGCACACCCTTCTTCATTTGAGCTATAGTATTTTCCATTTTCATGACACAAAGATAAAGGATATTTTAGTACTATGCAAAACAAAGTACCTGAACATGCATAATTACTCGACGAACAATACTTCTTCATCGTCAAAAGCTCAATTCTCGTCTTCGACGATCAGCTACATAGTATAGTTGTGTTGATGGATACCTTTCAATATCTTTACAATCAGTTAAAGGAAAGACCAGGATATCTTTCCATACAGCTATCCATGCAAGAGCCAAAAGTAATTTTAATCACTCCCCCTTTTACACAGCTGAACACTCCTTATCCCGCTACAGCATACCTCAAGGGTTTTTTGAACACAAAGGGTATTTCATCTTTGCAATGGGATCTTAGCATAGAGCTAGCCCTCAAAATATTTTGCAAGGATGGTCTGACAAGAGTGTTTGAACTTATTCAAAATATTGGTGAACCGGGATTTGAAAAAGAAGATGTTTATCAAAATCGATACCATTTTATTGACCAAATTGATGCTGTCATTTCCTTTCTCCAATCCAAAAACCCAAGCTTTGCTTATCGCATAGTGCGAGGTGATTATTTTGAATTGGCTGATTTAAATTTGGATGAAAATGATCTCAATGTTAGTTTTGGATACATGGGTTTGCAAGACAAAGCCAAGTATATCTCGAGTGCGCTCATAGCCAAGCTGAGCAGATTCATTACCGATAACTTAGATCCGCATTTCGGGCTCAGCAGGTATGCAGAGAGTTTGAGCTCTTGTGTACATAGTATGGATGATCTGTACTCAGCATTGCTTGATGAAAGCGGTTTGATAGATACTCTTATAGAAGAATTACTGGATCAAAAAACTGAAGTTTTAAAGACTTCGAATCTTGTCGCAATTACGGTACCTTTTCCGGGAAATTTATATTCTGCACTCAGATGTGCACAATATATCAAATTGAGATTCCCTTCGATTAAGCTTGCACTGGGAGGTGGATACGTCAATACGGAACTGCGATCACTTAGCGACAAAAGAATATTTGAATTTGTGGATTTCATCAGCTTTGACGCAGGTGAAACGGCACTCTTACAGATAATAAATTATATTGATGGGTCTATTCCTGTCGAACTTTTGAAACGCACGATGATTTGTGATTCGCAGGGAATGAGATGGGTGGATGGCAGTCTTTTTAGGGATGTGAATGCTGAAGAATCTGGTACTCCTGATTATTCAGATCTTCGTATCCACGATTATATTTCAGTACTCGAAGTGGTCAATCCCATGCATAGTCTGTGGAGTGATGGTTACTGGAATAAGCTCACGATGGCAAATGGCTGCTATTGGAAAAAATGCACCTTTTGTGACGTAAGTTTACCTTACATCAGTGATTATATACCGCATGATGCAGCCTTACTTTGCGACAGAGTGGAAAAGCTCATTCAGGATAATTCTTGCTCTGGATTTCACTTTGTGGATGAAGCTGCTCCACCCGCGTTGATGAAAAGATTTAGTGAAGAGATTTTGAGAAGAAATATTCAAATTTCTTGGTGGACCAACATTCGATTCGAAAAAAGCTTCAATTACGAACTCTGTGAACTCCTCCGGGAAAGTGGTTGTATCGCAGTCACTGGAGGCCTGGAAGTGGCCTCTGATAGATTATTGAAGTTGATCAATAAAGGTGTTAGTGTGGTCCAAGTAGCACGAGTCATGGATGCTTTTGCAGCATCAGGTATCATGGTTCATGCTTATTTGATGTATGGTTTTCCCACACAGACGGAACAGGAGACGGTGGATTCACTAGAAATGGTCAGACAAATGTTTGAATTGGGGATATTGCAATCCGCACATTGGCACCGCTTTGCTCTCACTGTTCATAGTCCGGTAGCTTGTGAACCGGAAAAATATAAAATTCTAGTAAGCACCGATTCCTCAAGCAATTTTGCTAATAATGAATTAGAATATAAGGAACCACATGGAATCGACCATTCCAGATATGGAGAAGGCCTAAGAAAGTCACTCTTTAATTTTATGCACGGCTCCGGCATCGATTTTGATTTGCAAGCCTGGTTTGATTTTAATATTCCCCGCACTACCATCTCTCCCGATTTTATAGCAAATGCAATAGAGACAGAGGCTTGATAATAAGCGAATTACTAAAAAAGAACTCCCCGTAATCAATTGGATTTAAATTTACAAATAATTGATAAATAAGTAAATATAAATTATGATAAATAATATATTAATAATTATTATAATATTTAACATATGATCTTGAATTTTGTGCTGCTTAAAATAGTTCCCAGCAGAAGTTAACTTTTAGCATAAAACGTATTTGGCCGATTAAGCAAAGACCAAAACTACGTTCATGCATATTTTACCTCTCCTTAAAAAGCTTGCACTTACTTCTGTATTTGCAATTACATTCCTACACTTTACTTTTTCTCAAACCAATCTAAATATTTTTACACAGGTACCACTTGTTGGTGAAAATCGTTTTTCAATCTGTGGTGGAGAAAAATTCCTTGAAGTAAGGATTGAAAATATTACACCTCTACCGGGTCAGACCACTGAGAATATGGTAGTGACCGTGGATCTGTCTAGTGTGCCGGGATTCATGTTTTCTGGAACCTTAATAGATTTAGGTGGAGTTGGAGTGAGCATTCTAGATGCCGGAATTCCAACCTTTAGCATTAATAATATGAATAGGGGCGATACTGCCAGATTCAGAGTAGGCTTGGAAGTCGACTGCAAAGCTCTGCCTAAAGTACAAAGTGGTACAGCTGCAAATTTCAATATTGATGTTGACTATACCATTGGAGGAGCGCCATTTAGCCAGTTAAAGAATACGGGTAATTTTGAAATTGTAAAGCCGGCATTATCCATTCCGTCAATCCTTGGGAATCCATTGCCCGGAAAGACAGGAGCTTTTGTATCCCTCTTTGATGCAGCAAAGAATTCTACGGATACAATCAAAGTAAGCATTGTCAATGCAGGGGATGGATCCTTGACACATTTTGTTTATTGGGTGAAGGATCACCCTTTGTTAACAAATACAGGTGTATATGTTGGTTCATATATGCTTCCTGTACTAGGAACAAATGGAGACACCACATTTTATAGTGTGAATTTGAACGCCATCGCTAAAGCAACTGCAGGACCGTATGTAAATGACACGAGCAATTTTCAATTTAATGAAGTATTGGTATTCAAGGAAGTTTGGTTTGTGGACGATTGTAGCAATAGTTTTCCGGATATTATCAGAGGAGCCAGATATGGATGTGACGGAACTGTTCTGGCCAAATGTGAACAAACCAGTAGAACTTCAGGACTTAGGTTTGGTTTCAAACGTCCGGTCTTGACAACGAGGACGACTTGGGATCTTTTGACTCCCGCAGAATATGCAGAAGGGCTCCCCGCATGTTATTTTTCTACAAAACCGAAACAGAGAGTAATTATTTTTAATAGCGGTACAGCATATGCAGATAGTATCAATTTTTCTTTGTCAGCTTACCGAGGCGATATCAATGTAAATCTCGATACTGCAAGCGTTACCATCCGAACTGGTAAGTTTGGTGCTCCAATCCATATTTCGCCCAACAAGGTGTGGATGTCCGCACAATCGGGATATTGTCCACTGAGTACCCAGCAATTGCGCACAGCGGATTATCGACTCAATGATTTCCAATTGAAACCAGGCGATACGCTTTGGATTGAGTTTCAGATGGAATACACAAGTTGTGGTTGTAGCCTTGAACCAGGATATTGCGATATGCAGAATTGGTATTTTGGGATTTTAAATTGGGGGAGTACAACATGGGCATCTCCTGCATCTTATCAGGATCCATGTCACTTGAATAAGTATAATTTAGAACAGATCAACACCACAGATTGGCGAGGAATACAGTCCATGTTTGTGGAAGGTCCGGTTCAGCTACTGAATGATCAAGTGGGTACAGAAACTTATACTTCAAATGCAACACTCAACAGTTGGCTAGGCAATCGATCTAGTTTTCCGGATGGAATCTTTAGAGTCGAATATTATTTCGACAAAGGGCTTGACTGGAATGGTGTTTCAGGTGATCTTACATCTCCGGATGTAAAGTTTTACGGAAGAAATGGAGTGGTTTGGGATCCAGTCCGCGTCTTGTATACTGATCATGGTAGCGCAGGTCCGGATACTTTATTCGTAGATTACAGCTTCTCCAATTTTCCATCGACTTTTGTGTATGCTGACGGGATGCAGTATAAATTGAAGGTGAAAGCTGACTGTGGAGAAACAGGTCCTCCATGCGCACAAGGCACAATAGCCCATACAAAAATGCGCGTTTACTTTTCCCCAAGTGCCAGCTGTACCGATTGCGGAAAAGGACAGTTGGTAACATGCCTGACTGATATTGACACTGAAATCAAATGTCCGACTTGTGGTCCTTGTGAAGGTTTATACCCCCTCAGTTTTAATATAGACAGGTTGACATTGGAATTGCCTGACAATGACAACAATTATCAACCAGACCCTACAGGCAGTATTAATCCGGCATTAGTTGCATTGGATAGATTTATTTCAGGAGACACATTGAAGGCTGTATACAGAGGAGTTTTTAGGGCAGGAGTTGTACAACAGAATTTTGAAGCAGCATTTTCAGTGATGCAGCTACCCACAGGATTTGATGCAACCATTACACCTCTAGGTGGAGCTGTCCGAATCATCAAATCTGGCGGTGCAACATACGAGGCGGATCTGGTTCAGCAATTTCCAAATGGACATCAAGTGATTACAAATCTTCACCCTGGAAATCTGAACTATCTGGGGAATCCTGTACCCGCTGATCTGGTTTACGAAAATAATGATACCGTTGAAGTTACGGTGTTGTTTGCGGTCTCAGATCCAACATTCAATGTCTATACAGATGGAAATGTCAACAAGCCTCTCATCATTGACGACTACAGTTTTGCCACCCATGATACCTTATGGGATGTCGCCCCAGCTGACAGGTATGCATGTGAGGATATCAGAGACCGAGTCTACTATATTGAAATGAAACACCTTCTCAGTTCATCTAATGGAACAAATACCGGAGGATGTACTTTGGGGCACAATGGTTACGATTGGACTGGTTTTTTTATCGGCAGCAATAATTTAGATTATTTCCCTTTTGAATATAGAACCCCAAAAGCACATCCAGTTATTCATAGAACTTATCTTGCAGCCGGGTTGGTATATGATAGATACAGATGGCACTATTATGCTAAAGATTATATTGCAAGACCAAACCCAGTAGGCCAAGTGCCATTGAACTCAGGTGTCTATGGTGATTTGGATTCTCCGGGCTCTATAGGACAGGGTTATTACTGGGGAGAATTGCCAATTACTTCCCCATATATTACCATTATTGGAGATACTCTGTACTTTAGGTCTTATGACTTTCTGAAAGACAATTTTGGGGAATTGATCGCAGATGAGGGTTATAGATTTGTAGGATATGCTCGATTCAGAGGTAACTGCAACTCCATGGTTACCCCAATAAATGGCATATCCCAAAAACCTAGATATTGGTTTGATATGGATCCAAAAGTATTTGGTTATAGTACTTTGGAAGCCGGAAGAGTAGCTTATTCTCCTAGTTTGCCACCTGACAATTCCAATCAACTGGTATATGGATATACCGGTGCGCCAAATTTATCCATACAAGCACCTATCAAGACTCAATCTCTGATTTCTGAATTTACTTGTTTCGAAGTCCAACTGATTAATTCCAGTGATTATTCTTCAAGTTTAACTTGGTTGACTGTAACAAATGAATCCGGATCGGTACTCATACAATCTGTCAGAGATATTACGAATCCGGCTGCACCGATCACCTATACCCCAACTAGGGGCATCTATCAAATCGGAGCAATGAATAGCGCAGTTGGTGGCAACCCTTATACGAGAATATTTGAAATCTGCGTCATCGGAAACAGTTGTGCCTTAGATAGTTTTGTGGTGAATACAGGATGGGAATGCAAAGCTTATCCATACAGCATTGCCGAGGCGACTTGCAATAATCCGCAAACCTTATATCTGGAACCTATCGGTGCGGAATTGGGAATGGTGATAAAACACCCAGAAACGTCAATCATTGCAGATTTGTGTACTGAACAAGACTATGTAATCCAGTTGTCAAGTACAATTTTAGGAAGTCTCCAAGACATTCATCTCCAATTTAATCTACCTGATGGTCAAGAATATGTTCCAGGCTCTTTTGAAATCGCATATCCTCCCCCGGCTAGCGGAAATTATAACGATGCAGTGTGGGAATCTTCTGCTGACCCGATAAATACTTTTGGCAATGATTGGGAAATTAATGTTTCACAACAGGATCCGGTACTTGCGTCTTCAGGGATGCCAGGTACCCTTCAGCTTGGTCTAAATTATGCTTTTGTTCGATTTAATACAAGGACCACTTGTAATTATGCATCAGGTGGAAAAGTCAGGTTCCTTTCATGGGCTTACAATGCTTGTGATGAATTAGTAAATTATAAGTTTAGCCCTGCAGGTGCTTTGAAGATCGCAGGTTTACCGGAAATTTATAAAACGGAGGTGCAACTCAATGCAGATACATTGAACCCATGCAATATGGATCAAGCCCAAATCAATGTAGAGTTTGCAGTATCAACAGGCAGTGTTCCAACAGCCAGTAAAGACTCCATAATAATCAAACTACCGCTGGGCGTGCACTATGTATCAGGGTCCTTCATGAATATCATGAATGCGGGTTCTTTGCCACCAGTAATTGAATTGGTAAATGGACAGGAGAATCTAATTTGGGATGTTGTAGATGGACTGACTGAATCTGCCCAGGTGAAATTTAAATTCTTTATCGAAGCAGTTGATGCGCAGCAAGCGTGCCGTGCTTATCCGATCGTAGCTTATACATTTAGTTCTAAAGAAGCACTTTGTGTGTCAAATATGACCTCTTGTGCAGTGAGAGCAATTTCTGATGAAACCGAAGAAAATATAACATTTGTAAAGCCAAACGTCAGTTTGAGTAATTTTAACTCTTCCACTAGGGCGATATTGCCTAATATGGAGGAAGTTTGTTATACTTTACAAGTAAAAAACACAGGAGAAGATGCTCCGGCCGGCACACCATTGACAGTAGAAGTTTATGCAGAAGACGGTGATGGGGATTTAGACGCTGGAGATGTTCTGCTTTTCAAGCGAACATTTTCAGTTACTCTCACAGAAGGAGATTCATTGACATTGATGGCTTGTGATACAGTTATGGCTGGTACGACATGTAGGCTAATGGCTGTCCTCAATCCTGAGAGTTCATGTGTTTGCGAAGTGATGACTTCATTTTTGTCCTACCCGAGTTTGACTCAGGCTTTTGTAGCAGATTATAATGTTTGCAGCGATGAATTACTAACTCAGGTTGGGCCTTCACCTCTAACCAAAGGAGTCGATTATCAATGGTTGACCTACGAAGGAAGCAATGTCAGCTATTTCCTTACGCCGGATACCACACAGAGCAACTTCAAAGCCAGAAACACATCAGGTATCAATTTTGAATTGGATTATTTATTGAGAACGACTCGCAATAATCAATGTGTGGATTATGATACCATACACATTACTGTTTTTCCGGAAATAGTAGATAGTATTGCCTTTCAGGTTTGTCTAGGGCCCGGGTTTGACTTAGCAGGGCCCACGACTGGTTCTAACTACCAGTGGACTCCGGCTCATTTAGTTGTCAATCCAAATAATCCTTTTACTGCTGCTTATGGTATTTCTGCACCAACGAGGTATAGATTAGACTATACAGATGCCAATGGCTGTCCCGCAATTTATATAGCCAATGTTGACATCGTCGAATGTGGCAATACAGCTCTGGGTGATACAGTTTGGATAGATTATAATTACAATGGTATCCAGGATGTAGGCGAACCAGGCTTGGCAAATGTTCAAGTATACCTCTACAATGCCAATGACCTTACAACACCTATCTCTGGAACAAATACCGATGCACAAGGATTCTACATTTTTGATACCATTCCTGCTGCGGATTATGTGATCCGATTTGTCTTGCCGGATGGTGCAACATTTACCTTAAATAATATAGGAAGCGATACAGATGATTCTGACGCAAATACCGGGACTGGATTCACTTCAAATTATTATGTACCAAACGGAGTAAGAAATCTTGATTTTGATGCAGGTATCGTGTTTTTTGATTGGGCTGATGCACCTAATAATTACAAGACTACATTGAGTAGCGGCGGCCCAAGGCACGTGATCATACCTAATCTTTACTTAGGAAGTATTGTTGATGCGGAATCGAACGGTCAGCCGGTCGCACTTGGTTCAGCTGCTACGGGTGATGACCTCAACAGCTTTACATCGGGAGATGATGAAGATGGATTGGTTTCATTGCCGGCGTTAGGACTGGGTCTCGTAGGGGATCCTTACACTATCAGTATCAAAGCAACTAATCTAACAGGAAAAGACGCATATCTGGTGGCCTGGATAGATTTTAACAGGGATTTAATCTTTTCTCCATCTGAAGGATTAAAGGTTACAGTACCTGATGGTACAAATAATGGAACCTTCAATCTTACATATACCGTACCGGCAAATCTGACAACCGGAATCAGTTACGTGAGGCTGAGACTGTCACAAGATCCGGCATTGACAGTAAGTACACCAGCCGGACTTTCTCTGAGTGGAGAAGTTGAGGATTATGAATTGATGATCAATGACAAATTCGTAGATCTAGCGTTAACCAAAGTCATCAACACCACAGTCTCTCCGGGTCCTTTTGGACCGGGTTCATCCGTAACATTTAAAATCACGGTTACAAATCAGGGTAATCTTGATGCTACAAATGTACAGCTGGTTGATTATTTACCTGCTGGTTTAAGCTTGAACGATAGCGATTGGGCAGTACTGAGTGGCAGTAAAGTGAGATTAGTATCTCCCCTTCCATTAGTAAGAGCCGGTCTTGATACGATGGTGGATATCACATGTACCATAGACCCTTCCTTCAGGGGAAGTAGTCTTGTCAACTATGCAGAAATAACAAGCTCTTCGAATATTTATGGCTGGTCAGATATCGATTCACAAGCGGATACTACCAGAGCAAACGACGCAGGAGGCGTGCCAGGTACAACTACTGATAATATGATCAACAATAATGGCACTTTGGATGAAGATGATCAGGATCCAGCATTCGTACCGATCATAGACATGGCGTTGAAAAAATTGGTGGCCACAGCTCCTCCATACACTTATGGGCAGTTGCTAGATTTTACGATTCGAATCTATAATCAAGGAACCGTCATCATGCAGAATACAACGGTAAAGGATTATATACCTTCTGGTTATACATATGCCTCCGCGGACAATCCAGGTTGGACCGGGTCCGCACCAATGATAAGCTTTACGTATGCACCAAGAATCAACCCTGGAGATAGTGCCTCAATCACTCTGAAACTTCGCATTGTTGCTTCAAGTGGTGCCTCAGCTTGGAATAATTACGCCGAGATTACTGAAATCAGAGACTCATCGAATACCTTGGTCAATACATTAGATGCAGACAGCAATCCTAATAGTAATGGAGCCGGAGAAACTTCTGTCACTCCCGGATCGACCAATGATGACAACATCAGCTCGACAAACAAAGGAGCAGATGAAGATGATCATGACCCGGCAGGTATTCAGGTTTTTGACCTGGCCATGAAAAAAGTGATTAGTACACCAGCTCCTTACAGGATTGGAGATGCTGTGACATACAATCATTGGATATATAATCAGGGCAATGTCATTGCCAGAAATATCAATATCATTGATTCAATACCTTGTGGATTGAGTTATATCATTAGCAATAGTCCACTTTGGACCTACAATGTGGGTGCCCGTGAGGCTACAACAACAATACCAGGGCCACTCAATCCAGGTGATAGTATATCAGTGCCGATTACCTTGCAGATTCAATCTTGCACTTCCGGAGGTGCTTATACCAACATCTCTGAAATCAACTCTGCGGCGGACCAAAATTTAAGCCCTCGTACAGATATTGATAGTTACCCTGACGGTAATCAAAACAATGATGGGACTCCGATAGACAACGCAACCACAAATCCTGCTGACCAAGATGATCATGATCCGGAAACATTAGAGATATGGGATCTTGCCCTCAAAAAGCAGTTGGTTACCGCTGGTCCTTACGTATATGGACAAACTTTGACTTTCAGAATCAAAGTGTTCAATCAAGGAACAATTGCCGCTACCAATATCGAAGTTACAGATTACATTCCGATAGGATTTTTATACCTAAGTGCAGAGAATCCTTCGTGGTCAGGGGCTAGCCCTACTGTAACAAGGACGATAAGTTCTGTGATCCTTCCTGGTGATAGCAGCTCAGTAGATATTATCCTGCATATAGCACAGACCAGTGGTTCTGCTACTGGCTGGGTTAATTTTAGCCAGATAACAGGCTCACACGATTTAATTGGCAATGAAAGGACATTGGATGATGCAGATTCTGAAGCGGGCTCCTCTTACCCTGGTGAAACAGGAGTAGCTCTTGGAAGCACAGGAGATGATTTAATTACCGGTTCTAACCCAGGGGCAAATGAAGATGATCATGACCCTGCAGGTATTCAGATATTTGACTTGGCACTCACCAAAACTATTGTTAACCCTAAGTCAGTCTGGAAATATGGTGATACAGTGTGTTTTGAAGTCAAAGTCTACAATCAAGGAAGTATTACTGCGAGCGACGTGACTATCCTGGATCATGTTCCTTGCGGATATGAGTTCCTCAATATCAATGAACCAGCATGGATATTCAGTTCTGGTTCACGTATCGCACAAATGACCTTATCTGGAAATATATTACCTGGTGATTCTGTTTCTTACCAGATAAAATTAAAAGTCCAGCCTTGCAATACAACTGGAGCTTACATCAATCGTTCGGAAATATTCCGAGCTGAAGATGCTGCGGGTAATAATATGACCTTAAATGACATAGACAGCAGACCCGACAACAATCCAATCAATGATGCCGGAGGTGTGCCCGGGACGACCACAGACAACCACATCTCAGACGATGGAAGAGATACAAATGGGGACGGCATCACAGACGAAGATGATGCCGATCCAGAAATAATCCAGTTGATCGATATGGCCTTGCGTAAGACCACTGCAACCGCTGGTCCATATTCCTACGGTCAGTTGATCACGTTTAACATTCGGATTTATAATCAAGGTAGTGTTCCTATGCAGAATACTCAGGTAACAGATTATGTGCCTGCCGGCTTTACATATGCCTCTGCAGACAATCCGGGATGGACAGGGGCTGCACCATCTGTGAATTATGTATATGCTCCATCAATCAACCCTGGAGACAGTGCGGTGATTACGATCAAGTTGAGGCTGACTCCTGCATACACTCCAAATGCTTTTGTAAATTATGCTGAAATAACAGAGATTAGAGACAATACCAATACTGTTGTCAATGGCAAGGAGGCAGATAGTACTCCTGGTTCAAATTCAGTTACTGAAAGGAATGTGTTGCCGGGGACTTTAAATGATGACAATATTTCGAGCCTTAATCAAGGTGGTGAAGAAGACGATCATGACCCGACAGGTGTAGATGTATTTGATTTAGCGATGAAAAAAGTCAAACCTGCTGCATCATCATATGTTTATGGGGATAATATCACCTTCAGCCATTGGGTTTATAACCAAGGAAACGTCGTCGCACGCAATATATCTCTAGTGGATAGTATTCCTTGTGGCCTGGTTTACCAAGTTGTCAATAGTCCGGTGTGGACCTATAATTCAACTACGCGTGAAGCTATCACAACTATTTCTGGGCCACTCAATCCAGGAGACAGTGTAAATGTAGACATAGTCCTACAATTACAGCCTTGTACTGGTACTGCTTCATTTACAAATATATCCGAAATAACAGCTGCTGCTGACAATACAGGAGCCGCTCGTTCGGATATTGATAGCAATCCGGACGGCAACCAAAACAATGATGGTCTGTCGGTCGACAACGCGACTACAAATCCAGCTGATCAAGACGACCACGATCCTGAAATGCTTGATATTTGGGATCTTGCCGTCAAGAAACAATTAGTTACTGCCGGTCCATATTCTTATGGTCAAACATTAAGCTTTAGAATCAAAGTGTTTAATCAAGGGTCTCAAGCTGCACAAAATATCGTTGTCAATGATTATATCCCAGCAGGATTTATGTTCGCTGCTGCAAGTAATCCGGCATGGTCAGGCACTGCGCCGACAGTTACAGCTACGATTGCCGGGCCTCTCAACCCAGGGGACAGCACATTCATTGATATCCAACTGATATTGGTCAGGACAACTGGTGGAAGCCAGGATTGGTACAACTATGCAGAGATCAATAGTTCTCAGGATTTGAGTGGAGCAGACAAAAGTGATTCGGATATTGACAGTGAAGCAGGGTCTGATGGAACTGCAGAACGTAATGTCATCCCTGGATCTGTAAATGATGACAATATCTCGAGCATTGACCAAGGAGCTGAGGAAGATGACCATGACCCGGCGGGAATAGAAGTCTTTGACTTAGCTCTGAAAAAAATTAAACCGATTGCCTCGTCTTATACTTATGGTGATCTGATCACATACAGCCATTGGATTTATAATCAGGGTAGTATAGTGGCTAGAAATATTGCCATAGTGGATAGTATCCCATGTGGATTAAATTATCAAGCTGTTAATAGTCCTCTGTGGACTTATAATTCTCTGACCAGAGAAGCAGTAACAACTGTTGCCGGACCTCTCAATCCGGGAGACAGTGTAAAAGTGGACATTGTGTTGCAATTACAAGCATGCACAGGAAAAGCTTCTTTTACCAATATTTCTGAAATCACAGGGGCTACTGATGGCTCAGGAAATCCTGTTATTGACATGGATAGCAACCCGGATGCCAATCAAAATAATGATGGTGTTTCTGAAGACAATGCTATCAACAGTACAACAGATCAAGATGACCATGACCCTGAAATGTTGGACATTTGGGATTTGGCAGTGAAAAAACAAATCACAACTGCCGGACCATATTTTTATGGACAAACTCATAATTTCAGAATAAAAATATTTAATCAGGGATCTCAGAGTGCTCAGAATATTGAAGTAACTGATTATATTCCTTCGGGTTATAGTTATGTTGCGGCCAATAATCCTATATGGTCAGGAGCGGCTCCGACAGTTACAACTACTATTGCAGGTCCGGTCCTTCCGGGTGACAGCACTTATGTAGATATTGAATTGATATTGGAGAATACCTCCGGAGGTGAATCCCAATGGGTCAATTATTCAGAGATCACCGGTTCTCAAGATATATATGGCAAAGATCGAACTGATCAAGACATTGATAGTGAAGCCGGCAGCAATGGAACTAATGAAATGGCAGTGTTGCCGGGTTCAGATAACGATGACAATATCGATAGTCACGCTATTGGAGGAGATGAGGATGATCATGATCCTGCAGGTATCGAGATTTTTGACATCGCGTTGAAGAAACAATTGATCACAAGCCAGATTAATTTCAGAAAAGATGATCAGATTCGGTATGCAATTACTGTGTACAATCAGGGCAATCTCTCGGCATCCAATATTGTAGTAATCGACAGATTTCCGTGTGGTTTTAATTTCATCTCTGACCCTATATTGAATCCAGAATGGACTAATCCATCTTCCGGTATTATTGAAAAAACTATTGCAAGTCTCTTACCTGGAGAATCAATAGTTCTGGATGTTTATTTTACCATTGATGTCCCACCGATTGACTGTCCTTCATCTATAGATACTTACAAGAATGTAGCTGAGGTGAAGTCAGCACTTGATCCATCGGGGGGAGAAGGTGATGATATAGATTCCGATCCGAACAGCAATACTGAAGCTGAGAATGGCGTCATTCCGGATAGTCCTGGTGACGATGTGGTAGATGTATCTGATCCTAGTGGTAATCAGGATGACCACGACCCGGCGGATTTGTCATTGTTTGATCTTGCATTGCGTAAAACCGTAGATCTTTCATATAAAGCAGAGCCATACAACTATGGTGATGTCTTAAAGTTTGATATCACTTTGGTCAATCAAGGCAACATTTGTGTTGATTCAGTAAAGTTGGCTGACAATATTCCTTCAGGATTTGTTTTTAATCCAGCATTGAATCCAAACTGGTCATTGGTTGGATCTGTAGCGAACTACACTTTTGAAGATCACAGGTTATGCTGGAGAGATTCAGTGACAGTACCTATTTATTTAACTTTAACTCAAAGTCTGACTCCTGATGCTTACCTGAACTATGCTGAGATAGCAGGAGCTATAGATACTACGGGTAGGATGAGGACCGAGGATAATGATTCTTATTTTGATACTGATCCAGGTAACGATTCAGGTGGTGTGGCAAACACTACTGATGATGATAATTTATTCGGCATGGGTCCGGATAGGGGCGAAGACGAAGATGATCATGATCCGGCTATGGTTGAAGTTTTTGACCTAGCCTTGCGCAAACTAGTAGTCGATGCTGCTCCATATCTTCTGGATGAAGAGGTGACTTATACCTTAGAAGTCCACAACCAAGGAAATGTTGCTGCCGGCAATATTGGTGTTGTGGATTATATACCTTGTGGTTTTGAATTTGTTCCTGCCTCAAATCCGGGCTGGACTCTGACTGGGAATATGGCAACATATCTCCTTGCGGGACCAATCGCTCCTTTGAATTTTACTTCAGTAAGCATTAAACTGAAAGTCAAAGCTTGCAATGCTGCTGGAGCTTATGAAAATATTGCGGAAATAACTTCGGCTGACGATGGAAATGGAAATGACAGAACAAATGATGATGCAGATTCACAGGCTGATAATGACCCATCGAATGACGATGACCCAATCGATAACCAAATAGAAGATCCGGCTGATCAGGATGATCATGATCCTGAGTTAATACCTGTGGCTGATCTGGCTTTAAAGAAGTTGGTAGTAGAACCTTCTCGAATTTACTTACCGGACGAAACCGTTGATTTTAAAATCGTGGTTTACAATCAAGGAAATATTGATGCTTACAATATCAATGTCTCAGAGTATATCCCTGCAGGATATGATTTTGACGCTCAAAATGAAACAAGAAGTCCAGCATGGGTACTGTCATCTGGAGTAGCAACAGCTGTAATTAACGGACCGATTGCAGCTCAGGATAGTGCGGTGTTAGATTTTAGCCTGATCATTAGAAAAGGTTTTGAGTATCCTGAAGATTATGTAAATTCAGCAGAGATTAGCTCATTTGAAGATGAAAATGGAGTTTCTCTCGTCGATATGGATTCCGATGCGGATACTGATCCGACAAACGATGGCCCGGTAAAAGATGATGAAATTGATAACACAGATAATGATGAGGATGATTCGGATACAGGATTGCCAATTTTCCAGATTTACGATTTGGCTTTGACAAAATCAGTCGATCCTAATCAGTACGCAAAGGTTGGAGAACTTTTGAATTATCACATTAAAGTGATCAACCAAGGATTGAATGGTACAGTCACTAATGTCACAATCGTTGAATATATTCCTACGGGTTTAAGTTTCGAGCCGGCAGCAAATACCGGCTGGGTGCTAAATGGTTCATATGCTGAATATACCATTGCAGGACCAATCTCGGATGGTGAAGAAATTGAGGTTCCGATTTCATTGCGAGTTCTGGCAGGAGCCAATCCGGATAATTTGGTTAATTATGCTGAGATCAAATATTTTGAAGATGAAGATGGAGTTGATGTGACGGATAGAGAATTTGATTCTACTCCAGATGACAATCCTACCAATGACGTGGGCGGTGGCCCGGGAACACCTGATGATGATCGCACAGATGGTAATGGTATTGATGATGAGGATGATCATGATGGCGCTGTTCCACAGATATTTGATCTGGCAATGATTAAAAGAACTTCTCAAGCCACCGCAGTGAGGGTTGGTGACGATGTTCCATTTACAATTACGATTTTCAATCAGGGTAATGTTGATGCAGAAGAAATTGAAGTACTGGATCAAATCCCTGCAGGATATATTTTATCTCCTGCAGACGCAAATTCTTGGACCGCATTGAATACTTCACAAGCTACCAAATCCATAGCAGGACCACTGTTACCTGGAGATTCTATTGATATCCAAATAGTGCTGAGAGTGGTTCCGGGAGCGAAGTTGGCCAATCTTGTGAATAGTGCTGAAATTTTGTCAGCTCAAGATCCTGAAGGTAATATACCTCCGGACATGGACTCTCAACCTGATGATGATCAGAATAATGATGGAAATATCATCGATGACGAAATAGATGAATGCTGCGGTATAGACGAAGATGATACGGATATAGCGGTTCCACCTGTGATGGACCTAGCTTTGCGTAAAACTGCAGATCGCAATATTCCTGTTAGAGCAGGTGACATTATCCGATTCAAAATTGAAATATTCAATCAAGGAAATATCATCGCTGAGAATACTGTCATGTTAGATTATTTAGACCTTGGATATGCATTTGATCAAGCATTAAATCCACTTTGGTCAGCAAATGGTTCGTATGTAATTTACAATATGAACGTGCAGATAGCACCGGGTTCGAGTGATTCTGTATTTATTTATTTGCGAGTTCTTCCGACGGCTACCACGATTACTTTGGTCAATCGAGCCGAAATACTGAGCATGGAAGATGCAAATCAAAATGATATGTCGCACTTCGATATAGATTCTGATCCGGATAATGATCCTGTAAATGATTCAGGCGGTGATCCGTATGGACTGACCAATGATGCGTTAAATGGAGATGGTACAGGACCAATTGGAGCAGGTCTGCCAATCCATGATGAAGATGATATGGATGTTGAGGGTTTAATATTGTGTGGGGGCATCAGCTGTAAAGGTGACGTAAACTTTAGTTTGGATGCTAATTGTGAAGGTGTGTTGACGCCGGGTGCATTATTATCTCCGGTTTCATCTCCACTCTTTGCTTATTTTATTTCTGTTAAAGATCTTGCAGGAAATCCTCATCCGAATTATTTCACTTCAGATGACGTAGGTAAATGTTTTAATGTGACCATATTGGATACACTTTGTTATTCAAATACATGTTGGTCCAGGGTTTGTATCGAGGATAAGTTAGCTCCTGTTATTGTCTGCAAGCAAGATACTGTATCGTGTATTGCATTCGAAGATCCTAACCTGTTACCTGAAGTATTGGGAGATTGCAGTGGTGTAGAAATTAAATTGGTAGATGAATCTATCGTTCCTTTACATTGTGATCCGCTTTTTGTAAAGCGTGTAGAAAGAAAATATGTAGCTATCGATCGAAGTGGAAATATCAGTGATACTTGTACTTGGGTATTATTCGTGGAACGTATTAATATTTATGAAACTGATTTTCCAAGAGATACAATATTCGAATGTTCTGACACTTACGCAAAAGATGCTCAAGGCAATCCTTTGCCATCAGAAGTTGGTGTGCCAAGCTTTAACGGAGATACGATTTGGCCATATGTAGATTTGCTTTGCAATATCAATGTGACCTACGAAGATTTCCGATATCCCGAAATTTCGTGCAGCACGAGAATTTTGCGCACCTGGACCGTTCGTGAATGGTGGTGTAATCGAGAGATCAGCTATTCACAGCCACAGTGGATCACTATTATTGATACTACTGGTCCTGTGATTTCCAAAGGGCCATACGATATGACTGTCACGACTGAATCCAGATCATGCAATGCGAAAGTCGTGTTGCCTGCGATTGAGGTAAGTGATGATTGTCACCGTGTGATCAGAGTGGATATCGCTTATCCTGGCGGTTTGCTTCAGAATCAAAATGGTGGTGTAATTAGTCTGCCTGTTGGGGTTCATGAGATTCAATACAGAGCTTATGATTCTTGCTATAATCAATCCATTTATTCTTTCATAATTACTGTGAAAGATCAAACTCAGCCTGTGGCAGTTTGCGATAGAAGAACAGTAGTAGCACTCAATCACAGTGGATTTAATTGGGTCCCTGCAGAAGTGTTTGATGATGGAAGCTTTGATGAATGTGGTATGGATCATTTTGAAGTAAGAAGAATGGATGAGAGCAGTTGCGGAACCTTAGGTCCCGACGATTGGGGCCCGGAAGTTGGATTCTGTTGCGAAGACGTGGGACGCGAAATCATGGTCGGTTTCAAAGTTGTCGATCATAGTGGTAATGAAAGTATTTGTATGGTATTGGTAGAGGTACAAGACAAAGATAAACCAATCGTTACTCCATTACCTGATATCACAGTTGACTGTAGGTTCCCGATAGACTTAACAAATCTGGGATCCTCGTTTGGAAATATTGTGACACAGCAAACAGACAGAAAACCGATTGTGATTGATCCAATTTTTTGGCATGAAATAAATGGTCATCCGCTGGATGGACTAGTTGAAGATAATTGTCCTCCTCTTGTTGAGGAAATTGTGAATTCTGAGAATTTAAATCAATGTGGCCTTGGGGTAATAGAACGCAAGTTTATTTTCTCTGACATGCAAGGTAATAAAGACAGTACCTCACAGTTAATTACTGTGATCAACCACGAATCATTCGATGCAACAAATATCATTTGGCCTTTGGATTTTGATACGAGTGGAATCTGTGATCCTGATCTTTTATTGCCGGAATTACTCAATAGTTTAGCTTTCAATGGACCACAGTTTGACGATGATGTGTGTTCATTGGTAGGGGTCAGCTACAAGGATCATGTATTTTCTCCGACACGATTTGGAGATCCATGTTTTAAAATATTTAGAGTGTGGAGTGTGATAGATTGGTGTCAAAGTGTCAATAAAATACCTGTAATTTACACAGATACTCAGGTGATTAGAATTTTGAATGAAATACCACCGACCATTTTAGATGGTTGTAACAATGATGTTGTGTGCAGTTATGATATCAACTGTTCTGATATTCCATATACCTTCCTCATCAAAGCAGAAGATGATTGCACAGCACCGGAGGAAATGTTGTATACTTTCAGATTAGATTTGAATAGTGATGGAACTATTGATATCGTTAATTCTGCTTTAGCAGGTTATATGGTTTCGGGCAATTATCCAGCAGGTATTCATACAGCCAGATGGGAAGTAGAAGATCGTTGTGGAAATATTGCCACCTGCGAATACAAAGTAGAATTGAAAAACTGTAAAGCTCCTGTTGCTTATTGTATCTATGGTGTAGCTATCGGATTGGTTCCAATGGATCTCAATGGAAACGGGCGATTTGATCCGTATCCAATAGACATTGAAATAGATACAGTTTGGGCAAAAGACCTCGATGCAGGAAGTTATCAAGTGTGCGGGAATAAAGTAAAATTGAGTTTCTCTGCTGACACAAATGATATCTACAGAGTATTTACCTGTGATAGTATTGGACAAAGATTTGTGGAATTGTGGGTAACCGATGAAAATGGAAACCAAGATTTCTGTAAAACTTATGTGCTGGTGCAGGACAATAATCAAGTGAATATTTGTGAAGACAACACAACTTTTGCCACAATTTCAGGACAAATAAGTACCGATATAAATGAAAAGGTCGAAAATGTAGGTGTTTCATTGGAGCAATCCAATCAAAATACGGATTTGACGAATTACGAAGGTATTTATGAGTTCGATAAAATGCCAATAGGGGGCAATTATTTTGTTGCACCATACAAGAATGATGATTGGCTTAATGGTATAACAACAGCAGATATCGTCAAGATTCAGAAACACATTTTGGGAGTTGAACCGATAACAAGTCCGTACAAAATGATTGCGGCCGATGTCAATAGAAATGGCACGGTGACTGCGAACGATATATCTGAGTTGCGAAAATTGATTTTGGGTGTAACCACGCAAGTTGTCAAGAACACCAGTTGGAGGTTTGTTGAATCAGAGTACACATTTGCAGATCCGGAAAGTGCATTACAAATTCCATTTCCTGAAAAAGCATCGATCTCTCAATTGGTAGGAGATATGAAGTTAGACTTCAAGGCTGTCAAAATTGGTGATTTGAATGGAACAGTCAGAACTAGAGGAGCAAATGGCGGTATTCAAGTGAGACAATCCAATGCGTTACAACTGGAAATTCCAATGTTGCTCTTGTCTAAAGATCAGGTCGTTGAGATTCCATTCAGTTCAAAGAATTTTGATGAGTATGATGGATTCCAGATGACATTAGAATATGATGCAAGCCTATTGCAGTTGATGGAGATCAACGGTAATGCGTCACAGGGATTTTCGCAAGGAAATTATCACATCCATCCCGAGAAAGGAGGCAAAGGCAGGATTAGTATGAGTTATAATGGCGATATGGAAAATGGAAATCCATTGTTTAAATTGGTCATGAAAGCTCGAGGTCAGGTATCAACCGGACAGGCTATTAATATTAGTTCCAACATCACTCCTGCTCTGGCTGTGTCTAATTCTGAAGGTGTCAATCTGGAAGACCGAGTAGAATTAAAAGTCATAGAGGTGAGTCCATTGACATTTGAAGTTTATCAAAATGAACCTAATCCTTGGAATGTATTTTCGGAAGTCAGAGTCCAGCTGCCAAATTCTGGTGAAGTAGGAATCAGTATATATAATGCTGCCGGAAAAGTATTTTTCAAAGATCGAAGAATAATGTCTAAAGGATTGAATTCTATAAGATTGGATGATCAGATGTTACCGGTCGAAGGCGTATATTATTATCAGATTGATTATTTAGATCAAAGTGTGACTAAGAAAATGATTAAAATGAAGTGATTTATTTGTCAGGGATAAATGAAGAGCGGTCAGGGTTACCTGGTCGCTCTTTTTGTTTATAATGATTAATTTTTGCACCAAAATTTATCTGTGAGATTTGTCATGTGAGGCAATTTGGCTAAAGTGAATTACAAAATAGGGCATAATATTGGACCAGCATGGTTTTGCATTTGAATAATATCAAAGTGTTTGAATTGAATGGAAGGTTTTGAAATGCGAAAAATCGAGTGAAGGATTTCACTCGAATATAATTGAGCCAAGTAAAATTTTACTCGACATAGCGATTTCCCGTAAGAGAGTATACTCGTTTTTTTATATATTCTTTTTTGAACAAAAATGCAAATACTAGGTGCATCAGCACCTGATTTGTTTCAGGAAACGTTTATTCTAAGGCTTTATGTTTAAAATAAAGCCTTAAGATCACAAGCATTTTGATGCGAAATAGAATTTCAGCCGTAAGCCATAAAGTAAATGAGATGAAATTGCACGTTATTCACTGGATTTAACCATTTTTATTTTTATTAAGATTTCAAAGTTTGGAAGAAGGATATCCAAAATTTATTGAGTGTTTGAATGTGGATTATTTTTTTATTGATTTTTTGATTAATTTTTCAGCCCAAGAATAATGACTTGAGCTTGCGGATACCAGATAAGAACCAAGTGAGGTACTACCGGTCCAATGAAATCTTTGCTTTTCAAAAAGCTCTTTGTTACTGTGATTATCCATAATCTTTCTGGTTTGTAGGAAGCTGGTGGTCAATAACCGTGATGCCTCTTCCCAAGGTATGTCCTCATATTGTTCTCTAATCCAAAGGTTTAATTTCGGAGTTTCATTCCAACTATAGCCTTTTGCAGGCATTTGTGGTTTTACTCCTTGCATGCCAATCTCATACCAATTAACGAACAACAAATGCCAGTGATGCAGGTGCATGAGCACATCTTTAATATTTCTGTTAAGAGTCCCTTCCGGAAATTGTAAGTGCTTTTCCTCTATCGAAAGATTATCGATAAATGTCATTAATGAATCAAAATTATCTTGACTCAAGTCAAGCAATTCAGTTTTATTTTTTGGCCTCATATTGATATTTAGTAAAAATGAAAGTCTGGTTTAAGATTTTATTCCGGTAAACCTAACTACATGTCCTATACCTCTGTGATATATTCCTTCATTCAAATTCATTTCGGTTTCTTCCAGGTTTATGATTTTGAAATCATTAAAGTCATTTTTAATTTCATCGATTGAATAGAGTAATTCAATATTTTTAGGACCACCAATACTTTCATTCTTAGAATTGTAATCAAGATGTTTTTTGCTAAAAGCTTCCAGAATAATCACTCCATTCTTCTTTAAATGATTCTTAAAAAAATGATGGTAGGAATTCCTCAGATTTCCTGGAAAGTGAGCATAAATCAGCGCAATCGCATCAAATAGCTGATTGTCAAAATTGAGTTCTGATAAGTTGCCAACTCTATAATCGATAGAAGTCTGATGTTTTTTAGCTAAATTGTCTGCTTTGATTTTTCCTTCTTTACTGATATCAAATGCAACAACTCTCCATCCGAGTAAAGCTGCATATATTGCATTCCTTCCTTCTCCTTCAGCCGGACAAAGTAATGATGCTGGAGGAAATTTACCGATCTCATTTTTAAAATACGTATTCGGTTCCTCACCATATGCATATTCAACTTGCCTATATCTATCGTCCCAAAATTCTTTCATATATTTATCTGATTAAATCATTTCATGATTTGATGATATCTCTATTTATACTCCATAAATTGTTTGAATGCAATTGGATATCGATAGGCAAAACTAATTATATTTATTCTATTTTTACTCAAATCTATTTTAATTGATGTTCAAATTTGTTCATTAATCAGATGGTTCCCCTTTTATTGTGTTTTTTAATAATGGCCCGAATGGATACATTGAAATATTTCATTTTGATGTCTTTTGTGTTGGTATATAGATTAAATAAGCCATGCCTCCATTCAGCCAGTAAAATATAATCGATTCTTACGTGGGGCCATTTTAGACCCAGACCATAACTTGGAATCAAGTCAAATTTATTTAATTCTGCTATTGGAAATTTTCCAATTTGATCAACAAAAGTATATTCTCCTGGCATATCTGGTTTGGGAATAGGTTGATTTTCAATCCCCTTCATATAAGAGAGAATCCTGAACTCAGGACTGATACCTAGTTCAGCAAAGAGCCACGAATTTGAATTTGGGTAAATCCTGATAATGGCGGGTAAGGAAAGTGAGTTAAAGTTATAACAAAGATTTCTGTAATTCACAAAATGGCCTTCGCTTAAATAATCGCGTTTCATCTTTACAGAGTTCAGCTCCAAGCCAAGAAAGAAAGTCGAATGTGGTAATCTCAATATGGAAAGGTAAAATGATCCGCCATATCCTATTGAATTAGTGGCATATTGATCATTTATAAATGCTCGATTGAGAGAGAGGCCAAGTTCATATGAAAATCTGATTTCTTTACTTTGTGCCAAGCAAATGAAGGGTATTAGGGTGATAATAAAAATAAGGCGCCATGCAGCATTGGTCTTTTGGCAAGAGAAGTGCAGTAATCTTTCTATATAACAAAATTCTTTCCTCATCAGGTGCATAGCATTTTCCCTTTTTTCTTTCGGATTGAATGGCATGGGTAATTTCATATTTGGTTACCTACCTAGGTGGATAATTAATTTAGTATATACGAGTCCTAAATGTAATTAGAAAATGAGAATTCCAGACTATTTAATTGGATTGTATTCCCGACTTTCGAGTATAATTGGACAATGAGTTGAGCCTCATGAATTATAATCTAGTATTTACCTAGTTTTGAGCTTCTTGTCCGAAAATGATAGTGATTCATGCTGAATATTGGTGAAGATTTTCCAAAGGAATAAGTTAATTTCCTGAAAGAAAAGTTCCAAAAACTCCAACGGCTAGTTCGATCCAAATGAGTATAAAGGCTAATGTGCTCAAAATGAGTATTATAGTCCTGGTTTTTGGGCTTATTATTGCTCTGTAACTAAGTTCGATTACTATACCAAAGCATATCAATAATACCGAAGCGATGAGAAAATCAAATGCCGTCCAAACTACTTGATCTGTAAGAAACATAGCGATAAGAGGTATAGCAAGTAGCGTTAGAATGCCAATTAAGATGAGCATTAACCGGTTATCTGGAATATATGATTTCAGCTTCATGGTGGAGAAAGTTAAATTTTTATTAAGATCATAAATTCTAAAACTGATCTTATTCGATTCTTAAATATTCAATGTTAGACTGATGGAAACTCTAACGACTTGAATGTTGAATATATTGTATATGGTTATTGCTACAATCTTCTGGTCAAGCATTTGGATTTAAGAATTAAACTGTATATTGGGGTCAGTATTGTATAATGGAATTAATCTCTATTTATGTTATTTAATTTTGTTTATAACGAATTTTAAAATGGACATAGTGTAATATTCAGTATACTATATGAGCCAATTAATTACATCTGATGTGCTTAGATCACCACTTTCAGAAATTATTAAACCTTTTTTCACTACTTCTTAATATTAATTTGTTGAAATATTTGATCCTTTTTTATTGGATTTAAGCCAATTTTTATTCGATTAAAATTTACTATAGATAAATCTTCCATTTCATAAAGTTGCATTATTTCTTTTGATTTTAAGATATACTGAGTTCCAAATTTCTGTGGAATCTTTTTTAAGAAACAGGCCTTATCAAACATCATAGCATACAATTTCCAATCATACAGGCCCTGTTTACACAACTCTAACATTTGTGATAAATAGTATTCAATATGTTCCAATTTTTCACTATGAACTAATATAAATGCAATAGCTATTGCTCCTCTTTCTCCAACCTCATATACATTGGGTAATTTATTATTTAAATAACTCAGCAATAAATTCAAATTTACTGTATCCATGCTAAAATTGTGGTGACTTGGTTCATTTATAATATCTGGTTTAATAGTATCTAAAATTGCTACTAATCTATGCCATACGGTTTTAATTTTATTAATTTGATAATTTTATCCTTATTTAAACGAATATCTATATCTATATCTCCAAAATCATTAATTTCCATTTTTTCTAAATATACAGTATCTTCTCTATTAATTCTTATATAATTAACATTGTAGTACTTTAACCCTTTAATAACATGTACAGTAGGGCCATCATCAATTTGGGATATAATTAGGATCATCTGGAAATATTTTTAATTGGATAAAGAGCTATTTTTTTTCTATTGGCATTTATTATTTCAATTGGCAATGGTCTGTCCAACTCATTATTTTTTAGTAAAAATTGTGTTCCATAAATTTGGTACCCATCTCTTTTTAAAGAAATCCTATCCATCACCATAGCATAATTGATCCAATCTGCTTCACCCGCACGACACAAAGTATACAATGAATCTGATATTGAATTTAGATGAGCTAAATTGTACGAATGTAGATATGGATATATTATCGCAAGTTGTGCTCTTTTTCCAAATTTTGATAATTTTGGAATCCCATGCTTTAGAAAATATTTATGAGCTGCTTGAAAGCAGATCGAATCATGTAGTTCAAATTGATTTTGAAGTGGAATGACAATACTAAAAACGCCAGTGTCCACTTGGTACAAATATCCGCTACAGTCATTTAAATAAAGATCAAGTGTCCGATATTTTTGATCTTCAAAGTAAAGAGAATCTAGATAATATTTTTCATAAGTATTATATTTATTAATAATTTGTTCTCTTAAAAAATTCTTATTTACTTTAATTTTTTCCCAATTAATTCTAGGATCAAAAAGTATTAAAATAGATGAATAAAGACTTGATTTTTTTACCCATTCAAGAATTAATTTATCTTTATTCACATTAGACTCATTGATAGAAATAATTTTCCTATATTTAACATCCAATGGATTTAGATTGGTAGGATAGATAACTGTTCTCCTATTCTGCGCCACAGATTGCTTGTCTTTAACTATTGGAAATTTATCTCCTACACCAGCATAAAATATTGCATTGGAATCGATGGCTTTTTGGCTGGATATAATTTGATAAACTTCATATGCTCTATCCAATGAAAGTTTTTTATTATCTGTTCCTCTCTCATCTGTATGACCAATGACTTTGAAAGCTTGATATTTTTTTGAAAAATTTATTAGGTAATTTGAAATACTTTTCTTTTGTTCTTCTGAAAGTAGATATTCATTATTCTTGTAATTCAGAACCAGTGAATCAAAATAATCTATTGATAATTTCTCTTCTTCCTCCTCGTTTTCTCTACAATGATAAATTGTTTTTTGAGCCATTGCAGTAGCACTGTCCAGCTCTACACAGGATACATCATCAATAAAATAATCATGATATACGCCGCCATATATTCTGTGTAATAAAGGAAATGTTTTCGTTCTAAAAACACCTATTACAAGATAATTAAGATCACAGGTTGGAATAATATTGAATTCCATCTTTTGCCATTGGTTACAAACTAAATTTTGCGTAAAAAATCTATTAAAATGAAGCATATTATGTGTACTCATAAAAATATTTTTACGTAAAAGACATATTCCTATATTATCTAGTATTGCAGAATCCATTAATTCCCAATGCGGTACGTACACATACATTGACAGCCTATAAGTTTTGCCAATTTCTAAGGTTTTTGTCAGTTTGGCTTTTAAGTAGCCAGTTATGCCTATAAATGGTCTTTGTCCATTTGCATCTTTATCAATTGGACCTGCTTCTTCATAACATAACTGAACCATTCCTTTTCCACTGTGTGGCTCAAGATCTTTTGGATACACGGCGTCAGTTCGCCAACCTGATTTGATCCAAGGTGCTTTTGTATTTACATACATTACTTGAAATCCAAGTCGAGACCAATTATAAAGTTTATTAATATTGTCTGTATTTGCAAAAGAATAAGATTCCTTCAGATTCATTTCTCTATGACTTTCAAAATCACCATTTTGTACTAAATTATTCTGTGCTATTCCTTTTGCAAAGCAAAATATTATAAATAAAGGCAGTAAATAATTATATTTACTGCCTTTAAAATGGAATAAAATTCTAAGGATTTCCATAACTTTCATTATAGGTATCATTTACATGGACAGTCATGGCACCTGCTTCACAATCTTCTACACTAGCAGTCATTGTTGCATAATAATCAGACATATTGGCTTGATTTCCAACACCATCTCTAATATAAATACCACCTAAGCAAAATTTTGGATTTTTAAGTTCATTCCCACTAAAAAACTTAAATTTGTCTTGTTTAATATTTTCAAATTTCATAATAAAAAATTATCAGGATTAAAAGACTCATTTGTCGAAATGAAGAGTTATCACGTCCATGTATTTTTCCCACACCTTCGGCCAAAGGCATAGAAAGGAAGTGATGGAATTCCCTTGCTGCTGAATTAATTACGTCATTTTCTTCTGAAACAATTAGTATCACAATTATTTTTGTTTTAAATATATTCCGGTATTTATAGTTAAAATTGGGTTTAGTCCGATTGATTTTCTATTTAAATTTATACTATCTATTTTGTCGGCTGATGTAAGTATCATTTCATTTGTATTTTTATCAATGGAGTATTGAGTCCCATACATTTGATCTTTTGAGCCGTTGACCAAATATTTGTCTTTTAACGTTGCATAGTCTAACCAATTTGCTTCTCCAATCATGCAATTGTTATAGATTAGTTCTAGAAATGGTTTAACTTTGTTAGTATCAGGAGAGTGAATCAAGAGTGTCATTAATTTGTGCAAGTTGTACATCCCAATATCTTTGATCTTAGGAAATTTTGTAGGAGAAATCAATTTGAATAATTCATTGCTTATTCGTTTGTCATAATCCGCTAGTTGTTCTGGATAATTTAACCTGAATTTGCTTGATATGGTTTGTGAGATGTTTGATAAAAATGTTCCACTCCGAATTATTTGATCAACTGCATATAAAGAATCAATTATTCGCATTTGAGGCCATCTGGAGTTGTTGAATATTGTAGCTAGTTTGCCATTTAAAATAGTTTTATTTTCTTGTCTGGACATAAATAATGAGTCGTGATACAAATAAAACAGCTCATGACTAGAAATTGAATTTAACAGTTCAATACATAGATTGTTTGCTTCATTTTTAGACATTACCGTTAAACTTTCATTAGTTAGGTGTTTGTACAAATAACCAGCTTCGATTTGATTTACGACTTTAATTGTAGCAATTTTACTATTGATAAGTTCGCCATTACCAAAGCAAAGAATTTTATTTTTTAATTGAAATTGTTTAATATAATTTTTTATAGCGATTGCTCGATTATAAGACAGTTGTAGATTTGATTCTTTCGTTCCAATAACATCTGCATTTCCTTCAATAATTATGACGTTCGAACTCAAATTAATTGTTTTCAATAAAGAATCAATTTGATTTTGATATTTGATTTGGATGCTTGTATCGTTTGTAGTAAATCGGATTTTTATTTCATTCCTGCTATTATTTTTAAGGGATATTTTTTCTTTATATTTGCAGAAATCGATTATTTCAGATTCGTTGTCATATGTACTATCTTTAATTTCAATGAGTGACAAATTATCAACATAGTATTTCGGAAAACTAGAATTTGTATTATGATATTGTGTTGGAGTTTGTGAAGGAAAAAACATACTCTCAAACATTCCGATGGTGAGATATTTTAAATTACATGTTGCTTTTACTCTTTTTGTTATTCTAAACCACTTATCTAATTCAATAGTGTCGGAAAAAAAATATGGAACTGAAAGCATGGAGTTAATTATTTGATTTGGTTCTTCTAAAGTTAAAGTAAAGCCAATATGAGTACGGAATTTGGGGTCTAAAAACTCATGATTTGGTAAGTAAACAAACATGCTAATCTCATAAGTTTTACCTATGGTTAATTCCTCTTTAAGTTTGCATGTAAGGTATGCTGTCATTCCATAACTTTGACTAGATCGTATTATATTTTTATCATTTTGTGGGTCATTCCACTCATATAAAAATTTTATACAGGCATTTCCATCGGGTATATTATGGCATACAGGCTCGCATGTGTAAAAATTATCTTGAGATTCTTGATTTTTATGAAAATGTTTTATATTATAATAGAATACTTGCCAAGAATTGGCTTTCCAGGAATATAGTCTTGATATATAAGTTTGATATTCAAATTGAGGTCGAGTCTTTGCGTCTTCAATTTTTGAATCCCAATATTCTTCAAAACTTGGATTTGGTATGAGATTTTGGCAATATGAATGATAGTTTATAATACATAATAAGGGTAGAAAATGCCTGAATAAATATTTTTTATTCAGGTATTTATGATTTGAAAAGATCGAAATAATGATTATCTCTATGGGAGTCATAGGTCCAACCCTATCGTTCCCATTAGCAGCTACAATTTCAGCCTTATCAACATAGGCTCCATTTACAGTGACCCAATAACCACAAATATGATGTTGCGCTTGATTAATCTTGTTTGGAGTAAAATTTTTAAATTTCCTGCTTATATTTTCAAATTTCATAATAAAAAATTAACAAGATTAAAATGCTCTTTTATCGAAATGAAGAGTTATCACGTCCATGTATTTCTCCCAAACTTTCGGCCAAAAGAATAGGAAGGAAGTGATGGAATTTCCTTGCTGCTGAATTAATTCAAAGTTTTGTTTTCATCATACTGCATCTTTATTGATTGAAGTGCGATTTAAATCAATAATAATTACTTGGGGTTTATTTATTTGGTCTCAAGCCCTATAAAAAATCTGTAGAAATGATTTCTATTTTATTCTTTGGATTGCTCTGCTTACTCGTTTCTGTGCCTATTTAATTTATCTTAGTCTCTTTTGTTATCATTTTTCAGAATTTTTATCTCTTAGTCTTTATCCCAATAACTTCTCTTGAGTTAACAATATTACGAATTAATTGCAAATAATGTTATCTTTTTGCGGATAAAATTGTTTCGAAAAAGACCATCTTTGGTTCGGATATTGAAACATTAAAATATTATGAAGTATAATCAATTGGTACCCAGTACATTGATAGAAATGATAGAACTCAGCAATATATACATAGATGGCGCAGCTGAAATGCTCCAAGAACATAACTCCGCTTTTCCTAAGCTATAGAATGGTAAGATGAATTTCAATGAGGAGCATCTCAAGGCATGTAGTGAGCTACTGAAAATGCCTGTGACAAGTTTTTTGGCTGAAGGTACTTACGTGGTTCAAATCTCCCATGGTGAAGGGCATAATATTAATTGCAATACCAATATTATCAATGAGTCGGATCCTAAGCTATTAGAAAGTTTGAAAAACACAATTGAATTTCTAGGGAAGGTAATCAAGGGTTCGCGATAGAACTTATACCAATGGTGGCCAAATGTCTAGTTAGAATTCTTCATACTGATTAATCCGGGAGATCTCAACAGTATAGTTTCAGGCAACAATAGCTTAAAGAATTTTTAAAATCTCTTCCAAATGTAATCGATGATTGGACAATCTCGGTACCTTTTGTTGAGCACTAACTTTATTTTTTTGTCTCAGCCATTGCATGAAAGTGTTTTTCGGTGCAATATGTAGAACTAATCTTTTCATAGCCATATCGCAAAATCGCTTTGCTTCGTAATCGGAATTGATGGTTTGCAATTTTTTGTCCAGTGCTTCTGCAAAAGCTTCACGATCAGGGTCAGCATCTTGAAATTCAATAATCCATTCATGTCCACCTTTTCCATCACGACTCTGAAAAATCGGTGCAACGGTATAATCACTTACCTGTACCTGAAACAGCTCAGCTGTCTCTTGCAATGCTTTATCTGTGTTTGATACCATCACTTCTTCCCCGAAAGCATTGATAAACTGTTTCGTCCGCCCTGTAACCTTGATTTTATAAGGCAGCAAACAGGTGAACATCACCGTATCACCAATCTGGTATCTGAAAAGCCCTGCATTGGTTGTGATAATGAGCGCATAGTGCTTGTTGAGTTCTACATCTTGCAATAGGATTGTTTTGGGATCTTCTTTATCCCATTCATCCATCGGAACAAATTCGTAATAGATACTATTGTCCAATATTAAGAGCATATCTTCTGTGCCATAGTCAGATTGAACCCCAAAATATCCTTCTGTGGCGTTATATATTTCCTGATAAGCAAATTTAGGATCCGGAAAAAACTCTGCAAAAACTGCTTTGTATGGTATAAAGCTCACAGCGCCATGGACGAAGATTTGCATATTTGGCCAGACTTCAAGTATATTCTGCTTCCCTGTATATTCCAATACTTTTTTAAATAGTACAAGTGCCCAGGTGGGTGAGCCCGCAACCATTCGAATGTCTTCCTGAACTCCTGTCCGTACCATGATTTCCAGTTTTTCCTCGAAGTTGGACATCAATGCTATTTCCAGAGGTGGAAACAATCTTTGCTGGGCGATCAGGGGAGTCCTCTGGAGTATCACCGCAGACACATCTCCTACTATGCTCCCAAGATAACCCTCAAGATCGTGAACCGTGGAACCCGGTATCACCATTGTTTTACCTTCAACAATACGAGGATCTTCCAGATTCTCATACATGATCGCTACAGACCTCCAACCACCTTTCACGTGGCAATCTTCATGATTTTCGTCAGTGATTGGAATGAATTTGCTTTTATCTGCCGTGGTGCCGGATGATTTTGCAAAATACTTTGTCCTTCCCGGCCAGAGTATGTCTTTTTCGCCGCGCATCATGCGAAAGATATCTTCCTTCAAGCTTTCATAATCTTGCAAAGGGAGCCTATCTTGCCATTGGTTTACGTTTGTGATTTCGCCGAATTTATATCGTTTGCCCCATTCTGTATTCCTCGCTCTACGAAGAATGGTGTCCAATTGTTGCCATTGGGTGTCGATAGGATAGTTTGAAAATTGCCTGATTTGGCCTCGGTGCAGCTTGAGATACTGCGCCCATATTGCATTCATCAGACTATTGACCATACAGAATATTAAGCTTGAATCAACAAAGATACAAAATCAAGGGAGGGCAGAGCAGATTTAAACGGCGATCAACGCGGAATTTTCAAATCATAGACTTTAGAAGTCTTGTTAGGCAAAGATCCCTTCATGAGCCAAGGGTTGTACAATTTGAGCATCCTATAGCTGACTCCGTTTTCATGTGCAAAATCTGCCAGGCTTGGAATTGAAGTGTTCACCGCAATGGTGTTATAGTTTTCCATTGGTTCGTAATCTTCGTCAGACTTCAGGTAAAAGCCAAATTTTTCAGGTTCCTTCAGTATACTTTTAATGGCGACCAAACGAAACAGGTAGCGATTGGTTTCATCGCTCAGATTTAGCCCATAGTATGTATTTTCTTTTTGTTCATCAAGGGCAGTTTGCAGTGCAGTTGGGCCCATGTTATAAGCTGCTGCTGCCAGTGACCAGCTGCCAAAACGTTGGTTGAGCTGCTTTAAGTATTTGCAAGCAGCCAAGGTTGATTTTTCAAAGTGATTGCGCTCATCAACAAATTCGTTTACCTCCAGACCGTATTCTTTTGCCGTTCCCGATAAAAATTGCCAAAATCCCTTTGCTCCAGCTGAAGAGACCGCATTGCGCAGTGAGGATTCAGCAATGGCCAAGTATTTGAGATCATCAGGGAGGCTTTGCTCTTGAAGAATCCGTTCGATGTATGGCAGATATCGGGCCATGAGTTTGAGATAGAGCAATGTGGAACTATGTTGGTATGTATTGATCAGAAGTTCCCTCTCCAGTCGTTCTCGTACATCAAAATTGTCAATCGGTATCTTTTCACCGGCAAAACTATACTCTCCGGCCAAGGTAATGCCATATATGCTTTGGTCTATTTGGTCAACGACCTTGTTGGTATTTTGGTCTGCACGAACAAAAAGTAACATCACTGCAATAGTCATGATCGCGCTTACTGAAAACCAGCTGATTACTTTCCGAATTTGCATTAGGTATAAAACTGATATACTTACTCAAACGCAATGAAAAGAAAATTTGTTTTAATCCACAAATGCAAGATCCTACTTCTGCACATTTGGATATCTGACTATTATCATGCTGATGCTGAAAATTCTGCTTGTCGAAAACTCAGCGTGATAAATAATGCAGCGGAATTTATTTTTACCATCATCCGGGCTTAGATCTAACTTCAATTCTTTCTCCAGAAGATTTTGTTGAGTAGGCATATTTTGAAGTAATTCTTTCAAGAAATCGATTCTGCCATATCCTTCAATTTCAAGATATTTTTCATCCTGAATGGAAATGCTACCTTTTTCAGCATCAGTTTTTGTATCCCAGTATCTTAAACTATAGACTTCAGATGCATTTTGTAAGCTATCACTAAAGAAGCCGGAGTCAGCAATTCTGAACATTCCGTCCTCTACTGTAGGACTATTGTTCCAGTGCTCGATGTTCAAATACTTTCTCAGTTTTTCTACTGTAGAATAGTCAATACTGTCTTGATTTATTCCTGCAATAAGAGTATCCGGAAAATAATTTAGTACATGTCCAAGGTAATTGTGTCTTTGGAAATAATAGAGATGTGAGGTAATCTGATCCGGCAAAAGACTGTCGGTGTGGATCCGCGCGGGAACTATTTTACCGTCTTCAATCAGCTGATGTCGATTGAGCAATGAGTCCCATCTACCAATCTGATCTTTGAGACTATGATTCCATGCATTCCATGGTCCCACAGCGGCCATCACACATGTAAAAAACAGCGAGGCCGGCAATATTCTCAGATCATCTTTTGGGCTTAGTATAAAATAAAAAGTGACCAGAGTCAACCAAAATGCCGCAGCTAAAGCAAGATATCTTTCAACGGTAAAACCATATTGATGAATTCTAACATAAAGTGCCGAAAACAATAAAACGAGCACGGGAATCATAGAGTAGAAAAAGTACTTTTTGAATTTTTTTAAAAGTACATTCTTGTCATAGGAAGGAAGAACAAAATTCAACAAATAAGTAAAGATTCCTGCTGCACTAAACCCCAGGCAGAGTTTGCCCACCCATCCTTTTGGCAATGACCACAGCACAAGTATTCTGAGACCATAAGCATACAAAATGATAAAATAGATGATAATCAGTGGGATCATAATATATTTTACCATGTTGATGATCACACGAGAAAATTCTGACTCTTCACTCGCTTCAAAAACTCTGGTTGGCACTTTCGAGGTCCAATAAAAAGTAAGCACCAGGCCAAATACCAAGATGACAATATCCATATGGACTTCCTTGTACCAGTGAATCTCAAACAGTTCCTGAATAGCAATCGTAGCGACCTGTAGCCCAGCCATTAATACTATGCTGTAAAACGCTCCCAGGACAAAATGAACAAACATTTCAAGATTAAATGTCCAGAATTTCCTGTTGTCATCGATGCGTAAAAAATATGAAAATGAGATCAGTAAATGTGTAGCAAGCACAAGCACCAGAAATTGCTCTAATGTATCCGGATGTTTCGGATCGTCGATCAGAATAGAATACAATGACAAAATAATAATGCCGGCAGATCCTAAGATATATTTCCATTTTGGAACATTAAAAGTGTTCTCAGCCATTAATTTCAATCCAACAAACAATGAAATACCCAGTACTGCGCCTAACAGTATTCTTATCAACCATTCGGCAGGATCATTGCTTCGATAAGTAATCATGGCAATCACAATGGATGCAATCGTGCATGCAATTGTCATAGGAAATCTCCTCACGCTCAGTTTGACTACATCCATGATGGACTGCCAACTCAATAACTGTTGTATTCGCATGATTTGATTTAATTTGAAATTGAAGGACTGAAATCCATAATTACAACTGACATTTTTCCATTAGACTCACTCGGTACCAACAATTTATCTGCTTCAACCTGCACGGCATCAGTCAATCGCAAATGTATATCCTTTTTACCCGTATTGAGTATACTCTTTCTCATATTTCTTCCATCTGGTCCTATGATATATTCAGAAACCGTAGTACCTTCTTCTATTTCGTCATTGAAAATCAATCTCAAAAAATCATCTGTACGCAAAAGAAAAAATGATGAATATAAACCTTCATCATCCTGTGAAAATTGCCTTTTATACAAAACCCTTTCCCACATTTTATTGCCCGCCGCAGAAAAACTTGCAACTGCGATATCTTCAAAGTAAAAATCAACCCAACGCGTACCGTTTAGAGGTCCAGCATTCTGATAAGGGTAAGATCTACGAGTCAGTTCTTTATTATTTTCTAGAAAAAGTAATATTGCACCTGTGTTTGTACACACTACTTGTCTAGTAACCAGATCGAGGTCTTTAATTTCTTTCTTTTTTGTACCAGTCCACTGCTGTATCATTTTTTCTCCAAATGGCTCATAGATAGGCTCTGAGAAAACTCCTCGACTAGTGATTGTGTTGATGAAATATCCGCTAGGTGAGGAACCTTTTTTCGTATATGTTCCAGCGAGTATCAATTTTTTTTCAACATTGTCATATTGCAAAAGAAAATGTAAGGGAAGCATTTCTTCATAGTTATATTCTTTTTGCCAAGCTACATTTCCTGAAGTATCAATGCTAAATAAATTAAATAGGAATTTTTTCTTCAGAAATTCACTTTCATTTTTTATTCCCAGTAGATAAATGTTTCCATCATTACTTACTTGTAGTTCGGGTACTCGCATTTCTTTATCTGCAATGATTTGACTGAGCAAAATTTCTTTTGCCTCTGATTTTGTCTTCTGGTTGTATAACAATAATCTTCTTTGATCTTGCCGATCAGAATAGCCAAGACAAATCCAATCTTGATTCTCAGAAAACTTTGTTTTGAAGCCGGAATAAATATCCCAATCTTCACCTGAAATTATTGTATCTTCTTGTAATAAAATACCATGTACATTAAAAATTGAGTATATTAGTGAACCGATGTGCCCACTGTGTGATAAATAATAAACCCCAAATCCATTTGGCTCTCGGAGACATTCCATGACTTCCCATTTTTTGCCTTTTAACTGGAGATTTATTTCTTCTGTCCACTCCAAATTTTCCTGAAGTCTTTGCATTGTAAAACGAAGAGATTTATCATGCAATAGCACTGCACGAGACTGTTCTATAGGAATCAAATAATATGCAAAATCATTTCTTAGTGAAGTTTGAGCTGAAATATGACAGTTTTGACTTTCGAGAGATGCAGTGTGAAAACTAAATAGCAACAAAAACACAATATGTAGGCGCATATTACCATATGTCTGCCTGAGATAGTTAATTTCGCCCTGATAAGTTGACAAAAATGAAAGTTTCACGAATAATTGAATGTGTACCAAATTTTAGTGAAGGTAGGAATCCTCAGGCAATCCAAGAAATTTCTGATGAGATTCGCAACACTCCTGGGGTTAAGTTGATGCATGTCGATCCGGGACAATCCACCAATAGGACTGTTATGACTTTTGCCGGCACACCTGAGGATGTGATCGAAGCCGCTTTCAGAGCGATTAAAAAGGCCGCTTTGCTCATCAATATGAATCAGCACAAAGGAGAGCATCCTCGGATGGGTGCTACAGATGTGTGTCCATTGATCCCAATAACTGGGGTCAGCATGGAAGAAGCAATCTCATTTTCGCATCAACTCGCCCAAAGAGTCGCTTTAGAACTCTACATTCCGGTTTATCTGTACGAGAAAAGTGCCTCTGAGTCGTATCGCACATTGCTTGCAGACATCCGGGCGGGAGAGTACGAAGGTCTTCCTGAAAAAATGAAACTCGAAGCATGGAAACCCGACTATGGACCTTCTCTTCCACATCCAACTGCTGGTGCTACTGTGATTGGCGTAAGGGATTTTCTCATAGCTTACAATGTCAATCTGAACACAAAATCTGTTCCGCTGGCAAATGAAATCTCCTTTGACATCAGAGAAAATGGGAGACCACAGAGAGATCCTGTCTCGGGAAAGTTGATGAGAGATGAACGGGGCGAGATTTTGCGTATTCCGGGAAAATGTCAAGGCGTTAAAGCCATAGGTTGGTATATCGATGAATACAAATTTGCCCAGGTGTCCATGAATCTCACTGATAGTTCAAAGACTACCTTACATGAAGCTTTTGAGCAAACGAGAATGGCAGCTGAAACTCGCGGAATCCTTGCCACCGGGTCTGAGCTGGTTGGCCTTGTTCCATTGAAAAGTATGCTAGATGCAGGCAAGTATTTTCTACAAAAACAAAATAGATCACAAGGTGTCTCCGATGCGGAATTGATCGAGACCACCATTCAATCTTTGGGATTGAACAGCATCCAGAAATTTGAACCTGCAAAAAGAATCATTGAATATATGTTGGAAGAAAAGAAAGTAATGCTAAAAGATTTGAGCATAGAATCATTTGTACAAGAGGTGGCTAGCGAATCTCCTGCACCTGGAGGGGGTTCATCGGCGGCACTGTGTGGTACCTTAGGTGCCAGCCTCGCAACCATGGTAGCCAACCTCACAGCCCATAAGAAAGGCTATGAATCGCAATTCCAGTATTTCAGCGATTCTGCCCAACAGGGACAAGCGGCGATAAAAGCGCTGCAACAGTTAATTGATGAAGATAGCGCCGCTTTCAATCGGATTCTGGAAGCATTCAGACTGCCAAAATCCAGCCCTGAAGAAAAGAGGACTCGAAAAAAAGCAATCCAGGCAGCCACGATTTATGCGACAGACGTACCTTACCGAACAGTTGTTGAAGCTTCAAATTGTTTCCCCCTGGTAGAGGCGATGGCAAGAAACGGTAACCCGAATTCCAGAAGTGATGCAGGAGTAGGCGCATTATGCATTCGTACAGCCGTCGAGGGTGCTGCTCTCAACGTTTTCACGAATTGTCCCGGAATAGACGATCTGAAAATCAGAGAGCAATATATCAGCAACACTCAGCAAATACTTGCCGAGATTCGATCCAAAACCGATCTACTTATTGAATGGATTAGTCAATCTTTCTTGGCACCGCAGACAAATGATACTGTATAAAAAACCATAAGATGCAAAACTTATTGAAAATAGCATTTTTCAACTTTTTGTGGCTGACGTCAGGATTTCTACTTGCTCAAAACTTAATACCGAATCCGGGATTTGAGAATTGTGCGAAATGTCAGAACGGTTTTTTTGAATTGGGAATTAACAGTGGTGCAAATGATCCGATAGACTGGTATGCTGCAACATATGGGACTTCAGATTTTAAATCTGATCTGCCAAATTCCGGAAAGTTGCACGGTGGTTTTTTTGTGGGATATAAAAAGTTTGAGTACTTGGCAAATCATTTGGAATCTCCTTTGGTTGCCGGTGCCAAATATCAATGCAGTTTTTATATACGCCTATTTCCAAATGGGATGAGTTATGCTTTGGATGAAATAGGCATTTATTTCCAGAACGGAAAAGCAAATTTTCCCCAAGCTGAGCCATTATCCAAACTAAAAGCGCAATTTACCACACCGGATCGCGATTATATTTTGAGCGATCATTACCGTAAATTCACTTTTGAGTTTATTGCATGTGGTGGTGAAGACCAGATGATAGTTGGGCGAATGAATAGCTGGGGAGAAGCTGATACCTTGTTGGTTGCAAGCAAACCAATTGCAAATCTGGATCAGGCATATCCATATTATATAGTTGATGATTTCGACCTCCATTTGATTGATCAAGTTGAAAACAGAGCTCCTGACACTGTAAGAGTATGCGATCAGCAGAAAGTGAAAATCAGCTTGGATAGCTCCGGTATCTATGAGGTATTATGGAGTAATGGCTCAAATCAATTTTTAACTGAGATCGGGGGTGAATCAGCACCCTTGTGGGTGGAGTATAAATTTGGAAAAGACTGCAGTTCATTCAGAGAGGACATCGCTTTAGTGGTGGATAAAAAGCCAAATGTCGAGCTCAAAGGCTTGCTTTCATTGTGCCCTGGAAAGGCCTTGCAAGTGGAGGCTGTTTGTGACGGAGAGTGCCTGGGTTTTTTATGGCCGGATGGAAGTACCGGAAATACATTTGAGATTTCGGAACCCGGCAAGTTTGAACTTCAATACAAATGGCGCTGTCAATCTGAAAGCCTGTTCTTCGAAGTAGATACTCCTGATTACGAGAAAGACTTCATTATCACCTCAGATGTTGGGCAGATATGTTATTCTGATTCTACTTTTTTGAGGGCATCGTTACCCAAGGGTTGCCTGATACAAAAATGGTCAAACGGAGCGACAGATTCAGAAATCAAGGTGTTCAGCCCGGGAATATACGAGTTGATTTTAGATTGCCCTTGTGGCGAGATAAAAGGAAAGATAGACGTTAAAGCGACAGCCAATTGTACTCCAATCCGATTTCCAAACACCATCATCATCAACGGTGAGGAGGTGAATCGCACTTTCGGTCCTGCTGTTCCACCGGGATTGATAGGTCGAATCGCAGAGTATCAACTCTTTATTTTTAATCGTTGGGGTGATAAAGTGTTTGAAACAAATGACATCCAGCAAAGATGGAGTCCGGACAATAATTTACCTCCGGAGAGTTATATATATTCTGGGAAATTAAAATACTCTGTGTCAGGCAATTCAGGGATAGAAAAATATCAATTTAAAGGAAGTGTAAGCGTAATAAAGTAAAGATGATTTCAATAGACCTCTCAGGAAAAAATGCGCTCGTCTGCGGTGCAAGTCAGGGCATAGGAAGAGCATGTGCCATAGTTCTGGCAAAAGCAGGAGCTAGAGTTACTGCAGTAGCTCGGAATGCTGAAAAACTTTCTGAACTCATGAAGGAGCTTTCAGGACCTCCGGTCTCATCTCATCAGTATCTGGTATTGGACCTCAAACAAACTCAGGAAGTTAGAATGAGGGTTCACCAGTTAGCATTGCAAGGTCCGATACACATTTTGATCAACAATACGGGAGGGCCTCCTCCCGGACCAGCTATCAAGGCTGAAGAAGAAGAATATTTAGATGCTTTTCGACAGCACTTGATTTGTAATCAAATCATCACTTCCACTTTGATCTCAGGGATGAAGGCTGCATCTTATGGGAGAATTATCAATATTATCTCTACTTCAGTCAAACAACCCATAGATAATTTAGGAGTTTCCAATACGATAAGAGCAGCTGTTGCTTCTTGGGCAAAAACACTAGCGAACGAATTGGGACAATACAACATCACAGTAAATAATATCTTACCTGGTGCAACCCAAACCGAACGATTGGAAGAGATCATACGGCGAGAGCAACAAATTAAATCTCTGGAGCGAGTTGAAATAGTACGTCAACTTAGCTCAAGTATACCAATGGGTCGATTTGGACAGCCGCAGGAAATAGCATCAGCTGCTCTGTTTCTTGCTTCACCGCTCGCTTCCTATATTAATGGAATCAACTTACCTGTGGATGGAGGTAGGACAAAATGCCTATAATTAGGTTTACCTGACAGCTTGCTTGCCATTCTGGCAGATAATCTGGGCTGGCACACGCTTTGACCGTACAGGTCAAAATTATATTACATGCAAAGCGGTAAAATATCAGTACAAACGGAAAACATTTTTCCGATTATTAAGAAATTCCTTTATTCCGAACACGAGATTTTCCTGAGGGAATTGATTTCAAATGCGATAGACGCCAGCAATAAACTCAGGACCTTATCATCCAAAGGCGAGTTTAAAGGTGACCTTGGAGAGCTTAAAATAGAAGTCATTCCGAATGCAGAAAGTAAAACACTGACCATACGAGATTATGGTATAGGAATGGATGAAGAGGAAGTGAAAAAATATCTCAATCAGTTGGCTTTCTCTTCTGCACAGGAATTTTTGGAAAAGTACAAGGACGAAGTAAATATCATAGGGCATTTTGGATTGGGTTTTTATTCGGCATTTATGGTTGCCGATAAAGTGGAAGTCATTACCAAATCTTATAAGAATGGTGCTCAAGCAGTCAAATGGACTTGTGCCGGAGACACAGACTTTACACTGGAAAATACAGACAAGGAAAACAGAGGAACAGACATCGTCCTTCATCTATCAGCGGATTCAGTAGAGTTCAGTGAAAATTACAAGATTCAAGAGCTACTCGAGAAATTCTGCAAGTTTTTGCCCATTCCCATCCAACTTGGCACAAAAACAGAAAAGCATACTGTTGATGATGTAGAAACAGATGTAGAGGTCCCTAACATCATCAACAATATCTCTCCACTATGGAAGAAATCGCCCTCAGAAGCATCGGATCAGGATTATATTTCATTTTATCAGGAACTTTATCCATTTTCACCTGAGCCTTTATTTTGGATACACCTGAATATTGATTATCCGTTTCATCTGACCGGAATATTATATTTTCCAAAAATTAAAAATCAACTTGAAGTTCAGAAAAACAAGATACACCTTTACAGCAATCAGGTATTTGTAACTGATGATGTAAAAGAGATTGTACCTGAGTTTTTAATGCTTCTCCATGGAGTGATCGATTCACCGGATATTCCACTCAATGTATCTAGGTCTTATTTACAATCTGATCAGCAGGTTCGCAAAATAACAGGCTATATCACCAAGAAAGTGGCTGAAAAGCTACACGATTTATTTAAAAAAGACAGGCTTGATTTTGAAAAGAAATGGGATGATATTGGAGTTTTTATCAAGTATGGTATGATCTCTGATGACAAATTCGCAGAGAAAGCCCATCAATTTGCATTGTTAAAAAATTCAGAGAAGCAGTATTTTACATTGGAAGAATACAAGGAGAAAATAAAAGAGCTCCAAACGGATAAGAACCAAAAATTGAATTTGCTGTATTCTTCGGATCCTCACAGCCAATTTGCATCGATCAGGAAATGCACAGATCGCGGATATGATGTAGTCATTTTTGATAATGTGATAGACAACCATTTTATTCAACATCTGGAGTACAAAGAATCACTCCAATGCAAAAGAGTAGATGCAGATACAATAGACAAGCTGATAGAAAAAGAATCTGTTGCTGAGTCCGTCCTGAGTGAGGAAGAGATGAAAGCTGTAGAGAACTTGTTCAAACAAAGCAGTCAGAATAAGTCATCTCAGACGCTGGTGCAATCGCTGTCTCCAAGTGATCCACCGATCCAGATCGTCAGACCTGAATTCATGCGAAGAATGAGTGAAATGCAACACATGATGCACTTTATGAAGGGAGATGAAGCAAACCCATTTAAAGACAGCTATACAGTAGTTGTCAATGCCAATCACTCATTGATTTGTGATAAGTTGCAGAAAGAACAAAATGATGATGAAAAGAATAATTTAGTCAATTATTTAATCCAACTGGCGATGATTGAAAACCAAATGCTTTCAGGTAAGGAGTTACACGAGTTTGTTCAGGATCGTTTGCAGCAAATTGGCTAGTTTAAAAACAAGAAGAATAGTTCGTTAAACACTTTTCTAATTGAAGAGCTTTGATTTTTCATATGATTTGACTTGTAATAGAAGGCCAAATACAAAATCTGAGTTCAATAATATACATAAAAAAAGCCGGATGATCATTTCCGGCTTTTTTTATGTATATTATAATTGGTTAACAGTTATTTCTTTACTTTGATTACTGTATAGTCTCTGTTGTCTGTATTTGATTCAATTACGCTAGCAACTTTAATTGCATAATATTCAGTATTGCCAACATTTACTAAAAATTCTGTTGTCGGATCGCAAAGCACGTCATTGTTGGCTGCATCTGTACCTGCATTATATGCCGCTTTGATATCATCGCTAAATTTCAAACTTAGATACGTTACTGAGGCTGGGAAATTTCTTAGTTTTGCTCCATTTGTACCTCCGATTCTATGCAGCCAATTGGTAGAGTTAATTGCGTTTCCTAGATCTTTTATGTTAGCTGTAGCATCCGAGGATACAACAACCTTAAAATTAGATAAATCCACCCCACTTTTATCAGGTCCATCCAAATTATTAACTTGAAGAGCTGAAGACTCTATAACAACCGTTCCAAATGTAGTGATAGAAAAATTAATTTCATCCGTCAGTCCGGCTTCATCTTCTACTTCAACAGTATATTCTAAAGTTTCCACATTTGAACTGGATTTTATAGAAATGATCCAATCATCCAAACCATCTTTTTCTGTATTGAACAGTAATGTAGGGTTGGCAGAAATATTTACTGCATTGATCTGAACTCTATTAAAATCTGTAATGGCAACACCACCTTCCAGAATTGAGATCGTTTTCAATTGCTTTGTACCTTTTGTAGCATCTATTTTAATACTGAAAACAGTATCTCTTTTGATTGTTGCATTTCCACTTATAAATCCTGATCCGGATACAAAGTCAATTACCGGACCATCTGTTGTTGTATTATTATCATCTGGATTACAAGCAACAAATGTCAATAGTCCAAGGCTTAAAAAGAATAAGATTTTTTTCATTATATTGATATTTATAGTTTAGTTAAATTATTTTACAGTTTGCTTTAGTTTTTTGATTACTGCAAGCTCATCTCTCAGCACATTAATAGTTGGAGTGAAAGATTTGAATTTTGACTTAGCAATTTTTGCCTCTGCCTCATCTAATGATTTTGAACTGACATTGGTTGTCCTGCTCATCGCTGACAACAATTTGTTGTTTCCAAAATAATACTTTGTGTCTTCGAAAATCGTTTTTCCTTTTTGTTTCAAGCTGTTTTTAGTGGTATGATAACTATAAACCAAGTTGTTGTCGCTGAAAAAATAATCGACTCTCTTTTCTCCTCCTGGAGTCATAGCTACTTTGGTAATCTTTTGAATTTGCCCTTCAGCGTCACTCCAGATAGAAATAGTTGCCTTTTCAGGAACTTTAACTTCGGTAGTTTTTTCTGTAAAATTTGAATTAGCTGCAAGCTCTTGTACTTTTTGGTCGATCATGGAAAGCTCTGAAGATGAAGCTGAATCTGCTGCTTTTTTAGAGCTGCTGCAAGAAGACAATGCGATCATCGCTATCACTGCCGCCATGCTGAACATTTGAAATACTTTCATTGGATATAAATTAAAATTGGTTAATAAAATTTTCTGATTTTGCTCAATCCATAAGAGAGACGTATCAAAACGCCAAAAGATTCTTAATGATTCGTTAATTTTGAATGAAAACGGGATAATCCACAAGCGAAAATGGACAATTAATAAAGCAAAGATATGATACTTCCTTTAAAATTTAAACGGGAATAAGTGAATATTATTATAATTCTTCCGGATATGTACAGCCAGATATTTAGCTTACAGCAATCATTTTGTTCAAGACCAGGCCTGATTTCCAGATTCAATTTGAAGAAATTCGATTTAGAAAGCCACTGAATTCATTAAATTTGCCCTATGGCCAACTTAGATCTTCAGTCTCATTTTGCCGAATTTGCCCGGAATATAGTGGGGTTTGACTCCGAGATTCCGACTGTCAATGGACCAAAACCACTGATTTATGCGGATTGGGTAGCCAGCGGCAGATTATACAAGCCGCTAGAAGAAGAGTTGTTGAATACTTATGGCAGCTTTCTTGCCAATACGCACACCGAAGCTACATTCACAGGTTCTTTCATGACCCGCGCTTATCATCAGGCTAAGGAAGCAATCAAAAAACACGTAAATGCATCGGACAGCGACGCAATCATTCTCTGTGGTTCTGGCATGACAGGTGCACTTGCTAAGTTGCAACGCATATTGGGTCTAAAATGTCCTGAACAATTGCACTCCTTTTTGGATTGGTCGCGAATTGAAAAACCGGTAGTGTTCATCACTCATATGGAACATCATTCCAATCAAACATCATGGTTGGAATCCATCTGTGAGGTTGTCCTCATTCCATATGATGATTCAGGATTACCTGATCTGGGTCAATTTGAGAATTTACTCATTCAGTATCAGAATCGATCCCTCAAGATAGCCTCAGTCACGGCCTGTTCTAATGTGACTGGAGTGATTACTCCATTTTACCAAATCGCAGAAATCATTCACAGACAAGGTGGGTATTGTTTTGTAGATTTTGCATGCAGCGCCCCATATATTCATATGGACATGCACCCGGCAAATCCACTCCAAAAATTAGATGCAATATTCTTTTCGCCACACAAATTTCTAGGAGGGCCTGGTACTCCAGGCATTTTGATCTTTTGTCAAAGTTTATATCATAATCACATTCCTGATCAACCCGGAGGCGGTACCGTAAAATGGACCAATCCTTGGGGAGAGCATCATTATGTGGATTCTATCGAAGAAAGAGAGGATGGAGGCACGCCGCCTTTTTATCAGACCATAAAAGCCGCGCTTGCCATCCGGTTGAAAGAGAAACTTGATCCGATCAAAATCAAAATACGCGAAGAGCAATTGTTCAATCGCATTTTTGATTCTTTGTCTGATTTAGAAGATGTTCATATTTTAGCTGGCAATATCAGACATCGCATTGCCGCATTTTCATTTTTTATCAAAGATTTGCACTATAATCTTGGAGTCAAACTACTCAATGACAGGTATGGTATCCAAATGCGTGGTGGTTGCAGTTGTGCTGGAACGTACGGACATATTCTTTTTGGAATTCCCATCGAACAATCTCACTCCATTTGCGAATTGATTGACAGCGGTGACCATAGTCAGAAACCCGGATGGATCAGATTATCCATACATCCTGTGATGACAGATCAGGAGATCGATTACATATTGGATGCTATCCATGATATCAGGCTTAACTGGAGGACTTATAGCAGAGAATATCATTATGATGTCCAACAAAATTTATTTTTTCATCAAAGTGAATTGAAAACGGAGTCGGCACTGCATCTCGTTTAGAAAATTCGTGGGTATCCTATCGAAATGGATTCAGAGGAGCTTATTTAAATTTCATATTCCGCCACTAATGGGCAGTGGTCGGAAAATCTATATTTCCTCTGATGCTCAAACGATTTTACTGAGTCTTTTAATCCAGGCGTGATGGAGTGATAATCTATCCTCCAACCTTTGTTTTTGTCATATGATCCTGCCCTGTAACTCCACCAACTAAATTCTTGTACAGAAGGGTGTATTACTCTAAAACTATCTACGAATAATTCCGAAAACCAAGTATGTAGCCAGGATCTTTCTTCCGGTCGAAAACCACTCGGCATATCCTTTCGTTCTGGATTGTGGATGTCAATATCTTCATGCACAATATTGTAATCGCCTACCACGATCAGATTTTTATATTTTCGGATACATTCTTTAAAAAACGGCAAAGTCCGATCCAGGAATTTCATTTTAAACTCATGTCTGTCTTCACCTGAAGAGCCTGAGGGAATATAAACGTTGAGCAAACTCCATTGTCCAAAGTCCAAAAGTACAAATCTTCCCTCCCTGTCGTATTCGGGGATGCCGCATCCATGTACCACTGAAAGGGGTTCTTCCTTGGTCAGCGTCATCACGCCGCTATAGCCTTTTTTTTCTGCACATGACCAGTAGGCACGATATCCTTGAGAACCAAACAGGTGTTCATCTGCCATGCTTTGGTCCATTTTTGTCTCTTGAATGCAGACGCAATCAAATCCATTTTCTTCAAGCCATCCATGAAGATTTTTTTGCATTGCTGATCTTAGTCCATTCGCATTAAGAGAAACTATTTTCTTCATGTATGTTTATGATAAAAAAGAAGAAATTAAAAATCATTGTTGTCTCAAAAAATATAATTTCTTGAAACGGATTATTTTTGTTTTTTTACATCATTCAATACATAAATCGACTCTAAGATTTCCTGATCTTTTGAAATAGATTTTAAAAAATCTTCATTTCTTCCCACTCTGCTGGAATCCATATTGATATAATCCATATCGGATTGAAGGTTTGTACTCTTCAGATGTGGAATCACATCTTTCCCCAGATTCTCGAACTTCTTTGCCAATTCATTCCTTTCTTTCATTATACCAGCAAATCTGTCATAATTCAAAGGAAAAACTTGTTGATCTCTGAGACTTTTCAACCTTTTAGCATTTTCATCAATCAAACTATATGTCGGATTGTTTTTTATTCTGTCTTTGCTTTTGGCTTTAATTTCATCTAAATTGGAAATTGAAAATACATTTTGAACGTAATTTTCTTTTTTGATTACGTCGTATGGCATTGGATGCTCGTATTCTTTTTCGCCATTATCCAGATAGGTATAATAATTCGGTACCAAAACATCTGGTTCAACACCTTTCAATTGAACAGAACCTCCATTTACCCTATAGTATTTTTGAATCGTGATTTTTACTTCACCAAGTGGTTTTACAGCGATAGGATCACCACCTGAAGCGAGTTGAATCACATTTTGATTAACAGTCCGATCCAGATTTACAAATCGCTGGACAGTACCTTTTCCAAATGTAGATTCACCACCTAAAATTACCGCTCGTTTGTAATCCTGAAGACATGCTGCGATAATTTCTGAAGCTGATGCACTGTTGCTGTTTACCAGAATTACCATTGGTCCATCAAAATGTACAGAAGGGTCAGGATCCATATATGGACTTATATTGCCACGGCTACGTACCTGCACGATTGGTCCTTCCTCGATGAATAAACCAGCCATCTCAACAACTTCTTGCAGGGATCCACCGCCATTGTTTCTTAGGTCCAATATCAAACTCGTAGCACCTTCAGCTTTTAGTTTTTTCAGCTCATTCGCGATATCTTTAGCTGCACTTGGACCATTAGGATTGTCAAAGTCTGCATAAAATCTAGGCAATTTGATGTAGCCTACGTGCGAAAGCAAACTATCCACACCGATAATTGCCGACCTGGCAAATCCTTCATCCATGATGACCTCATCTCTCGTAATTGTTATATCCTTTACCACACCACTGGATTTCTTGACTTTGAGTGTGACGATTGTGCCTTTTTTACCGCGAATCATTTTAACGACATCATCGATCACCATCCCTTTGATGTCAACTGGATTTTGATCTTTTTGCTGTACGCTCAGAATGAGGTCATTGTTTTCGAGATCTTTTTGTTTCCAAGCCGGGCCACCCGGAACAATGGATACCACTTTAGTATATTCACGGTCAGTTTGCAGTCGGGCTCCGATTCCTTCCAGTTTACCGGTCATGTTGATATTGAAATCTTCTTTATCTTTTGGAGAGAGGTAGTCTGTATGTGGATCATATTGATGTGTCAATGTATTGAGATAGATTTCAAAACGATCATTGCGTTTGAATTCTTTCATCCTTTTAAACCACCCTTCGAAATTATCTTTGACTTCTTTTCTAATATCAATTTCCAGACTGTCTGCTGGTTTGGTTTTGTTTTCTTTTTCGAGATTTTTTTTGTCATCATAATATCGACTCATCAATTCATATTGGATTGATTTTCGCCAGAAATCCTTGAGCTCTGCATCATCTTTTGCGTATGGTCTGATCTCTTCATCCAAAGAAATGTTTTCTTCTGATTTGAATACGAAAGGCATATCAATGAATGAATAAAAATAGCTTTCTGCTTTTTCCAAGGCTTTGTCCATCAAATCATTAGACTTATCAAAGAATGAAGTTTCACCATTCTTGAACTGGTCATCGATGAGCATTCTTTCTGATTCCAAAAGATTTAGATCCTGTGATGTAAACAGGCGTTTTCCGGCATCCAGGTTGAGTAAATACTCTTTAAATACCGTTTGCGAAAAATCGTCATTGACATTTTGTGGACTGTAATGATATCCTTGAAGGATGTCATAAACGCTCTTCAGTAGCAGGCCTTCGCGAGATTTTGGTTCAGGTTCTGTGCGGCAATAAGCTGTCAGACAAATCACCAGTATAAAGGATGGCATCAAAAATAACCAGGATCTTTTATATTCCATTTTTTGCTTCATTTGTTGAGTATAAACGCGATAATGCTTAAATAAGACTCATCAAAGCACAAAGTTCACTTTTTTTAGCAAAAGTTTAACCAAATGAATGAGCTTATCAATTTGGAATAAATAGAAGGATCTAAACTAAGCGTCAACCCAGCTGGTGACGTCCTCAACTGGCTTTCGAGAGGAGTTGAACTGCAATTCCGGTTTTTTCCATCCCATAAAAAAGTACCCAAGGCATTCAGTCGTTTCATCTAAGGGATAGAAATCATTAAAATCCTTAATGGCCGAAGGAGTAGACCAATATGATCCGATGTTGAGCACACTACAGGATAACCACAAGTTTTGAACTGCACAAGCCAGGGCAGCGGTTTCTTCCCAAGCCGGGATGAGAGTTTCAGGACTTCTTTTGATACAAATGGCTATGACTGCGGCAGACTGTAAAGGCTTTTCTCCTGCTTTTTTCCTCTTTTCTTCACTGAAAGTTTCTGGTGAAGCCGTTTTTTTGTAAAAATTCTGTAAAAATTCGCTGAAACGTGATCTCGCCTGACCGGTGATGACTACAAATCTCCAGGGCTCTGTCTTCTTGTGGGTTGGCGCCCAAGTGGCATTTTCCAGCATGGCTTTGATTAGTTTTGGATCGATCTCTCCCGGTTGATAAAACTGAGGGTAGACTGCTCTTCTGTTTTTGACCAAATCGCTGAATTCTTCAAATGTAACCATATCTTTATTTTAATATGTTAAAAAATAATTTAGATTTGCTTAAATTTTATAATAAATTATGACAAGTGCTGCTGAAGATAATTATCTGAAGGCAATTTACAAAATAGCCAATTATTCTGGAGATAAAACAGTCAGTACCAAATCCATAGCCGAAGAAATGCAAACTTCGGCGCCTGCAGTGACCGATATGTTGCACAAACTGGCGGAGAAAAAGCTGGTTCAATATCAAAAGTATTACGGTGTAAAGCTGAGCAAAGAGGGGCAAGTGGTCGCACTGCAGTTGTTGCGAAGGCATAGATTGTGGGAGACTTTCCTTCATGATAAGTTGGGATTTTCATGGGCTGAAGTGCACCCATTGGCAGAGCAATTGGAGCATATCAGATCTGAGGCATTGATCGATAGTCTGGATCAGTTTTTAGGGCAGCCGAAATTTGACCCACACGGAGACCCGATCCCAAATGCCCAAGGCAATATAACCATGAGGTCACACCTGATCTTGTCTGAGATCGTTCCCGGTGATGAGATCTACCAGATTATTGCTGTAAGACAACAATCAGAAGATTTTTTGAAATTTCTTTCAGAACATAAAATGACACCGGGGCGATGCATAAGGCTCAAATCCGTCAACGCCTTTGACAGAAGCTGTCTGATCATCAATGAGTTGGATGCCAGCATTTCAATCAGCAATCAGTATGCGAGACAAATTTTCGTAAAAAATATCACATGAGGGCGCTCATCATTTTGATCATTTGGTTCGGGGCAGAATTAGATCAATTAGCTGCTCAAAAGCTAAAGGTCTTGGCGACTGCATCCATGTGGAAAGATTTGGCCGAACAGATAGGAGGCCCGTTTGTGCAGGTGGACTTGATCGTCCCTGTAGGTTCAGACCCTCATTCTTACGAACCCACACCTGATGACCTTTTTAAAGTGAATGAAGCTCAACTCATTCTTGTCAATGGTTTGAGCTTTGAAGGTTGGTTGGACAAATTGATTCGAAATTCTTCAGCTAAGCACACTCAGGTATTAATAACAAAAGGGGTCAAAGCCCTGTCTAATCCTGAACATCCGGGTGCTTATGATCCACATGCATGGATGACTGCATCAAATGGAGCTATCTACGCTCAAAATATCGCCAATGCTTTAGTCACCTTCGATCCCGCCCACAGCAAAGAATATCAATTTAATGCCGGAGTTTATATCAAACAATTGGAAGATCTGGATAGGTACATATTGCAGCAGATTCAACGGATTCCTGCTGAACATCGAGTATTGGTAACATCACATGATGCATTTCATTATTATGGTTTGAGATATGGCTTAGAGTTGCATTCACTCCTGGGCACATCTACAGATGCTGATGTACAAGCCGGAGACCTGATATCTATCAACGCACTGATTAAGAAAAGAGCAATCCCGGCTATTTTTACAGAGAGTACAGTCAATCCTAAACTGATACAAAGTATTCGGGAAGAAAACAGTATTTCGATAGGAGGAAGTCTGTATGCAGATTCTTTGGGTGACGAGAAGAGTCCGGCTTCTGATTATCAAAAAATGTTGAGACATAACACTGATGTTATCGTGCGAGCCTTGACCGGTTCATTTAATTTCACCCATCAAGAAAAATTACTTTCACCTACTGCCGTATATTCATCTTTGATTGGAATTTACCTTTTACTTTTTTATGCTTTTCTTTATTTAGTTAAAAGTCAAAAAAAATAATGCCAGGAGGGAAATGATTTAGTGTTCAAATGATTATTATGAAAGCTTCAAACCAGTATTCTATTCAGATTAAGGGCCTGACTGTAGCGTATCAGAGCAAAAAGGTCTTACATTCCATATATCTGAACATTGAGCGCGGACATATTTATGGTCTGATCGGTCCCAATGGCGCAGGGAAATCAACCCTATTCAAATGCATCCTGGGCGAAATTAAACCAAACGCAGGAGAAATTTTAATTGAGGACCGGGATCACGTATCTCAGCTTATGCAAATCGCATATGTTCCCCAGAAAGATGATATCGATTGGGAGTTTCCAGCCCGGGTGAAAGACATCGTTTCTATCGGTAGATTCAGCTCAAAAAAATGGTATCAATCTTTCTCCCAAGATGACCATAAAAAAGTGGAGGAGTCATTAAAAAAATTGGATATCACTGATCTGGCAGAGCGTCATATCAGTGAACTTTCTGGTGGTCAGCAGCAGCGTATGTTTATCGCTCGCGCATTGTGCCAGGAGCCAGAAATTTTCTTGTTGGACGAACCATTTGTGGGTGTAGATGTCAAGACAGAAAAGATCATCATGGATACTCTGAAGGAACTGGCAGCTTCAGGTAAAACAATTCTCGTGGTGCATCATGATTTGGATAGTGTACAGCAGTATTTTGACAAAGTAATTTTGATCAATCAAAAGCTCATCGGATATGGTAATACAGCTGAAGTGTTTACCAGAGAAAATATATCTGTAACTTACAAGAGCCAAACCCACCTCATCCAGCAGTATTTTGGAAATTAAATTGATGCTTGATGGATCGCATCCAATATTGAAACAAAAGTATCGTATTGCGGTATTTCTCTAGAATTTTGCTGATTTGAATCGGATTTCGGAATAGCTGAAAAGTGGACTCTGTCGACTGATGTTTCTTTCAAAAAATCGACTAACCCGATTGCACGAATTCCTCCACCGGCCATGATTTGCAGCTCACCTGACGACAATTCCATAAGTCTTTTAAAATGAATCGCGTCTTCCATTGGAGATTTGTTTCTCCCAGAACAAAGTAATCTTTGGACCTTATATTTCTTCAAGATCCTCATTGCTTCTTCAACATCGGGCACCGCCTCAAATGCTCGATGAAAGCAAAGTTTGGTTTGATAGCCAAATTCCTCACGCAACTCGTAGAGGAAAGTTTCATCAATAGTGTTACCATCCACCAGAGCACCGATGACAAAGCAGTAATCACCTATGTCTTGAAAAGCTGAAATGTCCTCGAAAATGATTGATTTTTCAACTCTTGAATAAATGAAATCTCCTTTACGAGGTCTGATTAATACACTTATTTCACCTTTGAAGTTTTCAGCACATTTTTTGACAAATCCAATCGATGGAGTAAGTCCACCACAACTGAGATCACTGCAAATTTCGATGCCATCGACATCGAAATTGTTAGCAAACTCTAAAGCATCATAGTCAGTCAGGCAGAGTTCACTGGAGATCCGAGACATCTGAACTATATAAGTTTGTCATTTTATTTGTGAGACTGATACAGTTGATTGACAAATGCCCAGTTGATCACATTAAAGAAGCCATTAATATAGTCAGCTCTTCGATTTTGATAGAGCAAATAGTAGGCATGCTCCCACACATCCAGACCCAAGATGGGATAACCTCCACAACCTAACCCTGACATCAATGGATTATCCTGATTTGGGGTAGAGCATATCTCAAGCTTTCCTCCCGGATGGACACATAACCAAGCCCAACCAGACCCGAATCTTGTCATGGCTGCCTGTGCAAATTTTTCTTTCATTCCGGTGAAAGAGCCAAACACTGCGTTTATCTGGTTAGCTAATTCACCATTCGGTTCTCCTCCGCCATGAGGAGATAGCCAGTTCCAGAACATGGAGTGATTGAAATGTCCACCACCGTTATTTCTCACAGCAGCATTTGTCAAATCCAGATTTTTAAGCAATGGTTCAATTTCCATTTGATCCATCGGTGTGTCCTTTATAGCAGCATTGAGATTGTTGACATAGGCAGCATGGTGTTTTCCGTGATGTATTTCCATAGTACGAGCATCTATATGTGGCTCTAATACTTGTGGATCATAATTTAAAGCAGGAAGTTGAAATGCCATATATTTAGATTTTTTTAAGTTGATTTACTTATTGAACGTGAAAAAGGATATGCTTGTTTATTATTTTAGCTTTTGTATAAAAAATAGTTTTTTAGAATGTTTTATTTCATGCTGAATTCAACATTTAAGTGCGACAAGGTTCAAAAATACTTCATTTGGTGTTTTGTAGCCTAATTTTTTTCTTGGTCGATTATTTATTTGGGATTCAATTCGATCCAAGTCAGTTTGCTTGAGCATGGAAAAGTCTGATTTTTTGGCAAGTATTGTCGTATTAAACCATTGATATTTTCATTGCAACCTCTTTCATAAGCGGAATATGGATGAGCAAAGTATATCTTAGTATTCAATGCTTTTGCCAATGTTTGATGATCTGCATTTTCTTTTCCATTGTCTAATGTAATTGTATGGCATAAGTTTTTATATTTTTTCAATTTGCAACTGATTGTTTTGGCTGTGAATTTAGCTTCTTTGGACTCCAGCTTAATGATCTTGACAAACAAGGATTTTCTTTCCACCATACTGGCAATTTGGGACTTATGATTCTTTCCTACTATAGTATCTCCTTCCCAATCTCCATACCTTTTTTGAGATTCAACAATCTTTGGTCTATCTTCAATACATACTCTGTTTTTGATAATTCCCCTTTGTTTATAGGTATTTTTGCGTCTTCGCCTACTTCTGTGGGAATGTCTTAAATTACTCCATAGATCACCTCCTTTCCTTTTATCTTCATATACATATTGATATATGCACTCTTTACTAACCCTTTCATACTTATCAATATTCGCTCGACCTTCGATTTGCTCTGGGCTCCACTTGATTTTAAGTAATTGATCCACTTTGCTTTTAAGATCGCTTGTAATTTTATTCTTCCTTCCCTTTCCTTGTGCTCTCTGTTCACTCCGATCCTGAGCTCTTGCGCTTCCATATAACTTGTATGAACCAGGTGAAGAGTTTCTATCGAGTTCCCGATATATAGTGCTTCTATGATATCCTAATTCCACAGCAATCTGAATAATGCTCATTCCTTGCCTTTTAAATTGTTCAATTAATACCCTTTGAGGGTAGGTGATTTGTTTATACATTTGTGTACAGTTAAAAATCTTGAGGGGAAAGTACCTATTTTTATAATAGGTCTTTCTCCAAAAGAATGTTTTATTAACTGTCGCACTTATTTATGGAATCTAGTCATTAAATAAGACTAAATCGCTGGAATTCTCCTTCTATTTTTTGCAAAAGGATAAGTGAATACAACCAACAATATGATTGCAACACCGGAATAAAATCGGAGTGACATGTCTTTATTATTATTGATGAGAAAGTATGAAAGAATAATCCCATAAACAGGTTCCAGATTAAATGCCAGCATCGCAGTAAATGCACTTAGATGTCTGAGCGATGCGACGGTGAGTGCAAAAGCTACAACAGTACAAAATAGAGATAATAAAATAAGATAAAAAGAGTCAGTGGTATTTGGAATAAATTTGTTGCTTGGCTGAAAATAATCTAAAATAATGAGTACAGAACCTGACATCAACCACACTGAAAATAATTCCAGAAAAGTGATTTGTAATGGGCCTGCCGTGGAGATATATTTTTTGTTTAATGTGGCAAATAAACCTGACAACATTGCTGCTACAATTCCGACCCACAAGCCAATCTGATAATCAAAGCTTAGACCCCCTGCAATTAAAATGATTCCTGGCAAAATCAAAAGACTAAATAATATGTCTGTTTTGTTCATTGAACGTCGATAAATCATACTTTCGAACAATGAGGTGAAAAAAGGAATGGTGGCAAGGCATATCATTGCAACGGATGAGTTGGACAGCTTAATTGATCCATAAAAACATATCCAATGTAAACCCACGATTGCTCCTACTCCCATAAGCCTGAACAAATTTTTTGGTGTAGGCCAGGAACTTTTTTCCCAAAAAAGGACTGGTATAAGAATTAGACAAGTAAGCAGCGCGCGCCACCATACCAGCCAGATCGCAGAAAGTTGTATCAATTCTCCCAATATGCCTGTAAATCCAAAAAGAAATACTGCAAGATGTAGAAACACAAACGAACGATGAATTTTTATCAATTCACTGATTTATTGACCACAAATATCTACATTTGCATCCCTTTTAAAGAAATAAATAATTATGAATCCTTTGCATATAGGCGATAAAGCTCCAAGTTTTAAACTGATTTCAAGTGATAAAAAAGAAGTAAATCTTTCTGATTTTGAGGGAAAAACAGTGTTGTTGTTATTTTTTCCTTTTGCTTTTACAGGGACTTGCACTAAAGAAATGTGCATGATGCGTGATGATATAACAAGATACCAAAATGTAAAAGCAGAAGTTGTAGGCATTTCAGTTGATTCACCTTTTACATTGGCTAAGTATAAAGAAGAACACCAATTGAATTTCCTTCTTTTGTCAGATTTTAACAAAGCTGCTTCAAAAGCATATGGATGTTTATATGAGGAATTTAGCTTGGGTCTGTTGGGAGTTTCGAAGAGATCAGCATTTGTGATAGATGGAACTGGAGAAATTAAATATATTGAAATATTGGAGAATGCCTCTGAAATTCCTAATTTCGCCAAGATTAATACAGTTATTGAATCCATTACCACAAACTAATCCAAAGCAAATGAGTTTTTCACAAACCAATACCTGGACGCAATCTGAAGAAGATGTGTTGCTTGAGGATATCGCAACTGTGGTCTCTGAACTGATTGTTTACAATGATGATCACAACACTTTCGATTGGGTAATCCAGTCGCTTGTTGAGATTTGTAAGCACAGTGTTGAGCAAGCAGAGCAACTTTCTTTGCTCGTTCACTACAAAGGGAAAGCAACTGTCAAGACAGCACCTATCTCCATTCTCAAACCGATGAAAGATGCACTCTGCGATCGCGGTTTGAATGCGGTCATTGAAAGTATCAAAGTTTAATATTGAGAACATGCCGGTGTACGCTTTGCCGGAAAGGGAACTAATATTTCCACATCCCTCTCTTGCCATTCGCAGCGGTTTGCTTGCCGTAGGAGGTGATCTAAGTCCTGAGAGATTGTTGCTTGCATATCAAAACGGTATTTTTCCCTGGTATGAAGTGGACGAGCCCATTCAATGGTATAGTCCGATGCCAAGACTTTTACTAGACCCTAGAGAGTTTAGATTATATAAAAGCCTGAAATCAGTTATAAGAAAGTCGGGTTTCGAAATTCGATTTGATGATGACTTTTGTGCCGTAATCTTGAAATGTAAATCTATTGAAAGACAAGGACAATCAGGAAGCTGGATACATGGCGACATTGTCAATGCTTATAGTTTATTGCACGAGATGGGGATAGCACATTCGGTAGAAGTTTATGATAATGGAAAAATGATTGGAGGATTATATGGACTTGCTATTGGAAAAATGTTCTGTGGAGAAAGTATGTTTGCATTAGAGAACAATGCAAGCAAAATTGCATTGTTCGCCTTATGTCAGGAGCTGATTTGCAGAAATTATTCATTCATAGATTGTCAACAGGATACTGAGCATTTGAGATTTATGGGTGCAAAGTTATTTGATCAAAATTATTTTTTCAATCTGTTGGAAGAAAACAAGAAATACCAGATTCAGGCAGAGAAATGGTGCAAAAAAATTGCATTGGCAGACATTCCAAAGAATTGATTTGTTTACGGATAACTTTTACTTGATGCAGGAGGCAGTTTATTTTTAAACAATCAAAAATGAACTGGAATTAAATTGCTTCATGATCGTGAATAAAGACATCTCTGAGACCCCGGCCGGCACCATTGTAATCCATACCATAGCCCACAATGAATTCGGGTCCAATTTCGAATCCTACAAATTCAGGACGGATATCATGTCTGACTTGGTCCGTTTTCAAAAACAAAGTAGCAACTGCTATAGAGCAAGGTTTAGATTTGCTTATGAGTTCAATGAATTGATACAATGTTTCGCCTGTTTCTAGGACATCATCGACGATGAGAACATGTCTATCTTTGATATCGAGGTGGTCTATATTACCGATGAGCACTTCTCCACCAGATTGCATACCCATGTAGGACTGGATTTGTACAAATTTTATCTCAAAAGGTATGCTGAGGTCTCTGCTCAGATCAGCTGCAAAGCAATAAGCCCCGGTAAGGATACCTATTACATAAATTTCGGTATCGGAGTATTTTTGATTGATATCTTCTGAAATTTTACTTATTCTATTCCTGATTTCTTCTTCCCGAATAAAAACTTTAAAGGACTTGTCCTTGATCTTCATAAACGGGGCGTTATTGAAGTCCGTATTGATCGATAAGGTAGATCAGGCTTGCCATGGCTGCTGTTCCAAGGGAAAGCTCTCTAGGATGGACGGCCTGGATTCTGTCAGCCTCTGTATGATGATATTCGAAGTATCTTTGCGAATCCGGAGAAAGCCCGACCAGCAAACCTTTTTGTGATTTCAATGGACCAATGTCTGCTCCACTTCCCCCTTTTGAAATTTTCAGGTCATAAGATTCAAGTAATTCTGACCATTTTCCGAGAGCCTGAGCATACGATTTAACCATGCTGCTGTCTGCATCAAAGTTGAAACCCAGAGGTGTAAATCCACCGGCATCAGACTCAATTGCCGCCAAATGGAATTCCTTGTTTTCATTCGACCACTTGGCGTATGACAATCCACCAGCTAGTCCATTTTCCTCATTCATAAACAATACGCATCTGATTGTTCTCTTGGGTTTGTAATTCATTTTGATCATGGTGTGGAGAACTTCCATTGCTTGTACACATCCGGCACCATCATCATGAGCGCCACCACCCACATCCCAGGAATCTAAATGCCCACCTACCAGGATGATTTCTTCCGGAAATTCAGACCCACGTATTTCTCCAATGACACTAAAACTCGGTTTCAAGCCTCTGTCTTCGCAATAAGTCTTGACTTTGGCCTTCACAGGTCCTTTTTGGATCAGTTTACTCAGGATTTCAGCATCTTGAGTGCTCAGAGCAACTGCAGGAATTCTCTTCACGCTATCTTCAAAAATGGTTACTCCTGTATGCGGCCAGGGGTCTATCCTGCTACCCATCGACCTGATCACACATGCAGTGGCGCCATATTTTGAGGCTAAGTTGGGACCAAATACTCGCTGATCTACTGCTCCACCATAAGCATGAAAAGTTCTCAGATGCTTTTGATCAAAGGCACGAGAAAAGTAAACGATTTTTCCAGGGATTTCCTTATTCCTGGTTTTTGCTTCATCTAGACTTTTGAATTCAATGATTTCGCCAGTGGCACCTTTTGGGGCAGAAGCTCCGGAACCACCCAGAGCCAACACTTTGAATGATTGGTTGCCAAGATCAGGATGCGACACCAAGCTGAAAGTTTCCCTTTTGCTTCCTCTATACCAGTATTTAACCTGGCAAGGAAGGTTCCAGACCGTATCACAGCCTATACTATCCAGCATTGTATGAGTAAAACTGATAGCTTGTTCTGACTGTGGACTTCCGGCAATTCTGCCACCTATCTTTTCAGAAATGTGTTCGAGCCAACTGTAAGACGTACCCGAGCGTAATACTTGATCATAAATGGATCGAATGAACAACACGTCCTTATCTTGAGTCTGTGCCTGAATTCTTGCTGTCAAGATCAAAAATGAGAAGAAAAATACCCCGCAAATTTGGCTTGGTTTACCCGAAAACTCCGGGAACATTGCTTTTACTCGCATCAATTATTTGTTACTTTTGCATATTTCTGAGTCAAAAGTAGCGATTTGATATAATATATCTAATTTTTCCCTGTGCCCCAACCAACTATTGTTAAACTGCCGCAAATCAGTGACGAAGAGATTGTAAGTCTCTATCTGAGTTCGCAGGATGAGTATTATTTTTCGGAAATCTATCAAAGATATTCCGGCAAAATATATGGGAAGTGTTTGTCTTTTTTTAAAGATGAATCTGAAGCTGCTGATGCTGTCCATGACATATTTATGAAGTTACTTTTTAATATGTCAAAATTTGGAGAAAAATCAAAATTCTCAACCTGGGTATATTCGATAACTTATAATTATTGTATCGACACATTGAGGAGAGGCAAAAAACTTCAGGTGACCTCTATTGAAGAAATTTCAGGGGAACTGGACGTTGAAGAAGATACGGATGAATCATGGATGGATCTGATTGACATGAATATTATAGAAGATATCATGAACAAAATGCATCCCCAGGATAAAGCAGTCCTTTTAATGAAGTATATTGATGATCTCTCTATCAAAGAGATTTGTGGCATTCTCAATAAAACAGAGAGTGCAATCAAAATGAAAATTAAAAGGGCAAAAGAAAGATTTCGCGAGCAATTGAAAAATACAAAATATGAATAAGAATAATTTTAAAAACCTGTACGAAAAAGAGATGGGTGAGTTTGTACAGAATAAAGCACCACTAATTGAAAAAAAGATTAAAAGCAATTTGAGTTTTTTGCATTTGTTTGCAAACTTAATTGAGTTGTTCTTACCAAGACAAAGTCAAACTTACATGAAGATGTTGTCTAATAAAGATTTTTCTGCACCTAGCGCAACTCCTTCAAATTCTAAAACTGAAGTCAAAACGGATTCCAATAAGTTCCCACATTAATGACCAATTTTTTTATCGACCCCATATGTTAGTAACAGATAATTTACAGCAACTGATATCAGGCTTCATAGCAACCATTCCCAAGCTAACCGGAGCTTTTATAATTCTAATTTTAGGAATCATTGTCAGCAAACTGATTCGGAGAATCCTGAGTGGTTCTTTAAAGAAGCTCAATGTTGATAAATATGCTGAGGTGATCAACAACTTTGAATTTATTGAGAAAACCTCATTTAGAGTTTATCCTAGCGTGATCATATCAACTATATTATATTATTTCATTCTATTGATTTTCATAGTTGCTGCAACAGATGTTCTAGGCATGGATTCATTATCTCAACTAGTGAGAGATATCCTCAACTGGATTCCCAATCTGGTCACTGCATTGCTGTTACTTTTCGTGGGTTTTATTTTTGCTGAGTTTGCAAAAAATGCGGTGGTCAAAGCCTGTGACAGTTTTGGTGTTCCGTCTGGCAAGTTTATTGGATCAGCTGTTTTTTATTTTATCTTGGTTAATGTTCTCATTAGTGCGTTGGGCCAGGCTAAAGTCAATACAAATTTTATAGCCACGAATATTTCAATTTTGATTGCTGGCATTGCATTGGCTTTTGCCATCGGATATGGGTTTGCATCAAAGGACATGGTTGCCAATTTTTTGGTTTCGTTCTATAGTAAAGACAAACTTTCCCTCGGTCAGGAAGTTGTTCTGGACGGAATCAAAGGGACAATTGTTGAAATAGATAAAACATCAATTACCCTTGACACAGGGGAGAGAATTGTAATTATTCCATTGAATAAATTATCCAAGGATCGTATTGAAATTTTTAAGAAATAAACCAAATATTATATTTATGAAAAAATTCATTTTACCTTTTTTACTTTTAACTAGTGTGATCAGCTTGTTTGGACAAACTGAAGACGAAAAGAACAGAGCTGCCCAGGAAGCAGAGAGGAAGAAAAAATTAGAGGCAACCATGGGTACAGTTGGTTCTGAAAATGGCTGGGCAAGAAAAGGCGCAATCGGCTTGGATCTTGGACAATTGTTTAATTTAAATCCATATCTTGGTTCTGGATCTAACCGTCTCGGATTGGGGGGTGCACTCGGTTTTCAAGCGAACTACAAAAAAGATTTAATGACATGGAAAAACAACCTATTGATTAATCTTTCAACTCAAAAAATCGGATCCGGACTAGTTGCTAGTGGTTCTGATGTGAAAGCACCTTTTGAGAAAGCTCTGGATTTGCTGAATTTCAATTCCAACTGGGCTTATCAGATCAAAGAAGGTTCTAAATGGGCATATTCTTTTGACTTTGGATTATTGAGTCAGTTGTTGCCTTCTTACTTGGATTCTTCGAGCAAAAAACTTTATTTGAAAGATATCCATGCTGGTCCCTACAATACTTCTGTAGTATCAAAGTTTTTTTCTCCGGCTACTATAACCGCTGCACCTGGTATGAAGTATGTGCATGATTCACATTTAAACTTTTTCTTATCTCCAGTGGCTGTGCAGTTGATTTATATTGCTGACAAAAACATTGCAAATCTAGGAATCCACGGTACCAAACTCAAGGACAACAGCACTACAGAATATAATCAGTCGAAGCTCGGCCTCGGTGCATTGGCAAAAGTTGCTTATAACAACACATTTCTAAAAAGATTCAATTTCAATTCTGATTTAGGTCTTTTTTCTGATTACCTCGACAACCCTCAAAATATTGACGTCGTTTGGTTAAACAGCCTTTCTTTTGAAATCTTAAAAGGATTCAATTTCCAAATTAGAGGAGATGCTTATTATGATGACAACAAATTCAATCAGATAACCGATGCAGATGCAGTTGGTGGTGTGAAAGGAATAGGAAAAAGAGTCAATATCATCGAGCAAATTTTAATTACCTACAATCGTAACTTTTAAGTTTTTCTTCCCGTAAGTTAAACTATCACTTGGGCCTTCTTTTTACAAGAAGGCCTTTTTTTTAAAAAAAGTGAGAACTTCGCATAAGTCTCAACACAAATACTTGTTTCTCTAGTTTTAGCCTATTTTAGGCATTAAAACATACTTTCAAGAGAGACATTATAACCTTGCACTAATCCTACTTTTGGTGCGCTAATTTTAGTGAATTTCGGTTATATTCAGTATAATCTCAATATCTTGCAGCAACAGATTTCGAAATATGTCAAATTCTACCTCTAAAAAACTATTTTTGTTGGATGGACATGCTTTAGTGTATAGAGCGCATTACGCTTTTATTACAAGGCCGCTATACAACTCGAAAGGTCTCAATACTTCAGCGATATCAGGATTTGTGAGGACGCTTTGGGATATTATCAGGAATGAACGTCCGACCCATCTGGCAGTTGCTTTCGATCTTCATGGTCCCACCTTTCGGCATAAGGTGTATGCAGCATATAAAGCTAATCGTGAAGCCCAGCCAGAAGATATTACACTTGCCTTACCCTACATAGAAAAAATCATCGAAGCATTTAACATACCTGTAGTCACTAAGGAGAGCTATGAAGCTGATGATGTCATCGGCACACTCGCAAAACAGGCTTCCAAAGAAGGGTTTGAAGTGTATATGGTCACTCCGGACAAAGATTATGGGCAGTTGGTAGAAGAGCACATCTTTATGTATAAACCATCTAGACAAGGGAATGGTATTGATATACTCGGCCCAGCAGAGGTGATGGCTACGTGGGGTATAAAGAGAGTAGATCAAGTGATTGACATGTTAGGACTTCAGGGAGATGCCGTGGACAACATTCCGGGCATACCAGGTGTCGGCGAGAAAACAGCAATGAAATTGCTTCAGGATTTTGACAATGTAGAAAACTTGATTGCAAATGCTGACCAGATTTCAGGTAAACTCAAGGATAAAGTCAAAGAATTTGCTCAACAAGCTTTGCTGTCTAAACAATTGGCTACCATAGATATTGAGGTGCCGATCTCTTTTGACGAAAAAAGATACCGGATTGAAAATTTTGATCGAGAGAAGTTGACCACCTTATTCAAAGACTTAGAATTCAGAACTCTGGCAGTTGCCATTTTGGGGGAAATTCATGAGCAAAAAACCCTATTTGATATCGCACCTTCAAAGGAAGAGGCTGCTAAATCATCCCAAGAAGAAAAACCGGAATACAAAATAGCAGAGCAAGATATTGACAGCACTCCACACGAATATACTCTTGTGGATACAGATGTAAAACTGGCGGAGCTGATTGAGACATTGGAGAAGTCGGACATAATTTCTTTTGATACAGAAACCACAGGAATCGATGCCAATCAGGCGGAGTTGGTTGGATTGTCTTTTAGCCTGAAAGCTCACTATGCTTACTATGTACCTGTGTCTGCTGATCAGGATAAAGCTAGAGCACTAGTCTTGAGATTCAGGCATATACTTGAGGATCCTTCCAGAAAAATCATTGGACAAAATATCAAATATGATCAGTTGATGCTCCGGTGGTATGGTATCAATATGAATGTACCTGCATTTGACACAATGATCGCTCATTACCTTCTTGAACCGGATTTGCGTCATAAGTTGGATTATCTGTCTGAATCTTATCTGAACTATCATATGGTACCTATCGAGGCACTCATAGGCAAAAAATCAGCAGATCAGGGTAGCATGAGAGATGTTCCTTTGGAAAAGATAAAAGAATATGCAGGGGAAGATGCAGACGTCACGCTTCAACTTTTCAGTATTCTCGAAAAAGACCTGCATAAACAAGATCTCGACACGCTGTTTCATAAAATAGAGATGCCTCTGGTCAGAGTGCTTAGAGATATAGAGTTTGAAGGTGTTAGGATTGACAAGAAGTTTCTGAATGATTACAGTAAAGTGTTGCAAAAAAATATCGCGCAGGCTGAACATCTAGTGTATGAAAGTGCGGGAGTCAGATTTAATATAGCCAGTCCAAAGCAAGTGGGAGAAGTGTTGTTTGAAAAGCTGAAACTCCCTTACCGTTGGAAAAAAACTGGCACTAATCAGTACTCTACTGACGAAGATAAGTTGAATGAATTGGCTGATGAATCCAGCATCGTCAGGCAAATTCTGGATTTCAGAAAACTTTCCAAGCTTAAATCAACTTATGTCGATGCATTGCCCAACATGATTAACCCACGGACAGGACGCGTACATAGCTCATTCAATCAGGCAAGGGCAGCAACCGGAAGGTTAAGTTCAGAGAATCCCAATTTACAAAACATACCCATCAAAGACGAAGCAGGAAGAGAAATCCGCAAAGCTTTTTTACCTCGGGATGAGCAACATATTTTAATTTCGGCTGATTACAGCCAGATTGAACTCAGATTGATTGCTGAAATTAGCAATGAAGAGGTTATGCTTGAAGCATTTCTCAAAGATCAGGATATCCACAGGGCTACTGCTGCCAAGGTATATAATGTTCCTTATGATGAAGTAACCGCTGATCAAAGGAGAAATGCCAAAACCGTGAATTTTTCAATCATTTATGGGGCAGGTTCTACCAACATCTCCAGACAACTGGGACTGAGCAGACAAGAAGCAAAGGAGTTGATAGACAATTATTTTAAAACTTATCCGGGACTTAAAAATTACATGTCAGACGTAGTGGATCAGGCAAGAAAGAAAGGCTATATCAGTACGCTGATGGGTCGTAAGAGGATACTTAGAGATATCGACTCGAAAAATGCATTGGCGCGAAGTAACAGTGAAAGAGTTGCGATCAATACACCTATACAGGGAACCGCAGCTGATTTAATAAAATTGGCTATGATCAATATACATCAAAAGTTGTTAACTTTGAATGCAGCTACCAGGATGATACTACAGGTACATGATGAATTGGTATTTGATGTCCCACGAAATGAAGAAAAAGAGATGATGGAATTAATCGCATATGAAATGAAGCATGCTATTCCCGGACTCAAAGTCCCAATTGAAGTAGGAATACAATCCGGAGCAAATTGGCTCGAAGCACATTAACCAAAAAAAATATTGCTCGATGAAGTTTTCTCATCCAATTGCCATCAGTGAATTGGCCAAACAATATCAACTCAATATTATCGGAGATGAACGTCTCATGGCAACAGGCATCAACGAAATTCACAAAGTTTGCCCAGGAGATATCACCTTTGTTGATGCTGAAAAGTACTACCAGAAATCTATCCAATCTGAGGCTTCAATCATTATAATCAACAAGACAGAGCTATGTCCTGAAGGCAAAGCATTACTGATCTGTGACAATCCATTCGAGGTTTATAACAGTATCGTATTGCAACACAGGCCAATTCTCCCTCAAGTGGAAGGTGTTAGTCCAACGGCATATATTCATCCGACAGCTACCATTGAGCAAGGTGTTTTTGTAGGTCATTATGCAGTGATTGGACCTCACTGCCACATACATGCAAATGCTTATATTGGAGAGTACTCTGTCCTCGGATCAGAAGTAGTCATCCATGCAGCTGCTGTCATCGGAAGTGATGCTTTTTACTACAAGAAAACAGCAAATGGATTTATTCCATGGCGCTCATGTGGAAGAACAATTATTCATGACCGTGTGACGATAGGCGCAGGCACCACTGTCAACAAAGGTGTTTCAGGAGATACTATCATACATGAAGGAACAAAAATTGACTGTCAGGTACATATTGGTCACGGAGTAGTCATTGGGAAAAATTGCCTGTTTGCGGCTCAGGTGGGTATAGGAGGAAAGACAGTTGTTGGGAATAATGTCACTATGTATGGACAGGTAGGAGTAGCTCAAAACCTTGTGATAGCTGACAATATAGTCCTGCTTGCAAAATCAGGTGTATCGAAAAATCTGACAAAACCTCAAACTTATTACGGTGTTCCGGCTGAGGAAGTGCGCTCCAAATATAAAGAGCTGGCCACCCTCAGGCAGCTACCAAAAATGATGAAGGGCAAATAAAATTATAATATGGATAAATTGTTTTTTAATATATATAAATATTAAAAATATCAATTATTTAAATAAAATATTTTGATATTTGAATATTTATGGTACCTTTGGTATGGATTGATAGCCAAAGGTCGAACAACTTAATGTGTTGACATCTATTTTGTTCATTATTAACATTTATTTATTAGCTGAATTCAACATTTAAGTGCGACAAGGTTCAAAAATACTTCATTTGGTGTTTTGTAACCTAATTTTTTTCTAGGTCGATTATTTATTTGGGATTCAATTCGATCCAAGTCAGTTTGCTTGAGCATGGAAAAGTCTGATTTTTTTGGCAAGTATTGCCGTATTAAACCATTGATATTTTCATTGCAACCTCTTTCATAAGCAGAATATGGATGAGCAAAGTATATCTTAGTATTCAATGCTTTAGCCAATGTTTGATGATCTGCATTTTCTTTTCCATTGTCTAATGTAATTGTATGGCATAAGTTTTTATATTTTTCAATTTGCAACTGATTGTTTTGGCTGTGAATTTAGCTCCTTTGGACTCCAGCTTAATAATCTTTACAAACAAGGATTTTCTTTCCACCATACTGGCAATTTGAGACTTATGATTCTTTCCTACTATAGTATCTCCTTCCCAATCTCCATACCTTTTTTGAGATTCAACAATCTTTGGTCTATCTTCAATACATACTCTGTTTTTGATAATTCCCCTTTGTTTATAGGTATTTTTGCGTCTTCGCCTTCTTCTGTGGGAATGTCTTAAATTACTCCATAGATCACCTCCTTTCCTTTTATCTTCATATACATATTGATATATGCACTCTTTACTAACCCTTTCATACTTATCAATATTCGCTCGACCTTCGATTTGCTCTGGGCTCCACTTGATTTTAAGTAATTGATCCACTTTGCATCTAAGATCGCTTGTAATTTTATTCTTCCTTCCCTTTCCTTGTGCTCTCTGTTCACTCCGATCCTGCGCTCTTGCGCTTCCATATAACTTGTATGAACCAGGTGAAGAGTTTCTATCGAGTTCCCGATATATTGTGCTTCTATGAAACCCTAATTCCAAAGCTATCTGAATAATGCTCATTCCTTGCCTTCTAAATTGTTCAATTAATACCCTTTGAGGGTAGGTGATTTGTTTATACATTTGTGTACAGTTAAAAATCTTGAGGGGAAAGTACCTATTTTTAGAATAGGTCTTTCTCCAAAAGAATATTTTATTAACTGTCGCACTTATTTATGGAATCTAGTTTATGAAACCTTTATTTTATTTTAGCAAATTACTCTTTGTTAGGTTATTTTCATGCAGCAATTATGAGAAATTCCAAAACTTTAGCCATTTAATTCTCGTCATTTTAATATTATTCATGACGGCAATAAGTTGTAAAAAAACTTTAGTTGAAGAAGATTTTTCTGTTCAGAAGAAAGTGCAAAATGTGGATTTTGAATGGAGCGATAAAGAAAAAAGATTTTTCAATGGTGCAACTTTGGCACAAAGAAATAATCAAATGCCTATATACCATCCTATGCTGTTTGCAGCCATCAGGGAACTTGCAGAAGAAAATTCCACATCACACTTTGTAGAGCGTCTGCAAAATGATGTAGGAAATCCCTTATGGAATGAATCAGTTTTATACTTTAACCCGGAAGACCAGAGTAACTTAATTATAGTACCATTTGCAAAAGATGATTTACGATTAACTTCTGGGGTTCTTACAATCGTTCATTATAAAAATGAGAACTCTAAATATTATATTAAAAATGGATTGTCAAGGACGAGTTTATATGATGTTGAAAACGGTGATCCTATTCAAAAATTGAACTTAGTTAAAGCTACTTTAGCATTTGATCTCAAAATATTCAATTTTGCAGATGCCGTTTTAGCAAACACAGTTTGTACATATTTGGCAAAGATAAATGATCCTGACAATACCAGCGATTGTATTTGGAGAGATATTGAGATTTGCTGGTTGGAAGATGATTTGCAATCTTGGTGGTATCCAGGGAATGGTGACCCAAATGTTGAAAAGTATAAAGATTTATTTGATGGGGATCATGATAATGATGGTATCCCAGACATGGAAGATCAAGATTATCAAGATTGGTATGATAGATTTAATGATTTCTGGGATGAATTAGGTATTGATGGTGATATTAATGATTTTTGGGATGGGGACCATGACAATGATGGCATACCAAATCAGGGAGATAGCGATTGGGATAGATTTTGGGATGATTTTAGGGATAATTGGGATGACTTTTGGGATCACGTTGAGGATGGATGGGAAGATTTTATTGATTGGTGGAGTGATGTGTGGGGAGATTTTGGTGAATGGCTAGATGATCGCTGGGAAGATTTTGGTGAATGGTGGGATGGATGGTTTAGGGATATTGATTGTCCTGATTTTGATCCTGGTAAAGGTGTTTCGACCAGGGGTCAAATTATTTGCCAAACATTTAGAGTGCTTGACTGTGAAAATCCTGGAAATGGAAGTGAATGGTATGATGATTTTAGATTTGTAATTTCTTGTCCTGGGTGTCCTGTTTCGCAAGATCAAGAAGACTTGATAAAGGCGATGATTCCTGGATTGCGTAAATTGTTAAATATTAACATATTGTATGATGATCAACTATTTTTGTTAATTAGGTCTTGTGACCTATCTTCAATGGATTTTATTCGTTGTGTCAATTTAAAATTAGAAAAGTATAAAAATTTTAGCTTAGAAATTAGTAATTCGAATTGTCCAAATGCAACTCCAGAATTAATTGAAGAAGTTGATAATTTTGTTATTGAAAATGGTGCTAGTGATGTGTCAATAGCTGCAGCAAAGTTTCATTTTAAATTTAGCTGTCATAATTCTGGGAATTATACTTCAAATGTCCCGCATTTAGGTGATTGGGTAGAATCAAATTCGATTGATAAGTACATAAAAACCGCAGTATTGTTTAATGCAGCTACCGAAAATAGCATGTGGATTATTCCTGATCCCGAAACTCTATATTTTTATTGGATAGTTTTTGCAAAAGAACTTGCACCCATCGGGATCACATTATTACCGTTTGGAATTGGTGATGCTGCAGATATTTACCAAAGTTGTAATGATTTGTCCTGGGGTTGCTTTTTTGCAATGGCAGGCATTTTATTGCCTGATGAGATTTTTGATTTATGGAGAAAATCAGATGATATAAAGGATGCGTGGAAAGCAACAGAGGGTTTTTCACATCTGGTAGGTACATGGAAGAAGATATATTCAAAATTTCCGGCTCTCGCCAAAAATTTGGATGCTGTAAAATATGTTGATAATCTCGCTGAGCCAAAATTTGGATCTTATTTTGCCACTTCCAATACATATGCAACTAATTTTAAAAATAAGTTTAATGAAGTGCGGGATCAAATTGCTGAGGTTCATCATGCAGTACCACAAGAAATTTCTGATAAATGGAATCTTGTTATCAAAGTGATATGCATTCTCTTGAAAATTTAAGGGGAATGCCTAGTAAGGCATTTCATCAAACTATTACGTATAAATGGAATGAATTTTTAGATCCATATAGAAAAACAAACACTGCTCCACCAATGGATTTAGTAATTCAAAAGGCTAAAGAAATTGATGATACATTTGGCTCGCAATTCATCCCTCCAATTAGATAAATTACTTATGAAATATTTTTTAATTTTACTTAATTCAATAGCAAATTATGATTTAAATACAGAATATGAAAATTTTAATGCTAAAAATTATGGATTGGATTTTTCATACTTCCCTTTAGATGATTTTTTAGGATATGATGGTAAGTATTTTTGTACAGAAAGATTATTTATTTCAATATTTAATCAGAAGACAAGCTTTCATGATTTTTCATCTGGAGTTAGATTTAAACAAGTAATAAGAGTGACAAAAAATTCAAATTGGAACAGTCTTTATCCGGAAGCCGCAACGGGAAATTGGATAGAAGTAGAATTATTCGGTAAAGCATTTGAATGCGATTTTGGAATATTAAAAATTCCAATTGAACATGAAGTTGTTAAGAATTATGTTGCCGATTTCCTTATAGTTTCGGAGAATGGAGTTAAAAAACTCTTACTAAATCATTGTCCTTATCTTGCAGGATGTGAAATAGCACCAAATGACATTTCAATGCTAAATTCAATTTTAGGGAAAATTATAAAGAACCGAGATAATTTCTTATTATTAAAACATTTTAAAGGTGATATTTTCTAGTATCTTTCTAATTTTTACTGATTAGCACTATGTTTAGGAAGGAAATAAGCAAGTATTCAAAATTTCCGGATCTCGCTATGAACTTGTATGCTGTAGAATATTTTAATAATCTTTCTGAACCAAATTTAGGATCTTATTTTTCCAATTCCAATACATTTACGATTTTTTGTAAAAACAGAATTAAGGTTGATTCAAGTGGAAATGCAGCAATACCTCATTAAAGATCTGATGTAGATTAAAATTTTTATGATGCAACAAAATCATACTTGAGATAGTCATGGAGATAAATGGATGATGCATCATTGGTTCGGGATTGCCTGAGCGGTAGTGAAAAAGCGTGTAAAGCCTTATTCGACCGTTATGCACCGTCTATGTTGGCTATGTGTGTACGGTATTCTTCATCTCGCCCGGAAGCGGAGGATAATCTGCAAGAAGGATTTATCAAGATTTTTCAGAATCTTGAACAGTGGAAGTCAACGGGTGCATTGGGAGCCTGGATCCGCCGGGTCATCTTGAATACCTGTCTCACCAAGATTCAAACTTCGCAAAAAGAAAAATTGAGCATCCCGGATAGCGAAGTGCCGGAGCTTTTGAGTGAACCCGAAGTTATCTCATCCCTAGCATACAGAGATATCATCCATCTGATCGACACCATGCCTTTAGGTTACCGTACTGTGTTCAATCTCCATATGATTGATGGACATTCTTACCAGGAAATAGCAGGGATGTTGCAAATCACTGAATCAACTTGCAGGTCGCAAGTTCTAAGGGCTAAGAAATTTCTAGCCAATAAAATTACAAGAGCTAATTCAAATATTAAAGTGGAATTATGAGTGAAGAATTTAACTTGGAGCAGTTTACTAAGGATCATGAACCTCTTCCTGAGGTGCCGGAACATATTTGGCAGAATGTAAGACAACATTTGCCTAAGAAAAAAAGAAGACCGGTGATTCTGCCATTTTTGTTGATTGGAACTTTATGCTTGGTCGTCGGATACATTTGGACAACTAACGGTCTGAACAATGAGCACACGTCGATCATTCCTTCAAACTCCCTTATCACTATCGACAGTTCAGTAAGTATGAACAATGAAGATATGAATCATGATAGAGTTGAATGTGAAAAATCTAAAGAATCCTATTATATTCCAACGAATCAAACTAATAAAAATAAAATTCAGCCATCATTCACTCTTCAATCCAATCAAAGTAAATCTAATGTCCTGTCAGATCAAAATATGATCATTCTGAATTCTGATCACTCTGTTGAGAGTTCAGTTCAACATTTTCACGAAAGTAAATTTCAGCCAAAGTATGATCAACTAAATTCTCCCGTAGTAGAAATGCAACTACTCAAATCAAAAATTATTTTTGATTCCAATGAGAGTATAAAATTGTATAAACCGGATCCGAAATGTTATAATTTTAAAAAGACACGGAAGGTCGGATTTTTTGTTGAAACATATGCCGGACCTTCTTATTCACCAATGAGATTGAGTAATTCAGACCTGGATGCACAAAAGGTTTTTGAACTCAGAAAAACGTCGGAGTCTGCGAGGATATCTGCAATGGCTGGTATTAAAATTGGCGTACAGTTCCGAAAAGTTTCAGTGAGGACAGGCATGGAATATTTAAATATGTTGGAACGAATGGAGTTTTCAGATCAAAACTATAAAAAAGTTGAACAAATATTTGTCAATGGTCAGTTGGTAAGGGTAGATACAATAACCGGAGAAAGGTTTGTAAATATTCATAATTATCATCATCATTTGTCAGTCCCGGTCTCAATTGGATACACACTCTCAAAAGGAAAAAATAAAGTCAACATACAATTAGGTGTAGGAGTAAATTTCTATTCATGGCATAAAGGTGCTGTTTTGGATAGCGTTTCCAGGTATGCTTATTTTACTACTGGAAAGTATCCGCAATCTGAAATCTATAATTCTAATTTTGGTTTAAGTAGTTTCTTATCTGTCCAATGGGAACATAAAATCAGATACAGATGGTCAGCTTTTATCGAGCCTGCAATACAATATTATTTTAGCCCAATTAATAAAAATTCGTATCACATTCAACAAAGATATTTCAATATTCATACTAAAATTGGATTAAAGTATTATTTTTAATAACTCCATGCAACAGGGTATCTATTTCTTCAGTCATATAGATAACAAAAAAAATTAAACATGAAAACAAATTTGAAATTCGGGATTGCAACCATTATTTTATTGTCATTTTTGCATTGGCAATGTAAAGATGAAGACGTATTTTTTCCATATGGAGATGATGCAATTGGTTTTAACTTTGATTGGAAAAACAGTACATTCGATGACTTAAAGACAGAAGAGTATACGTTTGAGTTTGATCCACATTTATATTTTGAGTACACATTCCCAGATTTCTCCAGGTTGACTTTTGACCCATCAATTTTTCAATTAGATATATCGCCATCTGAATGCAGTACTGTAAAAGCGGTTGTCAGAAGAGCATTGGTAAAAAAAGATATGGTTGCGAATGGGGTAGGGACCAATTCTAATAATGAAATACTGGAATCAAGCGGCATGTTTTACCTTGAAATTTTCTGTAATGGTAAGTCTGTAAATCTGAAACCGGGAGCAAAATATCAAATTCAAATTCCCGTCGATCAGTCTAACATTAATCCTCAAGTAGATTTATTTTATGGTGAAGAAACGAGAACGGGAATCAACTGGGTTGAAGCTGACAAAAATCCAAATAATAGATTAAATGTTTTCTTCTCTGAATGGGAAGTAGATTCTTTTGGATTGAAAACTGGAATTACATGTTTTCCAGAGAGATTAAAATGGGTCAATTGTGATTATTTTCTTAAATTTGACAGCATTGATCTAACTGAAGCTTGCTTGATTGTCTCAACTAATCCTGGAAATGATACGATTACATTCAATGCATATGGCGTTTTTAAAGATTATAACGCTGTGTTGCGACCATGTTGTGTAAAAAATTCAGAGAAGATTTGTTTCTCAGCCTTACCTATCGGACAAAATGTGATTTATATTTTAATAGGGAAAGGAAAAGTAGATTATTATCTTGGTTATGTTGAGAAAAAAGTAGAAAAAGATGAGATGACTCAAATCCATTGTCAGAAGAAAACATTGCAAGAGGTCAAGGATTTTATTTCAATGTTATGAGCCAATATTTGCTGGGAATGTGTCTTGCTTTAGAATTTTTTTGTATAATTTGGATTTAAAGACTTGTAAAAAGCTCACTAAGCATAGTGAGCTTTTTTTTGTCGTGCTAAATTTTATTCGGATAGTCAGGAACACAGAGTTGTATTTTTGTAAAAGCGGTTTAGACTAATCTATTGATATTACGCTAATGATACACCGATCAATTTTCCGATTGCATAAGTAATTGCTGCTGCCATAAATCCAAACAATAATTGGCGGAGACCGGAGTGCCAGACTTTCTTATTGGTGAATAATGTTATAATCGCTCCAATGACAAAAAGTCCTACTCCGCTTATTAATGCTGACAAGAGAATTCCTTGCAACCCCCCGGAGAAAAAAAACGGGATAACAGGCAATATAGCACCAATCGCAAAACTTATGAATGAAGCTAGAGCGGCTTCCATCGCTGAACCTTTGAGTTCTTCTGCATTGATACCCAACTCTTCTGAAACAAGAATTTGATGTGCTTTACTTTTGTCCTGTATCACATCTTTTGCCATTTGTTTTGCCAGAGATTCTTCCATCCCTTTAGTCATGTAGATCAGGGCCAGCTCTTTTTCTTCCCCTTGAGGATTTGATTCAAGCTCTTCCATTTCAAGATCCATTTGGTTTTCATAAAGTTCCTGGCTGCTTTTCACAGAAATCCATTCGCCAAGGGCCATGGATAGGGATCCTGCGAGAAGTCCTGCCAATCCTGCCAATAAAACTTCTTTCTGACCGTTGGTAGCACCGGCAATTCCCATGACTAAACTAAAATTTGAGACAAGGCCATCATTTCCTCCCAACACTGCCGCCCGAAGTGCATTGCCACCAACAGAGCGATGCCTTTTTTCAAATCGGGCAAGATTTTGACTAGAAATTTGATGCTCTCCACTGAGAATGTTTTTCAAAATCTGGACATGTGCAGTATCTGAAATAGAAGGAGCAGTTTGTGTCATCTTTCTGGCGTTCTGTACGCTGGAAGACAAACTTTTTTCAGTATCCATCAATATTCCCAATAGAAAATCATAGCCTATCCATCCGGCTAACCATTTCAAAACTCTCGCTCGCCGAGAAGGCTTTGGAAGTAAGATCAAATCTAGACCACGCTTTTTCATAAATGCCTCTGCATGACTGAGTTCTATCTCTTGCATGCTGCGGAAAATCTTTGCCACTTGCACATCAATTTCATGATCTGCCAATATTCCATAGAGATAACTTGCGTCAACTTCCGTTTGGATGGATTGTAAATTTTCCTTGCTCATATGGTAAAAAATGATCTTTGTTTGGTGAAACCAAAGATAGATATATTTTCTACACTGGAATGTCGGCATATTCTATCCGGATTCAAAGTCATTTTATTTCCCCGTTGACAATTCTCAGGTATGTCCGATTTCAAAGGCAACTCATACGGCATTGATGAGATTGACGTAACTTTGAGCAAATCATGGATGCGCAAATTCAGAGAATTTTAGATTCTGCAACTAACTGTATCAAAATTGAATGTGATACATTAAATGGCTTGTTTTCTGTGATCAATGAAGAATTCGCGCAAGGAGTATTGGCCTTGCATCGTTGTAAGGGAAGAATCATTGTCACAGGAATCGGAAAAAGTGCTATCATCGCCCAGAAAATTGTAGCAACGCTCAACTCAACAGGTACCCTGGCCCTTTTTATGCATGCTGCCGATGCGATACACGGTGATTTGGGAATGGTGACAAAAGCGGATATCATCATTTGCATTTCAAAAAGCGGAGAAACTCCGGAAATCAAAGCTTTGTTGCCTCTGGTAAAAAACCTTGGGAGCAGCCTACATGGAATTGTGAGCAATCCAAACTCAAGTCTCGCTAAGAATGCTGACCATGTATATTATACTCCCGTGCCCAGAGAGGCAGAGCCCAACAATTTGGCACCAACCGCAAGTACTACCGCTCAACTTGCCATGGGTGATGCTATCGCAGTTTCACTATTGGCACTGAAAGGTTTTTCTCCTGAAAATTTTGCTCATTTCCATCCAGGAGGCTCTTTGGGAAAACAACTTTACCTCAAGGTATCTGACATTTATACAAAAAATCAAAAGCCGGAAGTTTATTCACATGACTCATTACAATCCGTGATCCTTGAAATGACAAAAAAACGACTGGGTTCGACAGCAGTGATTTCTCAAGAAGGTGAATTGATTGGAATGATCACAGACGGAGACCTGAGGCGTATGTTGGATCACGACACTCTACATTTGTCTGTTTTGAGAGCAGAAGACATTATGACCAAGAATCCAAAAAGCGTTGAAGCGTCTGAAATGGCTTTGACAGCTTTCCAGATTTTAAAGGAAAATGCAATCACTCAGTTACCTGTAATCCAAGCTAAAAAATACATGGGAATGATTCATCTGCATGATTTGATTCAGGAAGGATTTATTTGATCATTTCCATGCCAATTTTCGAAAAACGAGGATGGAATGAAACCATATGACATCGATGTATTATTCATCGATTGATTTTTTCCATGGAATATATAGTCACTGATATTGACCCTCATTTTGGAGTCGAAATTCTATTATAAGTCAAATTGTCCGCAAACTTAGATCTTTGCATTTTGAGAAATTCGTGAACATAGATTATTTTATCAAGTTAAAAACATTTTCACTTGCTCAGATCAATATTGATCCAAATGAAATTTGATAAAACACAAGTCTTCTCTCTTAAGCGTAATCGCCAAGTCAAGTATGATTTTGCTCGGTTCACTCATTATCGAATCAAATCTTTCAATTGATTTTCGCTTTGCAAAACCAATTGGTTGTAACAAACCCTTGTTATAATTACCCATTTGCTTTTCAATACATTTCCCAAAGCAAAATCCGATTTAATCCCTATTTATCCCAGATTTGACCGCACTGATTTTATGGTTATGGTAAACTGAAATATTTTATAGGGAGTATTAAATGAGTAAGCGCTTTGAATTATTATGATTTCAAAATTTTAAAGGATGGAATTCAAAACCATTTACACGATTATATTCCAATGCCGGAAATGGTAATTTGACGATGTTGATGACATGAAATATGGTTTTGAGGAAAGGATTTCTTACGGGAAGTTTTTTAAAATCAATGTCCAAAGATAAAAAATATCTTCTGTAACGAGGATAAATCAGTGGGTCAAGAATCACCTCTGTTCCATTTTCATCTTTCCATTTATTCTCATATCCACCGTATAGATGATTGACACCGTATCCCAAGCTCAACTGTAGATAACGAGGCCAGTACTTATAATTTTTATTTTGCTGAGTAAAAGGATTAAAACTAAGCCAATAAGTTTGGGCATTGTAATCTTTCAAGAGTTTTTCACCCAATGAATTTCCAAACAATTTTTCAGTCCTTTCCTGAATAATCTGATTGGCAGGATGTTTTACCGGATAAGTTGAAAATTTGATTTGCACAAATTGTTTTTTCCATAATTTTTGTTGGATTGCAAAAGTCCCGGCACCGATACAATTGGCTGCCATATCTGACCATGAAAAGCCCCATTTGTCGCTGAAACCATCAAACAACTCAATGGTAGATTGAAACAACATCGCTGTTCCCACTCCCAATACAATAGACTTATTTTCAGAAATACCACACCATCTTGCTCCCTGATAACAAAGAGCGCTTTGAAAATATCCATCGTAAACATGGCCACATTTATCCATTTCGAACCATTCACCGCGATCATCAAAACTGTGGAGTTTGCTCAATGTGCTGTTCTTATACCAGGCATAATACAAACCTGATGAGAAAGCAGAATATGCCACTACGGCAAAACTACTTGCCACTATCGTTTTGTTTTTGTTGAATGAATCAGAAGGAATAAAAAACCGTGAAAAGTGACTTGAATTCTGTGCCTGAATTTTACTAATCGAAACCATAAAGCACATGAATAATGTCAATATCAATATGAATCGATTTCTGTATAAAAAAAACATCCGCAACAACTGAGTGTCGCGGATGAATTTTCTTGTTGGATATGTATTGGAACCGATAATCAATATCTGTAATAATCGGGTTTGTAAGGACCAGATTTTTCAACGCCAATATAACTGGATTGGTTGTCTGTCAAAACATCTAGTTCGACGCCAATTTTCGCAAGGTGTAATCTGGCTACTTGCTCATCAAGATGTTTTGGGAGCATGTAGACTTTATTCTCATATTTTTCAGAATTTTGCCATAATTCCATTTGAGCAAGAACCTGATTCGTGAATGAATTAGACATGACAAATGAAGGATGACCCGTAGCACAACCCAGATTCACAAGACGTCCTTCCGCAAGAAGGATGATGTCTTTTCCGTTGACAGTATATTTGTCAACTTGTGGTTTGATTTCAACTTTAGTATTACCATGATTTTGATTTAACCAGGCAACATCAATTTCATTATCAAAATGACCTATATTGCAAACGATGGTTTTGTCTTTCATCAATTCGAAATATTGACCAGTAATGATGTCTTTGTTTCCGGTTGCGGTAACTACGATGTTTGCGAGTTTGATCGCATTTTCCATTTTCAAAACTTGAAAACCATCCATTGCTGCTTGTAGTGCGCATATTGGATCAATTTCTGTCACGATTACTCGGCAACCTGCTCCTCTAAGAGAAGCTGCGGAACCTTTGCCTACGTCACCATAACCAGCAACGACAGCGACTTTTCCGGCCATCATTATATCGGTAGCTCTTCTTATAGCATCAACACAAGACTCTTTGCAGCCATATTTGTTATCGAATTTTGATTTGGTGACAGAGTCATTGATGTTGATCACAGGAAGTGGCAATGTACCTTTTGCCATTCTTTCGTACAATCTGTGCACACCCGTTGTAGTTTCTTCTGAGATACCTCTGATTCCCGGTACCAGTTCAGGATAACGATCCAATACCATATTGGTGAGGTCTCCGCCATCATCGAGGATCATGTTGAGCGGCTTGCCATCTTTAAAAGCATATATGGTCTGTTCAATGCACCAATCAAATTCTTCGTTGTTCATACCTTTCCAGGCATAAACCGGAACACCTGAAGCAGCAATTGCGGCAGCTGCATGATCTTGAGTTGAAAAGATATTACATGATGACCAACTTACTTCAGCTCCGAGTTCTTTCAAGGTTTCTATCAAGACAGCAGTCTGGATAGTCATATGCAGACATCCTGCAATCCTTGCACCTTGTAAGGGTTTTGAAGATCCATATTGCTCTCTGATACTCATTAGGCCGGGCATTTCTGCTTCCGCCAATTCAATTTCTTTACGTCCCCAATCTGCAAGTTTGATATCCTTGACTTTGTAGGAGACATGAGTCATTGTTTGTTCCATTATTGATTTCTATTAATTTTCTGCAAATGTAGCTGTTTCCTGACATTTGAACAATGAAGTTTAGCTCATTTGAAGGATATTAGCTTAAAAAAAACAATGATATGTCAGCGAAAGTAAGCATGCTTGTTTTTAATCTTTTGCCAGAAGAGTAAACAGGCTTGCTGATATAGAATAAGTTAACAAAAATTTTGTGATTCGCCCTTGTAAAAATGTATTTTGATTTCAGCAAAAGATAGAACCTTCCTATTCGGCCAGAACATGAAGTTTCTGCTTACTTTTGATCACCAATCATTTCAAATTATATCATGACTAGAATTTTCATATTCTTCATTTTCTTGAGTTTGTATACAATGGGTCATTCGCAATGTATCATTCCCTTCGAAAATGATTCAACAACAACCACTACTTATCAGGAATGTATCTCGTTTTATAAATGTATGGCTGAGGAATTCCCCGAATTGATTTTTATTCAAGAAGTTGGAATGCCTGATGTTGAGTTGCCAATTTATGAGGTGGTCATTGGGAAAGAATCCAAAATTCCGGAGGAAGTTCGCAAACAAAAAAAAGTCGTTAGTATGATCATCAATGGCATTCATCCAGGAGAACCCGATGGAGTAGATGCAAGTATGTTGCTCACTAAAAAATTACTCACGGACAAGGAATATTCTAATTTGCTTGATCACCAGACCATTGTGATCATTCCTTTGTACAATGTTGGAGGTAGTATGCGACGAAATAATTATACCAGAGCGAACCAAAACGGTCCTCGTGAATATGGCTTCAGAGGAAATATTCAGAACCTTGATCTGAATAGAGATTTTATAAAATGCGACAGTCGGAACGCGATCAGTTTTACTGTATTATTCCAGTATTGGAAACCAGAAATTTTTATTGACACGCATACTTCAGATGGTGCTGATTATCCGTATACTTTCAGTCTGATCAGTTCACAAAGAGATAAATTATCACCACCACTAGCGGATTTATTATACACAAAAATGTTGCCTGCACTCCAAATGATGATGTCACAAAAAAAAGATACTATCGTACCTTATGTCAATGTAAAGGATATTCCTGAAAATGGAATTGTAGATTTTTTAGAATCACCTCGTTATTCAAATGGTTATGCAGGATTATTTCATTCGATTTCATTTTTGCCTGAAACACATATGCTCAAGCCTTTTCCTAAGAGAGTGCATGCAACGAATCATTTTTTAGAAGCCGTATTGCAGTATAATTCACGTCACTTTGATGAAATCATTCAAGCAAAAAAGTTTGCTATCCAATACACCTCATCTATAAGAGATTATACATTGGATTGGAAACTGGATGAAACCAGACAGGATTCTATTGATTTTACTCTACATCCTGCATATTCTTACCTCAGTCCGGTGACGCAATTAAATATGTGGAAATATGACCGAACCAAAACGATCCAAAAGAAAATTCCATTTTTTAATAAGTATGTATCGTCTACACAAGTCAAAGTACCTGAGTTTTATATCTTACCCCAAGCTTACTTTGAAATAGTACAATTATTGATGTGGAACCAAATCAAATTCGATCGTCTGGAACAGGATACTTGTTTGGAATTATTTCAATACAAAATCATTGACATGAAAACGTCTTCAGATGCTTACGAAAATCACTATCTGCACTCTGATGTCCAGTTAAGTTTAATCAAAAGACGGCAGTGTTTTTTTAAGGGTGATCTTTTAATTCCTACGAATCAATTTGCGAAGCGATACATCATTGAAACTTTGGAACCACAAGCTCCCGATTCTTATTTTGCATGGAATTATTTTGATGGGATCCTGCAGAGAAAAGAGTATTTTTCAGATTATGTCTTCGAAGAGAAAGCAAAGGAATTGTTGATAAATGACAAAAATTTGGAACGTGAATTCAGAAAGAAGCAAGCAGAAGATCCGAGTTTTCGATCAAGTAATTGGCAGCAGCTGTATTGGATTTATCAGCGGTCAAATCTGGCGGAACCAGACTTCAAAATTTATCCTGTAGGATTAATATTCTCCTCAGAGAAAAAGTGATTGACTGAAAAATGTACTGTTTTAATCATTAGGGTAATGAAATGGTCGGGCACCTTAACCTTCCGAAATAATATACCAGATTGACTCCTAAGGTCAAAAAAGCGTCTTTCTCTCTGGAATCTCCACGTTGAAAACCTGGCAGGCCTATTTTTTCAACACCGGTCGATGCTATGGATCGGTCAGACAACTGAACAGCAACCGGACCTCTATTTGTAAGCAACTCGTTATAGTTTGGATAAGTCTTGCTGACATCATCCAGATAATCGGTATAAGTATGTCGATAAGAAATATCGAAATTGAGACTCCACCTATAATTGATATCCAGTTTTACGCCGCCTCCAACCATTAATGAACCATTAATGGTGCCATATTCCTGACCTACGATCTGACCTTCTGTTCCTAGTTCCCTAAGAGCCACTGTCTTGCCATCATATTTGGTCATTGGGCTGAAGCGAAATACACTAAAACCACCGAGAAGATAAGGTGTGAAAAAATGATCCTTACTCCCATGGTTATAGGGAAGGAAATTAATTTCTAGCGCGGGAGCTATCTCAAAAATATTGGAAAAAAATCTAAGGTTCCTTCTGCGGTCAAAAAGATTGTCTGATTTGGCATCGCTCGCTCTTAGTCTTGAAAAGTTTCCCTGGATTCTGGCGCAAACGCGATTGTTGAAGTTATATCTACCAATCATACCGAATGCGAGCCCGGGTTCATTGAGTCTATAGAGATTGTTGAGATCACCAAAGTAAAAAGCTGTTCCCATCCACGCTCCTGCCTCATACCCTTTTTGGGCTTGAGCAAAAAAGAAGCCGGATATAAATCCAAATAAAAGCAGTGTTTTTTTCAAAACTGAGCACATAAATTCTAAAACTGTCTTTAAAAACGTAAAAATCCAAAATTTATTTTAATCCTGCTTTTTCTGAAATTTCAAGCATCCTGTCAATGCTACCTCTGGCTGCTTTGATGATATGATCTGGCAGCGTGACCTCTGGAAGCTCGTATTTGAGGCAGAGATAGAGTTTCTCTAAGGTATTTCGCTTCATATGAGGACATTCATTACAAGCACATTGATTTTCAGGAGGTGCAGGAATAAAGAGCTTTTCCGGACAAGCTTTGTTCATTTGGTGCAAAATTCCCGCTTCGGTTGCTACGATGTAGCTATGTGATCTATCAGTTTGGATAAAGCGCAGAAGACCGCTTGTAGAGCCAATATAATCCGCCATACGCAATACGGGCTCTTCGCATTCTGGGTGAGCTATTATTTTGGCTTCAGGATGTTCCCTCTTGAGTTTAAGCATGCGCTCTCTGCTAAAAATTTCATGTACCATACATGCGCCATCCCACAACAACATCTTGCGGCCGGTCACTTTCTGCAAATAAGCACCTAGGTTTTTGTCCGGTGCAAAAATGATCTCGCGATCCTTGGGGATACTATTGATGATATGCACAGCATTGGAAGAAGTGCAACAGATATCTGTAAGGGCCTTCAGCTCTGCAGTGCAATTGACATAACTCACGACAACGTGATCAGGGTGTTTTTCTTTAAACTTGGCAAATAAGGGTGCCGGACAAGAATCAGATAATGAACATCCGGCCTTCAAGTCAGGAAGGACGACTTTTTTTTCCGGGGAAAGAATTTTGGCGGTCTCTGCCATGAAATGAACGCCGGCAAATGCAATGATGTCAGCTTTGGTACGGGCTGCTTCCTGAGAAAGTTGTAAACTGTCGCCCACAAAATCAGCAATATCTTGTATATCACCATACTGATAGTAGTGCGCCAGTACAACGGCGTTTTTTTCTTTTTTCAGCCGATCTATTTCAGCATAAAGATCCAGACTTGGATCAATGTCAAAGTCAATATATCCATGTATAGCAATTTGTGCTGCCGCTTTCATTGTATCAAATGTTGAATTAGAAGAACTCATTTCGGTTTTTTAATTTTTTTGGACTAATAAACTTTCACCATCCATTTCTACAGGTATTGGCAATTGAAGCAATTGCAGTACAGTAGGTGCGATATCCGCCAACTTACCACTTTTTAATTGATAGGACGGTGTTTTACTCACATAGATACAAGGCACCGGATTCATGGAATGTGCAGTATTTGGTGAACCGTCAGCATTGATCATGAAATCTGCGTTCCCATGATCAGCGAGTATGATGAGCTCATAGCCTGCTTCTAGAGCGATTGGAATGAATCTACTCATACATTCATCAACAGTCTGGACAGCTTTTACTACAGCCTGGAAAACTCCCGTGTGACCTACCATATCTGTGTTTGCAAAATTAACACAAATAAAATCAGGCTTGTCTTCCTGAATTACGCGCAAGAGAGCATTTGTAAGAGGGATAGCGCTCATTTCCGGCTGAAGATCATAAGTAGCTACTTTTGGAGAGGCTACTAACTCGCGCTTTTCACCAAAAAAAACTTTCTCTTGGCCTCCGGAAAAAAAATAACTCACGTGAGGATATTTCTCCGTTTCTGCCATCCGATATTGCGTTAAGCCATACATAGAAAGCACTTCTCCTAAAGTATTCTTCAGTTTTTCTTTATCAAAAACAATCCCCACATTTCTGAATGAATCATCGTAGGCTGTCATAGTGACAAAATGTAAGTTCAATGCTTTCATTTCATATTCAGGAAGATCCCTTTGTGTCAATACTTCGGTGAGCTCTCGAAGTCTGTCAGTCCTGAAATTAAAGCAAAAAACGGCGTCACCCTCTTGTATCAAACCTTCCCTTTGGGGGGAGATTTTTGCAGGGAGAATAAATTCATCTGTAATATTTTTATCGTAAGAACATCGAATTGCATCTTCAGCGGAAGCAAAATTTTCTCCCACTCCATCCGTCATCAGCTCAAATGCTTTTTGAATTCTTTCCCATCTTTTGTCCCTGTCCATGGCATAATATCTACCTATCAAGGTCGATATGCTGACATTTTTGTGCTGGATAAATGATTCCAGATCTGAAACAGTTGCCAGAGCCGAATGAGGATCTGTATCTCGACCGTCGGTGATGACGTGTAGATAAATGGGGACAGTTAATTTGTTACAAGCTATTTCTACCAAAGCTTTTAGATGCTTGACATGACTATGGACCCCACCATCAGATACCAACCCAATAAAATGGAGTGGTTTGGAGTTTTCATTACAATATTCCAAAGTTTGATTCAACACTTGATTTTCAGCCAAAGTACCTTCACGGATGGATTTATTGATTCGTTCAAGCTCCTGATAGACGATTCTTCCAGCTCCAAGATTGAGGTGTCCTACTTCGGAATTTCCCATCTGCCCTTCAGGAAGGCCAACGGCAACTCCGTGAGTGACAAGTGTACTGTGTGGGTACTCCTTCATGAGGGTTTTAAAAAATCCGGGCTCTGCGGCTCGAATAGCGTCAGCAGAGGGAATCTGGCCTATTCCCCAGCCGTCCAATATGGTCAGAATCAATTTATTTGCCACGCGTAATTAACGGAAAGAATGGCCCTAAAGTTCGGTCGTGAGAACTTAAATTTTGGGAGTTTTCTTTTTTGTATAAACCCAAATTTTGGAAAAAAATCTATCACGAGTTATAAGATCTGTGCGCTCAATGCATTGGCTTAGGCTTGCTTAGGGTGGATATTTTTTTAAATACCTAGCAAAGCTGTGCTTTCATGCTCTAAAATTTATTCAACTTTTAAAGCATGAGAAGACATAAGTTTTACTCTCTAAAGAGCAATCGGAATGCAGAGCAAAGTTCTGTGCAGTTCCCTCATTGCCGAGTGAAGTCATTCTCTCACTTTCGTTTTTTCGAAGCCATCCGGTCACAACCAAACCCTTGATTTTATTGCAAAATGAATTCTGACAGTGGTCTCAAAAAGCAAAATCTGGATTAAAAATGAACGGAATATGTCAATGTTTCGTTATTTAGCTGAACAAATCAAGCAAATGAAACTATTATTTTCAGCCCTACTGTTCTTGAGTGTTTTATCTGCAAATGCGCAGAAACACGCCGCCTTTGATGCTCTGGCCAAATCAGATATTGCCTCACTTTCTGCCTTGTTTGATACCAGACTGGAGCTTTGTTACGATGAGAAAATGACTATTCTCAAAAAGCAAGATGCAGCTCAATCTCTGAGCTCATTTCTACAAAACAATCCGCCAAAAACAGTAACGCCGGTTCACAGCGGTGTCTCCAAAAACAATTCCTCACAGTATTTTATTGCGGTTATGACAACTACTAATGCAAAAAAATACCGAGTGTACATCTATACTGAAGATATCGGAGGATCGAAACTTATCAAAGAGTTTCGGGTGATGTCAGAATAAAGACAATAAGTTCCTTAGCCTGATCTTTTTCAAGGAAATTAATTCGTACTGTATTTTTCGTTCAAGTCCTTGATCATCTGATCTGTTATGTTCAATGATTCGTCTGAGAAGAAAATATTGCCTTCCGGAGAGACAGAGAATACGAATTTATATTTTCCATTTTGATTCAACTCTTTCAGGTAAGAAGTGATTTTATTATGCAGTTTTTCATTGAATTCTGCTGTTTCTTGTGCATACTGGGATCCTAACTTTTCTTTTCTTGCCATTAGGTCCTGTTCCATTTTTGCTAATTTCTGCTGTGCCGATTCCATTTCAACCCTGGTCATGTTTTGAGCATTTTCTTGCAAGCGCACCAGTTCCTTCTGCATGGCATTTTCCTTAGCCTTTATCTCATTGGACATAGATTCTTGCTTGGCTTTAAATGCTTTTTCGCTTTCTTTAAAAAATCCTAAATTATTGAGCAAACTATCTGAAATAAAATAGGCTAATGGAGTGGAAGCATCTCCGGTATTTTGAGATTTTATTTCGGTTGCGGCCGAGCTCGTGGGTGTAGACTTCTTAAGTTGGCTATTTTGATAAAATAGAAAAATAATTGCTGCAAGTGAAAGAGCGTGTAATATCCAGTTTAAATTTTTCATTCTTAGTTATTTAGATAATTGTACTTGTAAATCGAAATTTGTTAATTTGAATTAAAATTCAGCATTTCCAGGGAATCTTGGAAAAGGAATAACGTCGCGAATGTTGGTCATGCCGGTAACGAAAAGCACTAATCTTTCGAAGCCCAATCCAAAACCTGCATGAGGACAGGTGCCAAAGCGGCGTGTATCCAGGTACCAGTACATTTCTTCCAAAGGGATATGCATTTCCTGCATCCGTCTTGTCAGCACATCTAGCCTTTCTTCGCGCTGAGATCCCCCGACTATTTCTCCAATTCCGGGAAATAAAATATCCATTGCCGCTACCGTTTTTTCACCATCGTCAACACGCATGTAAAATGCTTTGATTTCCTTTGGATAGTTGGTCAGTATTACCGGTTTTGAAAAATGCTTTTCTACAAGATACCGCTCATGCTCTGATTGTAAATCGATGCCCCATTTGTCCACCGGATATTGGAATTTACCTTTTTTATTTGGTGTTGAATTTTTTAATATTTCAATCGCCTCAGTATAGGTGATTCTTTCAAAATGATTGTCGAGTACAAATTGGAGTCTCTCTTTGAGTCCCATCGTGTTGCGCTCGGCTTGGGGTTTTGTCATTTCGTCTTCTCGCTCACGGTCATGAAGAAACTGTAGGTCTTCAGAACAATTATTGACTACCTGATGGATGACGTGCTTTAGTAAATCCTCAGCGAGATCCATATTGGAGTGCAGGTCTGCAAATGCGACTTCCGGCTCAATCATCCAAAATTCAGCGAGGTGCCTTGGAGTATTCGATTTTTCAGCTCTGAATGTAGGGCCAAAAGTATAGACCTGAGACAGAGCCATGGCAGCCAGCTCTCCTTCCAATTGTCCTGACACGGTAAGATTGGCTGCCCTACCAAAAAAATCTTCTTTAAAATTGATTTCCCCTTCTACTGTTCTCGCAGGAGCTTTCAGATCTAATGTCGTCACCTGAAACATCTCTCCTGCACCTTCAGCGTCAGAAGCAGTAATAATCGGTGAATGTAAATATATAAAACCCCTGCTATGAAAAAATTCATGGATGGCAAATGCCAATTGGTGTCTGATTCTGAAAACTGCTGAAAATGTATTCGTTCGAAATCTCAAGTGGGCGATTTGTCTTAGAAATTCCAAGGAATGCTTTTTCGGCTGCAAAGGATAAACAGACGGGTCTGCTTCTCCAAAAATATGTAATTTTTCCACCACCAACTCGCCTTTCTGACCGGCTCCCTGAGAACTTTGCCATCGGCCAACGACATGAAGAGCAGCACCAGGAGTTAGCTTTTTGAGCAGAGTTTCATCCCATTTTTCAAAATCTATATATGCCTGGAGATTTGCCAAACATGAACCATCATTGATAGCAATAAATCTATTACTCCTAAACGTTCGTACCCAGCCCATAACACTTAGACTGCGTCCATCGGCTTCCATTTTCAATACGTCATTGACTTTTGTCCTCTGCATATCTTGATCCATTGAGGCGCAAAAATAGGCATTTTCCCGATCTTTTTTTGCAGAGGCAAAGTGGGAAACTGTTGTTGTCCATGTTAATACTTTTAAAATAGCTTGGTTTTTATCAGGATTGATTTGATTTTTTTTTACTCGCGAAAGTTCATTGTCAATGATCTTTCTTTTTGCAATGAAGAATTGATTTTCAAATATAAGGTACCTGATTTAAAATAGTTGAATTAAAGCTTCAATGATGCAAAACAGTGTATTCAACCATAGACCTGAATATTTCATCTTTTTGTTATTCAAGATCGCGAAGCTCGGTGAAGTATTTGTAATTGAACGTTTTATAGGAATGTGATTGCTTAACAACAGTTTTTTAAGTAGATCTTCGGCTATGATTCATATTAAATGATTAATTTATATATTAACTTTCTATATAATTAAACTTAATCGAATCAGGTGGCCAATGCTTGACTGAATAGTTTAGCGGCGCAAATTACTGACTAAATTTGACCAATAGTTTAAAAAGTGTATTTTATTCTAATAAATAATTTGATCTATAGTTTTCAGTTAAATTGTACTTTATGATACAAGAATCTGCAATTTTATTTAAGCTGGCTTTTGTGTAATTGGGAGATTTTTAGAATTGCTCTTTCGATATAGGCATTTGGAGGAATTAGAAAGAAAAAACTGTGATAGTATTTGTACTTTGTGGATCAGGATTAAATTTGCAATTGAATTTCTCAATATGAATATCATCAAAATTATTTCCATTATTTTATTAGGAGTGGATGGATATATAGGTATCAGGTTTTTATTGAATGTAGTTGGAGTATTACAAACCAGTAAATACTCCCCCGGAGCTACTGCACTCTATGCAGTCATTTTTTTAGTGATGTCCGCTTTGGGATTTTATTTCCTGTTCAGCAAAACAAATGACAAATGGTTGTTTTTGCTTAGTATTGGACCTTGGCTTTTGATACTTACCGTAATGCTATTCAGCATGATCTTTGGTGATTATCATTAAATATGGGTGCAATCAATTTTACTATCAGATGGAGGGAAGAACTTGAGGCAGAAAGCCATCTCGGCATATTGGTTTTGGAGTATACTATGGGACAGGCACATGTCTATTTTCCCGATGAGATGCTTTGGGTAAATTCAGTACCTGAATGGGCAAAATCATTGTGGCATGAATATCGTGTCCAATGTGCCGCTTGGTGTGCCAGCCGGGGTGTACCATTTTCAATCACTGAAAATACTTTCGTATACGAGGAGCGCAAAAAATAATTGAATATTTAAACCCTGAATTTGCAATCAATTAGCTGCGTAATAGATCTTGAAGTGAAATATTTGGCTTGAGCGCATTTAAGAAAATTTAGATTAACAATGAAGTCGGATCTAATCGGATTTTGAGAATTACGATATAGATTAGATCCGATAAATTCTACTTAATTTATATCGTCTCCCTTTATTGGATAAAAGAAGTCTTTGCACTTTCGTTAATCTTATACCACATCAGCTGGACCATTTGATCTGCTTGTTTTTTGATTTTTTCAGCATTCGGTCCTTTGAATAATTCATCTACTGTTTCAGTCCATATTTTGAACCAATGTTCAAAATGTTCTATCCGAATGGGTGATTTTTTATGCAATAGTATATGTGCTGACATTGGATTACCGGAGTAAGCTGCTGTGCCAAAAAGAACAGACTCCCAAAATTGAACCATGCGTGGCAGGTGTTCATCCCAGTTTACCTTTGCTACATCGTTAAAGAAATAGGAAATTTTCTCGTCCTCTTTGATTTTACCGTAAAACGTGTGGACTATTTTGTTGATGTTTTCTTTACTCTGAATGTCTGTTTTATTTTCCTCAATAATCATAATTGTAAAACACTATGACAGTCATTGGGTTCAATGCAATGCGTCAAAGAATGTTCAAGTATGTGGCCAATTTTCTGCTTAATTGCTTACTAAGAATTTTTGTACCAAAATTCTGTTTTCAAGGTTCGCCTGAATGAAATAAATCCCGGATTTTGATACCGGTAACTTTAAATTTACCTGATGTTGCCCTTGCAAATAATGGGTAGGTTGAAGTAGAGTACCAAGCAAACTGCCTTTCTCGTCAAAAAGTTTGAATTCAACATTTTGGTCTTTTGAGAGGACAAGAGTTGTGTTCAATTCTCTGGTTGTAACCGGATTTGGTGCGACCGGCTCCAACCTATCTTCTAATTGCTCAAAGCCCTGGTCATGGAAATTTGGTTGATCGGTATCCAGTGTGATGTTTTCGTCACCGGCTTGATAAAATACGAACGAAAGAGGCAGGTAAAACATTTCGTCAGCAGTACCTTCACCCCATGTGACATACTTTGGAGGATTATTTGGATTCGTTGGATTGTCTTCAGTATTGTCATATGAACAATATGCGTGAATTTCAGTATCCGGCGGCAAAACTATCAAGCGATTAAAATAATAACCTCCCTGCCAGTTGAAATCCCATTCATTGATTCGGATCAGATTAATTGTCGAACCATCAGGTAGTTTCGCATAGACTTCCCATTTTTTTCCAAGCATATGGCAATGTGGCCAGATACCCAATAAACTTACTTTAACCGGAACTTTGTACACAGCGTGAAAGTTGGGCTTTGCTCCAGGTGCAATGATAAAAGGACCGTTCACCAGGTCCGTAGGCAGCAATATTTTACTATATACTTGTCTTGGAGCCGGATTTTTTGCAAAAAAAAGATTGATCGTAGAGCTATCTGTTTCGTCTAAGGAAGTTGGCGCATAGTGCATTTGTAATACCAAGTCGCTTCCTTTTGGCAACACCTGAGACATCCCGTTAGAATATACATTCGGCTTCTGTCCGGGAACATATCCGGGCAGTTGGTTTCCTGTCAAAACACCTGATGGGCTGTTGGAAAAACCATACTCCGGGGTTTTTGCATCTTCTTGTCTTGCTTTACCGGTATTGTCGGCCCAGAATAATGTGTGGTGGACAATTTTTTTATTTCCCGGTCTCATTTCCAGGGCGATTAAGTTTTTATCTTCCGTTAAATTTGTTGGGATAACAAAATACCTGTATTCATCCTTACCGTTTCCTTTGTGAGTATAAGATTGAGAAAAGGAAAGTACCAAATCAGGTTTTCCTATTTGTGATCCTGTAGGAAAGGTAGGCAATTGGGGCTCTTTACTTGGATCACCTTGCGGCATGCCCTTATCTACCCAATCCGCAATATCCTGAATTTGCTCTGTAGTCAACACATTTTCTTTTTGAAAATTCTGGTAATGGATATCCGGTTTCCAGGGAGGCATATAGCCTATTGCGGTTACATATTTGATCGTATAGGCCCAGTTTTTAACTTCCTGATAGTTTGTCAGAGAAAAGGGTCCTATTTCTCCTGGTCTGTGGCAGTTCGTACACTTGCTATAAATAATCGGTGCGATATCTTCAGAATAATTCTGAGCATCTAATGGTTTGTACACGAAACTGCATAATGAGATCAGAAAAAATAGAAACTTATTCATTGATTTACTGGTATTTATGAATACAAATGTATTTTATTTTGCCCATATTTTGAGCCAATTTTAATCAAATCGAGTCAATGCACAACCTACAGCTTTTGTTTTCTGGGGAATGACAGGCTGGGCATTTTTAATTTTTTCTAAGCAATCCTGAAGTTCGTGTGAGCTGGCGCGAGGTCGTCTTTTGCCTATCCTCTCGAACAGATTGTCTATTCTGCCTTGATAGATAACCTGGTTCAATGGATTGATCACAACAACTTGTGGCAATACGTCAATTTCGTAATCCTGTGCTTTGATCTGATTTGGATCCATCTCAGTATCAAAACTGAGTTTATACTTATTACAAAAAATGTTTACACTTTCATTATTGGAAGATGGACTAGGAAAGTACCCATGAAAATGGATGGAGTCATTTGCGTAACTTGAATAAAGCTCATTGATGGTAGGAATATAGGCTTGTGTGATTTTGCAATCTTCAAGTAGGAAAAAGAGGATTCGGTAGTTTTTTTGAACAGGAATGGAATCCTGTGCAACTACAATATTTTGCAAGCCAATAATGATAAGGAAATAGAGAACGAAACGCATTTTATTTAGACGATTCAGAATTCAAATAGTTTAATCTCCTATTTTTGAAAACTTGGCATTTGATTCATAATACAGTTTACCTTTGCTCTATGCAGATACATCAGACAGGAGCTATCTTGGTTTTCATTTGTCTTCAGGAAACAAAAGCGTAGCCAAAAGTAGTCGCTCCTCCAGGTTTGCCGAGGTGATGCGTATCCTGATTTTACTTCCGATATGCCATACCTGATCGGACACCATAGATTTTGCTTTAAGTCTTGAAGCATCTAATTCAATCTGATCCGGAATCAAATCCAGCGGTAAGGTACATTCACATTTTGTTTCTATTATTTCTGCATAAAAATTCTTATCATTCATTCCTGTAATTCTTGCATCATATTCTTTACCAATATGGTCTTTCATATAAAGCACCTGAAAATATTTAGTGGAATCCCTTTCAGCTTCCATGGCTTTTCTCTCCTGAGAAGAAATATGTACGCACTGTTGCTCCAGAATCTTTGTATCATAGCGTTTTTCTTTTTTGAGATTGTCAAACAATATCCGATGGACCAGCAAGTCGGAATATCTTCTGATCGCTGACGTAAAATGAGTATAATCATCAAATGCCAAGCCGTAGTGGCCTATGTTTTCAGTACTGTACTCCGCTTTTGCCATGGTGCGTATTGCAAGAGGCGGAAGTACTTTTAATTCGTCCTTAGTTTTTGCTTTTTCTGCGAGATCATTGAGAGACTGAGCTATTTTTTTGGGAGTTCGAAAATCCAGCTTCACGTTCAATGATGCTGCAAATTCCAAAAAATCCTCCAGTTTGCCTGGATCGGGAGTATCATGTATTCGATAGACGAAAGGAATTGGCGCTGCAGTATTTTTTCTGGAGATATATTGGGCAACATATTTATTGGCCAACAACATAAATTCTTCTATCAACATGTGCGCATCCAACCTCTGCTTGACATATAATTCGATGGGCTGCTTGTTTTCATCCAGTCTGAAACGCACCTCTTCTGATTCGAAATCAATAGCGCCGTTTTTGATTCTCTCAGATTTTATTTTTTTTGCAAGTAGATTGAGCGCATTTAATTCGGTATAGTATTCGCCATTCTTGTCATCCAATATTGTCTGTACTTCTTCATAAGCAAATCTTCTTTTGGAATGAATGATGGTTTTGCCAATCCAGGTTTTTTTAATTTTTGACTCTGCATCGAATGTGAAAAGAACTGCAAAACACGCTTTGTCTTCGTTCGGCCTGAGTGAACAGAGATCGTTGCTGAGCCTCTCAGGAAGCATTGGGACTACGCGGTCAACCAAATAGACAGAATTTCCTCTTTTGAGCGCTTCTATGTCTAGCTGAGTTTGGGGTTTTACATAGTGACTAACATCTGCAATGTGCACACCAAGCTCTATGTCACCATCTTTGTTATAAGCAAATGAAAGGGCATCATCAAAATCTTTTGCGTCCACGGGGTCAATAGTAAAAGTTAATACTTCCCTGAAATCTTTTCTCTGGTCCTGATCCAAGATAAAGTGTGGCATCTCTGCTGTTTCTTTCAATGCTTCTGCAGAAAATTCAAGTGGAAATCCTTTGTCAGCAAGCAAACTTTGCATTTCTGAATCGATGTCTGTATTTTTACCCAGATTGTGGATGATCACTCCGTAATTTTGAGAGTTGGGTCTGTCTTTCCAACGTGTAATTTTGATAACCACCCTATCATAATCTTCTGCAAGTATTTTATTTGTCTTGTCAATAAAAATTTCAGTCAGTTGATTACTCCTACCTGAGATGACAACTTCCTGATTTTTGTATTTTCTATAAATTCCAACAAACTGTGATTTTGATCGAGTGATTACTTTAATCACTTCACCTTCAGGGCGGTTCCTCCTGCCTTTGAGAAGGTGTACCTGAACAAGGTCTCCATTTTGAGCTGACTTCAATTTGTTTGCTGCGACGAAAATATCTCTGTGTAACTGTTTGCTCAGAATATAAGCAAATCCGCCCCTGGCCATATCTACGATACCTTCGATGTATTTTTCTTTGATATCAGAATTGCGACCGGAAAGTGATTTGTGAAGTACCCATTTTCCCGGAGAAACGCGGTCTATCATTTTTTTTGATTCGAGTTGCTCTAAAAAACTGATGATTTCACCCGGTTTGTGTCCATGTATTTTTTTAAGAAAAGTGGTGATACCTGCCGGCTTCCCCTTTTGTTGATCCAACACTTCAAGAATTTGAGTGGTACTGATTTTTTTTAATCTTGGGGCTATTATTTTTTTGTGTGATTTGTTTTTTTTCATTTTGTTGAGGATATGTCAGTCTGGTAATCATTGTTATCGAAATACAATGATTACCACAATTGAAAGTACAAATTTTTTATTGTATTTCTATTTATATAATATTTGAATTTGATCAATTTCGTTTGTTGAGTTTAATATTTTGATGTGAAATGATGAGTGAGAAGATGTTTTAATTAATCCAAAAATCAAAGTATTGATTTGAAATGGTTTAGGTATTCTTGATCATAGCGAATTTGATTATTTCGGTAACTATATATACCGTATTCTAATATTTCACAGGTATAATCATTCACTTTGCCAAATTAATCTGATAGCAAGCGAGCGATACTGTTAACAATAAAGGTATAAACTGCTTCGACCGCTTTTTGGTTCATCTCAGGGCAATTCCTCGCGGGTCTTTAATTTACATTATAAATATATGCATGTATAAATAACAGATATACAGCTAAATAAAAATTTTTTAAATTTTTTTTTAAAAAAAATTGCACAAATAGAAAATACCGTTCTACATTTGTGGTGTATTAGATAACTAATACAGTAAATAAATACAAAATGATTGACTTAAAACAAGTGAGTTTCGGCTACAGAAAAACCAAAGAGATCTTCAGGGAAATGGATCTCACTCTGAAACCTGGCAGTATTTATGGTCTGCTGGGTCGCAATGGCGCAGGGAAGACCTCGCTACTAAAAATGGTGAATGGCTTGATTTTTCCACAAAAAGGAGAAGTGCGGGTGTCGGGAGACGATCCTGCAAAAAGACTTCCCTGGAATCTTGCAGACATCTATTTTGTGCAAGAGGAGCCCATGATTCCGAGTACAACGGTATTGACATATTTGTACACATATGCACCATTTTACCCGAACTTCGACTATGACAGATTTATGCGATTGTTGACTAGTTTTGGTTTGGAGGGAAGTCTCAGAATGGATAAAATGTCCCATGGTCAAAAAAAGAAAGTGGTGTTGTGTTTTGCAGTTGCCACAAATTGTAAAGTCCTCATTTTGGATGAACCAACCAATGGACTTGATATACCGGCTAAATCGGAATTCCGTAGGCTTGTGACTGAAGCATTGACTGAAGAAAGGCTTATCATTATCTCGACGCACCAGGTTCGGGATATGAACTTGCTCATAGATCCGATTCTCATCGTAGAAAACGGAAGGGTCATATTTCATTATTCTATAGAACAAATAGGTCGCGCTCTGCACTTTGCACAGCATTTTAGCATGCAGGTACCGCAGGATGTGATTTATGCGGAACGTATTGCCGGTGGATATCTCACGATCAGTGAAAATACCCAGGGACAGGACAGCGATGTCGATATTGAAATATTGTTTAATGCAGTTCAATCTCATCGAGAAAGGATCGTCTCATTAATAGAAAAATATAACTCAAACTCGAAATAAACAGATATGAAAAACCAGTTTTTTGATATGGGCAGATTTTTATTGATTTTAAAAAGAGATCTCAATGAATCTGCTAAGCCAATGATCATTGCCATTCTCACTATTTGTGGCACATTATTGATATTTAATTTGCTGCAAATTTTGACTAGTGAGATTGGTGTAAATGGATTTCATTCAGGTACGTTTATAGTATCGACTATTATATTGATGCTCGTAGGTGTGAGTCTTTCATTTGCAGAGTTGCGACATACATCTTCCAAGGTGCATTACCTCACTATCCCTGCTTCAACTTTTGAAAAATTGTTTTCCAAATGGGTGATCTATGCGATTGCTGTTCCGCTTGTTTTTTATTTATGTTTTTTCAGTGTTGGAGCACTTTCTACATGGATGATAAAATTGGCAGGGAGGAATATCATGCCTATGATATGGCCTAGTCTAACAGAATATTTTTCAATGGGTTCGATTTGGATGGTTCAAAGTATCTTTTTTGCCGGGGCGATTTATTTTCCTAAAAACAGTTTTATCAAAACCCTGGGCATTTTGATAGTACTTTCTTTGCTCTATGCTTTTCTATCATTCGGGATGCTTTATTTATTGCTTCACGAAAACCAAACACAACATTTGAACGGATTCAATTTAAACTTGAATGATATACCATGGCCCGGGAGTACCAAGCTGATAGTTCAGCTACTTGTATTTTGTTTTTTTATGTTACTCAGTTATTTTAAACTAAAAGAAGAGGAGGTATAATTATGAATTTTAAAAAACATCAACCCATATATGTGCAAATTGCAGAAACAATTTTTGAAGATATTTTGGAACAAAAACTTACATCAGGCGCAAAAGTTCCTTCGGTAAGGGAATTAGCCACTACTGTTCAGGTCAATCCAAATACAGTGCAAAGATCATTCCAGTGGCTGCAAGATGAAAATATTATAGAGCAAAGACGTGGTATAGGTTTTTTTATCACCGACAATGCTTTACACAAAACACTCGAAATTAAGAAAAAAGAATTCTTTGACCACATTCTTCCGGAGACGATTCATACCATAAGATTACTGCAGATTCCAAAAAAGCAAATTTTGGATGAGATAGAAAAAAATATTGCTCAGTGAATTTATCCATTCTGTACAAATTCCAAATGATCTATGAAGCAATTACTATGATTTGGAGTTTGTTCAACACATTCTAACAATTAATTAAATTTCAAAAAAAATGAAAAACAGTACAAAATTATTATTTGTTGGCCTTGCCATTATGCTAGCAGTCCTGATCGTCGGCGCTGGATATATTTATAATAAGTATCATGAAATGAAATCGGTGTACTCTTCTACTCTCGTGCACAAGGAGATGAATACTTTCAGAGATTTCAATGCATTGCATTTAGAAGTATCTTCGGATATTGAGCTGATGCAGGGAGATTTCAAAGTTCAAGTGGAAGGAGATTCACTTTCAATCTCCGGAATCAAGTGGACGATTAGTGATTCAGTCTTGACTATAGATGAAGAATCCACCATGAGCAGAAACAATAATTTTACCATAGGACCGAAAATCAAATTGTCGATGCCTGATTTAAAATTTTTGAGTCTGGAAAGTTCAGGTTCATTGACAATGGCGCAGAGATTTGACTGTGACAGTTTGAATCTGAGACTTTCAGGATCTGGTGACATAATATCTCAAATTCATGGAAATTATATCAATATAGAATTAATCGGTTCCGGAATGGTGACCAATCATGGAGAAATCAAATCAGCTGCTTTGCTCGTGAAAGGTTCCGGGGACATTTTTATGGGTGATGATCCAATCGAAACATGCAATCTGGAGTTGGTCGGTTCCGGAAATATGCATTTCAACTGTTCTGGAAAATTGACAGGTGTGATCAATGGTTCAGGGTCTATTTACAACTCAGGTTCTGCCAAAAGTGAGGTTGTAGTCAATGGATCCGGAGAGGTGCATTGAGTTAGGACGTTTTTCATTTGCCAAAAGCAGACAAAAGCTCAATAATTTCAGGCTCGTCTTTGAGTTGCTGCATCTGTTGTATCACCCAGGGTTTGCGCAGTTGGACCCAGGTAGAAGCTGGTTTGACCTTGAATCGACGGGGATTGGGCAATGCAGCTGCTATCGCTGCAGATTCTTCAATACTGAGTTGAGAAGCAGGCTTTTTGAAGTATGCCTGGGCTGCTGCTTCAATGCCGAATATGCCATCTCCCATTTCGATGACATTGAGATATTGAGCGAGAATGTAATTTTTGGGCCACAGAATTTCAATGACAAAAGTGAAGTAGATTTCCAAGCCTTTGCGCAACCAGGATCTGCCTTGCCAAAGGAAAATGTTTTTTGCCGTTTGTTGTGTAATGGTGGAAGCACCTCTCGTTTTTTTGCCTTTTTTTATGGTATTATATTCAAGTGCTTTTCTGATACTTTCGACATCGAAACCAAAATGATCGACAAAAATTTGGTCTTCTGCAGCGATAACTGCCAGTGCGATATTTGGACTAATTTCTTTCATACTCACATAGTCTCGGTAAAGACCTCTGCCGGATAACACACTACTGCATTGGGTTACAGTAATCGGAGGATAAAAGATCAAGAGTAAGAGTGCATAGAATATTGGCAAGAATGCAAGCATTCCTAAAGTAAAAAGGATTTTCTTTGTCACAGTAAGTCGTTTCCACTTCTGGAAAACGGCACGGACTGCTCTGCCTGATCTGTATTGGAATTCTTTCCAGGTCATCGGAAAATCTTATTAACTTTGCCGTCCAAAACTACACAATATATGTTGATGTACTGGCTTAAAATTACAGCTGGTTTTTTTATTTCTTGTTTTTTTATTTTACCATTTTTTAAAGTGGAAGACCCTCTGCGATCGATTGCGCTCCGCTTTTTTAGTTCAGAAGGACAAGCCGAAATATATGAACATATTTGTAATCCGGACAGAATTTATAGATACCAATATATATTGGATCAGAAAGAATATAAACAGCGGTATGATGGCTATGTCGAAGCACTTGACAATGAAATACCTGAAACATTGAGGTGTCAGAATATCTTGACACAGCTGGTTCCGATCAAAATAAAATACTTCAATTTATTTCGTTATTGGAGTGAACCTCTCAATGCAGAACGCTTGAGTCCCTTGCTGTTTTGGGGAGTAAATATCGTGAAGATTGGGGCTATTCTGATTCTCATCACAACCTTTGTCAGACCAGGATCAAAACAAAAGAAATAAGGAAGAGCTTATCTGCTTAAAATGAGAAAACTAGTTTGCTTGGATCTCTTATTATTTTTGCTGGATATGATGGAATGGTAAATACCCGGAATTAAATTCAAATCAATTTCTTTTTGGATTGTATTGAATCGAATTTGCTTGATCATCCGTCCATATATATCGAATATTTTCATTTCATACTCCTCCAAAGAATTGGCAATTTCTGAGATATATAGGGTGCCGAATGGAGAAAATTTGAAAATATCCTGTTCAAATCATTTTTCTTTTGTATCCGTACAATTTTTAATTTTTACTTTTTTGCTAACTGTACCGTAACATCCTTTCTCTTCATTTGCAAGTATGACCGTTATGGTCCCGGAATCCACAAGATTCCATTGTATCAAGGCATTGTGATGCACAGGCATGGTAGTGAATTTGCCGCCATCAATAAGCCAGGTATAGTCAGTACAGGCTAGCCAGACCAGACTAGCGGGATAACTGTTATCTGCACAAGGTTCTTCCTCGGTGATCAGTTCTTGATCGTGTAGAAGATACGTGCAGTTTTTATTACAGCTGCTGAGTATTTGATTATTATTACGAATAAAAGCTGCATTGAAGTGCGAATTGATGAGTTGCGGAATTCCTATGGGTGGAAATTTACTGAAGTCCATCCTGCATATAGCTTTGGCAGAATTCAAGTAGTAACTGACATCATAAAGTTTGGTCGTATTCGATGGAAGTATTGTTCCTCTTTTGTTATTCCCATATTGAAAATGATCATTTCCCAGGAGCAAATACAATCCCTGAGGAGCGGTAATCTCATTTCCGATAATGTTGAGTTGATCAGCAGCACCTTGAGACACAAAAATTCCATAATTTTCCGAACGATTCCTAAAAAAAGTGTTGAATGGACCATTGAGCCCATGTGAAGCATCTACGACAATATTTTGTACAATATTGCCCTCAAATAAATTGCAAAAAGTGTAATTTCCGTGAAGGACCAAATCCCCGGAAGAATTATTGGGTTGAAAGCTTTCTGTCCAATAAGGGTCAAAGGAATAATTGTATGCCAGAACATTGCCGTTGGCTCCGGCTTGTAGGAGTATAGAATGTCTGAGATGTTCGAATATATTGTTTTCTACCAGGCAGTCACCGGAGCTGATTTGTAAGCTCACCCCATAAGCTCTGCCTCCTCCACCATAACCGTATGATTTATTGAAATAAGAACCCTGGACCTTGATGTGAGCACTCTCTTGAATACAGACATGTGCAAAGTTTGTAAATCTGGACTCAATCCCTTCGACCCAACTATCAACACACCTGATCAGCAATATATTCGATGTTTGTGTGGCAGTGGAGTCCACCCTGTATATGGAAAAACATTCCAGGCCAACTTCGGAAACAGGAATCAATTTAGTAATTTTAGACGCAGGAGAAAAATCCAGTCTCCATTCGTTTTTCATATAGATCGTGTCATTTTTTATGCTCTCGATTTGGTTGATTTGACCGATAGTTCCTTTAGCCCAATCTGAAGTAACCCTTCCAAGATCATCATCTTGCAATTTTACCCAATCTCCAACTTTTAATTCTGCGGTTTTGGTGCCAAGAATACAATATTGTTGCCCTTTTGATATCGGATTTATGGTCAGATTGACGTTGGGATCCGTCTTTCCAATTGCTGAAAAACAGTCTTTATTGCTTCCTTTCAGGTCAAAAATAAAATGGGTTAGACTACTTCCCGCACCTTTTATTACAACAAAAGATGGTAGTGTAATCGTTTTCAGTAATAAGAATTTACCTGGAGGTATCACCAAGCACGCTTTGGCTTTGGCTGCTACACTTATAGCTTCTGTCAATATATCCGCACAGTCTGATCTGCCTGTGGTGTCGGGTTGATAATCCGAAAAATTGATCTGCTGTGTTGGGGCCTTGACATTATTTCCTGCATGACTCCAATCTACTTTTCTCTCATCTGCAAGTGTCTGAGCTTGAAGACTGTAAGTAAAAGCAAAAAAGCAGACAAAAAACCTGAATATCATCCTGCAATATAAATCATTTTGCCCTCATTGCAGTGCAGCATACAATAATTGCACAAAGTAATCTATCTTGGACTAAGCAATGACCAGGCTTGACTCACGCACTCAATATTTCACAAACTTTTCAGCACTGCCGGATTTTTGCTTTGAATTGATTTGTCGGATCAAATACATTCCGGCGGGTAGATCTGAGATGTCAATAGTCTGATCAATGGATATTTCATTTTTAATCCATCTGCCTGACATGTCGAAAATGCCTAAAATAGTACCCCGCTGTACTTCAGCTTGAAGTCTCAACTGATTGTGATCAAAATTATATGATAATAATTTCGTTTTCAATTCACCGTTAATGGGATTTTCAGATTGAGTGAATATACCATCTTTATTGACTTTGAGCAGGCAGGCATTAACATTGACAACGCCTGCGACAGAGGATGGAATATATAAATCTAAACTGATCAAAAATCCTCCATCGCCGGCTTCTGAGAGGTGTTTGATTTGGAATCTGTCAGTATTCATTGGATATTTTGTTTCCCAGATCAGACTCAAGTCGGGTCTGAATTTGGAAATGAAGATGGTATGAATATTATTTCTAACATCTGTAGTTTTTACACTTGTACAAATGATATTGCCATCCTTGCTGCGTATGATTTTGGAGAAGTCGCTTGGGAGACCCAAGACAGGATTGGTGAAAGTTTTTTTGGAGATCAGCCGGCCATTTTTGTCCAACTCAAAGATGCAGGGCAGGGTTTGAGTCTGACTCTTGCAGGTGCTGCCCACCAACAATATTCTATCATTTGTCTCTAACAAATCTCGGAAGATTGCATTCTCGCAGGTGTCATTATATGACCAGATGACATTGCCATCCAGATCTATTTTGCTGAGTTTTACATTTCTGTCTTGATTGTTGTCAGTGATGATGTATAGTTTTTTGTCGGATGAAGCTTTGATCTCCCTGAGGCGTATATTGTTGGTGGTATAAAACTGGTGGATGCTGTCGGTCGTCATGTCCCATTTTAAAATGTTAAAATTAAAATTGATAAATTCTAATGCAAATATGACATTGCTTTCATCCAATAGGGCAAGATTGCTAATTCCGCCTGAATTTGGATCATGGAATATCGTTTCGTTCAGAATGTGGGCTGCCTGGTCTGTTTCGAATATTCTAAAAAAACGTTGCCCGGAAGTATCAATGTATCCGGCGTAGGCATAAAAAAATGATCCGGTACCCGGTCTAAAAGTTGCTAAAGAACTATTATCAGTTCTAAAGCCATCTACCCGGACATTACTAAAAATAGTCTCATAGTCATCTATTTTATCCACATACAGAGAGTCCAGGATGTATCCGCACTCGTCTCGCCTCATGATCTTGACACCATTGAGCGTATCCAGATGTCCATTAAATTCCTGAAAACCGATGGAGACAGTATATCCGGGGTGCAGCACGTCCGGTAGGGTGATGTCAATATAATCTTCGTCCACGTTGCAATTGGAATTAGCAAAGTAGGTGCATTGCGCTGTCAGTCTATAAGCTAAAGCGAGAAATAAAATAAGAACATACAAGCTTTTCATAGAGGGGTGATGTTGCTTATGGTAAAGGTATTGAATTTCTATTTTTTAAAGCAAGAAAAATTTATTTTTTCAAACTTATCATTTTGCCCTCATTGCAATCCAGCATACAATAATTGCACAAAGTAATCTATCTTGGACTAAGCAATGACCAGGCTTGACTCTCGCACTCAATATTTCACAAACTTTTCAGCACTGCCGGATTTTTGCTTTGAATTGATTTGTCGGATCAAATACATCCCGGCGGGTAGATCTGAGATGTCAATGGTCTGATCATTGGATATTTCATTTTTAATCCATCTGCCTGACATGTCGAAAATGCCTAAAATAGTACCCCGCTGTACTTCAGCTTGAAGTCTTAACTGATTGTGATCAAAATTCTGCGCCAGGATTTTTGTTTGGAGCATATTATCTTCTGGATAAGTGATGGATGTCACTTCTCCTTTTGAATTGGTTTTGATAATAATACTAAAAACGTTTAAATTTCCATATTTTGAAAATATGTAATAACCCCCATCTTCACTTTCTTTTGCATAAGTACCAAAAAATGTGTATTTTACTCCTATATCAATGAAAGTACTTAAATCGAATGATATTTCGAAAATTTTATTAAAATTGGAGTTTAATTTTAATAGGAATATCGGTTTTTTATTCTCCCTTATTGAAGTTGTTTTATGTCCGGAAAGAATATATCCACCATCGTTGGTTTTTTCAATACTGAAATATGTAGCAGGCAGTCCTGTAGTGGGATTGTCATACAGAAAAGTGTCGATTGCTGTACCTGATGTATCATATCTATACACACAGGGATAGAATTTGTTGTTTTTCTTTGTACAACCGCTTACGATTACGAATTGGCCATCAAATGCAATCCCAAATAACTTAGATCCAGCGTCGTCGAATGAATAGTTCCAATCTATTTTTTTCTCTGCGTTTCGTTTTATTAATTTATACCTTTGATCATCTAATGTGTTAGCAATAAAATAATCAGATTGTTTATAATTTACAGCCGTTCTAATATTTAATCCTGAATGATTAATAAAAACAGTATCTTTGTACACATTTTTCTCGGGACCAAAATTATATATTGATTTTAGTAACATTGAATTACTATTTGAATATAACAAAATGTTATTATTGTCTTGTAATTGGAGGTTGATATCAGTTAAGTGTCCTTGATTAGTGCTATCAATTAATGTATTTAATAAATTCCCCTTTAAATCATATTGGTGGATTGAATGAAAAAACAGGTCGGGCTGAAGAGTGTCATAAAACTCTGAAGCTAAATATGCTATATTATTTTTTTTGTCAAAAATACCATTCTTATATAAATCAAAATTTAAATTATTAGGCCTGTAATTTCGAAATCTGGTTAAAGATGGTGATTTAAATATAAATGGTGTTGTGCCACAAGCGCTTTTATAACCTAATTCAGACCTTAATATTCCAAAACTGTCGCGAGTCCAACAGATGAAAATTTCGGCACCATTGCTAGTGTCATACCATGAGTCATTTACATCTTCAACGTACGGATCTTCGCTTTTTTTTGCATAAAATATATAATTGCATTGCGCTGTCAGTCTATAAGCTAAAGTGAGAAATAAAATAAGAACATACAAGCTTTTCATAGAGGGGTGATGTTGCTTATGGTAAAGGTATTGAATTTCTATTTTTTAAAGCAAGAAAAATTTATTTTTTCAAACTTATCATTTTGCCCTCATTGCAGTGCAGCATACAATAATTGCACAAAGTAATCTATCTTGGACTAAGCAATGACCAGGCTTGACTCACGCACTCAATATTTCACAAACTTTTCAGCACTGCCGGATTTTTGCTTTGAATTGATTTGTCGGATCAAATACATTCCGGCGGGTAGATCTGAGATGTCAATAGTCTGATCAATGGATATTTCATTTTTAATCCATCTGCCTGACATGTCGAAAATGCCTAAAATAGTACCCCGCTGTACTTCAGCTTGAAGTCTCAACTGATTGTGATCAAAATTATATGATAATAATTTCGTTTTCAATTCACCGTTAATGGGATTTTCAGATTGAGTGAATATACCATCTTTATTGACTTTGAGCAGGCAGGCATTAACATTGACAACGCCTGCGACAGAGGATGGAATATATAAATCTAAACTGATCAAAAATCCTCCATCGCCGGCTTCTGAGAGGTGTTTGATTTGGAATCTGTCAGTATTCATTGGATATTTTGTTTCCCAGATCAGACTCAAGTCGGGTCTGAATTTGGAAATGAAGATGGTATGAATATTATTTCTAACATCTGTAGTTTTTACACTTGTACAAATGATATTGCCATCCTTGCTGCGTATGATTTTGGAGAAGTCGCTTGGGAGACCCAAGACAGGATTGGTGAAAGTTTTTTTTGGAGATCAGCCGGCCATTTTTGTCCAACTCAAAGATGCAGGGCAGGGTTTGAGTCTGACTCTTGCAGGTGCTGCCCACCAACAATATTCTATCATTTGTCTCTAACAAATCTCGGAAGATTGCATTCTCGCAGGTGTCATTATATGACCAGATGACATTGCCATCCAGATCTATTTTGCTGAGTTTTACATTTTTGTGTTGATTGTTGTCAGTGATGATGTATAGTTTTTTGTCTGATGAGGCTTTGATCTCCCTGAGGCGTATATTGTTGGTGGTATAAAACTGGTGGATGCTGTCGGTCGTCATGTCCCATTTTAAAATGTTATAATTAAAATTGATATATTCTAATGCAAATACGACATTGCTTTCATCCAATAGGGTGATATTACTAATATTCAAAGAATTTGGATCAAGGAATGTAGTTTCATTCAAAATATGGGCCTTCTGGTCTGTTTCGAATATTCTAAAAAAACGCTGCCCGGAAGTATCAATGTATGCGTTGTAGGCATAAAAAAATGATCCGGTACCCGGTCTAAAAGTTGCTAAAGAACTCGTAGCGTCTCTAGATCCGGATGCCGGGACATTTCTAGAAATGATCTCGTAGTCATCTATTCTGTCTACATACTGAGAATCCAGGATGGATCCGCACTCGTCACGCCTCATGATCTTGACTCCATTGAGGGTATCCAGATGTCCATTAAATTCCTGAAAACCGATGGATACAGTATATCCCGGGTGCAGCACGTCCGGTAGGGTGATGTCAATATAATCTTCGTCCACGTTACAATTGGAATTTGCAAAGTAGGTGCATTGCGCTTTAGCATAGCTGCACAAAAATATAAGTAAATAGAAATGAATAATACTTTTCATAATATAGACAAGTTTAAATTGGATAAAGGGGCAGTAAAAAAACGACTACCCCTTTATCGTTTGTTTAATGAATGTGTACAAATTTAATAGAACTTGTACCAATGTCGCTTTTGATTTTTAGGCCATACAAGCCTTGTGGTATCTTATTGATGGCAAATCTGCATAAAAATCCATTATTGCAATTATCTGCTTTTTGTTTGGATAAAATTTTTCCTTGCAAGTCAAAAATTTCAATTTCGTATATTCCCATCGATCGGTTAGATTGAATATACAGAGTATTTACGTCAGAGTAGGCGTTAAATTTTGGAGTCGTATTTTCATTTTTGGAAGGCTCATTTGCTCTGGACTCATATACCTCATCACCTTTGAATGCAAAACAAGATAGATTAGCACAATTAGGATTCATAATTGATAACTCATCAACCGGGAACAGATCTGCAGTAGGTGAACAATTCGGTACTGCAGCGCACCAGGATGTACACATACCTGCTTTTCTTTCTGCCTTCATAGATTTGTATCTTACATAATTACTTGGAAGGCAACAATGATTGGCAGTGACTTTAATTGTCCACCAAGAATCTCTATAAATAGGAACAAAACAAGTTTTATTATTGGGTAGGGTGGTGCATTGATAACCATTGCATGATTGATAACAAAGTTTGTATGTGAACAGATTGCAGTTAGTAGTAATGGGCCAAAACATGAACAAATCTCCTGTACAGCCTCCTACATCTAACCAAGCATATCTAAATTTTGGGTGATCTATTTGAGAACCCGGGTTCGGATTACAAGGTAAAGAGTTGATGCATGTGATATTGGTGGTGAGATTGATCTCACATTTCGATCCATCAAGGAAAATTATGATTGCCTTAATAGCATAATTTCCGTAGAAACAAAAATCATAAGGCTGTTGGAGTGCACCATAAATCTGATCGCAGAGCCTACCATTTTGACCGGTACTGGAGTGTGTGTGTGTGTGTGTGTGTGTGTGTGTGTGTGTGTGTGTGTATGTGTGTGTGTGTGTGTGTGTGTGTGTGTGAATAACTCATTGTTATAAAATTTAAAATGTAAAAAAATCATATTGTCGATCTTGGGTTTTAATGTTTTTATTATTTTATAATCATAGGCGCGATGTTTTATGTGTAATTCAATATGCAATAATGACTGATTCAAATCAGAGGTGCAAGCAAATACAAATATATTTTATTTCATAATACATAATTCCTTAATTTATTACTTCTTGAAAAATTGAAATGTTATTTCTATAAATTATTCGAATGCCTATTCAAATTAAAGTATGATTTATTTTATCGATTTAATTTGTAACTTTGAACAACCAATCCTTGAACATATGCAACCTAAGCTGCTATACACTCTTATTTTCACACTATTTCTATGTCCAAATTTGATCGGCCAAGGTATTCAGATCACACATTCTGTCATCGGTGAGGTCAGTATTTGTGGCCCGGCTAAGTTTCAATTAGAGTTGAAAAACAACAATTCATTTGACCTTTCTAGCACCTTGGTCAGATTCGAACTACCTGCAGGATTTTCCTATAATCTAGCTAGTGTATCGGGCGCCAGTGAGCAGAATATCTCTCTAGTAAACGCACCTGTATTTGAGATCGCCTCATTAGCAGCCGGAAGCAAGCTGGTGATCCAATTGAGTGCAAATACAGAATGTAGCCTCTTTGATGCTGTAAACAATGCTAAGACATTTTCAAATCGAATCGTGGTTTCTAGTGCAGAAGCGAAAGATTCAATTATAACGATGCCACCATACCAAGTCAATACAGCCTATCTTGTAATTGAAAACCCCAGCAGTCTGCGTACAGAAACAGGCATCGAATTGAGGCGCGATGTTAAATTGATCAATTCGAGACTTGGGGCTGTCTCATCTGTGGTCTATCGAGATCAACACAAACCCGCTCATATTCGCTCCCTCAATGGTCGAACGGTGGTTCAAAATGATACAGACCTCGTCGTCATTTATGATGGAAGTGACTTTGCTCAAATTGGAGATAAGGATAGCCTCCTGGAGAGGGACGAATTTGTTATTGTACAAGAGCTGATTCAGTCTATTGACTGTATTCCATCGTTCGTGAACTCCACCTTAACTGCTGATTGGGGTTGTAATTCTGAATATTGCCAACAAGCATTCCAAAGCGCTACTGTGGAATTTATCAATACTACAAACCGCGCTGACCTCACCTTTGAATTTGCCCCTAAAGCTCCGGAATGTATCTGTGATCCGAAAGGAGAAGTCCAACATCTGAAAATTAAAAATAGAGGAAAAGGCACAGCAGAAAATTTTTGTCTAAACCTGCAGGCTTATCTGGCTAATGTATTGAGCCAATATGCTATTTTGGAAAATTCTATCACAGTTGACCCACCTTCAGCACTGGCAAAAATAGAATATAAGGAACCAAATCAACTGTGTGGTATGGATTATTTCCGTTTGGCAGAATTGTGTTTTAATGATTTGTCTCCTCAAGAAGAGATTGATATTCAGTTCAGATTTTTGACATGCCAAACGACGATACCAAATGACACGGCTGCTAAACTGAATTATTACTATTCTTATCAATATGAATCAAAATGTGTCAATCGAAGTCTGGCAGGTAAAATGGATGTACCGGTAGTTTTTCCATACAATCAACCTGTGCGGTTGGAAGCAATTTGGTCTTCGGACGTATCTTCAAATAAAGTCATGAATGGAAAGGATAATTATAATTTCAATTTGCATGTCGAAACCGATAAAAAAGTGACGACAGAAAATTATGAAGTTGAGTTTACTCTACCTTGTCCTTTAGTCGTCGAAACCAAGGACTTTGAAGTCGCTGGAATAAAACCACTTGCAATCAACATTGACCAAAGTTACAATACCCGGATCAGTTTATTATACCCTCCACAATTGCCTCAAAAATTTGATATACCGCTTCGTTTGAAAGTCGATTGTACAAATACATGTATTTCCGATTTGAATTCGATCAATAGTAATCGAGTAATTTCCTCATGCCCTTTTCCTAAGTATGAGGATGTGCAAATAGAAATCAAGACCTGTGTCTCGGTAAGACTTACTTGCAAGGATACCTCTTTGCATTGCGGCAGAGGAGCGATACTGAATGAAGATTTTACAATTGTCTGCGATCCTGACACCTTATCCAAAGATACTGTATTGACTTATGCAATATTGGAAAGTGAATCATATAGATCGTCATATGGCAAAATCGATTCCTTAGATATGAGAATCAATGGAGGACGAACTGCTTTGCGGAATGAAGTTGATGAGACTTTGTTGTTGATGGGTGATACCCTGATGAACAGAATTTCTGCCGTGATTTTTTCTGATAATAAAAATGTGCAAGTGAGCAATGTAGAAGTGTTGATCATTACCGACATGACTTTTAAACCGGCCGTGGCAGACCTACAAATTCATTCACGAAAATTTGGTACTTTTAATGGAAGAATTAATCCTGTTACACCATTTTCTGGTTCACCATCGCCATTACCCAACTGCTACAAACCGGTAGTCACTAAGTCCGGTTATGGCATGGGCTATATCGTGAGACTGGATCCCGATACGCTACAAAAATTTGGTTTGCAATTACCGCCGGACTTTTATTTTGAATCAGGAGACAGCATACAGGTAGATTTTGAGGGGCGATTGATAAGTTTACCGGGGCCGAGAGTCGTCAGTACAGAAATTACGAATTATGTATTGGTATACGAGAGCGATAGTTTATTTACTCCAATATCTTGTGGCAAATCTTCAAGAAAGTTCAAAATCGCGATGAATGGATTGACATTTTTAGAATCAGGATTCGATTTGATCACATGTGGTTCCCAGGCAGATTTTCCAAGTTACCGCATAACCGCGGCGCCTTATCTAAATAATTTTTTTAGGAAAGAATTTCGACAATTTCACCATCTGGATTCTATTGCCATGCAATTGCCGGATGGGGTCAACGTAGATAGTTTTCGTTTGGAGTATTTTTATTTAAATCAAGCTCTGAAAGATAGTTTAATTTACTCATTTTCATTACCTGTCAGTTATGTCAATAATTTTGCAATTGGTAGGCTAAACAACTTTCAGAAGCAAATCGCAGAAGAAAATTATATGATTCAGATAACACCTATAGGGAGAGTTGAGGACTGTGTAAAACTAAAGAATGGAACACAAAATTCAGCTTCAATGCTCCTGTATGGTTCTAGCACAGATGACTACCCATTCTATTTGGGGACTCAGTATTTTGTCCCACTTCAAAAATTTACTTTCAGTAAAAACATACCTTTAAAAAAACTCAACAATGCAAATACGCTCTCAGCTGATGAAAAGAGTATTCAGACCAATCTTGCAGAAACCAAAATTCCAATCAGAATTCCATCCTCAGATTTACCCGGAGCATATTTAATTTGTGTTCACTCAGTGCAAGGTACTGTCGATTCATTTTCTATAGTGAGCAATGAAGGGATTCAAATTACTGAAACGAATAAGAATTGTTTTGTTCTACAAGGATTTCAATTAGATTCAGCTTACTTGGTTCAACTTGTTACAGGAAATGCAACCTGTAAGGAAGATACGATATTACTCAGTATTTTTTGGAGTTGCCATCCAGAACAGTTGATGTTTTCTGACAGTTGCAATTTTCAAGAAATCAAAATACCTATTCGACCACTTATGCCGGAGTTGGAAATGGACGTCATGCAAATGAATGCGGTTTCGAGCTTGTGCGATACACTTCCTGAAGTGATGTTGGAACTTTATAATGGGGATCAGGGTGTGGCATTTGATCTCGCGCTTGAGCTTGTCATTCCTGACGGGATTCATCTGATTCCGAACACGCTGCAATATTCCTATCCTATTGGTTCATCATACAGAACATTGCCTTTACCTACACAAGTCAGAACAAATTTATATCGTTGGCAACTTTCGGATATCATACCTGAGATTAAAGCAAACGGATTGCTTGGATTGGATCAATTTCCAAAAAATTCTATTCGATTGCTCATGTATGCAGAAACGGATTGTGATGCTCTTGTTAATGGTTATCTGCAATTTATTTTTTCAGGTAAAGATCCTTGTCAACAACAGAATAATACAATTACAAAATCAGGTAGCCAAATCAGAATTCAAGGTGTACAAAATGCAAATAATCATACCATTAAAAGTTCATCAATCCAACTTGGTTGTCAGGAAGAAACTAAGATAGAATTCTCTGTGGAATCCACAGCAGATTTTAATTCCGGTGATTCTTTGTTGATCACTTTGCCGGAGTATATTGATTTTGTACAAGGCAGTTTAATTTCCCTTCAGGGATTAAATGTGTCCGGTGTGAGGTACATTCCGGGAATGGGAGAGAATTTATTGATTATTCCATTTATTCCAAATTCAGTCAAAAAAGCTACAGGGAGTTTTTTGGTCAATCACCTAAGCTCATTGCCTTGCGGGGAAAGTCAGATTGGAATGAGAAGTTTTTCGAGGCAGAAAACACTCTGTGTTAGAGATAACAAAGAATGTGAGGTACTATTGATTTCAGGTGAGACCAACATCAGTTTATCTAAGAAATTGGCCGAAGTTCAAATCGATTCAATAGATTTTTCTGGTCTTTGTCCGGTAGGGCAGAAAGGAATTAAATTATATGTCGATGTAAAAAATGGATTGTTACTGGCAAATGAAAAATTCACATTGCAGTTGTTTGAAGATATTGATGGAAATAGAAAATTAAACCAAAATGATCGTTTTGTTCAATTGCTTACTCCTGCTGTCCAGTCATTCCCGCAAGATGGAAAATATGAATTTGTGATCTGTGTCCCGGAAAGTAATTTAACAAAGTGCAACTATATCATCAGTACGAGACAAAATTGCATTTGCAATTCAGATACATTGGCAATTTCCTTAGGTGGGCAGGAAGTATTTGAAAAAGATACTATTTGTGAAGGAGCTACTTTGACACTCGGAGTTTCTCCTTCTGCCTCTACGAGTTATCAATGGAGTGGACCCGGAATCAATTGTGATACCTGTTCTTTAATCAATTGGACTGGACCGAGAATTAATGGAGATACATTGGTTGAATTAACCTTAACTGAATTTATCGGTGGGAGCTGCGCACTGAAACACATTTATCAAATTTTGAATGTAAAACATCCATTTTCCAGGAAAGAAATTTATAAAATCTGTCCGGGAGAATCCGTCATGTTCAACGCAGGTTCACATACCAAATATAGATGGAGACAGGATCCTGATTTGAAACAAGGTTCTTATTCCCAAAATGTAGTGGTTGATACTTCAAAAACATATTATCTGGATTTTGAAGATGCTGTTTCATGTACAGGTACAGATACATTCTGTGTGATAAGCTATGACAAACCAGATGGACTCACGATAACAAATGATACTACAATCCTTTTCGGTACTGAGGTAATATTGGAAGTGATGGGAGGTATAGTAGAAAAATGGAGCCCAAGTTATGAGCTGAGTTGTATCGAGTGCAACAAAGTTGTCGCATCACCAAAATTCAATACACTTTATCAAGCTCAGGTCAGAGATAGTAATAATTGTTTTCATACACTGAATGTTGCGATAATGGTTGTTCGACCGGAATGTGATACACTGTCGCTATTTGTTCCCAATGCGTTTTCACCCAATGGAGATACACACAATGACAAGTTTTATGTCCGAGGGCAAAATTTCGAGAAAATTTTACTCGTCGTGTACAATCGCTGGGGTCAGAAAGTCTTTGAAACTCAAGATCCTCAATTTGGCTGGGATGGAACATATAAAGGTGAACCACTGGGTCCTGATGTGTTCGGTTATTGCGTTGAAGCGTATTGCTTTGGTGGCCTCAAAATTGTGCGTCGAGGCAACGTGACCTTGCTAAAATAGTATACATCTGAAAGCAATTGTGTGAGTAGCCACTTTCAGGTGGTCTGGCACAATTTGAAAACTTATTTGCATCTTTGCGCCTCAAAATGAAATTCACTTATGGAAAATTTGGTGTATATACTACCTGTATTTGGTTTAATAGGTCTCGTCTATATGGCCTATCTCTATTCTTGGGTTGCTAAGCAACCAGCAGGTGATTCAAAAATGATTGAAATTTCTGACAGCATCGCTGAAGGTGCTATGTCATTTCTCAAGGCAGAGTATCGCGTTTTGGCCATATTTGTGGTGATAGCCGGAGTAGCATTAGGGCTGCTCAGCACTCAGGTAGATTCTACCCACTGGTTGATTGTTGTTGCCTTTGTGCTTGGAGCATTGTTCTCGGTGTCGGCGGGTTATGTGGGGATGAAAATTGCTACCAAAGCAAATGTAAGGACTACTAATGCAGCGCGAACAAGTCTGAAGCAGGCTCTTAGAGTGTCGTTTAGAGGTGGCACTGTGATGGGATTGGGTGTTGCAGGTCTTGCTGTTTTGGGATTGAGTACTTTGTTTGCATTATTCTTTCAATATTATATGAATGGTGCCTGGTCCGAAGCTACGATCAAAGGTATCAACCGTATTCCTGTTGAGGCTATGAGTGTTATTCTTGAAGTTCTGGCGGGATTTTCTTTAGGAGCAGAGTCAATTGCTCTGTTTGCTCGTGTCGGAGGCGGTATTTACACTAAAGCAGCTGACGTAGGTGCTGATTTGGTAGGAAAAGTGGAAGCGGGAATTCCTGAGGATGATCCTAGAAACCCTGCTACGATTGCTGACAATGTTGGAAACAATGTGGGAGATGTTGCGGGAATGGGTGCAGACCTTTTCGGTTCTTATGTTGCAACCGTACTGGCTGCTATGGTGCTTGGGAACTATGTGATCAGAGATATGGGGGGAGCTGTCACAGATAATTTCGGCGGATTGGGACCTATTTTATTACCGATTTTGCTGGCAGGATTGGGAATAGTATTCTCTATTTTAGGCACTTTCCTTGTCAATGTCAATGACGATAATGCTCGTGAGCAAAAGGTACAATCAGCATTAAATTTAGGCAACTGGAGTTCAATCATATTGACAGCCATTGCTGCTTATTTTTGTATACACTGGATGCTTCCAATGGAGATGAAGATGAATTTCTTCGGCAAGGGTTTGCTATCCGTAACTCCAAATGACGTATTCTTTGCAGTCGTCATTGGACTATTTGTCGGAGGTGCTATCTCTTTTTTAACTGAACATTACACAGGATTGGGAAAAGGTCCTGTAAATGATATTGTTCAAAAATCAGGAACCGGTGCGGCCACCAATATTATAGGTGGATTGAGCAATGGTATGTTGAGCACTGCGGGTCCGGTGCTGTTGTTTGCTGCAGCGATCTGGGGTGCATATACCTTGGCCGGATTTTACGGAGTGGCAATAGCAGCCTCCGCAATGATGGCTACAACAGCCATGCAATTGGCTATAGACGCATTTGGTCCGATAGCTGACAATGCAGGTGGAATTGCCGAAATGAGTGAGCTTCCCAAAGAAGTTCGCACCAAGACAGACATTCTCGATTCAGTAGGAAATACTACTGCAGCCATCGGCAAAGGATTTGCCATTGCCTCAGCGGCACTGACAGCTCTTGGTTTGTTTGCAGCCTATGTCACTTTTACGGGTATAGAAGGTATCAATATATTTAAAGCAGATGTACTGGCTGCACTGTTTGTAGGGGGTATGATACCCGTTGTGTTTTCTGCATTTGCTATGAGATCCGTCGGAAAAGCAGCTATGGATATGGTCAACGAAGTGAGAAGACAGTTCAGAGAGATTCCTGGTATTATGGAAGGTACGGGAAAACCTGAATACGGAAAGTGTGTGGAAATATCGACTCGTGCTGCCCTCAGAGAGATGATGTTGCCGGGATCGATCACTATAATCGTGCCGGTTATCATTGGTTTCGTTATGGGACCGGAAGCATTAGGCTCATATATGGCAGGAGTCTGCGTAAGTGGTGTTTTATGGGCTATTTTCCAAAATAATGCAGGTGGTGCATGGGACAATGCCAAGAAATCATTTGAGGCAGGAGTAGAGATCAATGGTCAGAAATTCTTCAAAGGCAGTGAGCCACATAAAGCGGCAGTGATAGGTGATACCGTAGGAGATCCTTTCAAAGATACCTCCGGCCCTTCAATGAATATACTCATAAAACTAACCTGTCTGGTTGGATTGACTATCGCTCCGATCCTTGGAAAAATATATGGCTCAGGACATCATTCAAGCATTGATTCTCCCAAACAGGAAATAAAGGCTACAGCTATTCAAGAGGGCAAAGAGCTAGCTCCACTGAAATAATGAGTCATTGCAGATAGTTTTTTCTTTCCGGATTAGCTTAAAAAAGCAGTAGGGTATCGGATTTGGTATAGAATAGTTTCTACTGAAAAGTCTATATTGCTCTCAAACTGTCAATGACATTGTAATGACAGCAGTAGTGCATTATTTGTAATTGCTTTTAGCCTATATTTGCAGCCTTTAAATCAAAAAAAATCATGAATATCAAATTTCTAATGAGTGCTCTAATCATAGCAAGCATTCTTTCCTCTTGCAGCAACATGGGTGGCGGCATGAAAAAAACCATCAACGGTCACCAGTATAAAATCACTGAGGATCAACCCGGAGAAACCATTAAAGAAGGTCAGTATGCCTACTTCACTTACAAAGTAAAAATTAAAGATTCATTGCTTTATGATTCTGAGTCAAATGCTCCTGTGATTAAAGCAAAAATGCCGAAATTAGAAAAGAAAGATCCTAAAAATTCTCAACCTATTGAGGAAGTGTTGACATTTATGTCCAAAGGAGATAAAGCGGTTGCCACTCAGGAACTCTTACCTGAATTTAAAAAGCAATTAGGTCTTCCGGAAACAGTGCAAAATCTGGATTTTGAAATCGCATTGGTTGATATTAAGTCAGAAGCTGATTACAATGCTGAAATGGAAGCTGAGAAAAAAATCAAGGACCAGAAAATGGAAGAGTTAAAAGCTCAACTGCCAACAATTGAAGCATTGGCGAAGAAAACACTCTCAGACTACAAATCCGGTGCTTTAAAATCCAAAATCATGAGTACTCCTAGTGGATTGCAGTACTATGTTCATGAAGAAGGCACTGGTGCACAACTTCAGGCAGGAAAGAATGCACACGTCAACTATTATGGTCTTTTAGTAAAAGAAGGTACAAAGTTCGACGATTCTTGGTCTAGAGGAGAGGTATTTAGTTTTCCTTTGGGTCAGGGACGAGTTATCCCAGGATGGGAAGAGGGTGTTTCTCTGATGAAAGAAGGTTCCAAAGTGAGCTTTTTCATTCCTGCTACACTTGCTTATGGTGAAAAAGAGAATGGGCCAATCCCTGCAAATTCGGAGTTGATGTTTTATATTGAGGCATACCCTGCTGCTAATTAATTCTGGGGTAATCCTGGTACAAAAATCTATCGATACATGAAAACGTATCACTACATACTGTTGGCTTTGTCCGTTTTTTTGTGGGCCTGCAAAAGTGAGTCCACTAAAAAAAGTTTAAATGGACTCGATTTTATTATCCATACACAAGGTAAAGGTCAGGCAATTAAGGATAAGGATTTTGTTTCGGTTCAGATGTACAACTATATTGGCGATTCGCTGATTAGCAGGCCTGCAAGCCCGGATGAGTTAAGCATCATTCAAGTCGTTCCACTGGTGAAGTCAGCATCTGCAGTAAATCCTGTCATGGAACTGATTCATCAGATGAAAGTAGGAGATAGTGCAAGTATTTATAAAGAATTACTGCCTTTGGAGCAGAGAGTTTACAATGCTGCCTCAGGAGATAGATTCAAATATACTGTCGTCGTAAAAGCCATTAAAACTCAGGAAGAAGTCCTTGCAGAGGAAATCAAAAAGAACCAGATGGCTCCTTCTGAGGAGAATGAAAAATTTCTAAATCCTGCAAACCGACAGGCTGCATCAGACGTTTGGCTGCAAATGCAACCCATACTGGAAGACTATAACCAGAAGAAATTGGGAAATAAACTGAAATCCACTTCATCGGGGCTCAAGTATGTTATTCTTGAAAATGGTAGCGGTGCTCCGGGGAAATCTGGAAATGTTGCAACTGTAAGTTACTATGGCGCTTTTTTGAAAGGATCGAGATTTGATGATTCTTATTCATTTGGCAAGCCAATCGAAGTAACTCTGGGGGCTAAAACAGTGATCCCAGGATGGGAAGAAGCTTTGACACTTTTTCCAAAAGGCACAAAAGCTTGTCTTTTTGTTCCGCCGCATCTGGCTTACGGAGAGAAAGGAAATCCACCGATTATTCCACCTAATGAAGAACTGATGTTTTTCATGGAGGTAGTGGATGTTAAATAAACTTTATTCAGTAAATTAAAAATCACACCATGACATTGGATCAATTAAAAGATCTCAAGCAAAGGCTCAGTGAGCTAAGGAGGTTTCTTTGACGTCGATAGGAAGAAACTCGAATTAGAAGATAAAGAACAACACACATTGGATCCAGACTTTTGGTCCAATGGTCCACGGGCAGAATTGATCATGAAAGAGATCAAATTCGCCAAAAATTGGCTCAGTTCCTTCAACAAGGCGCAGTCTGCCGTGGATGATATAGATGTCATATTGGAATTCGTAGATCTGGGAGAAGCGACTGAAGAGGAACTGGAAGAAAAGTACCAGCTTGCTCTGAAAGAAATGGAAGAGATCGAATTCAAATCTACATTAAACAAGCCCGAAGATGAGCTCAGTTGCTTTGTGGAGATCAATAGTGGTGCAGGAGGAACGGAAGCTTGCGATTGGTCTTCCATCTTACTGCGGATGTATAAAATGTGGGGAGAACGCAATGGATTTAAAGTATCAATAATTAACCAGCAGGATGGAGACGTCGCCGGAGTAAAAACGGCAGAATTAGAAATCAATGGAGATTTCGCATATGGAATGCTAAAAGGCGAAAATGGAGTACATCGTCTCGTCAGGGTGTCTCCCTTCAATGCACAAGGAAAGCGGATGACTTCCTTTTCATCAATATTTGTTCATCCCCTTGTGGATGACAGAATTGAAGTCCAAATCAACCCTGCAGATTTGGAATGGGATACCTTTCGTTCCAGTGGAGCGGGGGGACAGCATGTCAATAAAACAGAATCAGCAGTTAGGGTCAGACACTTGCCAAGTGGAATTGTGGTGGAATGCCAGCAAGAGCGATCACAGCACCAAAACAGAGACAAGGCAATGCAAGTGCTCAAGTCAAAACTTTACGAACGAGAGTTGCAGCGACAACTTGAGGAACGCGACAAAGTCGAAGCCACTAAAATGAAGAACGAATGGGGTTCCCAGATCAGATCATACGTTCTGGACGACCGTCGGGTAAAAGATCACCGTACCGGGTATCAGTCCTCCCAGACTGACGTTGTGCTAGATGGTTATATAGACGAATTTCTCAAAGCATATTTGATGCACAAAACTGTTGGTGCAGTGCAATCCGATCCGGATGAAGACTAAAACTTTTCAGAGTCCCTGAAGTCTTTGCTACCTGAATTACTCAACGAAGTGAGCCGGTCACTTTCAGAGGAATTATTTATTTGATAACTGTGTTTCCAAAGACTCCTTTTTTTCATTGAATGGCTCCATCATGCTTGATCATAAACTATGTCTACCGGATATGACTCAATATGTAAATTCCAAGCGCTTGAGCTAATCATTTTCTTAATAAGAAGCCCTCCTATTCTGGCAAACGCTAAGACTGAAATGACTAATACCAGCGCTATGCATGGCAGATGTAGAACCGACCTCCATTTTATACAGCATTTCAACTCTATTTTGCTGCTGCCCCTTCTATTTGGGTCAGAGGGATCTATTTTAATTTCCTTTTGCTTATCATGAAGTTGACGAGCTAACTAAAGACCTCAGACTTGGCTTTAATCTATTAGTTCATGCCTTTCGGAATGATCTTTTTTAAGATAAAGATGTTCTATTGACAAATCAGATCTATCATGGAAGTAACTACCAAACAACCTGTCTTACTTTATACAGAACAAACACCCAATCCTGAATCTCTGAAGTTTGTTTCCAACAAGATGCTGTACAGAGGGATTGCAGAGTTCAAAACAAAAGAACAGGCAGAGAAATGGTCCCCGCTTGCTGCTGCTTTATTTGAAAAAGCTTATGTGCAGGCCGTTTATATCAGCAATAACTTTGTGACGATCACAAAAAAATCGACTGAGTCTTGGCATGAAATTATGTTGCCGGCTAAAGATTTTATCAAGAGTTATATAGAAGAAGAAAAAGCTATAGTCAGTGAACTGTATGCTGATCACATACAAGCAGAGGAAAAAATTCAGGATCAGGGCAAGTACGACGAAAAGGATACTGAAATCGTGAGGAGAATAAAAGAAATGATCAATAATTACGTCAAACCTGCAGTTGAAATGGATGGCGGCAATATTGAATTCAAATCATACCATCAGGGGGTTGTGACTGTCATGATGCAAGGCTCCTGCAGTGGTTGTCCATCCAGTACTGTAACATTGAAATCTGGTATCGAAGGTTTGCTCAAACGTATGGTGCCGGAAGTAACCGAAGTTGTTGCTGAAGCCTGTTGATGGCAGTTAAAATTGGGTTAATTATAACTTGTCTGGTATTTTTTAAGGCAAATTGACTATATTTTTGTTTTTCGAAAAATTATTTCCTTGTATATGACCTTTCAATATTCAAACCACAGGTTCTTCGTGTTGTTTTTGATGCTGAGTTCCTTGAATTGGTTGCAAGCCCAGATTCTTACCCCGGTACATTGGACACAATCAGTAAAGGAGTTGGGTTCGGGAGAATACGAACTTGTCTTTTCTGCCAAGATGGACGATGGTTGGGCAATTTATTCACAGTCTTCTGACCCAAATGCAGCATCTCCCACTGAAATTACCATCAAAGCTGCACCTCATTTTCAATTGATCGGAAAAGCCTTTGAAAAAGGAGAACTAAAAAAAGGTCCCGAACCACTTTTCGACAATTTAGTGGTAGCAAAATATTACCACCAAGTTGATTTTGTTCAGAAAATTAAAGTGAAGGATACTGCTGTACCCATAGAAGCAGAAGTTTATTTCATGAGCTGCAACAGCGAAAAATGTATCCCACCTTCACCCCAGGCTTTCAGTTTTAACCTAGGTAAGTCACAAAATCAAGGAGGTCTTCCTACGGATGCTCAAGTAGTTTCTACGGCTAAATTGCTTGATCCTGTAAAAGTTACTATGAAAACTGAAGCAGGCCAAAATCAAAACTATAAACTGGTATTCAACCTTAAAATGGATGAAGGCTGGTCTGTTTATGCCAATAAAATAGGACCTGATGGACCTATACCTACAACCGTTGACTTTGAGCAGGGAAGTCATTTTAAAACAAAAGGAGAACTTCAGGAAAAATCGGACCATAGAATTGAAGGATTCGATGATATTTTCGAAATGAACCTGATAAAATTCAAAGAATCAGTGACAATGACCCAAGAGATCGAAGTCACTGACCCACAAGTTCCTGTCAAAGGCAGTATTACTTATCAGACATGCGATGCTACAAAATGCCTCCCACCAAAAACACTTGCATTTACCTTTCACCCATCTTCTTCAAAACTAGAATTCGAAGGTATGGGAACAGGAGTGGGCATGAATGTTCCACCATCCGATTTTAAGGGTGGTAGCATTGATCAAACGAATGAACATCTGAGAAAGGGCTTGTTGCAGCCACTAGGAGATTGTGGAGAAGAACTCACAAAGTCTGACAATCACCTTTGGACGTTTATATTTGGCTTTCTGGGTGGATTATTGGCATTGTTGACCCCATGTGTGTTTCCTATGATTCCGCTTACAGTCTCTTTTTTTACAAAAGATTCTCGTAAAAGTGGAATCCGAAATGCGATTATTTACAGTCTGAGCATCATTTTTATTTATGTGACAATCGGGCTGTTGATTACCGCAGTTTTTGGTGCAACAGCTCTCAATGAACTTTCTACCAACTGGGTGGCAAATCTGATTTTCTTCATCATTTTTGTGGTGTTTGCGTTCTCATTCTTTGGGTATTTCGAAATCACACTTCCTAGTTCCTGGACAAGCAAATCCGATAGACTTTCTGATACCGGAGGAATCATAGGCATTTTTTTTATGGCATTCACTCTTGCATTAGTCTCTTTTTCATGTACCGGTCCTATTGTTGGATCAGCACTGGTAGAATCAGCAAAGTCTACTACCGGACCTTTTTTGGTCATGCTTGGATTTTCTCTCGCTTTAGCCATACCGTTTGGTTTTTTTGCTGCTTTCCCCGCTTGGCTCAATTCTTTGCCAAAATCAGGCAGCTGGATGACAAATGTCAAGGTAGTTCTTGGCTTTCTAGAGCTTGCTTTGGCACTTAAATTTTTGTCGAATGCAGACATGTCTAGAAAATGGAATGTGCTTCCTTATGAAATATTTATGGCTTTATGGGTGATACTTTTTGCATTGATGACACTTTATCTGTTTGGATTGATCAGATTTCCACATGACAGTCCGGTAAAGAAATTGTCTGCCTTGAGATTGCTATTTGCCGTAGCAGCTCTGGCTATGACTTTATACCTTGGATCGGGTTTTATCTACAACAAAGAAGTCAATTCCTATAGATCACTCAATGTGATGAGCGGTATTGCACCGCCTTCAACTTACAATTTATTTTTGCCTGAAGCTGAGCTCAACCCTGAACTAAAAAGCAGGTTTATCTCATTTACAAAATGTGCTAATAATCTTGACTGCTTCAAGGATTATACAGAAGGACTGAGCTATGCTAAAGAGACGAATAAGCCCATACTTTTGGACTACACAGGTATTTTCTGTCAGAATTGCAGGCGGACAGAAGACAGGATCTGGGTTGCTGATAAGGTCAGAAATCTCATTGCGAATCAATTTGTTCTGGTTTCGTTATATTGTGACGACCCAAAAGAGTTATCTGAAAAGCTGCTTTCAATTCCAAGGAATACTGTACTTCGTACCATTGGAAATAAATGGGCCGACCATCAAATTTTGAATTTCGAACAAAATAGCCAACCACTTTACGTATTGATCAGTCCGGAAGAGGAAATTTTGGCTCGCCCGAGAGGGTATCGTGATGGGGTGGATTCATATAGCGAGTTCCTAGAGTGTGGCTTGAAAGCTCACAAGAAAATTTGATTTGGCCAGGATTCACATTGGCTACCACAATACCTGCTCTCTCTTCTCATTTCATTCATTTATTCTCAATTTTAGATTACCATCCCGGCAATAAGTTCAAGCCGTATGTAACCTGAGTGTTTTCTATCAAAGGCCAAGCTGCATAGGGTTCTATGATCAATGCTCCAAATAGGTTAAATCGCAATCCTACTCCTGTACTAAATACAGGTAAGGGTTTGAAAAAATCAATCTCTTCACTAAAATCTGAATATTTGTCCCAGGCAATGCCCCCGTCAACAAACAAATTGAGTTCGGTTGGTAAATAAGGGAACGTCAGCAAAGATAGTTTTTTAGGTCCCAACAGTGGGAGCCTGATTTCTACAGACCCAAGGGCTATATTGGCTCCGCTGATTTGCTCGTATTCAATGCCATATCGCGTTCGCAGCTTATCTAACTGAGAGTAACCAAAACCATGCATCAATCCGTACTGTCCCAAAAGAGTAGGATAGAAATTAAGCGCATCCTGACCAAATCTTGCAAAGTGCAGCGCTCGCAAAGCAAGGGAAATGGGTTTGATCCAAAAATACTTTCTGGCATCCAGCGTCAAAGATGAAAATTGATACTGGCCAAAGTACTGATCTAATCCAAACCTGTATCTGTAACCGGCTAATGGAGAGCACATTCCGAAGTAGCTGTTATCTCCGACAAAAGCGGTACTCAGATTGTAGAGAAACCCTTTCGATATAGTGTAAGGACCCAATTGAATCTGGTCTCCGGTAGGTAATTTAGTCCGGGATTCTCCATAGTAATTAAAGCGATTGTAATCTCCATAGTATTCTACTATTTGGTCATAGCGGAAGAATCGATATGAGAGACCGGCACCAGCTTCCAACCTCTTGGTGATAGACAAAGGATATTGAACAAATACTCCAAGCTGATCTTCAAAAATGCGTAAGAGATCAGTTGTATCCGCTAATGCGGTAAACTCGTTACCATCCTCGTCGACATATCGTTTGAATTCATAGGCCTGTGTGTAATTGACAAACCTGCTGGGTGTATGAGAAGTAGTGAGACCCCATGGTAATCTATTGCTGTAATTTATGTAGGTGACAGCACCGGCTACATCAATAAAATCACCATTCATGGCAAGGCCTGTATAAAGCTGATGATTACCAAGAATGTCATTAAACAATAAATCAATTCCTCCAGCAGCTCCTATTGCTGAACTCTGTCCGATTTGATTGCCATATCCAATGCCACTAGCAGCCCCAATGTAAGAAAGTCGAAATTTACTTTTGTAGGGCGTGATTTGGGCTTGAGTACTGCTGTCAGTTGTTCTTGGAGAATGTACTAATGCATTGACTAATCCGGGAGCTGCATCATTGAATACTGGAAGTTCATCTGCACCTTTTTTTTGCTCATTTGGCTTGATTTCAAGTGGTTTAATTTTGTCTTCCAACACCTGGTAAATCTGGTAGGAATTGTCAGAATAATAACTATAAATGATCTTATCCCGATTGCTGGAAATGGAGATCGCAGGTCCATAAGGAGTTATATTTGTAATTCCGGTTGCCACCTGGGTAAGTTTATCCACTTTTTCAGTTTCCATATTGTATCGATACATGTTGCGGTAGCCGTCATTGTCGCTCAAGAAAACAAGGTCATTGTCATTGATGAATTGAGGGTTAAGATTATTTGACTCTCTAAAAATTTGAACCAGTCTTTTGGAGGAAGTTTTCATATCCATTATTGCAATATTATGTAGCCATTGATTGCCCAATTTCGCATCATTCATACTTAATTCATCAGTTGCAAATACAATCTTTGAACCATCTTTTGACCAGTCAGCCTGAATCTCGGAATATGGATCATCTGTGAGTCGATGAAGCTCCTTTGTTTTAAAAATGTATTGAAAAAGATCTGTCTGGCCATTGACCATTCCGGACAGTATAATTGACTTTCCATCAGGTGACCATGCAGGATGAGCAAAAAATGGCAATTTAGCTATGCTGATTTCTTTGCTGGTTTTTCCGTTTTCAGCTTTTTTAATCAAAAGCACAGAATGTCCACCTTTAAATGCTGAAAAAGCGATCTCCTTGCTATCCGGGCTCCAAGATCCTGCGGATTCTATACTGTTGAGCTGATCTATGTGTCCTTCCTTTGTTGCACTGTATAATTTGCGCAAGATTTTTCCCGAGTTGGCATCAGCAAGATAAAGATCCGTGGTAAACAGATCTTTTTCAGAAAGAAAAGCAATGTACTTTCCGTTCGGGCTCAAAGTGGGAGAGATATTGATTTCACCGGAATTTTTGTCATCGACAATTTTACGACCAGGCACATCTTTTGCACTTGTTGCCACTTGCCTCTTGTAATGTTCGCTGAGAGTTTGCTGCCATTTTTTTGAGAGAGAATCTGCTGAGATATGAAGCACATCTTCTGTAGCGAATGTCAAACCCCGTTTAGCAACCTCAAGAAAAAAAGGCTTTATCAACGAGTCACCATAGCTTCCACCAAAATAAGCCCAAAACGCCTGACCAAATCGATAAGGAAAATATTGAGGTCGATCCATTTTATCCAATTCAGGGATGTTATGATTCATATATGCATCGCGCATCCACATAGAAGTATGTGCATCTTTGCTACCAATTGACAGATATTCTGCCATACCTTCTATCATCCATAGAGGGAAAAACTGGAATGATTCAATTGAGGTCGAATCTCCTTTGAGTATGGTTTCATACTGGAAGGCGTGTACCAGTTCATGTCCGATGACATGGAAAGTTTGCTCGTTGGTTAACGCCAACGGTAATACCACTCGATTTCTTAGACCTTCAGTAACTCCTCCGGTTCCTACATCGATATTGCCCTGAATGGCAAATGTTTGTTGAAAATCTGAATGGTTGTTATACAATATAACCGGATTATTCCGAACAAAAATATCTCCGAATGTTCTGGAATGACGGTCATACCACACTTCAAACCATTCTCCTATCTGTGCGATCCTTGAACTGTCCAGATCATAATAATAAATATCAAAGTGATCTGTCTTCAATATCTTAAAATCAAAGTTGCTATATCGTGGTTTGTTGCGCCCAAAGTACTGTGCCTGAGCAATTTGTACGCAAAAAAGAAATAATAGCAGGAACTTTAATAATGAACAGGCTTTTAACATGGTACAAATATATATATTGAAACTGTGTGTGTTTATGCTTAGATAAATTTTAGCTGGATGATGTCTTTTTTGCATGACAACTGCAGTATAATTGCGATCAAAGCAAGCCTCAATACTATAACAACAAAACTCATTTTATATTTGCAAAAACAGATTGAATATGACTTTTAGATATAAAATGGCTGTTGTCATAGTTGGATTTCTTTTTTTTGGTCTTGCCGGGTGTAGGAGCGCTAAGCAAGCTAGTATTCCAAATGATGTGACGTTGAAGGACCAATCTACTATTCCTCCGGATACCCTTGGAAAGCACGCAAGCATCGTTTTTGATTCAAGCGCTTACCATTTTGGTAAAGTAATTGAAGGGCAGGCTTACGAGACGACCGTCTATTTTACAAATCAGGGTCCAGGGGATTTAGTCATCGAATTGGTCACTGCCTGCGAATGTACGAAACTGGATTATACCAGATTGCCGGTAAGGGTGGGTAAGAGAAGCCCGATTCATATCCGATACAATAGTTCAGGCAAGGAAGGACCTCAGATCGTAGATGTCGATATCATAGCCAATACCGATCCTATAGTCAGTTCCACCAAGTTCTATATTGATGTAGTAAAAAAGGATTGAATATCCCATGGACTCTAAGAAACAGTACTTGCGGACTTTGGCACAGCGTTAAATATTTATATATATGAATTTTTTACATGGAAACCCTGATTTTTTAAAAAAAGTGCGAACAAAAATTGGAGAATGACTAGGTAGTATTTATCTTCGTGGCGTATTCTTCCCTTTGTTCTTTGGATAATGTCTATCCAAGGCCTCAATCACCTTGCCCAAGTGGCAAGCAGCTTAGTATAAAATATTGAAAACTATAAAAACTAAACTGTCATGAGGCGATTTGATGTATTTTCTTTGAAAAGTGCGGTATTGGGCTTCACCTTCCTAATGCTTGCAGGATCTTGTTCCAAAGAAGAAACCCCCACTACACCAACAAATCTTTCAGATCAAGTAGACAGCAAGATTGCCCAAGAGTGGTCTAGACTTGCAGTGACAATTGTGAAAGATGCCCCTGGATTTGTTGCACCAGTTGCAGCCAGATCTTTTGCCTATTTGAGCATGGGTCTTTATCTTACTTCAAGCTATGGAAATCCTGCTTACTCATCTTTCACAAATAATCTTGAGGGGATTGATCACCTTAAAATGCCTTCACTGATCAGTAGCGGTCAGATCGACTGGAATCTGGCAAGCAATGAAATGTGCTATCATCTTATCAAGTCATTGTACAGGAGTATTCCTTCTGCTAACAATAAAATGATTGAAGACCTTTATTTGAATTCCGCAGCTAGTTATGACGCTCAGGCTTCCACGGAAACAAAAGAAAGATCACGTGATTTTGGAGTGAAGATGGCAGAAGCAGTTTATGCTTATTCTAAAACAGATGGTCAGGACGAAGCTTTCGTCAACAATTATCCCAATAATTTTAAAATTCCTGAGGGAGCAGGAGTTTGGTCACCAATCAATACTGCTGGAAAAAAACCCCTCTTGCCTTATTGGGGTTCAGTCCGTACTTTTAGCAATCTAAGCAACGTGGAAATAGTGGACGCAACTCCACCACAGTTTTCTGAAGAAAGAAATTCTGAAATGTATGCGTATGCTTTGGAAGTGAGAAATCGCACATTCAATCTCAATTATGAAGAAGAAAGAGTAGTTAAGTATTGGAACGATGACCAAAAAAATGGAATCACAACTCCTGGTCATATGCTCCTTCTCACATTGAATTTAATAAACCAAGAAAATAAAAGTCTTCCTGAAGCTTCTGCTATTTTGATGAAAGTCACCATGGCCATGCATGATGCTATCGTCACCAGCTGGAAAACAATCTTTACATACAATACAGTAAGACCGGAAAATTATATCCGCAATTATATAGACGCGAGATTTATCTCCTTGTTAAACACACCTGCTACACCAGAATTTTGTTCAGCTCAGGCATCCATTGCAAGTGCTACCGCAGAAGTTTTGGGTTCAATTTTTGGTTATAATTATTCATTTACTGATGCGACTCATTTTTATCGCAAAGATATCGATGGTAATCCTCGTACCTACAAAAACTTTAACCAAATGGCTGAAGAAATTGCCTTGTCAAATCTATACGGCGGGATCAATTACAGGTTTAGTTTGGAAGCAGGCTTGAAGCAAGGCTCTCAAGTAGGCCGATTAGTGAGCAATTATTAAACTCTATCCACCGGAGTTATTTCATAGTAAATTTTGATAAAAAATTAAATCCCTGTTGCAGCACAACAGGGATTTTTTATTGATATACAATTCATAAAACTTAAATACTCTTACGGGTCTGCGGAACTGCAAACTCGAAACTTTACATTATGCCTGATCAGTAATAATAGATTTATTTGTAAACAAACCAAGTTATCCTGTGCTGGGTTCCTTTTTGGTCAACTCAACTCATTGGATCAATTGGAGCTGTCAATATTTAGTCATTCAAAGCTTTTATATCATCGTCAATTAATTCTCATTACGATCTTTAAGTTAAAATCAAGGTTAAATGAAATGATCCCAATTTGAAATTTCTAAATATTCTGACAATCTTCCAGCTGATGATTCTGAAGTGAAATTATATTTTCATCAGAAAATTAATTTGGCATTGATCAAAAGATCACTTCGTAGTAATAAAAATTATAAAAGCTGATATACCAACAAGCTGCTCAAATAAGCCAGGGCACTCATGTAGATGAATTGTAGGAGTGGCCACTTCCAATTTCCCGTTTCCCGTTTCATGACTGCCAAAGTGCTCATGCATTGCATGGCAAAAGCATAAAACAAAATAAGTGATAGAGCAGTCTTCATATTGAAGAATTTACTTCCATCTGCTCGCTTCTCAACCTGCATTCTTTCACGCAGTTTTAGATCTTCTACTTCTGAGCCAAGTTGATAAATCGTAGCCATAGTACCGACAAACACTTCTCTGGCTGCAAATGATGTGAGAAGAGCAATTCCAATTTTCCAATCGAATCCTAGCGGCTTTATCGCTGGTTCTATATGTTTACCTATGATTCCCGCAAATGAATTTTCAAGTTTTGCAGCGCTGATAATATTTGCTTTCTCGATATCGGTCAAATTTTTATCCTGCATTTCAGCATTTAGATTTGTTTCAACCTTGTCTAATCTCCCAGGGAAAGAATAAGTACATAAAAACCAAATGATCATCGACATGATGATGATAATTTTTCCGGCTTCTGAAATAAAACTATATACTTTGTGCCAGGTATTGGAAAGGACTTGTTTAAAATACGGCAATTGGTAATCCGGAAGTTGGATTAAAAGGAAAGATTTTTCTTCAGTTTTGACAAACTGCTTCAAGAGTAAAGCAGTGAGTAAAGCGGCAACTATCCCAAGAGCATAAAGCCCAACAAATACCAATCCTTGCGGATTGACCCACCAGCCTTTTGCAGATGTTGGAATGAGAAATCCTACCAGTGCTGCATACACAGGGATTCTCGCAGAACATGGTATAAGTGGTATTACAAACATGGTGAGTAAACGATCTCGCCAGCTTCCAATTGTTCTTGAACTCATGATTGCCGGCACAGCACATGCACCTCCAGAGATCAAGCCTATAATGGATCTGCCATTCAAGCCAAATATCCCAAGAAATCTATCAAATAAGAAAACTACCCTGGCCATATAACCTGCTTCCTCCAGTATTGTGATCAGGAAAAACAAAATGGCAATTTGAGGAACAAATACCAGTATACCACTGAGACCAGCGAGTACACCGTCTGTCAATAAATCCACACTCCAATGTTGCGGGAGTTGGTGTCTAAGAAATTGATTGATTTTTAGGAATCCTTCTTCGATCCAGTCCATGGGTATAGTTGCAAGCGAAAATATCGAATGGAAAACTACTAGAATAACCGCAAGAAATAAGACATAGCCCCAAAAAGGATGGGTTGCCACTGCGTCCAGCTTTCGCGTTAGAACGCTTTGTGAAGGAGTATGTGGATGGTGTTTTTTGTTCAATATAGCAACCCAATTATCCAAAATTGTGTACCTGCTCATTGTCTCCTGGATCTGCTGATGGATAGATTCCGGATGTGAGAAGGGATTTAGCCCAAAATTGTTACCGGCAGGATCTACCTGATAATGTTTGAGCAATAAGCGATGGTAAAGAGTTTTATCCATCAAGCTCGTATTGGATTCTAGCTCTTTTAAGTAGCTTACCGGGATCTGATAAATCGGTTTTCGGAAAATTTTGTTCGAAGGTAAATGAAGCAATGCATCTTGTAGTTCAAGAATTCCTTTTCCTGATTTGGAATGTATAGGGATGACTTTACATGAGGTGTTTTCAGATATGAATTCAGTGATGTGTAACCTATCTTCTTCCTCAAGACGCTCTGTGAAACTCAAGGCGACTACAACCTGAAAACCTAAATCCAATACCTGAGACAAGAGTAACAATTGCTTATTCAAATAACGCGCATCAAGTACATAGATAATCCCATGAATGCTCAGATTGCTACTGGGATGTACCAGCTGTTTTGTAAGTATAAATTCGTCCTTTGTGTTGGCATGGAGGCTGTAGGCGCCGGGTAGATCTACTAAAGTACACTGGTGAGTACCATCCAGCTTGAGGTGCCCCTCATAGAGATCCACAGTGACACCTGGGAAATTTCCAACTTTTTGATCAAGACCGGTGAGAGCATTGAATAATGTCGATTTTCCGGAATTTGGATTTCCGACAAGTGCAAATTTTCTCTCGCTCATTTTCATTGAAACATGATTTGATCCAGCTCCTCTCTGCGCAAGGCAAATTGTCTTCCCTGAACTTCGATAATGTAGGTCGACATATACTTGTGGCTTCTTACCATACGAAATTCAGTGCCCGGACAGATGCCCAAAGCCACCATCCTTGCTGCTAATTCGTGATCCCGAATAGTAAGGATGATATATGGTCGATTCAACTCAATGCTCATAAACAGTTAAAATAACCAATAGATCCAAACAAGGTTGGAGTTGCCTTCATTTACTGAATAAAAATTTATTTCAACAGGAATCGATTCTTGAGATTCTAAATTTTGAGAAAACAGACATTTAGGACAAAAAGGCATTTTTTATTTGGCAAATCTGTCTTTTTTGCAAAGTGCTGTTTTTTATTGTGACAGATGCTGGAATTTGAAGGCAGCGTTTTGGCTTTATTTGGCGTTATAAGTGATAGAAAAGCAGAAATATTTTATGGATATTTCCATTTCAATACGATCCAATGAACAAGAAGTGGTACAGGCATGTATCAGAAATGAAAACTGGGCTCAAAAACTAGTTTACGAAGAGTATCACGAACAGATGTTGTGTCTTTGTATGCGATATTCTTCCAGCCATGAGGACGCATTGGATATTTTGCATGACGGTTTTCTAAAAGTTTTTCAACATATACCTAAGTACGAGATTGGAACCATGCTTTCTGCCTGGATTAGAAGAATTATGGTGAATACGGCGATAGATTTTTATCGCCGAGAAAGCAGAAGGTCAACCACTGATCTCGATGAAGCTCGTACGGTGTGGGTGGATGGACAAAACGTCATCGGAGAGTTGAATGCAGAGGACGTTATGAAAGCTATTCAGATGTTAAGCCCAATTTATCGGTCAATTTTCAATCTCTATGTGATGGAAGGATATTCACATAAGGAAATTGCCGATACTCTACATATCTCTGAAGGAACCTCCAGGTCAAATCTTGTTAAAGCTCGTCAGAAACTAAAAGAAATGTTGATGCACTATGAGAGATAAAGAATTTGACCAATTTTTGCGTAAGAAACTTGCCGAATTTCAAACTGTTGAAAGTAAGGATCCTACCTGGACTCGGCTGGAAGAGAGTTTGAAAGAAGACAAGAAGTTTGATAACAGTATACGTCACAAGCTAAGAGGTATACATACTGGTTCGAAGTTTGCTACCTGGGAGTATTTTGAGAACAAAAGACGTCTTGCTCATAGACGCAAAATGCAGATCATCTATGCTCGCACAATTGAATCCGTCTTACTGCTGATGTTAATTTGGACTGCAAATCGAATATTGGTTCCCGCTGTACTCCATAAAAACGATTTTAGTCAGCACAATACCTTCAAAAAAATTCAAAAAACAGCCGACGATTACAAATTTGTAAAAACATTATTCACAGGTCAAACAGAGATCATTACTCAAGGCCAATCGATAATTCAACAATTAGCCTATCAATCCACCAATAATATTGATCATACAAATTCAAATAAACTAAATGAGAACAGTACACAAGATATATCACCTAATCAGGTCCCTGTCACACAATATGAGAAGGTTAATAACGCCTTGAGTCACTACCATGTATTGAGTCGAATTCATGCGGTGGTTATTCCAAATCAAAAAGAAGAATCTTCTACTAGTACTTCTGAGCAAATAATAGAAAGAAGATCTTCTTTTGATCTGGTAGATCGCAATCAAACCACGACACCAAATATTGGAGATGAAAAGGATCTCAGTATGGAAGATCACCCCAAAAAAATAGAATTGATTCAGGTATTGCCAAGCATAATCCAAAGAGAACTTGCCTCTCAGAGAAAAGAAATGCCGAATGTAGAACAATCCACCCCTCCCGAGTTGAGAATTGCTGACAGACAAGAAAAACATAGAATTGTTGCTCCGGTACAGTTTTCTGTAAGTCAAGGTGTTCGTTTTATCAGGACAAGCTCGGTTGCATTGCACGCAGAGGAATTTCAATCTCCTAGGGTAGAAACGGCGCCTTACTCAGAATTCGGACTCGCTTTTGTCAATGGAAACTTCCACCTGAGAACGGGTGTTGGGTATTGCCATTTCAAATCTTATCCTGATATCCATCTGCTATACACCAGTGATGATTATGTACACAAATTGAGCTACCTCAAGTCAGAATTTCATTTGGTCAATATTCCAATTGCCATAGACCGATATTGGAAGCTTTCAGAAGTTTTAGCTGTATTTGGAGGGGCAGGGATGGATCTAAATATTGCAGTCAACAATTCATTTGAGGAGAAAGACACGATTCTGCGAAAATCCGGAATTCTACCTTTAAGCAATATTCCAGATCAAGCAAAGGTAAGTGAAAAGGCTTTTAATCAAGGTATAGCTGCCGGAGAAGATATTTCTAATAATGCTTTTGTGACAATTGGTTTTAATCTTGGTGTGGAATACAAAATCAACCAAAGACTGAATCTAAACTTTCAAGCACAGTACAAGCACATGGTGAATCCACAATCTTTTGGACCACATCAGGATCGATACCAAATGGTAAACTTGATGGTGGGTCTAAACTATAATCTGCATAGCAAATAAAGTTTTGGATTTTAAATTGAAATGTTTTTTAATCGTGTTTTTCCCATTAAGTATTTTTATTTTTTTAATATAAATTCATGTGTTGTATAAATGCTTGTCGCCCAGTCGTATGAAGAGTGCAGTTTAAAAAGATATATCAAACATTATAAAAAAATTCATTTTCTACAAACTTGGCAAGGTTTCTGCATATGTTTATCTGTCCAGTAAAACGGACAACGTACTCAAGAAATTCTGTACGAACAATTTCTGAGGTCGGTTCGCTGGGGGGTATGAGCCGATCTCTTTTTTTTTGTCCAAAAATGAACACGGCCATAGACATCTTTCCCAATATTTCTACTCGTTCTGATGATGAAAACAATAGTTTATTTGTTTTTGATACTTAGGCAATAGAGACAGATAATTGTCAGTTAAGAATAGACAGATTTTCCATGAAGTCCAATCTGTTTGATTTTTATTTCATAAAAGTACATTTCCTTCATATGAATATTCCTAAAAGCAAGAATTTTTGGATTTTACAAGGATCTAATGCCCAGAATAAATTATGGATTTTATTTTGTTTGATATTCTTTGCAGGAAAAATTGTCTTTACCTTTTTTCAGCATAAGGCCAGCATATTAGATGGCGATATGCCCGGTGGTATTCTGCCTTCAAGTGAGTTGGATATGTTATGGGCAAATCCATTGGGCATTTCTACAATCTTAAGTGATACTACTTATGCCAATCCAAATCGCTTTTTCAGCCACTGGACTTTTTATCATTATTTTAATCTGGTACCAGCTAAGCTGCAATTATGGTTTGAACCTATAGATAGTGTTTACATTTCTTGTGCGCTTATCAAGACATTCGCTCAGATATGTCTGATTATATTGTTGAGTATAGCTGTTTGTAGTCAATTCAAATCCAGCAAGAGTTTCTTGCTGATTGCGGCAATGATCATCACACCTTTGTTTCAAACCAATGGATTTCAGTCCAGGATGGGTATTATAGATCCGTCTGTTAGCTATTTATTCTTTTATGGGATGCCAATCATTTTTGTGATCCTGTACTTTATTCCGGCATTCTTATCTTGGCAAAACAGAAACGTATTTAGGCCCGACAGATACGTGATTTTATATTTATTTGTTGTAGCACTTATTTCTGCATTCAGTGGACCTCTAAATTCCGGAGTGGCGCTGATTTTAAGTTTACTTATATTGTGCTTTGACATTGAATCCGTTAAGCTAGTTGGAAAAAATAGTTTGTCTCAAAAGTGGCAAAGTATAACTCAAATCTTTTACAGGAATTACTGGTTGTTACCGATCGTTTTATTGTCGGCATACTCATTGTTATTGGGAACACATAATTCGATTAATGCAGCAAATCCACATCATTTATGGGATTTATATAAGCAGTTGCCTCAGGGATTGTTCTACCTTTTGACTGAGAAAATCGCCTGGCCTGTTTTGATTTTTTCAATCATAGTGTTTTATTTATTTGTACACCCAAATGTTGGAGAAGATCAAAGATTGAAATTAAGACTTACCGTCAAATTCATACTGGCATTTTCTATCTTTTATTTACTGTTACTTCCACTAGGTGGATTTCGTCCTTATAGACCTCATATCATACGATATGATACTTTTCTTCCTATCACCCTTGCTTCTATCTACTTGCTTAGCATGTTGGCTTATCATGCATTATTTATTCATCATTCCAGATATACTAATCTGATTCGAATGTATGTGTTGGGTATTGTTTTATTTTTTACGATTAGCGATGCAAAGATTACTCAACAGAATAAGTGTCAAAGGATGATGCTTAGCAAATTGAGAGAAACTCGATCTCCGGTTGTCCAACTCAGCCAGGAGTGCACCATTTTGAGCTGGAACCAAATTCAAAATGCCACAGAATCTCTTTCTCAAGCAAGATTGATAAACAGATGGGGAATTACTGACAGCCTTAGATTATTTGAGCAAGTCAGAAATTAAGTTATATACTAAAAATCAGTAAGGTAAAATTTTACTTTCCCAGAGAATTTTTAATTCTGGCGATAAGTCCCGGAGAAACAGGGTGTCTTTGGACTCTTTCCTTCAATTTTTCGCGGATGTTTTTTTCGCGATTAAACTGAGCCATGCCCTCAGGATTTTGGGCAATTCTTTGTATTAGATCTTTTTGATCATCTTCATTTAGACTTCGATCTAAATACATGTTAATTTTCTGACTGAGTTCATTGGAAGTAAAATTGTCCATATGTATTTTTTAATTGTCGTCGTTCATATTTTTTTGATTTTTGTCACCCCTGTAATCTTTATAACCTAAAGACTTGGCATAATCCTCCAATTTTTCTTTGAGCATATTTCTGGCTCTAAACAATCTTGACCGAACCGTACCAACAGGGATGTCAATAATTTTTGCAATCTCTTCGTAACTGAATCCTTCAATATCACACAAGAGGATCACTGTTTTGAAATCCACCGGCATGGAATTGAGAGCAGCTTCCACCTCATCTCCCATCATATTGTCGAAAATCTCCTCTCTCAGATCTACATAGCTTGAGATATGCGTCTGATCATCACCGTCCTGATAGGCAGAAGACTCTTCATAATCAACTTGCATCGGCCGCTTATTTTTTTTGCGGTAGTTGTTGATGTATGCGTTCTTCAATATTTTAAACAACCAAGCCTTCGCATTAGTTCCCTCCTCGAATTTATCGATAAAGCGGAAAGCCTTCATGTATGTTTCTTGCACTAAATCAGCAGCATCATCTTCATTATAAGTCAAATGAAAGGCAAAAGTATTGAGTGCTTCTGCATGGGGCAGGAACTCTTGTTCAAAGCGGAGGTGGTCTGCTGGTGGAGCCTTTTTCAAAGATTTTGAGATTTTAATGCAAAGAAATGATATTTCTAGCAATATATCGCTTTTCGGCTTCAGATATCATCCCAATCGAAAAAGTCTAGTTTGTACTCTTCCAAATCTCGGCGTTCTTTCTTAGTAGGTCTGCCGGTTCCTTTGTCACGGATTTCGGCTTTATTTTTACCGATATAAAAACTATTGAATTTTTGTAATTCATCTTCGGATGTCTGATTTTCATAAGCAAGTATAGCCTCAGGAGCAGAGACTCTTTTGCTGATGGGTTTGATGACTTTGAATAGAAAGCTGAATCCGTTTTTGCGCACCTCGAGTACTTGGCCTGACTGAACCAAGTAAGATGGTTTTATTTCTGAATTTCCAATGCTGATCTTTCCTGCTTTGCAAGCGTCTGTAGAGGCAGTTCTGGACTTGTAAATCCTGACGGCCCACAGCCACTTGTCCACACGTATCTTTTCAGACATTCTTGAGCGTAGGATATTTGGGTTTTAGGCTTTTTAATGCATCGCGGACAATGAGGGCCACGCAATAATTGCGATACCATCTCTGGTCGGATGGAATAATATGCCAAGGATATTTACTTCCGTTGAAGGCTGCTTCATAGGCTTTCATATATTGATCCCACAATTTACTCTCCTCGAAATCGGCGGCATTATACTTCCATTGTTTTTCCGGATGCGTTTTACGTTCTTCGAGTTTTTCCAATTGTTTTTCGTGTGAAAGATGGAGATAAAATTTGAGTATAGTAGTGTTGTTATCCTGTACGAGCAAATGCTCAAATTGGTTGATGGACTCCAATCTGTTTTTTGCCTTTTTGTCATCAATCCATTTATGTACTTTTTGGATTAATATATCTTCATAATGTGATCTGATGAATAATTTTATCTGTCCTTTGGCCGGAACGACTTTATGGACTCTCCAAAGAAAATCGTGGGCAAATTCCTCTTCGCTAGGTTTTTTAAATGGATGTGCATCTACCACAAGTGGAGGACAATATTTGAATACCGTTTTAGCTACACCATCTTTTCCACTGGCGTCCATACCTTGAAGGACGATTAAAATATTGTTTCTCTTTTCAGCATATAGTTTTTCGGAGAGCTCACCTATTTCCTTAGTGAGTTCTTTCAGTTTTTCCTTGTACTCTGATTTGTCTATTTTTTTTTGGGCTTTCGAAGAAATTTTGGAGAGGTTAATCTTTGCCATTTGAATGATATTTTATTGTAGCATTTTTTTTCTTTTCAAAAAGAAACTTTGTAAAATGTAATCATATCCCAAATTGATATCCGCTTCTATATATTCGATGCGATGTTGGATGCTTCGGGCATGAATATTTTGTCGGAATTCACTCATTTGTTTTTTGTACGCTTCTCTGATTTGATGAGCCTGGAGTCTTACTTTCTCACCTGTCTCTATATCTACAAACAAATAAGGCCGATTTTCAAATTCAAACTCGAGTTCAAATTTGTGATCCATCACATGGAATAATATGACCTCGTGTTTATTGTGTTTGAGGTGATTAACAGCTGAAAAAAGATCATCCAATTTGGAAGTATCTTCAAAAAGGTCACTGAAAATAATAATCAATGATCTGCGATGGATCTGTTCTGCAACTTCATGCAGAGTTTGAATTGCATTTGTGCCGCGATTTGATTCGGATATTTGCATCACTCTGTCAAGGTGAGAGAGCAGTAACTTGTAATGAGTGGTATTGGATTTGACAGGAGTATGGACACGTATCTGGTCATCAAAAAGAGTCAGACCGAAAGCATCGCGTTGTCGCTTCAGCACATTCATGATACAGGCAGCTCCGAGGGCTGAAAATTTAAACTTATTTAATATTAAACCACCCGAAAGTTGTTCTTCAGGAAAAAACATGGAAGAAGACATATCTACTACTATCTGACATCTCAGATTGGTTTCTTCTTCATATTTCTTAGAAAATAATTTTTCACTCCTGGCAAATACTTTCCAATCAATGTCTTTAGTAGATTCTCCCTGATTGTACAATCTGTGTTCTGCAAACTCTACACTAAACCCATGAAATGGTGATTTGTGCAATCCAATGATAAATCCTTCCACGACCTGTTCGGCCAATAGTTCCAGATGGTTGAATGCTTGTACCGGATATGAATCAAAAAAACTCATTCATTGGAGTGATTTCTGTCTTGCTGACAAAAAATCTACACAAGATGGAAAGTCTTAAATTAAAGCTTCAATCTTCGCTTTCAAAGTTGCTTTGGTGGCTGTACCTACGTGTTTCTCTACTACTTTTCCATCTTTCAAAAATAATATTGTAGGGATACCACGAACGCCGTACTGGGTAGTAACTTGTGGATTATGGTCCACATTTAGTTTACCTATTTTTACATTGCCGGAGTACTCTTTGGACAGCTCGTCGATCACAGGAGAAACGAGTCTGCATGGTCCGCACCATTCTGCCCAAAAATCTACTACTGCGATATTACCTTCTTGAAGGGCTTCTGTCTCAAAATTTTGATCAGTAAATTCAAATGCCATTTTTCAAATCTTTTTGAATCTAAGTAACGCCGAATCGCTATTTTTAGTTCAAGCAAAAACCCAGCTCTGAAGTAAGCTTATATCTTAATCAACAAAATTGTTGAGACTTTCACCTTTGAGATGGTTACTTTGCAGGATTGAATTCAAATTTTGACGTGATCTCAACAAGAAAACTCGTATATTTCAGTGTAGTATTCTTTGGCCTCTTCCTCATGGGCTTGTCTTCAGCGTTGCTGTTCGGCCCCGGTTTTTCTGATCTGTTCTACCCACATTTTGTTTATCCCGCTTTTAGGCAGTTTTGGTGGATTGTCAGTTTGGGTAATCGAGTGGGCATGATCTATGTTTGGATCGTGACACTCATATTATGGCTGTTTTTTAGACTCAGAAGAGTGTGGAAACTTGGCACAGGTTGGATAGGATTCGCTGCCGAGATAACTGCATTAGCAGTATTGCATTTCTCCTGGTTTTATCTTTCGTGGGGTTTTCTTTATTTGCAAAAACCAATGCGGGATCGTCTCGAGTTGAATAAGCCGGTAAGCAGGGACGAATACTTAAATGAATTGTATGCCACTACAGATCGATTGATCAGTATCCGCAAGCGATTGGCTAATTCTAACGACGAACTGGTCAATCTTCATTTGACCGAAAATGAAATCATCCAGCTTGGTGGTAGAGTTCATCAATGTATGCTCAAGTTGGGATTGAAGGGAGTCGATGTGGGAATTGTAAAATCTGTTCATCCAGCAGGGACATTATTGGTTTGGGCTGCATCAGGAGTTTATTGGCCGTTTGCAGGACAAGGATATTATGATCCGGGTATAGATATTGTCCAACAAGCATTTACTGTAGCACATGAATACGGACATGTTTTCGGATGGACAGACGAGGGAGAATGCAATTTAATAGCCTACTTAGCCTTGCAGAACAGTGATAATAACTTATGGGAGTACAATGCGGAATATACGCTGTGGAGGTATTTTGTGAGTGGACTATCCAAAAATGATGATGATATTTATAGAGAAATAATCGATTGTCTGCCGGAGGAAATTCGAAGAGATCAAGAGCGAGTTAAACATAAACTAGATGCTTTTCCGGAGATATTTAGCACATTCAGGGCATGGTTTTATGATTTTTATCTGAAGACCAATCAAGTCCAGGGAGCGTCCCGGAGCTACCACCAGATGGTCTATTGGAAAATAAATATGGACAAGCGAAAGGAGCCTTTATAGGTAAAAAAATAGCTTCCAAGAGGAAGCTATTTAAATTAATTTTAGGTAAGGTAATATTTTAGACTCTCTTTGGAGAGAAAAATATTTCAATTTTTAATTGGCGCTTTCATTGATGATTTTTTTTGCAAGGTTTATAATCGCTTCATTGTCTATTTGAACGATTCCCCCGTTAGGACCGGGTTGTATATGGTTGCCGGAATTGGCCAAGTGATGTGCTCCAAAGTAGTTTCTTACAGTCTCTTCATCTAAATTTAATTCATCTGCTATTCGCTTAATGCCGCCGTGCGGCAATTTGTGTTTAATTTCTCTCAACTCGTCAAATGAAATATACATAATCTTTTGCATTTAAATAGGTTAGTAATAAAATGACCCATCAATATAGGACGATATCAAATGCTGTGCAAGAAAAAATTATTTTTTTTCGGATGAAAATTTAAAGCCAGACAGCTTCCCATTTTTTTGCTTGATTCCAAAGATTATAATAATATAGTCTTCCAAGTTCAATCCCTGTCTTCAAGATGTAGTAAAATTTTGATCAACTCGGTTTCAAATCCTAATATCATACACGATTACAAGCACCATTAAGACAAAATATCTTCAACCGGCTTGTAAGGAAGATTGAAAGCTTTCGCCACGCCACCGTAAACAACATCACCGCGAACGATGTTGAGCCCAAGTTGAAGTGCTTTATTGTCCGAACAAGCTTGGCGCCATCCTTTGTCCGCAAGCTGAATCGCATAAGGAAGTGTAGCATTGGTAAGAGCTACAGTTGATGTATAAGGTACGGCTCCGGGCATATTTGCCACACAATAATGTACAACTCCGTCGACGAGGTAAATTGGATCGTCGTGTGTGGTCGGTTTGCTTGTCTCAATGCATCCTCCCTGATCAATTGCCACATCCACTAGTACTGTACCCGGCTGCATAGTCGAGAGCATGTCTCTGGTCACCAAACTTGGAGCCTTTGCACCGGGGATAAGGACAGCTCCTATGATCAGATCGTGTGTCTGGACCAGATTCCTAATGGTAAGTTCGTTTGAAAACATAGTGGTCACGTTTGGAGGCATGACATCAGCGAGATAGCGAAGTCGTGGAAGGCTGACATCCAGGAGCGTAACTTGCGCCCCTAGTCCTGCAGCCATTTTTGCAGATTGGGTACCGACGATTCCGCCACCTAAAACCAAAACTTTGGCTGGAGGTACTCCCGGAACACCACCCAAAAGAATTCCTTTTCCTTTTTGAGGTTTTTCTAGAAATTTTGCTCCTTCCTGCACTGCCATACGCCCTGCGACTTCAGACATCGGAATGAGCAAAGGCAAGCTTCTATCTGCCAGCTCAACAGTCTCGTAAGCAAGACAAATTGCTTTACTGTTGATCATAGCATTGGTCAATGGCTCATAAGAGGCAAAGTGAAAATATGTGAAGAGGAGTTGATTCGCTTTAATCAGGGGATATTCTGAAGCAATTGGTTCTTTTACTTTTATGATCATCTCCGCCTTGGCATATATTTCTTCTATGGTGGAGAGAATAGTAGCTCCGGCTGAGCGGTATGCGTCATCAGAAAAACCACTACCTATACCGGCTGTGCTCTGTACAAACACTTGGTGATTTCTTTTGGTGAGTTCCAGCGCGCCTGCAGGTGTGAGGGCAACTCGATTTTCGCTACTTTTGATTTCTTTTGGGACACCGATAATCATGGATTCTATTTTAGGGCAAAAGTACAAACTAAACTCAATGCGTATGTCCCTAAAAAAAGATAGCCCGTATACTTTATACGGGCAAATCTTCATTTAATAACCAAAACTCAAAACTCAACCACTATTATTCAAGAACCATGCCAAAAACCGAGCGGTCTTTTTAGGTTCTGATAAGCATTTAACAATCTGCTCTATAATAAAATTCAGATATTGCATCTTGTGATATCTAACTGTAAGACAGTCAATTAATTAAGTTGAATTTAAGTTATAGAATTCAAAATAAAATAAAAAAGGCCTTGTAGATGATACAAGGCCTTATACTTAGGGAATACTTTTCAGTTTTTAATGCTCCAGAAGCTTAAATTTTGAAGGATCATTGACCTTGAAAAGATAAGATCTGGTGCAGGTTTCATGAACGTACTGATCAAAACCTTCAACAATTCCTGTAGCAACCAAACGTTTGTATTTTTCGTTTCTGGCATCAGAATAAACGGCACTGGGCACTGCTTCTGTAAAATCGATGCGCAGCGTATAATCGTAATTGTCCGGATCTCTGACAAAAATGGCTGAAGAACTGATCAAAACATTGTTGTCACCCAATGTCATTTCAATTGTCCTTTCCTCACCTTCGCAAGGCATTTTTTTACCACAGGGGCCTGCACAATCACCAGAAGCAATCATTCCTTTCAACCCGTGGATCGTTTTTGCTTTTGGCGAACAGCTTGAACCTATGAATACAACAAGACTCAGCAAGGAAATGGCGAATTGTATTTGTTTCATTATCTATTAAGATTGATATATGTAATATTAATAATTTGCTTACTTCCCGGAAAGTTCACCGGCCAGTCTCTCAGCGCGATAGATGTACTTCAATGCCGCATAAATACCACCTGCGTGTACAGAAACAGAGCGATTGCTCGATTCATCAAAAATGAAGTTGCCTGGGAGAGATTCGATATTGCCATCAAAAATCAAACCGACGGCTTCTTTATTTTTATTGATGATAGCACTTCCAGAATTGCCGCCAATGATGTCGTTTGTCGAAACAAAGTTCATCGGTGCTTTGAGCAATTCTACAGGAGGATTTTGCCATCTTGCAGGAAGAGCGAAAGGGTATTTTCCGTCGAAAGAAGTATTTCTGTCGTAAAGTCCGTAATACGAAGTTTTGTATGGAGCGGTAGTTCCGTTATAATCATACGCTTTTACAAGACCATCTGCCAATCTCAATGTAAAAGTCGCATCTGGTGGTAAATTATTGCCTTTTACTTTGAAAACATGGTTAGCAATCTTTGCTTCCAAAGCACGTCTGCGGGCAAGGGTAGACTGGAATGCATTGACGGCTTCATTAAATTTTGGTACTATTTGCCTGGAGACATCAAGTAAAGGGTCATTGTATTTCTTGAATTTGTCTGCCGGCTTTTCCAAAATTTTGCTCAACTCCTTGGTGCTGGTAAAATCTGTCTTGTCCAATATTTTTTCCACTCTGGCCATTGGCGATTTTCCATCTAACACTTTATCGACATACTTGAATTCCGGATGCTCGAAATCTTTAAGCTCTTGCAAATACAAGGCAAAAAGTTCTTTTTCTTTTGGTTCGTTCAATTTGGCAGAAAGGTTTGTAATGTCTTTTCTAAGTTTTTCAATATTCGGTCCATTGTTGGGTTTTTCCATTGCAGCTTCGTATTGACCCAAAACATGGATCAACTTTGCTCCAGCGCCTTTGATATCACTAGGTGAAGCTAAAGTAACGGTAGAGCCATATTTTCGAAGGCCATCTACTATTTTGCCGAGCTCATTCCAAGGGTCTTCACCTTTTAGTTTGGTTTTAGAGCGAATTTCGTCTTCAGTAGCCTTTTTTCTGGTCATCAAAGCAGGAGTTTTTAACCCACCCAATATGCCTGTAAATGCTTTCATACTATTGGAAAGTCCAAAGATGTCGTTGAGAAGATCGACGTTTGGATTTTTTTCATATTCTTTAAGCATCATATTGTGTCTGCTGGTCAACATGGCAATTTGAGCAGGGAAACGAATGTCTCTATCATATTCCAGTTGTTTATAAGTACGATAACGCTCTGTATTGCCCGGATTTCCCACTACAAATACGGGTTCGCCTTCTTTCGCGCCTTCAATGTTAAATTTAAAATAATGGTCTGATGTGTTTAAAGGATTTCCATTTTCATCATAAGCTCTCCAAAAAGTGCAGTCTAGATCATAGCGCGGATAGGTGAAGTTGTCAGGTGCTCCACCGAAGAATCCAAGATCTGTTTCAGGGATGAAAACGAGGCGGATGTCGTTGTATTTTTTGTATCCATACATACTGAATTTTCCACCACTGTAGTAAGTAACTGTTTGCAATCGGAGCCCTTTCCAACCGTCTTTCATTGAATATTCCCGGGAGATCTGGGCCAATGCACTATCTCTGTAAACAGCCCTTTCATTGTCATCTTTTGCTTTGTCCATTTGGCTTAGCACTTTGTCGGATATATCGTCTACCATGATCAATTGTTCAACGAACAGTCCTTCTGATTTTCTCTCGTCCGCGAGAGTGGCAGCATAAAAACCGTTCTTCTCAAAATCTTCGCCCTCTTTTTGTAAAGCCGGAGCGACATCTCGGGAGCAGTGGTGATTCGTCATGATCAATCCGTTAGGAGATACAAATGAGGCACTACACCATGAAGCAAACCTTAATGCTGACTTGCGTACATCTGAGTACCAATCATCAGGTGGAGTAAATCCGTAAGCTTCTTTGAACCATTCTTTTGGTGGATTTTCAAAAGTCCACATCTTGCCGTAATCAAATCTTTGCGGTTTGGACAGGTCTTGTTGTGCCTGAACTTGGACTAAAGTACATAGCCCGACGATAATGACTAAAAGTTGTTTTTGCATGAAATAATATTTGTATTGTTTTGCGCGGCAAATATATGGCAAAAACCCTTGCAAATGCGATAATTCAGGGCTTTGCCTGCTGCCGGATTTCGATTTTCGTTACTTCGCTTCTTCAAAAGCTTCTTCGATGGATCTTCTGGTTATGGGATGATAGCTTGATTTTGCTTGAGCATAAAGCTCCTCGGCTTCTTTTCTGAATCCTACTTTGATCATATTCTCATAAATAGGAAGTACGAATTTGCGTCTTCCTGTGTGGAGCAAAAATTCAGTTGCAGATGGGATAATATTTTTTCTGTATCCGGATTCAAGACCAAATTGAATCCATGCAAAGCGAATTTCGGCATTTGCAGTTTTTGAGAATGAATAGCTCTCGTCAATGAGTTTGATGCTGTCGGACATCATCGTGACCGGCAACTGTCGGATAAAATGCAACCATTCGTGGGTGGACCAATTTGTTGTCATCGCTTTGGATGGATTTTGACCAGACTTCCATTTGTCTGCAAAGATGTCTACCGCTTTGAACCGATTGACCTGGTAAGAAGGCATAAATGCTGGCATACCGGTTCCGTACAACCAACTATCGACGTCATGGATAGCACTGCTGTCATTATTTAAAAGATGAACGGATAGAAAATCTCTAAATTTTTCGGTTGTCATAGATGAAAACTCAAACTGGTGAAAATAAGTCTTCAGGAAAGTATCAAACGCCGGTCTTCCATATTTCTCTTCGAGATATCTCAAAAAGATTTTGCCTTTTTCGTAAGCGATATCGGAAAGTCCATCTTCAGGATTGGAATAATTTCCTTTAAGTTTGGTCAATGGGTTGTCAGTGCCATAATCTACCAGAGTTTTTTGAAGGTCTTGATAACCCAGTAAACTCAACATATCTGCATATTCTTTGCCGTAAAGTTGTTCCATGATACGACTTTCAAAATATGTGGTAAATCCTTCGTTGAGCCAGAAGTCATTCCAGGTAGAATTGGTTACAAGATTGCCTGACCAGGAATGCGCAAGCTCATGAGCCAAAAGACTTGTGAGGGAGCGATCTCCTACCAGAATGGTTGGAGTAGCAAAAGTCAACATAGGATTTTCCATGCCTCCAAACGGAAAACTTGATGGAAGGACGATCACATCATACCTTCCCCAAGGGTAGTGGCCATATAGTTCTTCTGCAGTAATCAGCATTTTTTCAAGATCAGCAAATTCATAGTGAGCTCTTTCCAAAACTCCGGGTTCCGCATATACTCCTGTCCTTGGTCCTATCGGTTTGAATGCAAAATCTCCGGCAGCAAGAGCCATGAGATAAGCCGGGATGGGGATATCCATTTTGAATTGGTAAATCCCAGAACTTTGTTTCTCAGTTGGATTCCTTGCACTCATGGCAGCCATCATTCCCACAGGTACTTCTACAGTGGCATCATAAGTAAAACGGATGCCTGGACCGTCTTGGCAAGGGACCCAGCTGCGTGCGAAAATAGATTGGCTCTGAGTGAAGAAAAAGGGTAGTTTTTTACTGGCAGTCAACTCCGGATCCATCCACTGTAGCGCCAATGCTTCGGGTGAAGTTTTGTAATATACTGTCACTAAATCTGTTTGTTTGTCAACAGGTATAATCATTGGTTGTCCAAGGATGCTGTCAGTAATTCCGTTGGCAAATTTTGCAGTGTTCTTTTGACCTCCTGCACTGACAAATACTGAATCAATCTGTAGACCGAGATTATCTAAAATAAACTCGTTTCCATGTGGTAAGCTTAAAGTAAAATCAACTCTGCCTTCAATTATTTTTTTCTCAAAATTCAATTTCAGATTCAGATTAAGGTGCTTTGCCGCAGTTATATCAGGTCTGCTAAAGCTATGAGGATCCGGTCTTTGACCTAAAGCTTGTGGTGAATAATCTTTGCCGGGTTTGCATTCAAAAAAAAGGAAAGTTACGATCAATAAATAGAAAGTAATTTTCAAAATGAGGCCAAATCTGTTTATAAACATGGATGTGAGTTTCTGAAAATTAAACGCCAAATTGTGTGAGATGATGGTCAAGATGTTTAGCAAACATATTGTTCCACTCATTAGAATTGAGTTTGCCAAAAGAATGTGATTCTTTGCCATCAAAATAAGATTCTCCAAGCTCTTGTATGCGGCGGAGATAATTGATCAATCTTGTTTTTTCTGCTGCCAGATTGTATTCACCGGTTTTCAGAAAAGCTGGTGATGTTTTGAGGTTTTTTTTGTAAGGTGCTGTTCCTGTAACCGTTTTTTTAACGATTGTTTTTAGCAGGAGCTGCATCAACAAACCAGGCTTGGGGTGAATATTTTCATATACCAGTTCATAAGTGACACAGCAATGAGCGATCATTTGGGCAGCATTCATTTTTCCCCATTGAGGGTTTGTAGTGTCTTGAATTTTTTGAATTCTTGAGATAAATTGTTCAGTAACTTCAGAAGAAAAAATATTTGGAATTGGCATGTTGTTTTAAATTGTTCCGCAAATGTAATTAGTTTTTGAAGATAATACCTGTTTGAGCTGAAGAGACATAATAGTATAGTCCAGTTGGAAAGTCTGCCAAGTGGATGATTTCAGAATTTTTATCCTTAAAGATTTTTTTAAGAATAGCATGCCCCTGGAAATCTGAGATCAGCAATAGCTCACCACTTTTATCCGGAGTAAAACTCCATTCATTACCCACGAGCAAGATTCCTGATTTTTTTTGAAAGTAGGGATGGTCTAGAATTTTTGAAGGGAAGGACATTTCGTAAGCACCAATATCAGGTTTTGTGTCCATTCTTCTACTAGTATAATTGGTGTCTGGAATGAAGGAATGATCTGGTCGTAAATAGTATGAGCCAATTGAATCCAAAATGATTATACCCTGATCTATGAGAGGAGAGTTTTGAGTAAGATTGTAATCTCCATTAGCCACATCGCGAAACTGAGCATCATTCAAATTTGCAAATATTCTGTTGGCTGCTGTATCCAACATTGAAATGCTACCATTGATCAAACCACCTGTAATTGTGCCACCGAAAAAATTATTTTTTGCGAATAATTTTTCAGTACCATTTGCTACTTGAATAAAGTTGCCCTTATTTTTTTTATTGATCAATGTGTTGTTTACCAAATACACTTGATGGGGTGCCTTGTTATTGAGTCCTTCTAATCCGTAACCGAACAGATTGTTGTTGGCAGAAAAATTTCCCTGTTCTATAATGTTTCCGATAAAAATTGATATGCCTCCATTTGGTAAGTCAATATTTCTGCTGTCATTGGATGCAATATTTCCTATATAATTGTAAGCTACAAAATTGAATTTTGCCCTTGATTTTAATTCATGACCCTCTGCATTTGCATCAATGGTAGTTGAATATTTTAAACTGAAAGTATCGATATGTCCCACGTAAATATTGTGCTGGTAGCCTGGATTCATTTCGCTCCCATTTTGTTTAAAATAACATTGCTCCATATGGACTGAACAAGAATCAATGGCGCCACACAGAAAGCCCATTTCATTGTCAGAAAAAATGCATTGTCGTATCATTATATTTTTACCTTCTAATCTGATTCCTGCTCCATTATGGTCAACTACTTTACAATTTTGGAAATGTAATGATTGGATGATGCAATGATTGCCTGCAATCACAAAAATTCCTTTGCCATTGCTCTGATCTGTTGCAATTTTGTTTCCAGCCCTTAAAACAGGAAAACCTGATGTTGATTTGATCAATAATCTATTTTGTCTCCATACGACTTGTGGCACATCCTCATACAAGGCTGAATCAATGGATATTGTATCACCTGAATTGACTTGAGCTTGAATGGTCCACCAGTTTTTTTCTGGCCGGGTTGGACCGACATACCATATTCTGGCATTCGTTTCAGAAAGGAAAAAAAGTGAGCAGATTAAATAGAAATGAATTCTGGTATGAAAACGTTGATTTGAATGCATATATTTTACAATGGTAAATCTGCTAATCTTCGGATTTTAATTTCTGACATTTTAGCAGCATAGTTGAGTTGAATCGATTGGAGCATTGCATTCTCATACGTTTGTTGTGCAAGATTGAGGTCGAGAATTGTTGATTGGTTTAACTGAAACTTCGTCAACATGATTTCAATCAGTCTGGATGCTTTTTCCAGCGTTAAATTTTGTTCATCACACTGCTTGAGTAAATTATCATGTCTTTCCATTTCAGTTGCAAGCTGTGAAAGTAACTGGATGTACAATAGATTTTTTTGAAACTCCAGATTTTCGGATTGCAAAGCAGCAATTTTACTTTGATTTTTCCAAACTCCTCCGTTGTAAATCGGTATATTCATACTGAGTCCGATAGCAGGTCCATAATTTTGGTTCACCAGATTAAATCCTGCCGAATTTTGAATTCTATTGAAATTGTAACTTCCATTTAATCTTATTGCAGGATATTTTGAAGCCTCAATTTCTTTTTGTATTTTGCGTTGGATGAGGATAGAGGACTCAGCAATATTCAAAAGACTTGTGGAATTTAGCTTGGCTTCAAGATCTGAATAAGCTGGTAACCTTTGATGAGCTAAAGTATCAGTAAGATTATAAACTTTTGAGGGATGTTCCGCCATGACCATCAATAGTTCTTTTTTTGCGGTGGCAATATTTGTATTCTGTAGATCAATAATGGTTTTCAGGTTGTTCCATTCAATTTGTACCTGAAGTAAATCTGCCTCGTTGGCATATCCTGCATTTATTCTTGCTTGTATTAAATCTTTTTTTCTGGTGGCTAAATTTAAATTTTTAGTGTACTGATTTTGAAGTTCTTCCGCCTCCAGGACTTTGTAATATGCAGCATTCACATTTGCCCTTAATTCTAAGATTTCGTCTTCCAAAATAAGTTTATTTTGCTTGACCAATTCTTCAAATTTAGCTTTACTCGCTCGCACTTTGAATCCATTAAATACCAAAATACCTGCATTCAGGTTTGAATTAAAACTATTTCCTGTCGCATTTTTTTGATTGATGGTCACTCCACTGCTCAATTCTTGCTGAATATTATTCAGTGTAAAATTTTGATTAACATTTCCAGTAATTAAAGGTAAACCACCTGCATTTCCATAAGTATTGCTGAGTTCTGCAATCTCTACTTGGTTTGAAAGAATTTTTACCTGAAAATTATTTTCAATCGCTTTATTTACTGCATCATTCAAACTCAGGTTTTGAGCATACATGAAGCAGGAACTCATTATGAGGGAAACAGCCGGGAGAAGCATAGATTTAAAAGTCATCTGTGTGCTTGTGTTTTGGTGATGACATGAGGAGATACATCGACGGGATAACGTATAATGTCAGAAGCAATGAAAATAAAATTCCACCTACGATAACCACACCTAATGGAACCCGGCTAGTAGCAGCTGCTCCCAAGCTTAGGGCAATCGGTAAAGCACCAAGCGATGTCGCCAAACTGGTCATGAGTATAGGTCGCAGCCTGGAGGTCGCTGCGGTAATGGTTGCTTCCAATTTTTGAATTCCTTGTTCGCGCTTTTGATTTGCAAATTCCACAATCAGAATTCCATTTTTGGTAACCAATCCTATCAGGGTAATCATACCTATTTGTGAAAAAATATTGAGCGTTTGTCCAAATAATTTTAAACTGAGCAATGCACCGGCCAATGCCAGTGGCACCGTGATCATAATGATAAATGGATCTCTGAAACTTTCAAATTGTGCAGCAAGAATTAAGTATATCAACATTAAGGCTAGGACGAATGCTACAAGGGTATTCGAAGAGCTTTCTTCAAAATCCCTTGAGGGACCGCTGAGGGATGTTTGAAAACTGTCGTCTAACAACTGGCTCGCAATCTCTCGCATAGCTTTAACTCCATCACCTATAGTTTTGCCGTCAGCTAAACTTGCAGATATCGTAGCAGCATTGTATCTGTTAAACTGAAATAATGTAGGAGGACTGGCAGAATTGCGCATTTGTATGACTGCGGAGAGAGGTATATTTTCTCCTCTTTGATTGCGCACGTATAACTTGAGAATATCTTCCGGTTTTTGTCGATCAGACAGGTCGACTTGACTGATGACCTGATACTGATTACCTTTTGAAATATAATACGCTAGTCTTCTGCCACTGAACGCACTTTGGATAACATCGGAAATATCTTGGACAGTCAGCCCAAGATTGCGCGCTTTGAGCCTGTCAAATGTAATTTCTGTTTCCGGTTTATTGAATTTCAAATTCACATCTACATTCTGAAAAATTTTGTCCGCTCTTGCCCTTTCTACAAATTCCGGGATAATATTTTTTAATTTTTCAAAATCCAAGTTCTGGAGTACAAATTGGATGGGCAATGCACCTCTGCTTGCCAGACCAACAGAAATAGTTTGCTCCTCTATTGCAAAAATCCTCGCAGCATTATATCTGGATAACTTTTTGGAGACCATTTTTGCAATATCACTTTGAGTCATATCTCTTTCCTGTGGAGCCGTGAGCCCAATGCGACCCATACCGCTGTTGACCCCGGTACTATTAAATCCAGGAATTGATAAAAATGAAAATGTACGGTGAGGAACGGAATCAATCAAGAAATTTTCGACCTCATTGCCTACTCTTCTCATGTATTCAAAGCTTGCACCTTCCGGTCCTGACATCTGTAGACGCATCGTGCTACGATCTTCCATAGGAGCTAGTTCACTTTGAATACTTGTACCGATCCAAAAAATCAATCCAATACATGCCAGGATAATAGCAATAGATATAAATTTCCATTTTACAAAAGTCTGCAAGCTATTTTTATAAGCACTCTCCATTTTTCTAAAAAAGGGTTCTGTTCTCTCATAGAATTTTCCATGTCCTCTGTTGTCTCTAGTCAATAACACATTCAAGACCGGTGTGATAGTGAGTGATACAAATGCTGAAATTAATACTGCCGAAGCAACCACAACTGCAAATTCGCGAAATAGACTTCCAACAAATCCTTCTAAAAAAAGGAGCGGCAAAAAAACCACAGAAAGCGTAAGTGAGGTTGAAATGATAGCAAAAATGATTTCGCGACTACCTTCCAATGCAGCTTTTTTGATAGGCATTCCTTGTTCCAGTTTTTTAAATATATTTTCGGTTACAACGATACCGTCGTCCACTACCAAACCGGTGGCCAACACGATACCCAGCAAGGTGAGGATATTGATAGAGAAGCCTGCAAAATACATGATCGAAAAAGTGGCTATCAATGATATCGGAATATCGATAAGTGGCCGAATTGCTATTTTCCAATTTCTGAAAAAAAACAGGATAACCAATATCACCAAACTCAATGAAATAACCAGAGTCTCCTTCACCTCATTGAGTGATTTTTTGATATTGGTAGTGTTGTCAATGAGTTTAGTAAAAATGAGGTCACTGGTTTTTTGATCGTTTGTAATCTCTTGCAGCCGCTTGTCGAATTCTTCTGATATTTTTACATAGTTTGCTCCCGGTTGAGGTACTACAGCCAGACCAACTGCAGTAACGCCATTGAGCTTCCAGGTGCGTTCCAGATTTTCGGGTGCAATTTCAACGCGTGCTACATCACCTAGTCTTACTATTCCGGCTTCATTTGATCTTATCACCATATCCCTGAAATCCTGTTCTGATTGTAACCTGCCTACAGTACGGATAGTCAATTCAGTCTGATTTCCATAAATTTTTCCTGAAGGAATCTCAATATTTTCCTTTTGTAATACTGAAGTTATATCGTTGAATGCAATCTGGTAAGCGTTCATCTTGTCAGGATTGACCCACAATCGCATTGAAGGTCTGAGCTGCCCTATGATGTTGATGGCACTAACTTCAGGGATAGTTTGAAATTTATTTTGGAGCACGTTCTCAGCATAGTCGCTTAGCTCAACCAAACTTTTGTTTGGGCTTTGGATAGCCATGATGATGATAAAGTCGCTGTTGGCATCTGACTTAGCCACCACAGGTGGTGCGTCAATATCCTGTGGTAAAAATCGAATGGCCTGACTTACTTTTTCACGCACGTCGTTTGCTGCGGATTCTAGATCTGTACTGAGGTCAAATTCTACGGTGATATTGCTGTTGCCTACCGAACTTGTAGAGGTGAGTGCCCGTATCCCCGGGATACCATTTATTGTCTTTTCAAGTGGTTCAGTGATCTGACTTTTGATTATTTCAGCATTGGCTCCGGCATAATTCGTCCTGACATTAACAGTCGGAGGATCGATTGCCGGATATTCTCTAACTCCAAGTCTCATGAATCCTATCACTCCAAACAGGACCAACAAGATATTCATCACCGTGGCTAATACGGGCCTTTTAAGTGCGAGTTCTGATAAATTCATTCCTTGTTGGTGTTCAAATTCATAAAATCATCCAGACTTTTTACTTGTCTCACAGTAAGCTGCGATTTTGGCCTAACAAACAAAACACCCGTTACTACAATGCTGTCACCCCGGTTTATCCCTTTTGTAACTTCTACAAAATCTGCTGTCCTGTAACCCGTTTCTATATTTGACATCATCCCTTTGCCATTTTTAACCAATACCACCTGACTGGCGACGGCATCAGGAATCACTGCTTGAGTAGGCACTAGAATTCCTTGCTTTTTTTCTTGAAGAACAATTTTGACAAAGCTTCCTGCAGTGAGCCCAAATTGGCTGAGCTCGGCCCTGACGGTTGCATTCCTCGTATTGAGGTTGATCTGTCCATCAATGGCGATTACTTTTGCTGTCAAAGATTTTTCATTTTCGGAGGTGTAGACTTGTACCTGACTCCCTTTTTTGATTTTGGGCAGAATGTGTTCAGGAACGACAAAGTCAATTTTTACTTTGTTTTTTGAATGAATCGTGCCAATGGTCTGAGACGGAGTAATGTAAGCTCCATTGCTGACCTGTCGCAGGCCCAACACACCGTCAAATGGTGCTCTGATCTCTGTCTTGGCGATCTGCGCTTCCAAAACTTCCAGACTGGATTCAAGACTTTTGAGCTGACTCCACGCCTGATCATAATCTGCCTGATTGACGCCTTTGATTTCCAGTAATTTGCCCAAACGCTCTACTGTCTTTGCGGATAGTTCTTTCTGAACCTGTGCTTGTTTCCTCTGCGCCAACAGTTCAGAGTTATTTATCCGAAGTAAGAGAGTGCCTTTCGATACAGCTGCTCCATCGGGAAAATTTAAATAGATGATTCGGCCACTCACCTCACTGTGGAGGTCAGCACTTTCTTGTGACAATACAGTTCCATTGAATTCAGAAGCAGTAGGCAATGGAGAGATCGAAGCTACCACAATGTCCACCGGTACCGGATTAGATTGTTTAGAAATCGGAGCTTCAATTTTTTTATTCTTACAGGAAGCCAAAAGTCCTATGGAAATCAGGCATAGTGCTATGCCCCTCGTCATGAACAGTGTAAAATTGGGATTTCGAGGTAGCAACATGGCTTTCGTGTTTAATCTGGATAATATAAAGGGATGAAATGGTTTTTGGTTGATCAGAAACACATTTTTCCACTGTTGAAAGTGGGATCAGCAATAGAGCGTACGATGAGGAAAAATGATTCTGATGGAAAAAATATTGGAACTGGATTTAAGAAAATGCAAAATTCCTATTTTTTATTGCTTGATTTGAATTTTTCCTGGAATGTACTCCAAGGAGTAGTTTTATAAAAATTGCCGCCGAAATAGTTAGAGATCATTTCAAAATCATCCGCATCCCAGTATCCCGGAATAGGTTGCAGGGTATTGAGGTCTTCATCAATAAAAACCACTGTAGGATAGGAGAGTTGGCCATTGGCTATCTCAACAGCAAGTTCATGATAGCCTCTGGTACCTCTAGGAATAAATTTGTACGATTTATTTTTGAAAATGATATCCTGAGTTTGCTCGGCATTAAATTTTATTGCATAAAAATTTTGATTGACATATCTCACTATTCTTGGGTCTTGAAAAGTGGAAGCATCCATCCTTTTACACCAACCACACCAATCTGTGTATAGGTCAACGATCAATTTTTTAGGTTCTTTCTTGACCAAATCCTGAGCAGATTCCCAGGAGATCCACTTGATAGATTCTCTTTGGGCCTCTGCCTTTGAGGTCAAAGCCAAAACGAGAACAAGGGGGAATATGCGGGAAAATCTTTTTTGAATAGATTGAACGGTCATGGAAAACACTTTATGAAAAAATCGTTTTACAGAGCAAAATAACGATGATCGATCCATGTTTTCAAGTCGGGACAGGAGAAAGCAAACAGGTTTAAAAGAAATTTAACTATATCGGTCTGATAATATTGATTTCATCGCCGGAAAGCTTGATCTTATTGGATAGTTTGCCCTTTAGAGTCGGGGCCGCGACTCCGGTATGGAGCAAAAGAGGCGATCGAATGACTCTGGCTTCATCCCACAATTGGGAGTTGATAAAAGTCTGTATTGTTTTAGGCCCGCCTTCTACAAGTAAAATTCCAAGACCTTCAGCGTATATATTTTGGAGCAATTGAAGGATGTTCACGATTTTTCCTTGTGAAAAATCAATGCTCAGACTAAAATTCGATTTTCCAGCGTCATTGAGCATGTTTCTGTCTTCAGGGTGATTTGAAAAAACGATAGGCTTTGGGTTTTTTCCTGGGACCAATCTGGTCGTCAGTTCCGGTAGATCAGTAAAAAAAGTATTCCTTCCAACGGCTATTGCATCAACTTCCGAGCGCCATCTGTGCACAAGGATGTCAGAAAATATGTTACTGATTTTTGTCCTTTGACCTTTAGCACTAACAAAACCGTCCATTGATTCTGCCCATTTCAAAATGACATAAGGTCTTTTAACTTGTTGGTTGACGACGAAGGGTTTGCATGATTGTAAACACTCCGTTTCATTTACAGGGCCGGTGACTTTAATGCCTTGACTTTGCAAAAATTCAACTGACTTTCCGGACATAAGCGGATTGGGATCATAGCACCCAAACACAACATGGGGGATTCCAGAGTCCAGTATTGCTTGGGTACAAGGACCAGTTTTGCCCCAGTGATTGCAGGGTTCAAGGCTGATATAAATAGTTGATTTTGGAAGTAAGGTCTTGTCTTTTTCTTTGACTGAAAGCAAAGCATTGATTTCAGCATGGGGTCCTCCGAAGTGTTTGTGGTAAGAATGGCCTATGATACGATCGTCGGCTACGATAGCACAGCCAACCTCCGGATTTGGAGAAACACGACCTCTGCCATACTTCGCAAGACTTATGCAAAAATTTATATATGTTTTATGCGAAGATGTAGCCAATTTTTTTTTATTTTGTGTAAGATTAAAATAGAGAACATTGTTCACTAAAACTTGGAATTTGCATGAAAAAACTGATAGCTGAATTAATAGGTAGTTTTTTTATTTGTTTTGTAGCATGTCTGTGTTACAACAGTAATCTCGGACAAGTTAGCGGAATAGTCATAGGACTTGCCCTCATGGGAATGATTTATGCGGGAGGACATGTTTCTGGAGCGCATTACAATCCTGCCGTGACACTGGCTGCGTTGATCCGTGGTAAGATATCTGTAGCAGAAGTACCGGGATATATTTTAGTGCAATTGGTAGGTGCTTTACTTGCAGGACTGATGGTTTCTACTTTTTTTCTTGGTGTTGCAAAATCGGTTGACGTTGGAATGAAAGTGCCACAGATGATGATGGGAGAAATGCTTGGGAGTTTCGCTATCGTATATGTGTTGTTTAATGTTGTTGGTTCAAAAGATACTGCCGGAAATTCTTTTTATGGCATAGCCGTAGGATTGACTCAGGCGGCGATTATTATTGCAATGGGGAGCATAGCTGTAGTCGCATTGAATCCTGCAATAGCTTTATCATGCGTGGCTAGCGGAGTGATTGGATTCAAAGATTTGTGGTTATATCTGGTAGGTGAGCTTCTAGGCGCAGTACTAGCCGCATTATATTTTGTTTATATACACGGCAAGAGTTGAGAGAAATTTAATTCGATTAAAAATTAAATCTCTTACTCAAATAAAAAAGTTTCTTATTTAATATTTCTTTTTAATTAGCTTGTCCAAGGTATACAGGCAATAATCCAATTCTTCTTTTGTGTTTTTTGTAGAAAAAGAAAAACGGACCGATCGTCCTTTTGTCAGGGGTTTTAATTTGGAAATGACACCGGAAGGTTTTTCAGCTCCTGAAGAACAAGCACTCCCTCCTGATGCCGCAATGCCTGCAATATCTAGATTGATCAACAGCATATCACTGCCGCGATATTCAGGTATCTGGAAATTGAGAATTTTTGGGCAGTAATTTTTTTGAGGCGTATTGATTTCAATTCCGAGATCCAGATCCACTAATTTTTTCCTCATATATTGATGCAGTTCATCTATATATTGAAAGTCGTCTACGCGGGATTGGTACTTGTATTCCAATGCTTGTGTCATGGCAGAGATCCCGAGTAGATTTTCTGTTCCCGATCGTTTATCCCTTTCCTGGCCTCCTCCATGCATCATACAATGTATGGCTGCCGGAGTTCTGGCAAACAAAAATCCAACTCCTTTCAGGGCATTGAATTTGTGTGCTGAGGCGCTTATAAAGTCTACTCCCAGTGAATCCAAATGGTAATCATATATACCGATACCTTGCACTGTATCTGAATGAAAAAAAGCCTGATGATTTTTACAGATTTCTGAAATGGTATTCAGAGGATGTGTTGAGCCGATTTCGTTGTGAACATGCATCAGAGAGACGAGACATTTCCCTTTTATGGCTTTTAGTTTTTCTTCCAGGATATCCATGCTCACCAATCCAAATTCATCCACGGGAAGAATATGTAGTTTTATTTTTTGCTGATTGGAATAGTAAAGCGCGGTTTGTATGACAGAAGGATGTTCTATATCGGTGGTCAGAATATGTTCGATTCCGAGATCATGAATTGCTGATTGAAAGATGGTATTATTGCTTTCTGTACCACACGATGTAAAAATGATCTGACTTGTAGTGCAATGAAATAAATTGCTGATCATACGACGACTTGACTCCAGTAAATCTCTGGCAGACACACCCTCAGTATGTATGGAGGATGGATTGCCAAAAAATTTAAAGGCAATATTTTGTAGATCTGCAGCTATTCGATCATCTAGCGGAGTTGTTGCTGCATGATCCAAATAAATTCGTTTGCGATCTGTCATAGATTTTTGAGCTGTTTTTTAAGTGAGGAAATCAATGATTCTGCCTCATGTAAAGTTTTTGCTTCGCTGTAAATTCTGATGATTGGTTCTGTGTTTGATTTTCGAATATGTATCCAGGAATCCGGAAAAACTAATTTCAATCCATCGTTGGTGATAAAATCAGCATTTTGATAATGTGGCGTAAGATTTGAAATAATATCGGCAAATGCAACTTGTGAGGGAATTTCCATTTTGTCTTTACACATTTCAAATACCGGATAAGTTTTCTTCAGTTCAGAAAGTGTCATTTCTCTTTCTGCCATGAGCGACAATATCAATACTATTCCAACAAGACTGTCTCTGCCATAATGCAAATCTGGAAGTATGATGCCTCCATTGCCCTCACCACCTATGACAGCATTGTGTTTTTTCATTTCAGTCACGACATGAACTTCTCCGACCGGGGATGCAGAATAAGTGCAACCATATTTATTTTCTGTGAGGTGTTTTAAAGCCAAACTGGAAGATAGATTGGATACTGTGTGTCCTTTATGTTTTGACAAAATAAAATCGGCAGCAGCAACCAAGGTATATTCTTCTCCAAAATAATTTCCATTTTCATCTACCAGGGCAAGCCTGTCTACATCAGGATCTATTGCAATGCCGAGATCTCCCGATTGTGCTGTTCTTTCCATGAGTGCGGACAAATGCTGAGGCAATGGTTCCGGATTGTGGGCAAAATCACCTGTGATTTCGGCATTGATCAAACTGAATTCGCAATTGAGTTTTTCAAGTAGTTTTGGGATAGCTATGGCACCGGTAGAATTGATACAATCCACCACAACTTTGTATTTTTTTGTTTTAATTTTTTGAAGCGGAATAAAATCCAATTTCAGTATTTGATCTATATGTATATCTATTGTATCAGAAACTTCTGATAGAGATCCTAATTTATCTATTTGAGCAAAGTCAAATTGAGCTTTATGGACTGCCTGTATAATGTGGTTTCCTTCTTCAGCTGAAATAAATTCGCCTTTTTCATTCAGCAATTTCAGCGCATTCCATTCTTTTGGATTGTGGCTTGCTGTCAAGATAATTCCACCTTGAGCATGATAATGTGGTACAGCCATTTCTATTGAAGGTGTAGTGCTCCAACCTGCATCGATGACATGAATACCCATACTTTGAAGTGTACTGACTACCAATGCGGAAACTATTGAACCTGATATTCTACCATCGCGTCCGACGATTATTTTGGCTTGTGGATGTTTGCTCAAAACACTGGACGCATAGGCAGCAGAAAACCTTACGACATCTAAAGGTGTCAGATTATAGCCCGGTTCACCACCTATAGTCCCTCGTATACCTGAAACTGAAGCAATCAAACTCATCTCTACGTTTTCGTGCAAAAATAAGTCTCCGGGATGATAAAAAAATCAGAACTTGGCTGATGATGCTCAGATCATTAGATTTGCATAGGCTAATCTGATCTCAGAAGAGAGGCGGGCCGATAAATAAAGAATGCATGGAATGGATACAATTGGATAAGCAAATTTTTGAGTGGATAGTGACAGAAGGACGTACTACTTTTCTGGACAGTATTCTGCCATTGTGTCGAGATAAATTGTTTTGGTTGCCCTTATATCTCGGATTAGTTGTTTATTTGGTTCAGATCAGCGGAAAGGATTCCTGGCGATGGATACTGATGATTATTTTGACCGTAACGCTTTCAGACCAACTGAGTTCTAATGTTTTAAAAAATAAAGTCAAAAGAGTCCGTCCTTGCAGAGATCTAAGTATCAAGGATGAATATTTTACACTGATCAATTGCAGTGGAGGATATAGCTTTCCCTCTTCACATGCTACAAATCATATGGCGATAGCCAATTTTATTGGACTCAGTTTTGCTTCAAAACAAAAACGACTGAAGTGGATGTTGTACGTCTGGGCTTTGATCGTGGGATTTGCTCAAGTCTATGTAGGGGTACATTATCCGATAGATGTGGTTGTTGGTTGGCTCCTCGGATTTATGGTAGGACTTGCCACTTATTTTCTTGCACAAATCTGGATCAAAAAAAAGGATAAGCATGTCAATCCTATAGCATGATTTCATTTGGATTAATATCCGTCATTGAATTCCTAAAATTTACATCCTGATTTGTGCAAGAAATACAAATCCATTTCAATGGATCATTGGACTATTATTTTTTTTGTGATTTGATGTTTGCTGTCACTCAAAGAGAAAAAATAAATCCCGGATAAAATCTGAGGGAGTTGAATCATCCCTTCTGTTGTGGAAATTTGTCGTTGATCATCGAAAACTAAATTGCCACAAGCATCGCGGAGAGAATATTTTAAGCTTTCATATTGTAGTAGTTGAGGAAATTGAAATCGGATGGTTCTGTCCATTCTGTTATGATCAATAGAAATTTTTTCCGGATTGCTATCTTCAGTAGCTACAACGTCCCAGGTGACCAATTCGCTCCGGTGATTCATGATGACCATTCTCATAAAATCAACTTGTTTAGGAGTAAAAAGAACTTGACAGGCATCATTAGAATAGTCCATATAATTTTCCCACATATCCGGAAAATCTACGGGAAATTCAAATTCGCATGAATTTTTCTCAGGATCGCATCCGTCATCAATTGAACTGGAACCACAATATGGAGTATCATCTATTCCGTCATCTTCTAATACACCATTGGAGTTTTCGCAAGCGGGAGCTCCGGTTATCTCATCTCCTTTGTCTGCCCAAATATGTCTTAATCCAAGATAGTGACCACATTCATGTACCAGAGATTTACCTTGCTTGAAAGGATCAAATTCAGATGGCAAATTTTCGGCAGCAGGATTATTGTCGCTGATGAATTGATATTGCATCACGATACCATCTGCTCCAATTCCATCGAGAGAATTTTGAGGCCAATTAGGTAAATTCATGGGAGGAGTTCCGAATCCGATGATTCCGATGGATTGCATTCCAAAAAATTCAATCGGCATGTCAACAGTCCAGATGTTCAAATACTTTGTCACATCCCATGGATTATCTCCTCCTGTGAGAGAGGATTTCATGTCAATGTTGATACCGGAACCAAACAGATCCATTACAAATTTTCTGGTGACTTGCTTGTGAATGATACCTTTTTGCGCTTGGCCCGCAGTATTTTTTGTTGCAATGTAGAATTCAATTTCAGCATCTTCCGGAGTCATTTGAAATATGGATCTCAACTGACCGATGTCGCTATTTCTTGCACGGAAAGCATCGTTCAATATTTCAATTTGTCTTTCTAAAATTTTATCTGACAAATTCTCTTCAGGTTTCTGCAGATGCCACAATACGTGGAACACAACTGGAATTTTTAACACTCCTCCTCCTCTCGGCAATGCCGAATTTTTAAATTCGGAAGTGAGGGATTTGTAGACATTCTCGATTGGGGAATATTTTGAATGATACCTGTCGTACATGATCTCATTCCCACAATGAATTTTGGATTGTGCACTCAATAAATTGGTCAAAAGGATGCAAATACATAGAATTTTGAGTTTCATAAAATTAGGTTTAATTGTGTATAATTGATGGATAATATCCATTAAGGATCATTTTGTTAAATGATTGTTGGACGTGTTCTTTGTCCTCTTTGTATGTTACGCCAAACCAGGTTGAAGGAGATTCGATGACATCTACAGAGATCTTTTGGCTGTCTATCAACTCTTGTATGAGTTCAGGTATATAAAATTCTGCGTTTTTCTCATGAATTCTCTTTTTCAAAAATTCATTAAAAAAATCATAAGCGAAATCGAAATAATTGGATTGGAAGCCCCACATATTCATTGACACAGGCGTCTGTGGATCTAATTGATGGATTTGGCCTTGCTCAGGATAGTAGATACCGTTGTCGGGGCTTGTCTCAATACCCTTACACTCATCTACTCTCATGAGTTTATTATTGATTACTTTGCAAATGCCTCGGTTTACTGCTCCGTTTTCTGAGAGTGTGTTCCTGAGTGCATAAGCGACCACAGCATAACTCTCAGGTTTCGATTCATTCAGAAAAGTATACAATTCGCAGAGAGCTTCTCTGCCATAGTAATCATCTGCATTGATCACTCCGAATGCCTCTTGGATCGCATCTTTTGCTACCCAGACGGCATGACCGGTTCCCCAGGGTTTGGTCCTTGATTCAGGCACTGTGAAAGGTTCCGGGAGCATGTCCATCTCCTGAAACACGTAATGCAAGTCCGCTTTGGCCTGCCAACGGGCTCCGATCTGATTGATAAAATCGTCTTTGAAACTCTTCCTGATCACAAAAGTGATCTTTTTGAATCCGGCCAAAAGTGCGTCATAGATGCTATAATCTATGATGGTCTCCCCATTAGGCCCAAAAGCATCAAGTTGCTTCAAGCCACCATAACGGCTTCCCATACCGGCTGCAAGAATAAGTAATGAGGGCTGCTTCTTCTGCATCAAGATGATTTTTTGTAAAAGTATAAATTTAGACTGGAATGAAATATCACCATTCAGAGAATTCTGATCAGCTTTCTTGAATTGTACCTTGCATGGCTTCAGAAGCGTTGCTCAACGCTGTGCCGGACTGATGATCCCTTTGGCTGAGCCAAAACCTATTCGGTAAGCATCTGCCTGTGCAAAAGCAGTCATCTCAAGTTCGTCCCCGTCTTCCAGAAATGAGCGTAGAGATCCATTACTCAATCGGAGTGGTTTGCTGCCTTTCCAGCATAGTTCCAACATACTGCCGTATGATCCCGGGTCAGGACCCGATATTGTACCGCTGGCACAGAGATCAGCGACGCGAATGTTGCAACCATTGATGGTGTGGTGAGCCAGTTGTTGGGCCATGCTCCAATACAGGTAACGAGTGTTTGAAGTGCAGATCAGGTCGCCATTGAGCCTTACCTCGAGCTGGATGTCATAATTGTTTTTTCCGGTTTGTTGAAGATAAGATTGTTGTGCGACGCTGGTTTCCGGTCCCTCTACTTTAAAAGCCTGCAGTGCGTCCAGGTCCACGATCCAAGGGGCAAGGGTCGAGGCAAAGTTCTTAGCGAGAAATGGCCCCAGTGGCACGTATTCCCATCGTTGGATGTCACGTGCAGACCAATCATTAAATAATGCCAATCCTTGAATATAAGATTCAGCCTGATCTATGGGAATGGATTGTCCCATCTGAGTGTCTTTTCCAATAACAAAAGCCATCTCCAATTCAAAATCCAGTTGGCGGGAGGGTGCCGTTATGGGTATCTCTTCTTTGCCGGGAATTATCTGTCCATAGGGACGTTGTATATTAGTTCCGGAAACGACAATAGAGGAAGATCGGCCATGATATGCTACAGGCAAATGCAACCAGTTTGGAAAAAGTGCATGTGCCGGATCTCGGAACATCATCCCAACATTTGTTGCATGTTCTCGGCTGCTATAAAAATCTGTGTAGTCACCCACTCGTATTGGCAAATGTAGTTGGACCTCTTCAAGAGGGATCAAATATTTGCTCAAGCTCTCCTGTTTGTCCAGGTTTTTGATGTCAAAAAGTTCTGCCAATTGAGAGCGGATAGCTCTGACAAAGCTTTTACCAAATTCGAAAACGCCATTGAGTTGGCGGTGTTGCAAACAGTCGAGTTTGCCAAAATGAATATCCAGATGTCCATCTTTGGCCAGTTCAAACAGATGGATGATTTTGTCACCTATGATGCTGCAAGGTCTTGGTGAAAGATGAGGAGTTGAAAAAATTCCCAATGGTAAATTCTGAACCGGAAAATCTGTATCAATCGGGTAGGGTATGAAACTCTTAGCCTCTGGAGCAATAATGACGGGAACTGACATATGGTTTAGTTTTGATGGCGGGCAGTAATGCCTTACGATTGTTTAACAGAAATAGTGACTGCTTGTTTGGACAAGGAATGACATGACGAATAATTCCTTTGGATGAAGCAGATATCCTCATTGGTATCTGTTAAGATATGATGTATGTGCGATAAGAAATTTATTTCTAAATGAGAAAAACGCAGGTTCAGGCATGTACATCTTTTATTTCAAAAATTAATCCAAGAGTGTGATTCAGCTACTCTTTCCTTCGTAGAGTAAGCTCTCTCTGAGCACGTCACAAAAAGCATCTATATCGGATTCATCGTTGTAGAGCGGGACCGGAGCTACTCGAATGACGTCCGGTTCTCTCCAATCGGCGATGATATTTTTAGCCGATATTTCGTTGTAAAGACTCTTGTCGGCATTTTTGATCCTGAGAGAAATCTGGCAACCTTTTCTTTCGTTTTCTTGAGGCGTGATGATTTGAATGGCGGGATGTGCTATGCCATTTATCCGGTGAAGGAAATAATTGGACAGTTCGAGTGACCTTTTCCTGAGTTGGTCCATACCTGCTTCTGCAAATACTTCAAGACTAGCCATCATGCAGGCCATTGGCAATATAGGCGGATTGCTGAGTTGCCAGCCTTCAGCACCCGGCATCAACTGAAGTTGGTCCGACATCTTGAAACGAGTGGCCTTATCGTGGCCCCACCAGCCTGCAAATCTAGGTATGTCAAACTGCCCATGGTGTCTACTATGGACAAAGCAGGATGCCAGACTCCCCGGACCTGAGTTGAGGTATTTATAGCTGCACCAAACTGCAAAATCCGGTCCATCATCGTGAAGTCTGAGTCTCAGATTGCCAGCTCCATGCGCCAGATCAAATCCTACCATTGAGCCCTGGGCTTGTCCCCAGCGCACTATGTCTGCCAATGGATAAGCTTGTCCGCTGTAGTAATTTACAGAGCCAATCAAGATCAGTGCTGTCTCCTCTCCATTGACTTTGATGAAATGTGCGATTTCCTGATCTGAAATGATCGTTTCTCCGGGAGAAGGTTTAAGAATTAGCAGTGCATCAGCAGGGTCGAAACCATGAAATCTAATCTGCGACTCCACCGCATATCGATCTGAAGGAAAAGCACTTGCCTCCATGATGATTTTGTATCTTTTTTTGGTAGGTCTGTAAAAACTGACCATCATGAGATGCAGATTGACGGTGAGTGTATTCATTACCACCACTTCTGAACTTAAAGCACCAACAACATCAGCCATACGATCCGTAAGAAATTCATGGTAGTGTACCCAAGGATACTTCGCCTGTTCATGCCCCAATACACCGTGATGGGCCCAATCGTCCAGCTCTTGTAAAACAAAATTTCGCGTGCTTTTTACCTGTAGACCCAGAGAATTTCCACAAAAATAACGGTATTCACCTTTTGAATTGAAGGGGATGTGAAATCTGGACTTAAAGGCACTTAAGTCAGTATGAGTCGAAATAGTTTGATTGGACATGAGCAAAATATCAAATGCGAAATTGAGATTTTTTTTTTGTCTAGCAAATATTTTCTGTTGCCTGCATTTTTTGTGCAATGGAACAACCGGCATGCTCATCATAATTTGAAGCCGTTTGATGATGGTCAGGAGAGAATAAATATTGCTCCAGACGTCTTCATCCATGTTTTAGCAATCAAGTTTGGCCCGACGAAATGTTTTTAGCTTACCTTTTATTAAAACGCTTTGAAAACTGAATGAACTTGTTCATTGAAATAATACCTGAAGAAAAAATGCCTCAATTCAGGAAAATTTATATTTTTGAACAACAAACATTATGAAATTTGACAAATATCACTATATTTGTTTTGGAACAATAGTTGACTAAGATGCCTGAACTAGTGAAAATGATCAACACATTGGTATTCAATATTAAACATAGGAGTTTAATATGTATATCTAAAAATTGAATATCAAAATATGGAGGTCAGCCATCAGGAGATGTGCAGATTTTTTCAAGCACCTAGAATTCATTGTTTAAGTTATTATTATTTTGCTGATACATCCTCATAGTTTCCGGTTGCAGAGGATATTTTTCGTTTAATAACCATTTGCTGTAAGAATTTTTATCAAAAACCTTAAACAAATTAAAAATGAAAAAAATCGGAATTATTTTTAAAGTCAATGTTACATTAGTTGCAATATTGATATTAACGAACACTTCTTCACTTCGTGGCCAGGCTTTCCAATGTGGCACTACATCCTCGGCATCTGACCCTGGACCAAATCAAGGATCAGGAAACTGCCTTGAAACATTTGAAGGTTTGAGTGCCAAATGTATAGAGATCCAGATACATCTGATCAATAATACGAACAATCCGATGCAAGACATTCCGGATGAGTTAATTGTGCAATTTATTGAACAGGTGAATTTGATATTTGGCGATTCTAAAATTCGCTTTTCGCTTGGAAGTAACTGTCCGCACAGAACTGCTATACCTTCTATCACCAATGATGTGATATTCAAAAACAAAGTCGGAGAACCTATAAATTTTAATCCGGATCCTGATTTAGCTTGGGATTTCGATGCGATCAACGTCTTTTTTTTCCAAAAGGAGTTGGGAAATGGTGCAGCATATGCTCGGTTTATTGAATATCCATATGTTTATTTGGGAGGATTTGACGGATTATTAAGTTTTAAAACTGCAGCACACGAATTAGGGCATACTTTATCTCTTATCCACACCCATGGAGGGGGAGATGTTGGGATTATCTCAAACTCATTGTCATGGGAATGTAAAGATGGTTCAAATTGGGATTCGACGGGTGATAAAATTATGGATACACCGGCTGATCCGCTTTCGCAAGACGTAAATCCTGCAGATGGACTACCGGATGCGAAATTAAATTGTGATGAAAATCCTCCTGCTAATGTAAAAGACATATGTATGGATGCCACAACGCCATGGCATGTACCTTTTCACAATGTGATGAGTTATTACTTTTGTCCACCTTATGAATTTTCTACTTGTCAAAAAGTAGCAATGCACAACCGATTGGAACTTGTTTCTAAGCTCAAGTTGGATTGCAGTGAAGACTTGTACAACGACCCTCCATGCGCTGACATTGAGATAAGTCAAAATACAAAATGGTCTAACCTAGTCATTCATATGTGCCCAGGCCAAAGGATCATCATCCTTCCTAATGTCACTTTGACTATCGAAAATTGTACCATTACAAAAGGCGATAAGCAAGCACCAAATCCCAATTGTCCCACTCTCGTGAATAATGGAGCATGGGATGGTATTTATTTGGGCGATGTTTCTGTTGGTCCGGGCTTTAATTTTGGCTTGGTAGTACCTGGTTATTCAGGAAACAATCTCATCATCAGATCCGGTTCCAGAATCGAGTACTCAAAAAATGGAATAGTCGGAAATAGAAATTTCGGCAATATTTTGGTAGAGAACTCTACATTTGAGCATAATGGTAGGATAGCTAAACTAAGTGGCAGTGGCAATCTCAATATTAACAATTCAACCCTGAAAGTTGACAAGCCATCTGATATATTTCATCTTAAAATTTATAAAGATCAGATCCATTGTATTAAGTCAGGCGTGTCACTTTATAATACCAATTTTGAGATAGTAGAACAAAGTACGAGTGTTATTGGGATCAACTCCATTAACGGGAGGGTCTCGACAAATAAATCTACTTTTAAAAACTTTAACATTGGTATTTTTAAAGATCTTGGAGGCTCTCTTAGTGTATTCGATTGCGACTTTCTCTCATGCTACGATTTTGGCATAAAAAACATGTGTAACTCTGTAGTTGTAAAGAAGAGTTATGCTGACTGTACAATTGGTTCCTTTGGGGTGGCCTTGGGAACATATTATAACAATCATTTTAAAGATGATCTGGTGCTGAATAATGTACAAAAGTCAAACAAAATTTCCGAAAATTATTTTACCAGCCAAATCAATGAAGCTATCATCTGTCTGACAAAGGACAATGCTCTGTCTGATGCTGTATGCAATACCTGGAAAGGATCAATTGCCGTGGAATCAGATGCATCAAAGACGCCTATGGATTGGGGAAATGAAGATCTACCAAGCGGTAACCGATGGACGGCTTCAGGTGTACCTCCCACTATGAGCAGTGAGATTAGTATAACTAATTGGGAGAAACCAAATGATCCTTCTTATATTTTTAATTATTTGAGCAAATTTTATGGAGATAAAAGTATTTCAAATACAGTGCTTTGTGCCTATCCACCCGCTCCATTACAGGGCTCAAATCCTCCAGGTGGTTCGACCGGTGGAGGAGATCAGATCAGTGTAGATTGGCAAGCTTTGGATGCAGCTTGGACGGGATACCGGCAGCAGATCAATGCTCTACAAGCATCTCTGTCCGATCAAGGATCCGCACAGGATACAGCTTTATTGCTCCAGATTGAGGACTTGCAAGTAGCGATGGGTCAAGTGGTCAACGAAGGCCTCCAAGCGATCCATCAAGCATCGGATATCCAGACGATGACGACTTGGATGAACAGAGCAGGTACTGAAGCCTCATTGTATATCTCCATGATGAATGCATTATTGGCATCTGACTGGACGCAGGCAACATCAATCGCTGCTGTACAAACATCGGATGATATCAATGTGCTGACAGACAAGTTGCAATTGATGAGTATCATCAACTACCTCTCAGCATTACATGCAAACGGAGTAGCATTGGCTGGACTTGATACAGTTCAACTCAATCATCTGATAGACCTTAGTGACGACAGCTTTGGAGATTATACGGCATGTGTCCGTACTTTGATCAATCTGCTATATGATATTCAGGTATCAGACCCTTTGCTCCAGAATCGATCGAGAGGGCTTCAGTCTCCCGGAAAAACTAAACTATCTGCAAATGATAAATCCCTGATCATCTATCCCAATCCTACGAGTGGAGTTCTTCAGCTCAGTTATCCTGTATTAAGTGTTTTGCATCTGGAACTTATTGATGCCAAAGGAAGGGTGCTGATTGAACGAAAAAATTTTCAAGGCAAGGATTTGGACATTAGTTCGTTATCATCAGGGACTTATTACCTCAGATATAAGTTGGGTGAAGTGGGCAAATCCGAGATACAAACTATAGTGAAAATGTATTGAATTAATCCTTTTAGCACAAGTGACCCCATTTCTGGGGTCACTTTTTAAAAAATCATTAAGCAAATCTCATAAATGAAGCAATTTTTCACATTCATATTGATACTTATATCTTTTCATTCCTACCTGAATGCACAGTACTTCAGCAAGATCTACGACCACGAGCCCAAAGGACAGTGTCAGCATTATTTTGTGATACCGCAAGGAGATAGTATCTATGTGTTGGGAGACTATATCGACTCTGCACGGGCTGCTATACGACCGTTCAGGGCAATATTTGACTACGAGGGCTATCGAATCGCATTTGACACCCTGTGGGATGAGAAATACAAGAAACATTTTAATATGTCAAAAGGCGATTTTTTTGCCATCAAAAATGACAGTGTCATTTATTTCATGACCCGAAGGGTCATTGATGACCAGAGTGAATTGGAAAATTATATCATAGAACTCAATCTGCGCTCTGCAGAAATAGTGAACTCCTGTTATTTCAAAAACGATGACATTGGATTGCTGTCTGATCTGAGATACGATATGAGGAATGAAAGACTTATAGCTGCAAGTTTTTCATTCGACCAGACCAATAAGATAGAAATTTTGGAATTGAACAGTAATCTGGAATTAATCAAAAGAATAAAAGTAATAGATTCCAATTATACACATATATGGCCTGATTTTGTTCAAAAAAAAGCAGAAGATTACATTATCGTTGGTAGCAGTGGAAAGGCCCCCGACCTCGTAGGTACCAGGAGATTAATGCGACTTGAATGTGATAGCGTAGGCAAGATACTTAGGTACAAAAGACTCGCGAGCTCAGTACCTGTTTCTACCTGGATATATACCAATAAATATATCCACCAGAGGTCAGACGGTGACTTTGTGATGACACCAACACTTCTGGTCAAGAATATTGATACAAACATTCTCAATAGTAATAACGCTTTTCCTCATCCGGTCAGAGCGAGTCCGGATTTTGATACTGTGAGATGGGAGCTAAAAATGTACTCTGAGCCATATCTTCGATTACCCAGAAATTATTTTCAGGCGATGATTCCGGTCAATCACGACTCGGCGTATATTGCGCTGGGTCACGATATTGACACTTTATCCGGAAACTGCGTATTGTATAAGTTCAGTGCTGTGGGAGACAGCCTCTGGTACAAGCGGATCATCCCGGGAGATGCCAGGAGAGACAGCTTATCATTTGTACCATCATACCATATCGCTCAGAGTCCCGGAGGCGGGATACTGGTGGTAGGCTCCATCCATGATGAGCGGATCGGTAAAATCAGGGCATACATGATGTATCTGGACGAAGAGGGATGTCTGGTGCCTGGATGCAACGAGACTACGTCCTCTGAGCAAGTGGAGAAGAACAGGGAGCGTTTTTTTCGGATTCATCCCAATCCGGTATCTGACCAACTCTACCTGCTATCACATTATGAGGGAGAGGAAGTCATACACTTGAATTTCTATACGATAGACGGAGTATTGGTATGCAGTAGATCGTATCATAACAGGAAGTATGATCAGGTATTCTGGAGTCTGGATGATCTGAACACAGGTAGCTATGTCATACAGATCACAGACCATAAAGGGCGTGTATTGCAAACCGAAAAACTGATCATTGCAAGATAAATGTTATGAAGTATAAGATAAAATAAGGTCCAAAATGCGTGACCATCGATTAGTGCATCGTGACCCCAGAAATGGGGTCACTTTTTTCTGACTTGGTTTTTTATTGATTTAGAATGGATTTTTTTGAGAATTGAGGAAATCAAATGGAAGCGGATAAATCAAAGCTTCATTTGTGCTGGATTCTTGGGTAAATACCGGATACAAATATTAAATAGCACAATTTTCCTATTCATTAAAAACCTCTTCTTTGTTCCAAATCATTACTGAAGTGACCTACACCAATTCCGGTTTGCGTTTAGAATAGACTTATAAATAATGAAAAAATTTTGGACCATTTAAGACATGAAATTGATACAACGAGGAATAGAAAGAATAAGATATCAAATTTTACATCAACTCCACCATTCAGGATGGAGACTAGGCGAGCATAAAATCAAGGGCTTTCACCTTGACAATCTGCTTCTACAGACAAATCCATTATTTAACATCAGATACAAAGAAACATTAAGCTTGGATATCTATATAGTCTGATGATATTGCATTTGAATTAATCGGGTATATGCATTCATTTTTCTTCTTTACCTATGAATAATTTGGAGGAATCAGTACATGAGTTCAGTGTCTGAAACAGCTCATAAAGTATTGATAGTCGATGATGATCCTTATATCCTGATGTCGCTGGATTATTTAATGAAGACGAATGGATATGAAGTCTTTGTCGCTCGCAATGGAACCGAAGCATTGCAAAGTATATCTGATCATCTGCCCGCCTTGGTTCTTTTAGACATCATGATGCCGGATGTGGATGGATATGCCATTTGTAGCAGTATAAAATCAAATCCGGTGACAAGCCATATCAAGGTGGTTTTTATGAGTGCAAAAACGCGGCCTGCAGACATCAGAAAGGCATACGATCTCGATGCAGTACATTATGTCACCAAACCCTTTAGTACAAGAGAGTTATTAAAGAGTATCAATGAAATTTTAGCTTAAAGTCAGCTATACTATTTGACCATATTTTCAATCTGCTTCAATTTTATTCTAGTTAATTTCGCCAATACAATTTCAACAATATGTCTTATCCATATCAGATATTATCTCTTGAAAATTATCGGGAAGCTCATCGTCGCAGTGTAGATCATCCGGAACTTTTTTGGGCCGAAGTTGCGGAGAACTTCCAGTGGAAGAAGAAGTGGGATCGCATCTTGGAATGGAATTTTACTGAGCCGAGGATAGAATGGTTTGGCGGTGCAAAGCTCAATATTACAGAAAACTGTCTGGACAGGCACTTGTCTGGTATGGCTGATACAGCTGCATTGATATGGGAGCCCAACGATCCAAACGAAGCACATCGAATCCTGAGTTATCAGGAACTGTATGACAAGGTAAACCAGTTTGCCCGAGTATTGATCAACAATGGTGTGCGTAAGGGTGATCGGGTTTGTATTTACATGGGCATGGTGCCAGAGCTGGCTATAGCCATATTGGCTTGTGCCCGGATCGGAGCTATACACTCGGTGATTTTTGGTGGCTTTAGTGCTCAGAGTATCGCTGATAGGGTAATAGATGCTTATGCCGAATACATTGTCACTTGTGATGGAGCATTCCGGGGGACAAAAGAAATCCCTCTCAAACCCGTGATAGATGAAGCTCTGACCCAGTGCCCATTTGTAAAGAAAGTTATTGTTTTGACCAGGACGAAAACTCCTGTTTCGATGATAAATGGAAGAGATGTGTGGTGGAGCGACGAAGTTGCTAAAGTTGAAATTCAAGGTGATGGCTTTGTCCCTGCGGCAGAGATGGATGCCGAAGATCCGCTCTTTATACTTTATACCTCAGGGAGTACCGGCAAGCCCAAAGGCGTGGTGCACAGCTGTGCGGGTTATATGGTGTGGGCAAATTATACTTTTGTGAATGTATTCCAATACCAGCCGGGCGAAGTCCATTTTTGTACAGCCGACATTGGTTGGATCACAGGGCATACTTACATTTTGTATGGTCCCCTAAGTGCCGGCGCCAGTTCATTAATGTTTGAGGGCATACCTACCTGGCCTGATGCGGGGCGTTTATGGCAGATTGTAGATAAGTTCAAAGCAAATATCATTTATACTGCACCGACAGCGATTCGGAGTCTGATAGCATATGGTCTGGAACCGATCGCGGACAAGGATTTGTCTAGTCTTAGACTCATCGGGACTGTGGGTGAACCAATCAATGAGGAAGGATGGAAATGGTATTTTGAAAATATCGGCAAGTCTCGATGTCCTGTAGTGGATACTTGGTGGCAGACTGAGACAGGAGCTTGTCTGATCTCTAATCTCGCCGGTGTGACGCCGCACAAAGCCTGCTGGGCTACCCTGCCACTGCCTGGGGTACAGCCGATTTTGGTAGATGAAAAGGGCAATGAGGTCACCGAAAAAGATCAGGATGGTTACTACAAAGGAAATTTGTGTATCAAAGCACCCTGGCCCGGAATTATAAGGACAACATACGGTGATCACGATCGCTGTAGACAAAATTACTTTGCGACTTATCCGGGACTCTATTTTACCGGAGACGGGGCACTCAAGGATGATGACGGCAATTTCCGAATTACAGGTAGGGTCGATGACGTGCTCAATGTCAGCGGTCATAGAATTGGAACTGCCGAACTGGAAAATGCGATCAATATGCACCATAGTGTGGTAGAAAGTGCAGTGGTCGGCTATCCACATGAGGTGAAAGGACAAGGAATCTATGCATATGTCATCTATACAGGTTTGCTGGATGATCAGAATCTCACCCGGCAGGATATAGCTAAAACTGTCAGCAAGGTGATCGGACCAATAGCAAAACCGGATAAAATTCAATTCGTTACAGGCCTTCCCAAAACCCGCAGCGGAAAAATCATGCGACGTATTTTAAGGAAAATCGCCGAAGGTGAGCTAAATCAACTCGGCGATACTTCTACGCTATTGGATCCGGGAGTTGTAGAAGAAATTAAATTAAATCGCCTGTAAGCAAACTGAGTTAGATTGCCGGGTATCCTGCCAGTGAGGGGAAGTTTGCCAGATTATTCTTTTTTAATCACGGGTACATATATCGTTTCTTCCCATTCTGGTGACTGAAGAGTTAATCCATCAGAAAACCTTTCAAAATGGGGTCTGTTGTCCAAAGCAAATGCCGATTGAGGGATCCATTCCGTAAATATTTTCTGAAAGATACTTTTATCATGGAGTGGACCTTTGTAGTGAAATACCGCATAATCTCCCCCGACTAAGTGCAGCAACTCCAGGTCTTTTGGTACGTCACTGTCTGAATTTGTCTGAACAGCTGCCCATTTTCGAAAGTGGCGTTCAGGATTGAATTCGGTAAAGTAATTCCCGGGATAGATTTGAAGTGAAATTAAAAGATGGTCAGTCCTTGATTTTATTTCCTGAAGTCTCGGCTTGAATGCTTGCCATAGCTGTGGAGTGAGGTTATTCATCAAGCTCATCTCTTTATGAATGCCGATAAGCAGTTGCTCCTCTATGTTTATGATTTCTAATTCCATGTGAAATATTCAATAGAGTGCAAAAATATTTCATTTCATGACTTTTTTTTTAGAGCTATCGGATAGGACCTGAAGCGCTAGCTGAATTCAGCAGACAATTTTACACATACTCAGGTATTTATCATGCGTTTTTCCTAGAAATCTATAAAGAAATATCTATGAAGTATCCCTGAAGTATCTCATAGAGTAAAAGCAGGCCCTTATTCCCGGAAAATCAATAATTGGGAAACAGTACTTGCATGATTTATTCAGGCACCCCGGATAGAGTAGAAGCGTTAATTTATAGAAAAAATATCCATTTGTAATTCGATCAACGGTTTTTGCGGTTTTAGGGATTAAAAACTAAGGAGGATCGATCAAATTGCCAATTATATTCTATATTTAGGATAGATTTGAGGAGCTATACTAAAAAACCCTGTGCCTCTTGATAAGATATTGATAGTAATTGACGCCGCATGAAATATATTCTCCTGCTTTCTCTTTGTCTTTGTTGTATCCTTTTATGGTCTCAGAAGACTTTCTCTGTACTCCCCGATCTTGGTGGGGTGCGAGGACAGTGTTTATTGAATGGTATAGTACCTGACAGCATGGGCATATTTACCATAGGTACCTTAGTGACAGAGGAAGATAGCACAGGGAGAAAACAAATAGTCAAGATGCAAATCAATCGTTTTGACTACGATGGAAATTTGCTTAAGAGTCAAATTCTTACTGATAGTGTTTTTGAGAAAATATTTATATTTTCAAATGATCCATTGATAAAAATTAATGATAGTCTTTATATTCTGCAAATGGGTTTGAATATTTCACCTCAGAATGGATCCGATGTTGTTTTGCTAATGATTGATATCAAAAATTTAAAAATCATATCTGTAAACAAGATTCCACAACCCGATCCCGGGGATCTCGATTTTGTATCTGTATCAAAGTCAGGAATAGTTTCAGATAGATTTCGGATGATATTTCAACATAGCAAAGGTTTGGATATCACTTATTATGTGTACGAATTTGATTTAAAATTGAATATAAAAAAAATATCCAAAATTCCCAAGCTCGGTACGTTGACTCCATACTACTGGGTATCATCTGATAGCGAAAATAATATCGAATGTGTTGGTCAGATTAGCGAGTTTAGGAAAAACGAACCCACAAGAAAAGGAAATTTATTCTATTTGAAACTGGACAGTAATATGCAGGTCCTAAAAAGAAAGGATTTGATTGGAAACTTTAATATTAAAATTGCTATTGCGGATAATCAATCTACTTTCAGAGATACAGACGGTAGTTTTGTAATTTCAGCTTTTGACTGGGTAATTGGTGATAATTTTTCATTTGGCAAACCACTGACTCTGCGGATGAGCCCTGAGTTCGACACAGTGTACTGGATAAGGCCCATGTACGATCATTACGAGGATACAGTTTATATAAATCAATGGACAAGTTATGGGGATAAAATGTCAGACGGATCCGGCTACGTGACCTGCGGGGACATCCATGATTATCGCTTTGAAGGCAATGTCAACTATGGATTGATCTACAAGGTGTCTGAACGTGGAGATAGCCTCTGGACGAGGCGCTATCTGCCCATAGGATGGGACAGCCTGAGGACATATGGGATGGCTTTCCATCAGATCAGATGCACACCCTACAATACGATGGTAGTAGCAGGAGGAGTAGGAGACTCACAGTCCAATACTGCAAGGGCTTGGCTGCTCCATCTGGACACGGATGGATGTTTGGTCCCCGGATGTGGTAAAGTAGTCAGACTGGAGGATGTGTACCAGAGGAGAGAGACAGCGTTTGACATATACCCCAATCCTTTGCGCCTCTGGGGGGCAGGGGGGGGGGGGGGGGGCCCGCCCCCGCCCCCCCGGGGTTTTGGGGGGGGGGGCGGGGTTTCCGGGGGGGGTTTCCGGGGGGGGCCGTTTTTGTTTGGGGGGGGGGGGGGGGGGGGGGCGGGGAGGGGGGGGGGCGGGGCCCGCCCCGTCCCCCCCCGCGCGGGGGGGCGGGGGTGTTTTTGGGCTGGGTTCGTTAGCGGGGGGGGGGGGGGGGTTTTCCGGGGGGGGGGGGGGGGGGGTGGGTTTTGTTTAGGGGGGGGCCCGGGGGGGGGGGGGGGGGGGGGGGGGGGGGGGGGGGGGGGGGGGGGGTTTTTCCTTGGGGGGGGGGGGCCCCCCCGGGGCCGGGGGGCCGGGGGGTTGGGGCCGCGGGGGGGGTTGGGCCGGCCCCGGGGGGGGGGGGGGGGGGGGGGGGTGGTTTTTGCGCCGGGCGGGGGGGGGGGGGGGGGGGGGGGGGGGGGGGGGGGGGGGGGCGGGGGGGGGGGGGGGGGGGGGGGGGGGGGCTCCGGGCGGGGGGGGGGGGCGGGGGGGGGGGGGGGTGGGTTGGGGGGGGGGGGGGGGGGGGGGGGGGGCGGGGCGTCCCCCCCGGGCGCCGCCGGGGCGGGGGGGGGGGGGTTTCCCCCCCCGGGCCCCGGGCCGGGGGGGGGTTTGTTTCCCGGGGGGGGGGCGGGGGGGGGCGGGGCCCCCGGGGGGGGGGGCGGGGGGGGGGGGGGGGGGGGGGGGGGGGGGGGGGGGGGCGGGGGGGGGGCGGGCCCGCCCGTGGCGGGGCCCTCGGCCCGCCCCCCCTTTGGCGGGGCGGGGGGGGGCCGCGCCCGCCGGGGCGCCGTTGGGGGGGGGGGGGGGGGGGGGGCCGCGGGCGGCCCCCCCCGCTTTCGGGCGGGCGCCCCCCCTGGGGGTGCCCCCCCGCCCCGCCGGTGGCGCCGGGGGGGGGGGGGGGGTGGGGGGGGTGGCGTTTTTCCTAAAGGTTTTTTCCCCCCCCGCCCGCGGGGGGTTTCCCCCCGCCGGGGGGGGGGGGTTGGGCGGGGGGGGGGGGTGGCGGGGGGGGGGGGGGGGGGGTCCCCGCCGGGGGGGGGGGGTGCCCCGGCCCCCGGGGCCTGCCCCGGGGCGGGGGGGGGGGGGCCGGCGCGGGCCGGGGGGGGGGGGGGGGGGGGGGGGGGGGGGCGGGGGGGGGGGGGGCGGGGGGGGCGGCTGCCCCCCCCTCTTTTTCTTTCGCGCCCGCGGGGGGGCGGGGGGCGCGGGGGGGGGGGGGGGGGGGGTGGTGGGGGGGGGGGGTGGGGCGGGGGGTTGCCCCGGCCGGGCTGGGGCCTGGGCCCCGGGGGGCCGGCGCCCCGCCGGGGGGCGGCCCCCCCCCTCGCGCGCGCGGGCCGCGTCCCCGCCGGGGCCCGCCCCCTCGCTGGCCCCCCCGGGGGGGGGGGGCGGGGGGGGGGGGGGGGGGGGGGGGGGGGGGGGGGGTGGGGGGGGGGGGGGTGCCCCGGCGGGGGGGGGGGGGGGGGGGGGGGGGGGGGGGGGCGGGGCGCGGGGGGGTCCCCGCCCCCCGGGTGGGGGGGGGGGGGGGGGGGGGGGGGGGGGGTGGGGGCGGCGGGTGGGCGGGCGGGGGGGGGGGGGGGGGGGGGGGGGGGGGGGGGGGCGCTCGGGGGCCGGCCCGGGGGGGGGGGGCCGGCCGGGGGGGGGGGCGGGGGGGGGGCCCGGGGGGGGGGGGGGGGGGGGGGGGGGGGGGGGGGGGGGGGGGGGGGGGTTCGTTGCGGGGTGGGGCGGGGGGGGGGGGGGGGGGGGGGGGGGGGGGGGGGGGGGGGGGCGGGGGGGGGGGGGGCGGGGGGGGCGGGGGGGGGTGGGGGTGGCGGGCGGGGGGGGGGGGGGGGGGGGGGGGGCCGGGGCGGGGGGGGGGGGGGGGGGGCCGCGGGGCGCGGGCCGCGGGGGCGGGGGCCGCGGCCCCCGGGGGGGGGGGGGGGGGGCCGGGCGGGGGGGGGGCGCGGGGGCCCGGGCGGGGGGCGGGGCGGGGCGCCCCGGCCCGGCGGGGGGGGGGGGTCCGCGCCCGCGGCGGGTGGGGGCGGCGCCGGGCCGGGCGGGGGGGGCCCGCCCCCCCCCGGGGGGCCCCCTCGGTCCCCGGGGGTTCCCCCGGGGGTCGGGGCTCGCTTTTTTTGGGGGGTTTTTGGGGGGGGGGGTGGGGGGGGGGGGGCGGGTGGGGGGGGGGGGGGGGGTGCGGGTGGTGGCGCTAGGGGGGCGGGGGGGGCGCGGGGGCTCCCCTGCGGCGGGGGGGGGGGCCCCCGGGGGCGGGGGGGCGCCGGGCGGGGGGCGGGGTTGACCGACAGACTGGCCATACTCTGCCGCGCCGCGCTCAACCAAGAGATGGATCTCAATATCGTCAATCTGGACGGACAGAGGGTACTGCACAGCAGATTTCAGGCCACAGAAGGGGTGCATTATATTGCGGATATTCCCTCACACCTACCTCACGGAACTTATATCGTCAGTATATCAGATATTCAGGGACGACAGTGGTACAATACTAAGTTGATAAGACAGTAACAAGAAGTATATACTCAGCAATATCTCCTAAAGTGTGTAAGTAGAAATTTATTCTGGATTTTTTTACCATTTAAAGCTTGAAACAATCGATACTAACTTGGTCTTGCAAGTTTTTTTTGGGTTCAAGCCATAAAAACAGTCGATTTGTGAAAAAATCATTTATTATGCAGATCAGGAGCAATAATCATGATGAAGTCGTCTCTCAGTGAGATTGTAAGCTAATCAATCCAAGGTTTTGTTCCTCGAGAGTTTCCCGTTGTGATTACATATTTAAGCCCTAGCATAGTGCTTTAATCACGGATTCCGCAGGGATCAATATTAAAAGAAAAATGGTTTACCAAATTTGACTTCGATAAACCATTTCTATATGAATTAATTCTTTGGAGCTTTTAGTTACATCCCATGTCCGTTTTGGATTGTGGGTCGCTATTTGGAAAGCAATTACCTGACATTACAGAAGCCGGTTTGTATCGCAACATATTTGGATCATACAAGCCGTTTTCCATAAATTCTGTGAGAGCGTCCAATTCTGAGGAATTTAGCCCTAGAGGCACAAAGCGAGCATCTATTTTTTCTTGAGGAACGAGTGGGTTTTCATGAACCCCGTTATTGAAGTATTCTACTACATCGCGCATAGAAGTTTTGCTTGCACCATGAAAATAGAATCCAACTTTTTTCAAATTATAGAGTTGTGGTACTTTAAATTTATAGAGGTCGTTTTCATCTAAGGTAAACGAGGCGCGACCTTTTGATCTGCCATCATTAGTCTTGAAAACAGTATAACCGTTTTGGTCAAGATTTTTGACACCTATTGCTGCAAATCTTTGTCCATTCAGGGATGGGCTGTTGTGACAATTAACGCATCCGGCTTTCCCGAAAAATAATGTCGCTCCTTCTTTTTGAAGATCAGTCATAGCATCGAAATCACCTTTGAGCCATCTTTGAAAAGGAGCCTCATTGGTCAGTATGGTTCTAAAATATGCAGCGATGGCATTTGCTGCTGTTTGCTTGGTATACCTTTCGCTGACGGGAATTTCAGGAAAAGCCTGGTTGAACATGTCTGTATAACCCAACTTGTCCATCAAGGCTTTGTCGATAACCTGGCGGTGTACTGTCAGAGCGCGATTGATCGTTGCTTCCAAACCTTCACGACCTTCAAAATTTATCTTTGTTAATGAATCAGCGACTCCCCAAACTGCGCTTGTATTTTCATTCATGCCGAAGGAACCGAACGAACCATTCCAGAGTGCATTTCTAACATATGCCAAATTGATTGTTGGAAGAGGTCGTGCACCTTGAGCATCAACTTCTGTACCGTCGTAAGAAGGATGTTTGGCGCGGCCCTCACCGAATTCTCCGAACCCAACGGCTCCATCCGCTATCCCCTGGAATCTACCTGCTGTGAAATCTTTTTCGGGAACATGGCAAGTGCTGCAAGAATATGTTCCTTTTTCAAATTCCTGTTTAGCATCCATACCTATTCCTGTTTCAAAAAACAGTAGGTTTCCTAATACCACTTTTTCTCTTGTGACTGGATTATTAGGATCCTGATTTGGTAGATGAGAATAGTAATTGCTTTCAGGCATAATATAAAACCCCAAATCGCCGGTGAAACTTCTGCTTTTCAACAGTGTCTGTAGTTCAGCGTCTTTTTCAACAATGGTGGTCGAAGTACAGGAAAAAGTAAGTACGCTGACGAGACCAAGCAGAAAAATAATAGACTTTTTCATATTTCTTTCATTCGTTTCTTGATGTAAAGGTAAACTGTTCCCATTAAAAAAAGGACAATTTAGTGTTTTTTAAGCAAATTTTTATAATTTACGAGCTGAAAATTAGATAAAAATATTGATTTATAATTTTATAAATGTGTAAAATATAGAATGACAGAGTATTAAATATTTAATAGGATTTTGATATATTTTTATGCTCAAGCTGGTTTTTTCTGCATCTTGGGGATTGCAAAGCTTCTCATGAGAATGATTCGAAAAAAAGTTTTATTTCAAAAATCCATTACATTTTGGCATTGACATACTTTTGTTGTAAACATGTTATATGATAGAAAGAATTCGCACAAGAGTCAGATTTGTTTTTACCCTGTTGTGTTTGATTTTGTTCAGTAGGTCCTATTCTCAAAATTTTTATAAAGAAGATATCATTCAGGAAATTAAAATTTATTTCAGTTACTCCAATTGGGATTACAGGTTGGATACTGCTAAAGCAGGAAAAGAAGATTATATTCTTGCGGAATATTGTCTGGTAAATGGTGTTAGATTTGACAGTGTTGGTGTAAAATATAAAGGCAACAGCTCTTATAATACCTCACAAGTAAAAAACCCTTTGCATTTGAAGCTCGATTGGGTCAAAGACAATCAGGAGTACGATACATATAACAGTATAAAGCTGGGTAATAATTTCTCAGATCAATCTGTAGTTCGAGAAGTATTGTCATATAAAATTTTGAAAAATTATATGGATTGTTCATTGGCAAATTTTGCCAAGGTTTACATAAATGATAAGTATATTGGACTCTATTCGAATGTGGAAGCAGTAAATAAAAAATTTTGTAGCGATCACTTTGGAAGTTCAGATCATGTTTTTGTAAAAGGAAATCCAGACAGACCCGGTTTATCTTCCACCAGCAATTTAGTCTATATCAACAATGATAGTAGCAGATATTATAGCCTATATGGAATGGAAAATAATTTTGGCTGGAGTAAATTAATAGCCTTGATGGATACATTAAAAAACAATTCTTCTCGTTTGCCTTCAATTATGGATATCGATCGTGCAATCTGGATGCATGCGTTTAATAGTGTTTTTTCTAATTACGATAGTTACACAGGAAGTTTTTCTCAGAATTATTATTTATATGAAGATGATTTTGGCAGGATGTTGCCCGTGATATGGGATCTGAATATGTCCATAGGTGGCTTTCCCGGTGGCTCAGGTGGTGGTACCACAACTGTAGACAAGACGAGTTTATTCGTTGGCGAGACAAATGCCTCAAGACCCTTGATCCAGAAAATTCTGCAGGATCCTAGGTTTAAGAGAATGTACACGGCTCATGTGAGGACGTTTTGCAATGAATTTATAGCTAATCGTGAATATGAAAATATTGCCAAGAAATTGCAGACTTTTGTTGACTCATTGGTCAAAACAGATCCAAATAGTCTGACAAGCTATTCAGCTTTCCAAAGTTCACTTACTGCTCCTATTTTATCCGGTGGAGGTCCGATGGGATCGAGACCCGGCATCAGCACTTTGATGGATGCAAGATTGGCATACTTTAGAACAATAGCTGAGTTTAATGCAACTGCTCCGACAATAACTGATATTAAATGGGAATCTGCTCAGATTGCAATCATCGGTGACACTGCGTGGTTAAATGCTTCTGTTTCCAATGTAAATTATGCTTACTGCGCATTCAGAAAAAACAGATTTGATATTTTTTCAAAGTACCAGATGTACGATGATGGATTGCACCATGATGGCCTTGCCGGAGACCATGTTTTTGGTATGTATTTTATTCCTACAGGAAATAAAACGCAGTACTATATTTATGCTGAAAATAATAATGCAGGAATATTTTCACCTGAGCGAGCAGAGTTTGAGTTTCATGTCCTTGAAGCAGAATATCCTTATCCTAGAATTGGATCAGGCGATGTTGTCATCAATGAATTGATGACAAGTAACCAAACAGCTGTACTTGATACTACTGACAATAAATTTGAGGATTGGACTGAATTATACAACAATACCGATCAGGAAGTAAATCTTGCCGGTTTTTATCTTTCTGATGATTTTGCGAATCCACAAAAATGGGAGTTTCCTGCTTCCGTGGTGATTGGACCAAAATCAAGAATTGTGATTTGGTTAGACGAAGATGGAAATGCTCTCAATGGCCTGCACGCCAACTTCAAACTATCTGCAAGTGGAGAAGAGTTGATCCTAAGCAGACCTGACGGATTGCTTTTGGACAGCATTTCATTCGGCACGATACCTACTGATTATTCTTACGAAAGATGTCCGGATGGATTAGGCGCTTTTGCTATCAGCAAAAGCTTTAGTTACAATTCTAAAAACTGTCCGATTTCTTCCAATGAAGCAGTATTCATCGATGTAAAAGTATTCCCAAATCCAGCAAGGGAATTTATTCATGTTGAACTCAGCTCTGCAGGTAATTACAGTATTATGCTGGTTGATATGACGGGTAGGATAATAAAAAGAGTAAATATGGAAGCTCAATCTGAGGCATCTATTGCTTTAGACAATATTCCAGCAGGGATGTGTATTTTGAGTTTGCTTCAGAACGACAATCAGCAGAAGCTTTACATGCAAAAGGTATCGCTGATGGGAGATGAATAATTTTTAGTCCTTGGATTTGAAATATACATAAACAATTTAGGCTGGTCGATTTGATTATTTGATTTTTCTGGCTACTGAAGTGATCGGCTTCAATATTAAAATATTACCTGAAAAGTCAATTGTCGTCTCAAAATTTTCAAGGAATCTTATACCTATGATTCCGAAATAATTTTCTGTTCTACCCGAATTGAAAAGTTTTATTGAGACAATGTGATTTTCAAATATTTCGACGTTTTGAAAATGTACAATTTCAGGTACTAACACATTGATATTCTTCAAACTTGAAGATGTTTTGTAGGAACTTTCATCGAGTTTCATTCGTTTTGATCTCTCCAGAAATTGCTCCACTTCTGGGTAGTTAGAATACAGATAGAATGCATTGGCTGCGCCAAGATCCAGTAATAAATTTCCGGATAGTTTTTCTGCTATTCCACAGGAATCGAAAATCTCCAACTTTCCATGTATAAAAACAATCCTTTGGTGTCGGAATCAGGTTGCATTTTCCAAACACACGAACTTGCATCAAGTGTAATGTCTCCGCCGACTTCAAAACTTAGATTTTGTAAATTGATTTTTAAAACTTGTCCCAGTTCTTTGATTTGAAAAATCATGTGGTATTCCTTCCATTCAGGAATGAGGCTTAAATCCTCTACAACTGTATTCAAGAATATTTTTTTTCCATTCACATGGATACTATCATTTATCAATGAGATGATTTGGTGTTGCTTTTGTTCAGCCCAAAGGACAATGGAGTTTTGCTGATTTGGTTCTTTGAATGTTACCTGGTCAGCCAGATGCTGATCTGCGAAGTGCTTGTCAATCACCAGTGTAGGAAATCCCAATTCCAAGAATGCCCTGGTATATGACAATCCGGCAACTTGCCAGGTAGAAATCAGATGTCCGGATTTTACTTCTAGAGGAAATTTGATTTGTGCTGCCAGTGCCAGGCAGTTTAAAAAAAAATGTTGAGCAAAAGACCTCGGAGCATGATTGCTGTCAAAAATTTATTAAAGCCAAATTAATGAATTCCCAATTTTGATCGCAAGATTGCATTTTCAAACATCATTCCATCTTTAAAGGTGTATTGGATGGTCTTGATGTTCCGTATATTATCGAGTGGATTTTTTTCCAGAACAATTAAATTCGCGGATTTACCTTCTTCGATTGTCCCATTTTTATTTAATTCCTCAAAGAACAGAGATGGATTTATTGTAGCAGATTCCAATATTGTGTAATTATCAATTCCTGCCTGACTCCAAAGGGTCATCTCTTCATATAAGTTGAATTCATCCATTTGAAAAAGATTACCGGCATCTCCACCGATGAGAAGTGGGCATTTGTACTGATAAAGATTTTTTAGAATATTGATTTTCTTTTGATAAGTAGGCAGGTATTTATTTTTCTGATCAATGATAGCATCGTTCCCTCCGGCTTTATTGATATTTGTCAGATAATCTTGTTCATACTGATCCAGAGTATTTTTAGGGATCATTGAATAAGTAAATCTTTGTTTATATTCATTAGGATACATTAAATCGTAAGCCATAATATCCCAATCTATGGTAGGGCAGTTGAAGATATTATTAGCTTTTGTTTGTTGAGCAGCCAAGGCGATTTTGTCATCAGGCAACTGTGTGTATCCACCCAGATGTTCGATACTTTTAAAATTAGAATTCAAGACTTTATCGAAATCTATTGGAATTGCCTTGCTAAATTGCCTATAAATAGGGTAATGACCGCAAACTATCACTCCATATTTTTTTGAGGAATTCATTAAATGTTGGAATGTACTGTCGTTGGATAAGCTGAATAATTTTACAAATTTATAGTTTGACGTTTTTAAAGCGCTCATCAAACTATCAGCGGATTCTTGTGAATACGAATATTCTCGACGGATGATATAGCTCAAATAAAGTTCAGGGGCAGCAGTAATGTGATTGTCAGTTACTTTTTTCGTAAGCTCATTTTGAGCTGATTTACTATCCATAACACGAATACCGGTGACGCCCGCTGCCAGGTAGTAGAGCAACTGATCTTCCAGCTCATTTTCCGTTTTCAAATGAACGTGCATATCCACCAATCCAGGCATAATATATTTTCCTTTTAGTGATAGTATCTTAACTTTTTGCTTTCTCTTTGGCTTGATTTTCCCTGCAATTTTAGTGATTTTGCCATCCTGTATGAATACGTCTTGATTGTATCTGATCAGTGAATCAGACATAGTGATGACGTTTACATGTTGAAGTAATATTGATTGACCGAATACTTCATTTGAACAAATAGAAAATGCAAACAGAGTTAGAAATGCTTTGATTTGCATTGTGTTGAAATTTTCTTTGAAATGGTATTGAAATGAATACTTATCGAACATGGGCAAATTTACTTTTTTGGATATTCCAGCATATGTTTTTGCAATTATTTAACATCTGTTTTATCTCCTGTTGGACTCTATCACTTGAGATGTGATTTATACATATTATAAAATAATTTAATATATTTGCAGGATGAATTGGCAAGAGTTAAAGACGTCTTTCTTACAATATCTCCGCTGGGAGCGAAACTTATCTGTAAACAGCATTGAAGCCTATGCTGACGATTTGGATAAGCTCATTTTATTCGCAGCAGGTAGTCAGCCACTTCTTCACGCTAACCAAGTAGAAAGTCAACATATCGAAAGCTTTCTTGCTGGATTGTACGATGAGAAAAGCAGTATTAAATCACAGGCGCGAATATTGTCAGGAATTCGAGCATTCTTTCGTTATTTATTGATAGAAGATCTGGTTTCAATGGATCCTACCGAATTGATTAAAGGACCTAAACTTGCCCATAAATTACCTGACGTGTTGAGTGTAGAAGATATCTCTGCGATGATTGCCACAATAGACCTTTCAGAGCCTTTGGGACATCGGGACAGAGCTTTGGTTGAAACTTTATATGCATGCGGGCTTCGGGTGAGTGAGTTGAGTGGCTTGTTGTGTTCCTGTATTTACGAGGAGCAGAATGTCATCAGGGTCATTGGAAAAGGGGATAAAGAGCGATTGGTTCCCATAGGCGGAGAGGCATTACAGCATATCAACTATTATCGCAATCATGTGCGTTGTCAATTGCCGGTTGTTAAAGGTCATAGTGATTATTTGTTTTTGAATTATCAGGGCAGAAAAATTTCCAGAGTGAGCATTTTTAAGATCATTAAAAAACTGGTTGCCTCAGCAGGAATCCGGAAGTCTATCAGTCCACATTCATTAAGACATTCTTTTGCCACTCATCTGGTGGAGGGAGGAGCCCATCTCCGAGCTGTCCAAGAGATGCTAGGGCATCAATCCATCACCACGACTGAAATTTATACACATTTAGATACTCAATACCTTAGAGAAGAAATTGATCGGTTTCATCCTATGAAAAGGAAGTTCAAAATTTAGTTTTTTTCTTCTATGTTTTTCTTTTTCTTCTTCAGTTTGGACAAATCCAAGTCTAGCTGATAATTCACACCACTGACAACTGCAGGGGAATAAAAAAATAAATTTTCGAATTCGAGGAAACTAAATACTTCGATAGAATGATGTTTTGCGAATTCGAAACTGCTGCTTATCCCCAATCTGAGTAATTCAAATTGGACGGATCTATGTTGCCATTGGTTTCTCAATTCTATAGTAGGGCCAATATATATTTTTTTCTTCCAGATCGGAAATAAGCATTCGGATTCTAATGCTGTATAGTAATTCGCTTCCTGAAAAAAAGTTGAGCTATATTCATTGAGTTTGTTTTCAAAAAAAAATGCAGCTTTTGATTTGAATTTTGCTTGGTTAAATTTGTCTTTGAAAGAAGTGGCTAAGCTATATCTGGTTTTGTCCCTTTTGTTGTTTGTAGTAAATCGTCCTGCTATCTGAGCGTTCCAAGATTTATTGAGACGGCGTGTCAGAGAAATATCACTGACCCACGAAGCATTGTGGAAGAGAGTGGGATCACTACGATTTTCTAAATTAAATCCGGTCTGCCAGCTTTTATCCAATTTGACATCGATGCCTGCTCCCAACCAGATCTCCTGACTCGAACCTAATTCTGATTGGCCAAATAGTACGGAACAGAAGCAAAGTGACTGAAAAATCAGTAGTGACTTAATCTTCGTCATCATCTTCAACTACTTCTTGTCTAAGGTCTTTATCGGTACCAGGATAAAATATTCGAATTCTTGCATTGTTCTTGATCAAATCATACCTCTCAACTTTAACGCGGCTGATTTGCAATCCCGTCTTTGATATCAGATCTTTAATTAATTCATTTTTTTTGTCCGGATGGAGGAGATGCATTTGGTCATATATCACGATCCTTTCTGCTTCTGTGTTTGGAATGTGTTTTCTGTCGAGTATGGATACCATGCTTAATATTATCCCGTTCGAAAGTACAATTTCATATAAATGTGCATTGTAATCCGTCAAGCTGTTGATCGTCCCCAGAGCTACGCTGGCAAACAAATATCCCATTTCTCTAATGGGCACCGTTACTGTACGATAACGTAGTATACTGAATACAGCAAAGAGGCCAAATGCTATACCAACTTTCATTTTTGTGTTATTCAACAAATAGCATATCAAAAAAATCAACACATTGAACATAAAAAATGTGAATTCATAATCGCGATTTCTGTATTTAATATAATAGATAAATCTAACCAGTAAGAAAATGGCGATTATATCAATTCCAAAGCGAAGCATAAAATCAGAGAATTCACCATCATTGATGCTGGTTATCTCATTGATGTTGGTTGGATCTTGTAAAGCGCTTGTATCCATTTTGGAATTATTCTTTGGTGACCTTAAAATCTTTGAGCTCTACACTTTCTCTAACTGAGCTAATCTTAACTTTTTGAATAAATACTTCTTGGTTTAATGCACAGCCATCACAGTATGAATATGTAAAAACCGTATAATCCCCTTTGTACAAATCTCTGAATGCGTAACTTCCATCATATGAAGTCACCACTTCATCATCTACAGTAATGTGATCGCCGTAAGAAATATATACTTTATGCGCACCAATGTAACCGGAATCTGCCACTTGCTGGAGTTTGTTCAAATTGTATGCATAGACTTTTCCATGAATTTTAGCAAGTCCACCTTCACCTTCCTCTTTAGCACAGGAACTAAGACTCTGGAGGATAATAATTGCAATTGATGCGAGTAGGGGAGCCCGGAAGTACTTATTTGTTGTCGTTTTTAATCTTGGCATATTATATTTCTGTCTGGTTATCATACTATGATTCAGTAGATAAAGCATTTTTCAGCTTTATTGTACTCCCGAAAGGTAAGAATATTTTGGTGTTCGATATCTTATTCGCTCAAAATTGCAGCTTTAGTACAGGTATATAAAATCGGGTTTGCTCACCAATTTAATATTGTTGTAGAAGTTTGACTTTACCGTCAGGAAAATTTCAAAGGATCTGGGATTGTTTCCGGGAAAAGTATAAGCGGGATAAAACGAAAATCTGGCATCCAGAATCTGATAAGAGTATTGATTGTGGCGCAAACGAAATCCTGTACTGATTGCACTGTGGAATTGGCTATGCAAATCTTTGGATTGATTTAAAAGCAACATCTGAGCGCTTAATAGGGGAGCTATTTTGAGCTGCAGAAATGACTTTTTGATATTGAAAAAAGATTCCACTCTCAGCACAAATCTATTATTGCCGGTGAAGCCATTTGATTTATAATGCAACAAGGCATTGTCACCGGATACACTGAGCAAAGGGTAAAGTGACTCATCATGTAGTCCTGAGTAAATTAAAGTAAAAAAATGTCGTATTGCCACTTTATTTAAATCCGTTTTTCGTGGCGAATACAAAATACTGCATGAATTGAGAATGTCAACCCAAGTCTTTTGTTCAAAATATGCACCCATCTTAAAGCTGAAATCTAGATACTGATCCCTGCCAGGAGCGCCGATATATTGAGTTTCTAAACCCAAGTAATTGGAGTTGTTTTCCTGTCTTAATCCCCAGGCGTAACCTCCCCGGATATTAAATCCTAGTTCTATATCTTCTACCCTTCCCAAATCAAACAAATAATCATATCGATCAAATTTTCGCTTGAAGAAATTGACTTGAGAAAATACGGTGTATAGATTCAATAACAAATGTTCATTCTGAGGATTGATATAATCCGGACGTGTAAAAAATCTTCTGTTTATATTACGCAAAGCAAACAGAAAATTCCATTGATTTGGTTTTGTAACCTTCCTTTTCATAAATGGATTGTGCCATCCAATCCAGGAATCCATACTAAACGTCCCATATTTAAACAGAGAATCGAATTCGACGAGATTTCGATAATTTGCATTGGATTGGATGTTGATTGTGAATGAACCCTGCCATTTGAAATACGTGCTGATGAAAGGTCGTTCTGCGCCGACAGTGAGACTATTTGCAGTCCTTCCACCTCCCGTAGTCGATTTGTCAGAACTCGAAAGTTTGAATTTGTAATCCACATAATTTGCATTCGGATTTCTAAGCGTAAAATCTACACTTGGCGCATATTCTATCTTTGAGAACTTATCGTGGTATACCGCAATTCCCAGGGCATTTGTACTCCCGTAGAGATTATTTTCAAGTAGAGAAATATCATATTTTTCTGGAGAATTGAATTGCAAATTAGGGACAATCGAAATGCCATCTGTTGCAAAAATGTCCAGATTGGCTTTTCGTTCAGAACTATCTGTGACATCAATAGAATAAACTAATTCAGTCAGGAAGGAATTGGATCTCATGATTCTCTCCCATTCTTCGAATTGGTAGGCATCAACAATGATTTTTTCTTCTACAATTTTGTACTCCTCCAATCTCTCTACACTTGAATTTCTATGTACTGCGCGGTTGATAAAATTGTAAGTTTTTACAAGTGCTCGAACGACTTTAGGGTCTGCATCTCTTAATTTAACTTGTTCAAATCCATTGTGCACCGTAATATTTTCGATTGTAAATCCCTCGAATTGTTTAAAATATTCATAACGATTAAATCGAAAACCATCATAATACTGGGCCTGGGACTGTAAGTGAAAAGCAATACAGAAAACAGCCAGTATTAGTCGCCTTGACTTCATGATTGTTATGTTCGAAAATAGCCCGGCCAATGTATAGGTAGTTGTTGTTTAGATTCAATCAGTTAGCATGAGAGATTGCCAATCAGTCAACTTTTGGAGCATCGAATTTAAGTCATCGATTGGGATTCTTTTTTGTTCTAGATTATCCCGATCCCTGATGGTTACTTGATTGTCTTCCAAACTGTCGAAATCAACAGTAATGCAATATGGTGTACCGATAGCATCTTGCCTTCTGTATCGTCGACCGATGGCATCCTTGTCATCATATGTGCAACTGCAAACAGTCCTCAGATTTTTCTCTATTTTTTTTGCTAGTTCAACGAGTTCGGGCTTATTGCGTACAAGAGGAAGGACGGCACATTTTATGGGAGCAAGCAGAGGATGGAGCTTCAGCACTGTCCTCATCGACTCACCACCTTCAGCATCCGGTACCTTCTCTTCGCAATAAGATTCGCATAGCATCGCAAGGAACATTCTGTCGCAACCGATAGAAGTTTCGACGACAAAAGGAACATAACTTTCGTTTAATTCCGTATCAAAGTACTGTAATTTTTTGCCTGATAATTCCTGATGACTCTTCAAATCAAAATCTGTTCTGGAGTGGATTCCTTCTAATTCTTTAAATCCAAAAGGAAATTCAAATTGAATATCTACTGCAGCATTTGCATAATGAGCCAGATTTTCGTGATTATGAAATTTTAATCTGTTGTCTGGAGTCCCAAGTTTGGTGTGCCAAGACATTCTATATTTTTTCCAATATTCAAAGTATTGCATTTCTTCACCCGGCCGTACAAAAAACTGCATTTCCATTTGTTCAAATTCCCTCATCCTAAAAATAAACTGGCGCGCTACGATTTCATTTCGAAATGCTTTTCCTATTTGGGCTATACCAAAGGGTATTTTTTGGCGAGTGGTTTTTTGTACATTGAGAAAATTGACAAAAATACCTTGTGCAGTCTCAGGCCTGAGATAAAGTTTGCCCTCTTCACCTGCAATGTTACCTAGTTGGGTGTGAAACATGAGGTTGAATTGTCTGACCTCTGTCCAATTTCTTGAGCCGCTGTCCGGATCGGCAATTTCAAGCTCTTCGATGATTGTTTTTAGAGCCGGCATATCATTGCCTGTCATTGCTGAAGCCAATTTGTGTCTAAACAGTCCTGCTTTCTCCTGATAAGCCAGAACTCGAGCATTTGTAGTTCGGTAAAGTGCTTCATTGAACTCCTGACCAAATTTTGTTTTAGCTTTTTCTACCTCTTTGTCCGCTTTTGCCTGGATTTTGTCGATAGCATCTTCGATCAGAACATCAGCTCGGTACCTTTTTTTGCTATCCTTGTTGTCTACAAGCGGATCATTGAAAGCATCAACGTGACCGGATGCTTTCCAGGTTTTAGGGTGCATAAAGATTGCAGAATCCAGCCCAACGATGTTATCATGCATTTGAACCATGGATTTCCACCAATAAGTCTTGATATTGTTTTTGAGTTCTACTCCGTAGGGACCATAGTCATAGACTGCACTGAGTCCATCGTAAATTTCTGAGGAGGGATAGATAAAGCCGTACTCCTTACTATGGCTGATTATTTTTTTGAACAGATCTTCTTGAGGAGTAAACATAATACATTTGGATTTTAATGATAAAGATCGGGATTTATTTATGAAACAAAACAGGCTTGTCAATTTGACAGGCCTGCAAGTTTATATTTTAATTTTTATGTTTGAGTAAATCAAACTCTTACAAGCAGACTGACTTCGTTTGCAAGCACCTCCACAAATCCATTGATTATACCAAATTTGTGTTTTGTCCCTTGAAGGTCAGTGAGTTGGATTTCTCCTTCTTCCAAGGCAGATAGGATGGGAGCGTGACGATCCAGAATTTCGAAGCCTCCTGAGGCACCGGGAACCTTAACTGACTTAGCTTCGCCTTCAAAAAGACATTTTTCCGGAGTGAGAATAATAACCTTCATTCAGCTTGTTTTTGATAATTACAAATATTAAGCCTGAGCTTCGGCCATGAGTTTTTTACCTTTTTCTATTGCATCGTCAATAGTTCCAACGAGATTGAAGGCTGCTTCAGGATACTCATCTACCTCGCCGTCCATGATCATGTTGAAACCTCGGATGGTCTCTTCGATTGGTACAAGAACACCCTTGATACCAGTAAACTGCTCGGCAACGTGGAATGGTTGGGAGAGGAATCTCTGAACACGACGAGCGCGGTGCACCCCCAACTTGCCGTCTTCAGAAAGTTCTTCCATACCGAGAATCGCAATGATGTCCAGCAATTCATTGTATCGCTGAAGTATATTTTTTACCCTTTGTGCCGTATTGTAGTGCAAATCACCGATGATATGCGGGTCAAGAATTCTAGATGTGGAATCCAGTGGATCTACCGCAGGATAGATACCTAATGACGCAATTTTTCTACTCAATACTGTAGTTGCATCCAAATGCGCAAATGTGGTTGCTGGAGCCGGGTCAGTCAAGTCATCTGCGGGTACATATACCGCCTGGACTGAGGTGATAGAGCCTCTTTTGGTTGAGGTAATTCTTTCTTGCATGAGACCCATTTCTGTAGCAAGTGTAGGCTGATAACCCACAGCTGAAGGCATCCTTCCCAATAAAGCCGATACTTCGGAACCAGCTTGAGTAAATCGGAAGATATTGTCAATGAAGAATAGAATGTCTTTACCACCTGCCGGATCTTCAAGATCTCCATCCCTGAAGTATTCAGCAACTGTCAAACCTGAAAGGGCTACTCTGGCACGAGCTCCGGGTGGTTCATTCATCTGACCGAAGATAAATGTCGCTTTTGATTCCAACAAACCTTGTTTGTCAACAGCGCTTAAATCCCAGCCACCTTCTTCCATAGAATGTTTGAATTTGTCACCGTAACGGATAATTCCCGCTTCTATCATTTCACGGAGCAAGTCATTACCTTCACGAGTTCTCTCGCCCACACCGGCGAATACAGACAAACCTCCATATCCCTTAGCGATATTGTTGATCAGCTCCTGAATCAAAACCGTCTTACCTACTCCCGCGCCACCAAACAATCCGATCTTTCCTCCTTTGGAATATGGCTCTATCAAGTCGATCACTTTAATCCCAGTGAAAAGGACTTCAGTTTCTGTGGAAAGGTCTTCGTAGGTAGGTGGTTTTTTATGAATGGAATATGTATTCTTTTTGCTGACAGTACCCAAGCCGTCGATTGCTTCTCCTACTACATTGAACAATCGGCCCTTGATTTCTTCTCCAACAGGCATACTGATGGTTTCATTCAAGTCAATTACTTGCATACCTCTTGACAGACCATCGGTGGAGTCCATCGCGATTGCGCGAACGCTGTCTTCACCTAAATGTTGCTGAACTTCGAGGATGAGGTCTTCACGACCATCGCGCTTGATGCACAATGCATTGTAAATTTCAGGTAATTTAGATCCTTCCTGAGCAAACGAAACGTCCACTACAGGACCGATGATTTGACTGATTTTACCATAATTTGCCATAGTACGAGATATAAGGTTTTATATGCGGCGCAAAGTTAAGTCAGTTGGGATGTAATACCAAATATTAATAAAGCTAAATCACAAGAATAAAACATCAAGTTTTTTTACTTACGAAAAATTATAAATGAAGTATATTGCAATCAAAATAGCTATAAATTAAAGTATTTTCAAAATATTGTTTTTCTTGTTTGCGGTTAATATAATTTGCAATACTGTTAATAGTTTGTTATGCCAAATCAGATCAAAAGAATAAACCATAAATATTCAAACATTTCTGCATCTTGCCCGGCATTCATTTTGGTGCCTTTGTGTTTATCCTGCACAATGAGTATTCAGGTATTTTGCGTTTCATCTTATAAATTTCGGAGTTGCAAAAATTAACAGCACTCCATACCCATTTGAGTTTATGAAGCAGCTGCCACTAGACCCAATTTGCATCATAGGAAGCGGAGTAGCCGGTGTAACGGCTGCGCTGGAACTGCGAAAACGATCTGACCACAGTATCGTAATTGTTTCGTCTGAATCTCCCGATTATTTTTCGAGACCCGCGTTGATGTATGTTTTTATGGGTCACATGAGATGGTCGGACATCGTGATACATCGGAACCAATTTTTTATTCAAAATGGAATAGAATTTATTCATGATGCATTGATTTCTGTAGATTTTGATAGGCATGAGATCACTTTAAAAAGTAATAAAACTTTGCGATATAACAGCTTGATTATTGCAACAGGGTCCCTCCCTAAATCGCTCTCCTGGGTTCCTTCCTCCAGTACTAATATAGGATCATTTTATGATCAATATGACTTGCAATATTTGTTGAATAATTCCCACAAAATAAATAATGCAGTAATCATTGGAGGTGGACTCATTGGTGTCGAGATCGCAGAAATGCTTAGAAGTAAAGGCTTAAAAGTGACTATTATCATCCGCGAGAAATCTTATTGGTCTTCAGTACTTTGTTATGAAGAGAGTGAGATGATTCACAAATATCTTGAGAATGAATGCGGTGTGAAAATTTATCCTGAATGCGAAATTGCAAAGGCAAATCTGGATGGAGACTTAAATGTATACGAGCTAGAGGATACAATTGGGAGAAAACATCCCTGTGATTATGTAGGAATAACAGTTGGCGTAATTCCAAACGTACATATTTTTTTAAACACTGCTCTGGAGATTAATCGAGGTATTTTAGTTGATGAATATTTTAAAACCAATATAGAAAATGTATATGCCATCGGTGATTGTGCAGAATTGAAATTCCCGAGTCAAGGCCGAAAGCAGATAGAAGCAGTCTGGTATGTTGCAAGGAAAATGGGGGAGCATCTTGCAGTAAATCTCAGCTCAAATCCGAAGCCTTATCAACAGGATTTGTGGTATAATTCGGCGAAATTCTTTCATGTCCTCTATCATGTTTATGGCTTTGTCCCACCAATAATTTCAGCACCTTTAGATACATTAGTTTGGCAAGATCAACAGAACAAAAAATCATTGAGATTAGTATTTGAAAAAAAATCAAAGAAACTGGTAGGAATTCAATCTCTGGGTATTTCATTGAAACAAAA